>JBBQNK010000042.1:0-40250 GCA_038329865.1 Tepidisphaerales bacterium | reverse complement strand
CCGCGCTCGCACGCCGTGACCTTTCCCCCGGCGAGCGAGCTCGCCGGCTACACGAGAGGCTTACGCTGCAATGCCCAGAATTTCTTCGACCGTCGACAGCAATTGCCGCGGGCTGAACGGTTTGCTCAGCATCTTCAGGATGCCGCTTTGCTCGGTGTCTTTCGGCTCGAGGTGATAGCCCCGCGCCGTCAGCATGATCGCCGGGATGCTCGCGGTGCTCGCATCCTGCTTCAGCTTCTGGCACAGCTCGATGCCGGACATTTGCGGCATGTGGTAATCGGTGATCAGCAGATCAGGATGTTCAGCATGCGCCAGGTCGAATGCTTCCTGCCCGTCGCGGGCTGTCACCACCGTGAAGCCGGCGTTGCGCAGCTTCAGCGACACCACGTTGAGGATGTGCGACTCGTCATCGGCGACTAAAATTTTCTTCGCAGTCATTCTTCTCCCTTTGTTACTCCAGCCGTTACTCCACCAGATCGAGCTCGAAGCCGAACGTAGTGCCTTTGCCCACGTTGCTCTCGACAAAGATTCGCCCGCGATGGACGGTCTCGACGATGTGCTTCACCAGCGAAAGGCCGAGGCCGGTGCCTTTGGCCATGCGATTATTAGCCTCGACCCTATAGAACTTATCGAACACAAACGGCAGGTCCTTAGGCGGAATCCCAACCCCGGAGTCAGAAATACTTGTGATGACCTTGCGATTGGCCTCGTCCAGAACGGTCTGAACAGTGATAGACCCATTTTCCGGCGTGTATTTGACCGCATTGCTCAGCAGATTCAGCACCGCCTGGTACAGCATGTCCTTGTCGGCCATGGTCTGATAAATCGCCGGCACGAGCTGCTCGGTCATTTTGATCTGCTTGAGCTTGGCCTGCGGGGCGATGACGTCGATCGCTTCCTTCACGATCATCACCAGGCTTTGCGGCTGCTTGTTCACCTTCACCAGGCCGGATTCGATTCGGCTGATGTTGAGAATATTGTCGATCAACCGGCCCAGGCGATTGGCCTCGCTCTGGATGATGTCGTAGAACTCGCGCTCGGTCTTTTTGTCTTCCGCTTCGCCGTCGATGAGCATTTCCACGTACGCCTTGATGCTCGCCAGCGGCGTGCGCAGCTCGTGGCTGACGTTGGAGACGAAGTCGTTCTTCATCTCGGCGACTTCTTTTTCCTTGGTCATGTCGTGCAGCACCGCGACGACGCCGGCGGGATTCTCGCCCTGGTCGGCCACATTACTGAGCGTCACCTTGAACGTCTTTTCACCGGAATCCGACTTCACCTTGTGCTCGAGAATCCGCCGGCCCTGCTTGCTGTTGGATTGCCGCATCTCGCGGATCAGTTCGATCATCTTCGGATCGTTCAGCACCTTCTCCATCGGCGAGCGGGCGGCCTTGGCGAGGTCGAAGTCGAACGTGCGGGCGGCTGACTCGTTGGCGAGCACCACTTCATCGAACGGGTCGGTCACGAGCACCGCATCGGAAATGCTGTAGATGATCGCCTCGGCGTGCTGCCGCTCGGCGGTGGCGACTTTGAGTTCGATCTCGAGAGATTTGACGCGAAGGGCCGCGTCCTGCACGCGCTGGTCGGCGGCTTCGACCATGCCGTTGACCGCGCCGCACAGTCGGGCCCAATCGCTCGTGCCGGCACGGAGCGGCGTGAACTTGCCCGACTGCGACATCGCGTCGATCTCCGCGCTCATGCGCTTGGCGTCGCGACGCAGCCACAGGATCGTCATCAGCCCCGCGCTCGTGGAGAGCATGAGAAAGATCGCCCCCATCCAAGTGCCGACGTGCGACGACTCCGACCGCCCGAGCATTTCGCTCGCACCGGGTACGAAGCTGATCGCCCCGACGACAACCAGGACGAGCATCGCGATATAAGCGTTTCTGGCGTGGCGCACGAAGAAACTCCATTAATCCTGCGGCCCGAGCGCCGCCATCAATTGGCTGGCCATCTCGTCGTTCGGCTTAATCTGCAGGGCACGGGCGTAGCACTTGATCGCCTGATCATTCTGGCCGGTCATTTCCAGCACGTAGCCGACCATGCAGAGGCTGACGGTGTCTTTCTGGTCGAGCTCGTACGCCTGCCGGAACGCGGCGATCGATTCAGGGAGGCGGTTCTGTTTCATTCGGATGTAGCCGAGCATGAGCGCCGCGTCGGCGGATTTCGGATCGAGCGATGAAGCCTTCTTCATCGCCAGTTCCGCCCGCGGCAGATCGCCCAGCTGGAGTGCGGCTTTGCCGTAGCCCAGCCAAAGCGCCGGCGACGAAGAATTAATCTGCACGGCCGACTCAAAGCTCGCCCGGGCTTCGCGGAAATTTCCGATCTGCATCTGGCACTCACCGAGCGCCGCGAGCAGATCCGACCGCTGCGCGTAGCCGTCGAGTTTCAGAAGCCTGCCGAACGCGTCGGCGGCTTCGCGGTATTGCTTGGCCTGGAAAAGCACCATCGCCAGGTGCTCGCGAATGGTATTGTCGGATTCCGAGAGGATGGTGGCCTGCCGGAGCATGTCGATCGCTTCGTCGTACCGCCCCGCCCGCGCCAGGAGCTGGCCGACCGCGTCGCGGATCGTGCCGCTGTGATCGAAATACTCCACCTTGGCTTGCAGCAACTGCAGCGCCTGATCGGGATGATCGAGCACCACGAGCATCTCCGCCCGCGCCATCAGGTACGCCAGTTCCGCCGGGGATTTATCGCAGGCCGACGTGTAAAACGTCAGCGACGTTTCCGGGCGCTGCCAGCGCTGGTAGATCACGCCGGAGAGGTAGTCCGCCTCGGCGTTTTTCGGATCGAGCTTGCGGGCGAGGTCGAGCGACTGCTCGGCCGCTTCCAGTTCGGATTTATCGATGTGCAGCTTCGCCGACAGGATGTGCAGCTGCGGATTCGTCGGGTCCATCTTCATGGCCGAGTCGAGCGTTTCCTTGCACTTGTCGAGATTGCCGTTGGCGTACTGGTCTTTCGCGAGGCTGACGAGAACCGAGGCGCGGGCCTCGTTCCATTGCAGCTTGGCCTCTTGGCGCTGCGTCTTTTTAGGCGTATCCGCGCAGCCGGCGGCGACGAGAAGAATGAGCACGGAGAAGATGTAAGTGGTAACGCGCATAACGGTTCTATCGATTACATCGGGTCGATTGCGGGGCGGGTTAATCGGGATTTGTCGGCTCTGTCCCTCTCCCGGCACTCCGGGAGAGGGTAGGGTGAGGGTTCTGTGCCCTCCCGTGATCGATATTTGAATTGAAGAAATCCCTGACGGTGCGTCCTGGCAATCTCTGATCGTTTGAGTGTCGCGGCAGAACCCTCACCCTGCCCTCTCCTGGAATACCGGGAGAGGAAAAGAGCCTACTTCTCGAGTTCATCGACCGGCAGATCGGTGATCGACGGCTCGTGCGGCAGCGCCGATTTATCGGACGGCTGCGTCGCCGGCGGCGCGGGGGCATCGGGGAGGACGGTAACCGTCGTCGGCCGCGTGGTGGGCGACGGCGCGATCGCCGTCCAGGCAGGCTGCGTCGATGGCGGTGCTGTCATCGGCTCGAACAGCGCCTGCTGGACCGCCGGCTGAGTCGTGGGCGCGCGGTCGTTCAAGATCTGCCGCTTCACGAACGAGCGGAAGCTGCAGTTGTCGACCGACGTGACGACTTTCCCGGTGATCTGCTCTTTCAGATCGATCGCTTCGCCGAATTTCGGGTTCAGGTTGGTGGCCGAGTCGAGGTACCACATCGCCGTGCATTGATTACCGTTGGGCTTGTTCAGTTCCTTGACGGCCGCGTCGTAGCACGATTCGGCAAGCCGCTCGCGGCCGAACGGCATCATGCCGCGCCGCACGCCTACGCGGAGTTTCTCCGCCTCTTTCAATTCCGCGTCGGAGACGGCCGAGAAGGCTGCGTCGTC
Source organism: Tepidisphaerales bacterium (assembly GCA_038329865.1). Classification (GTDB taxonomy): domain Bacteria; phylum Planctomycetota; class Phycisphaerae; order Tepidisphaerales; family Tepidisphaeraceae; genus JANMES01. The sequence goes on along the minus strand of JBBQNK010000042.1, from coordinate 36,368 downwards.
CTTAATAATGTGCGGCGTGAGCAGGATAATGATTTCTTCGCGCGTCGTCTGGTCGCGCTGCGAGCGGAACAGGTAACCAATGCCCGGCAGATTACCCAGGCCCGGCACCTGCGCGCGGTTGGTCTGCGATGATTCGCGGAACAGTCCGCCGATCACGATCGTGTGGCCGTCTTTCACCATCACGTTGCTGGTGGTTTCGGTGGTGATCTTGAACGGCAGGTTCGCGCTGGTCAGGCCGCCGCTGGAATCTTCGGGGTGGATCTCCATGCGGATGTACCCGTCTTCGCCGATGAACGGGCGGAAGATCAGCCGCGTGCCGGTGTCGAGGAATTCGACCGTCTGCACGGTGCTGGTGTCGGTGGTGGTGGAAGTCGTGTAGCCGTCCTTGCGGCCGACGATGACTTCGCCCTTCTGCTTGTTGAGCGCGAGGATTTTTGGATTCGCGACGACCGTAGTATCCGTCAGCGATTCCAGCGCCGAAAGAAACACGCCAATGTTGTTGTGAACGAGCCCGATCTGCAGCCCGCCCGGCGGAACGTTACTGCGGAATCCCGTGCCACCGGCGGCGTAGCCGTTTTCAAGAATGCCGTTGGCGGCCGGGGTGCTGGTGATCGCGCCGGAGAGCGCCGCGACGCTCGTCGTGCCGGCGGCGTTGAGCGTGGAGAAATCCACGTTGCCCAGCAGTGTGAAATCCACGCCGAGCGCGTTGTCTTCGCTGAGCGTGGCCCGCAGGATGGTCGCCTCGAGCAAAATCTGCTGCGGGCGGCGGTCGATTTCCTTCAGGATTTTTTTAACGCGTTCCAGGTTTTCCGGGTAATCGGTGACGACGAGCACGTCTTCCGTCGCGTGATTGCTGCCGCCGATGTCCTTCGTGCCGGTATCCAGCCCGCTCGACGCGGGCGTGGTGAACGCGACTTGCGCCTCGGTGCTCAGCACCGGCTTAACCATCGCGACCGCGTTGGCGGCCGGGGTGTAATACAGGCGGAACGTCTGTGTCTGCGTCACGCGGGCGGCGCGGTCCATGTCCGCGATTTCCTTGGCGCTATAAACATAGATGAAGTTCCCTTTTTCGCGGTACGCGTAGCCGTTGGTGGCCAGCAGCGCATCGAGCGCTTCGCGAACGGTCACGTCGTACAAGTTGGCGGTGATCGTGCCGCGCACGTCTTTGCTGGCGATGATGTTTTTCTGCGACTGCAGCGAAAGCATCCGCAGCACTTCGATCAGGTTCGCCTCGTTGACGTGAATTTCAAACGTGCCGATGTTCGAAGGATTCACCACCGGCGCTGAAGCGCTGTGGCCGGCCGGTGTGGATGGTTCGGTGGTCGGAGCAGAGTCGCCGATGGGGGAAGCAACCACCACCGAACGCGGGGCATTGGCGAACGGGTCCTGCGCCGGCGCGGCGGCGATGACCGTACCGCCCGGATCTTTGGCAGTCTTTGCCGGACTCTTTCCATCCGCCAACTCTGCCCGACCAAAATAAACGGCCAGCACGGCGACAAAAAGAATTCCGAGGTTTCGGTATATCCTGCGCATGGAGCGAACTCCGAAGTCAATCACGAATCGTCTGGTTGGCCGCTACTTCATCCAAAGATCGAGCTTTTCGCCGTCGCATTCCATGATCACCCTTCGCGGCTCGATCTTGATCACGCGAAACTTACTCGAGGCTTCAGTGGCGTCGACGGCGATGAGGTCGCCTTCCTTCAGCAGTTCGCCGTTGATCAGCGCACGCGGCTTGGCGCTCATCAAGGTGCTTTGCAGCTTGAACTGCTTGGCCTGGAGATTCAGGGCGTCTAATCGCACCTGTCGCTCCCTGAGTTCATCGGCGTCCTGGGTGTTCAACTTATCCAGTTCTGCCGAATTTGAGGGTCGTATCAGCTTGCCGCTGGGCTGCGGGTAGTAATTGAGCTGCACGGCGAACAGGTTGCGGGAGATTTTCGCCGGCGTCGACGAAAGCCACTGCCGCATCGCGGCGGAAGTGTCCTTTTTACCGGACGCCTTAAAGCCGTCGCCGTCCTCCGCCGGTTTCGCTTCCGGCAGCACGCCGCCGGGCGCGGGAGGCGTGTTGGCCTTCTGGCCGATCATTCCGCGGCCGCAAAGCACGATCAGGATGACCGCCAGCACCGTCAGCACGCCCGTTTTCTTCGGGTCGCGACGGAGCGTGGCGCTCAGCTTGCTCTGCCAGGTTGGAACTGCTTTGGCGGCCATAATTCGCTTCGTTTCAGATCATTCGTCGGCGAAGTAGATGCTCATCGAGACTTCCACTTCAACGCTGCCCTGCAACGGGTCCTTGGTCTTGATCGAAAGGCTGCGCACGCGCGTCAGCCGCTGCATTTCTTCGGTCTGCCGGAGAAAAGTCACCACCGCAGGGAACTCGCCGGTGAAGTTGAGCGAGATCGGCATTTCCGAAAACAGGTCGCTCCGTTTGGGCGTGCCCGGCTGCACGGTGACTTTCTTCAGCGAAGCCTGCTCGCTCACGTGCGTGATGTCGCGCATGAACTGGTCCATATCGGGCTTCTTCGGGAGCTTCTTGTCGAACCGCTCGAGGCGATCCTTAAGCTGATCGACCTCCGCCTTCACGGCCGGCAGCAACTGCGCGCGGGCCTGGCCGCGGGTGAGTTCCGCTTTCTTCGCGTCGATCAACGCCGCAACAACCGCCTGCTGCTTCTGCGTCGGCCGAATGCCGACGAGGTACGCGCTGATGACCATCAACACCGCCAGCGCCGCCATGCATCCCTGCAGCGTGTGGTATCGGCCGATCTGGTTCTGCAGTGTTTGCATGGTTCAGTTGCCCGTGGGCGCGTTAAGGTCCATGGTGAAAGTGACTTCAAACTCCCGCACCATCCGGCCGCTCTGGTCGGAATCTTTTGAATAGCTCATCGACACGTCCTGCAGAAACGAGATCGCCGCGAGCTTGGCCATCAGGTCGGCGACTTCCGCGTCGCTCGGGGCAATGCCCTGCACGCGGATGCGGAGCTTGCGGTCGATCATCGGCTCCTTGTCCGAGATATTCCGCGCCGCCGCGACCGTGCGCACCTGGCTCGGCTTTTCTTCCGTCTGCAGGTTCAGCCCGATCAGCGCGACGGACTCCGGCGTGGACTGCGCGAGAAGGCCCATCAGGCGTGTCGATTCCACCGACACGCCGAGTTTCGTAAGGACTTCGCCCTGCTCGGTCCAGCGGCGCTTGAGTTGGTTGGCGTTATTGAGTTCGTTCAGATCCTGCTGTGTGCGCTGCATCTGCGCCGTCAGGTCCGCCAGTTCCCGGCGCGACGACAGCACGCGGAATCGGCCGATGCCCATCCAGATCAGCAGCGCCAGCAACAGCCCGACGGTCGCCCAAGCTTGGGCGATCACCAGAATCCGGCGCCGGCGGACGACGGCGTACCACGCGGGAAGGAATTCCATTTCACGCACGGGTGGCCTCCCCCGCCGCAGCGAATGCGGGTGCGTTGCGATCAGAAACCCGCCGCGCCGGAATCTCCGGCAGCTTGGCGGCGGCCTGGACGGCGGAATTGAGGTCGAGGACTTCGACCATCGACGGCTGGCCCGGCGCGGGCTTGGGCGAAACCGCCTCGCGCGGCTTGCCGTCGAGTGGGCCGAATGTTTTGTTGGTCGATCGCAACGCCAGACCGAACGCCGTCGCCCACTCGCTCATGCTCCCCTGCCGATCGACCGGACGCATACGCGTGGTATCGGCACTGAGCAGCGGCCTTGCGACTTCGACCGGAATGCCTGCGGTAGACTGCACCGCCGCGAGCAACTGCGGATCGTTCGCCTCACCGCCGACCAGCCGCACCACGCGCGGGCGATGGCCGCGGAACGTGACGAGGTAGTATCGAAGGCACATCGCCAGTTCGCGCGAGAAGTCTTCCATTTGCACGCGAGTGGCGTCGAACACCGACCGCGTGACCGAATCGCGCCGGTCCTGCGGCGAAGCCGTCGTGCACATCCGCCGGCGAAGCGCACGCGCCTCGGGAATGCTGATCCCGAGCTTGCGGCTGACCGCCGCGTTGAAGTGCCCGCCGCCGATCTCGATCGATTTGAAAAAGCTGATGTCCCGCCCGCGGCAGACGATCACCTGCGTGCGGCGCAGGCCGATGTCGACCAGCACAAACACGTCCTGCTCGTCATCGCGACGGCGGATGTAGCGTTCGTAACAGCGGTGCAGCGCGAACGGCTCGATCTCGAGTGATTCGATCGCCCCGCCGCTGCGGTGGAGTTGCTCGACGAACTGATCGACGTGCTCGTTCTGCGCCGCCAGTGCGATGACCTCCTGCCGCACGTCCGTGCCCTGCCGCACTTCGCCGGCCAGCACGTAACGCATGGTGGCCTGCTCGACGTCGAACGGAAAGATGTTCCGCGCCTCAAATTCCACCGCGGCCGAAAGCTCGGCGGCGGGAATCAGCGGCAGGCGCACGTTTTTAATATGCACAATCTCCCGCGGCAGGCAGGCGACGATCTTCTTGCCGACGAACGGGTGCGTCTGCAGCATCTGCCGGACCAGATCCGTCGCGGCGGCGATGTGCATGGCCGGGTTGCCGCGTGCTTCTTCCGGGATCGGCATGCGCCCGGAGGCGATCACCGACACGTGATTGCCGACCGGTTCGACCTGCAGCATCTTCACGCTGTCAGCGCCGATATCCAGGCCGATGGGCAGAACTTGTTGGGGCAACAGTCGAAACATGGTTCGTTCTTACGGCGTCTGGACCGTGATCTCTCCGGTGTATGGCTGAACGTTCAGCGTCATCGTGAAACCGTCGCTGGCGATCTTGATCTGCCCGCTGGCGAGCGCGGCCTGGCCGGTAATGCTGTCGTACGAGTACGGCGCGCCGATTTCGTCGAACGCGATCGTCGTCTTGCCGTCGAACGCCGCGGAAGTGAGCGTGACTTCCGTAAACCCGCTGCCGCCGAACACCTGCACGTACGGGCTTTGCGTCACGGGGTTCGTCAGCGTCGCGGGCGGCGTGCCTTCCTGAAGGGCGTACGTTTGGGCGGCCGCGTTGAAGGTGATGTATTCCGTCGTCTGCCTGTCGATTGCGCGGGTTTGTGCGTAGACGAAGTCCGCCATGATCGCCCGCGACGCTGCGGCCGCTTTAAGGTCGCCGCGCGAGTTGATCTGCGGGATCACGATCACCGCCGCGATGGCGAGGATCAGGATCACGCAGAGCATTTCGATCAGCGTGAAGGCGCGTAAATTCGGTCGATTCGGCATCCGTTCTCCGATGGCGCCGCGGGGGCGCTTACTTCTTTTCATCGGGTGGGATGGCGCGGACCTGAAGGTTTCCATCGGTTAAAACGGTAATAAGCTTGTCGAGCTTCGTATTAACGGACTTGAGTTCATCGATGGTGGCCGCCCGTTGGGCGCCGCCGTCGGGCACTTGGGCGTGGCTGGGCGTTGTCGCGGGCACGCCGAGCCACTGGCTCAGCAGCGTGAGGGTTTGCAGGACGATGATGATCGCGAGGGTGCGTTCGGTTTTCATGGAAGCTCCTATTTGTTGCTGAAGGAAGTCAGTTTGATGCCGCTGGCGACGGTGCCGGCTTGTCCGGGAACAAAGCTCGAGGTGGCGGCCCTGTTCTTGTCGTAGTTGACGACGACCGTGCCGCTGTAATTGGTGCTCACGCCCCCGCCGCCGCCGGAAAACTGGACGGCGCCGTTGAAAGTCGCGTCGTTGTTTGAAGTGGTGCCCGACTTGGTGATCGCGCCGCCGATCCACGCCAGGCCGTTGACCGTCAGGCTGCGTTTGGTTCCGCTGAAGCCGATGTCGGAATTGACGACCAGCGCGGGCATATTTACCGAGGCGTTGATCGTGAGCTTGGTGGATTTCATGATCAGCTTGCCTTCGGGAACGAGCAGCGTGCCGTTGATGGTGAGCGCGGTGCTCACGGTGACATCGCCCGTGCCGTAGTAGACGCCGAGCGGATTATTGGCGGTCGGCCCGATCGTCCCGCTCGTGCCGGGCAGGAGCTGCGCGCTGTAGGTTTTGCCGTTGTAGGTGTAGGTGCGGTAATCCTTGACGGTGGTGGCGACGACCTTGTTACTGGAGGTGTCGGTGACGATCTGATCGACCAGGCCGATCAGCGTGCCGAGCAGGTTGACGACCGACGGCGCGGTGATCGTCCCGGTGACCTTGCCGCCGTTGAGTTTGATGTTGCCGTTGGCGCGGAGGTTGCCGTTGATGGTCATCGTCGAAGGAATGGTCAGCCCGCCGTTGATGGCCATGGCATCGGTCGGGGCGGCGGAGAATTGAACGCTCGCTCGCGCTCCCAACGATCGGTTGAGCGAAGAGGCGCTCGTCGCCGCGTAGTGCGCCTTGCTGGAGATGTCGTAGGTGGACGTATTGACCTGCGTGACGGTGATATCGACCGTCCCGTTGACCGCCGACCCGAGCGAAACGCCGGTCTGGCCGGGGTAATACCCGCTGGAATTCAGCACCGGCGCCGCCGCCGGGTTCTGCAGGTAGTAGGCGGCCAACTGCACGCCCGATTCCGCCAGCGCATCAGCCTGGGCAGAGCGGGCGCTGTTGTCGCTGGCCTGCATCATCGTGCTCTGACTGCTCAGCAGCGCGTACGACAGGATGGTCGCCAGCGCGACGAACACCAGCACGACCACCATGGCCACGCCGCGAGGATTTTTTGCTGCGTTTCGCATCGTTAATTGCTCGCGCTCTGCGCCGCCCGCAGCGTCACCGTGCCGTAGTGCGTGCTGGAAGCGCCCCTGGAATCGGTCATTGTGATGACGTACTCGACGAGCGGCTTATCGCCGGTGGTAACCGTGTTGATCACCATGCCGCTCACGTCGCGCATCACGACGTGGTAATTCGGACAGGCCGCGAGAAAATCCGACATCGTGAGCGTGCTGCTGATGTACGCCGTGCCCGCCAGCGCGTTGGCGGTGGACTGGGCGGCGGCGGACCAGCTGGCCCAGTCGCTGGCGTCGTAGACGCGGACCTGCCGGCTCGCCGCGTCGTAGCGGAGCAGGCCGATCTCGTTGAATTCGATCTTGTCGTCGCCGGTGGGATTGCTCACATCGGCCACGTCGGACTTCCAGAAGAACAGCGCCGCCGGGCTATTGGTGCTGCCGAGCGATCCGCGCTGCGCCGCGCCGACGGCCGTCGCCGGGCGGAACCACTGGGCGATTCGCGCCTGCACCTGCCCGCCGGTGACGAACGACGAATCCGCCGCCTGCGCGTTTTCCCAACCGTTACTGACCGCGAAGGTGACGACCGACAGTGCGCACAGCACCATGGCCGTAATCACCATGCCGATGATCAATTCCACGAGGGTAAATCCGCGGCGACGCATCACGTGCCCCCGCTGGTTCGGGCGAAGAGCCGCACGAGCGTGGCCGGCGGCTCGCCGGGGGCGCTGACCGTCACCGTCACCACGCAGAACGGCGCGCTGGAATCATTCGTCGACGTGCCCGACGGCGAGAGGCGGTACTCCACCGCGACCGATCGCGTGTACAACGGCCCGCTGCCGAGGTTGATCGCCGTGCCGTCCATCATCGTCAACGACGCGCTGGTATCGGTGTAGCGGTCGTAGTCGTCGATCTGGTCGAAATCGCTGCGTAAGTTTTCCCCCGCCTCGCGGCCGAGGCTTATGTTGCCGCTGAAATCCGTCACCGGGTGCGAGGCGATTTCTTCCATCAACTGCCTGGCCAGCTCGTAGGAAACGGCGCTGCTCTGCATCGCCTCGGCCTGCTGCGACGACGCGCCCAGCAGTTGCGCAATTCCCATCGTGCCGACGGTCAGAATGACCGTGGCGATCAGCGCTTCCACCAGCGTAAAGCCGGCGGTGCGGGCGCGAGTTGCGTGGCGGCGATGAAACATCGGTTGAGCCAATTGAATATCCAATCAATACGAAGAAAACGCCGTGCCGCGCACGTCGGCGCCGGTGGCGTTGGGGGCGAATTCGAGCGTGTCGGCCTTGTAGTACCAGCCGGAGGTGTTGTCGGCCGCGGGAATCGAAGCACCGCTGCCGACGATCGTCAGCGTGTTGTAATTCGTCAGCGGATTCATCGGCATCTTCGGCAGGTACGGGCCGAACTTGTACTGCGAGCTCGCCGTGGCGCTGGTATGGCCGGCGGAGTCGGAGTAGAGCGTCATCTGGTTTACGAACGTCGTCGCATCAGCGGTGGTTGAACCGGCCGGGTAGCCGGGCGAAATATCCAGGTGCTCGGAGCGATAAATCGTCGACTGCGTGCGGAGCAACTGCGTGAGATCGTGCAGCGAAGTTTCCCGCGCGTCCTGCGCCGCCCCGGACATCTGCGGCACGACGATCGCTGCCAGGATGCCGATGATGATCACCACGATCAGGATTTCGATCAGCGTGAACGCCTGCCGCCTGCGGCCTTGCGAGCGGACAGAATTTTGCTGAAGTGAACGATTCATCCCGAGGCTCCTTCGATTTTCACATCACCCCATAAATCGGAATAACGCGGATGAAAGAGTCGATCTCTTGCATCCGCGTTACCGCGACCGTTGGGATTAGTTCGTTCCGCCGGTCGAAGCGGCGAGCGGCGACTACTGTTCCACGAACAAGCCGTCGGCCGTCGTCTTGCCGTTCATGGCGCTGATCGCGCCGGTGGTCTCGTTGTAAACCCAACCCACGCTGTTGCCCGCGGCCGCGGCGCAGGCGGAGGAATCGCTGAGCGGATTGACCGGGGCGGTCTGGTAGTACGGGCCGTAAATGTGCGTCGAGTCTTTCGTCGCGCTCACCGCGCCGGAGATATCGGTGTACTGCGTGAAGACGGTCCAGCCGGTGGTGATGAGCTTGGGGGCCGCGTCGGCGTGCTGCAGCTTGTAAAATTCGATCTGAGTGCGGAGGGTCTGCAACTGCGTGAGCACGTTACTCTGGCGCGCTTCGGTGCTGGCGTTGGTGAACTGCGGGATCACGATCGCGGCCAGGATGCCGAGGATGATCACGACGATCAGAATTTCCACGAGCGTAAACCCACGCGGGGCATTTCGGCGAACGGCTGACATGTTCTTCTCCTGTGAATGATTCAACATCACGTTTACCTCTGCGTTTCGGCTCGACTCGCAAAAGCGGTTGAGCCAATTCCTTTAATGCATCGGCGAGGAGCGATTGATACTTAAGGTAAGAGCTACCGATTAGGTGGAATCCGCAGGGCGAGGGCCGATAAAAGCAGTGGCCACGGCGAACGTATCGTTCTCAACGGGCAGGATTGCGTGAAATGCGGTCTGCAACGAGAGGTCCGGATACAGATAAAAATTGTGAAAACATTCGCGCGTGCGTTACGTCCCGTAACGCGCGGCGGCGAGTTTGCATTGTTCCTCTCCCGGTATCCCGGGAGAGGGTAGGGTAAGGGTTCTGTGTCCCGCTTCGAAAAACGTTCGAATTGAAATGATTTCGCGTCTGTTCCGTATCAACAATCCCAAATTCATTGGGTGTCGTAGCAGAGCCCTCACCCTACCCTCTCCCGGCGTACCGGGCGAGGGAAAAGCGCGTTCACGGCGGAGGATTCGTCCGCCGCATGATTCGCAGCGCGTACGGCAGCGCAACGGGCGGGCGGTGGTCGGCCTCTACTTCCAGGCGGGCGACTTCGGTCCAATTTTCCGGCGACAGTGACGGCAGGACGGCCTCATTCACGCCGAGCACCAGCACGGTGATCTCGTCGCGCTGGCGGGCGGTCAGCATGTCGGTGGCGGGTTGAAGGACGGTGAATTTCGCGATCCGTTTTGTTGGGTAATACGCGGCGAATGCGCACCACGCACGATCCTCCGGATTCACGTGCGCGGCAATGAAGCGATCGACGGCGGCGTAATCGCGCTGCTGCCATTGCAGCGATGTAACGACCATCCGGCCCGGCAGCGGCACGAGCGCGGCGGCGATGAACAGGCCGACCGCGACTTTGCACGCCTTACTCGCGCCGTCGATCTTCAACTGCCCCGCCGCTGTCACGGCGCCGATCGCCGTCGGAACGAAACCCATCCAGCCGTAGTAGACGACGTATTTGCCGACCAGCGCCATCATCGCCGGCAGGCCGACGCCCAGCAGCGCAGTGATCAGCAGCAGCCGGCGCGAATTCCGCACGGCCTTCGATCCGCCGAGCAGCGCGAGCGCCGCAATCGCGCCGATGCAGATCGCTAGGCAGCTCAAATCGGCGTACAGCGAGCCGACCATCAGGTAGAGCTTCTGGCGAAGGTGAAATCCGCCGGGGCCGAGTTCGGCGATGGATTTCGTTAGCGGCTCCATCAGGCCGTGCATGCGCAGATCGGCGAACATGGCGATCGCGCCGAAGCCTGAGCCGATTCCCGCGGCGATCACCTCCGGCAGCCACCGCCAACCGCCGATGAGCAGCACGGCCAATCCGATCAAGCCCGCGTACGGCAGGCACTGCAGGCCGGTCGCCGCGAGCGGCAGCGCGAAAAGTGCGATCGATACTCGGCGAAACGTCGGCCGATGAAGAGTTGACGCCAGCGCCATTCCCGCGAACCAGAACAGGCCGATGATGTCGTATCGGCCGCTGCGGTAGCTGAAGGAGATCGAGTACCCGCACCAGAGCAGCGCCGTCAGCACGCCCGCCATGCCCGCCGAGCGAATCCAGTTCCGCCGCCACGCGGTAGAGTGAAGCATCAGCACGACGGCGGCCATCAGCACGTAGTTGAGCGAGCGCGTCGCGAGCGGCGTGATCGAATGCGAGCCGGAAATCGTCCAGACGATTTTCAGCCAGCCCGCCAGCAGCAGCGGATAGACCGGCGAGTTGGCGGTGAACCGCTGATCGATCGGTTGAAACGCCCACGCGCTGGAGACAAACCCATGGCCGGCGGCGAGGTTCACGCCGGGATCGACGAACATGACTTCGTCAGTCCCGATCGTCGGGCTGCGGCTGGCGGTGGCGAGATTGACGGCGAGTGCGATAGCGCAAATCGCGAGAACGGTGAGCCACGCATTTCGCCGCGAGTGAGTGAGAAGTCGGCCCTCGCCGGCGAGGTCTGTCATTGGACTTACTCCTGTGCAAACACCAACCGAACCGGCGAGCCTTCCCAATCTTCTGCAATGGGTCAGTCTGAATTGTCCCTCTCCCGGTACGCCGGGAGAGGGTAGGGTGAAGGTTCTGTAGCGACGGCGACAGATGTTCTCGTTGCGACAGAACCCTCACCCCGCCCTCTCCCGGATTACCGGGCAAGGGAGAAAAACGCGATCCATTCAAACTGACCCACTACCCAATCTTCCAAACTGGCGCAGCTTGATCTTCCGTGGCACGGGCGGCCCGCCCGTGTCTTTGCTTGCGCTGAAACCCATGGGCGGGCCGCCCATGCCACTTCGTGCGCGGCGTCGTTCATCGAACGTACTCCTGCAGCGGCTTGACGCCCCAGCCGGCCGTCTGGATCGCCTGGATCGAGCGTGCCACGGCGCTGGCGGCGGTGAGCGTGGTGACGATCGGCACTTTATTCAGCACCGCCATCGCGCGGATTTTTCCTTCATCGGTAGCCGGGCCTTTTTTCGTCGGCGTGTTGATGATCAGGTTCACCTTCCCGTTCTTGATGAAGTCCTGAATGTTCGGCCGACCTTCCGACAGCTTCTGCACGCGCTGCGCCTTAACGCCGGCGGTCTTGAGCACGTCGTACGTGCCGGCCGTCGCGAGCAGCTCGAACCCGCACTTGGCCAGCAGCTGCGCGACCGGCACGATCGCCTGCTTGTCGCTCTCGCGCACGCTGATGAAGACGGTGCCCTTCGTCGGCAATACCGTGCCCGCGGCGATCTGCGCCTTGGCGAACGCGAGCTCGAACGTGTGATCGATGCCCATCACTTCGCCGGTCGATCGCATCTCCGGGCCGAGAATGATGTCCACACCGGGGAATTTCGCGAACGGAAAAACCACTTCCTTCACGCTGATATGCTTGGGCGGCGCGGGTTCGGTGATGCCCATCTCCGCCAGCGTCTTCCCGGCCATCACCTTCGCGGCGATTTTCGCCCACGCGATGCCGTGCGCCTTGCTCACGAACGGCACGGTGCGGCTGGCGCGCGGGTTGACCTCGATCACGTAAATCTCGTTGTCCTTGATCGCGTACTGCACGTTCATCAGCCCGTTGACGCGGAGGGCCTTGGCGAGTTTCTTGCTCTCTTCTTTCAGCCGGCCAACAATTTCCTTCGAGAGCGAGTACGGCGGCAGCGAGCAGGCGGAATCCCCGGAGTGAATGCCGGCCTCTTCGATGTGCTCCATGACGCCGATGACGAAGGCTTGGCCCTTTTCTGATTTCCCGCTCGGATCGAAATCCGCCAGGCAATCGACGTCGACTTCCACCGCGTTGTCGAGAAATTTATCGACGAGGATCGGCGCATCGACGATCGTGCTCGCCTCGACGGCGTGCGTCATGTAGTAGTTGAGTTGCTCTTCGTCGGAGACGATCTCCATCGCCCGCCCGCCGAGTACGAAGCTGGGGCGGACGAGAACGGGATAGCCGACTTCTTTCGCGATGCGGCGGGCCTCGGCGATGTTGCGGGCGATGCCGTTGGCGGGCTGCTTCAGGTCGAGCTGCTTGAGCAGATCGCGGAACTGCTCGCGATCGCCGGCGGCATCGATGTTTTTCACGCTGGTGCCGATGATCGGAACGCCGGCCTCTTCCAAACCTTTGGCGAGATTGAGTGGGGTTTGGCCGCCGAACTGGACGATCACGCCTTTGACGAGATTTTTGCTCTTGGAATCCGCGGCGTGGCCGCCGCGGCTAAACGGGCCGCCGTTGAGGCGCTCGCAGATGTTCAGGATGTCTTCGTGCGTCAGGGGTTCGAAGAAGAGCAGGTCGCTGGTGTCGTAATCGGTGCTGACGGTTTCGGGGTTGGAGTTGATCATGACCGACTCGATGCCAAGCTCGCGCATCGCGAAGGCCGCCTGCACGCAGCAGTAGTCGAACTCGATCCCTTGGCCGATCCGGTTCGGGCCGCCGCCGATGATGATGACTTTTTCTCGGTCGGTGAGGCGGATTTCGTCTTCGGTGACCGGCTTGCCGTTCTGTTGGTACGGAGTTTCGTAGGTCGAGTAATAGTACGGGGTCGATGCTTCAAACTCGGCCGCGCAAGTATCGACCAGCTTGTAAACCGGCTTATCTCTGCATGCTCTGACAGATTGGGCATCCCACATCGTACCGCGCCACACGTTTGCTATTTGAATATCGCTGTAGCCGAGTTCTTTCGCCCTCCGGAATACAGAATGGAATTCGTCCGCATCAGCGGCTTTGTTGCAGGTCGCGAATAGGTATGCGTTCTGCCACTGACCACAGAGTTCATCCTCGAAGTCCACCAACTCCTTCATCTGCGCCAAAAACCATTTATCGATTTTCGTCAGCTCATAAATCTGCTCGAGCGTCCACCCCATCTTGAGGGCGTACCGCAGGTAATACAGTCGCCCCTGCGAAGGGACGGCCAGCTTCCGCCGGAGCTTGTCGGTGGGGATGGGCCATTCGGTGTCGGTGGATTCGCCTTGGGTGGTTTTGTCGCTGTCGTCTCTGGCTGTGGCATGGGCGGCTCGCCCATGGTCTTTCTTTTCCGGCGAAGACACGGGCGGGCCGCCCGTGCCACTTTTTTGCTGCTGGGCGTTGAGCCACTTGTCGTATTTATCCAGCCCGAAGCCGAAACGCTTGACCTCCATGCTGCGGATGCCCTTCTGCAAGGCTTCCTTGAAGGTTCTGCCGATCGCCATCGCTTCGCCTACGCTCTTCATCTGCGTCGTCAGCGTTTCATCCGCGTCAGGGAATTTTTCGAACGTCCAGCGGGGGATTTTGATGACGACGTAGTCGATCGTCGGCTCGAAACAGGCGCTGGTGTGCAGCCCCTTGGCCTTGTCGCTAGTGATCGGGTTCGGTAGCTCGTCCAGCGTGTACCCGACCGCTAATTTCGCGGCGATTTTCGCGATCGGGTAGCCGGTGGCCTTGCTCGCCAGCGCCGACGAACGCGACACGCGCGGGTTCATTTCGATGACGACCATGTCGCCGTTTTCGGGGTTGATGCCGAACTGGATATTCGACCCGCCCGTCTCCACGCCCACCGCCCGGATCACCGCGATGCTGGCGTCGCGCATTTTCTGATATTCCTTATCCGTCAGCGTCTGAATCGGTGCGACGGTGATGCTGTCGCCGGTGTGCACGCCCATCGCGTCGATGTTTTCGATACTGCAGATGATGATGGCGTTGTCGGCCTTGTCGCGCACCACCTCCATCTCGAATTCTTTCCAGCCGATGACGGATTCTTCAATGAGAATCTCATTCACCGGCGACGCATCGATGCCGCGCATCACGATGTCTTCGAATTCTTCGATGTTGTAGGCGATGCCCCCGCCGGTGCCGCCGAGCGTGAACGCGGGGCGGATGATCAGCGGCAATCCAATGTCGGCCAGCACTTTTCGCGCGTCGTCCATGTTGTGAACGACGCCCGACCGCGGCACGTTCAGGCCGATCTTGATCATGAGGTCTTTAAACACCTGTCGGTCTTCGCCGCGGTGGATGGCGTCGCGCTTGGCGCCGATCATTTCCACGCCGTGGTCCTGGAAGATTTTTTTGTCGTAGCACGCCATCGCCACGTTCAGGCCGGTCTGCCCGCCGAGCGTGGGGAGCACGGCGTCGATCGGGTGGCCGCCGGCCTTTTCGCGCAGGATGATTTTTTCCACCGCCTCAGGGGTGATCGGCTCGATGTACGTGGCGTCGGCGAATTCCGGGTCGGTCATGATCGTGGCCGGGTTGCTGTTGATCAGGACGATGCGGTAGCCCTCCTCTTTCAGGGCCCGGCACGCCTGCACGCCGGAGTAATCGAACTCGCACCCCTGCCCGATGACGATGGGGCCGGAGCCGATGATGAGGATGGTGTGGATGTCGGTACGCCTGGGCATTTTTTCGTTTCTTCCAATGGGGAATCGTAAGGAGTAGGCAGTAGGCAGAAGGTAGTAGGCAGAAGAAGAATTTATCTTCACTGCCTGCTGCCAACTGCCCGCTGCCTGCTCATTCTCAGCAGCGTCGCGGTAGTTTACGGATTGCACCCGCGAGGTACAGAGGTTGAATCCCACTCGCCATCCGATATCGTTGGCCGATCCCCATGAACACACCTCCTGACTCGTTTAACGGCCTTGGTTTACATCTCGGGAATCTCTCCCGGCTGTCGAGCGCTAAAACGCGATCGATCAGCCCGGAAAATTTTACAGGCGAAAAGGGCAAGGCCGCGATGGCGACTGAAGGCACCGGCGCCGCCCCCGCTCGGGACTTGGGCCGAGGGTGGAAAGTCTCCCCGAGCATCAACATCGCCGCCGGCGAAGAGCGAGAGATCGCTAACATCGCCGGCCCCGGCGCAATTCAGCAAATTTGGATGACCCCCACCGGCCACTGGCGATTTTCCATCCTCCGCATCTACTGGGACGACCAAACCCAGCCGAGCGTGGAATGCCCCGTCGGTGATTTTTTCGCCTGCGGGTGGCAGAAGTACGCGCAAGTTTCCAGCCTGGCGGTGTGCGTGAACCCGGGCAGCGCGTTCAACTGCTACTGGGAGATGCCCTTCCGCAAGCGCTGCCGGATCACGCTTACCAACATCAACGTGGAGCCGATGACGCTCTACTACCAGATCAACTACACGCTCACGAACGTGCCGGACGATTGCGCGTACTTCCACGCGCAGTTCCGCCGGGTGAATCCGCTGCCGTACAAGCAGGACTACACGATCCTCGACCGGGTCACCGGCCGCGGCCACTACGTGGGCACTTACATGGCGTGGGGCGTCAACAGCACCGGCTGGTGGGGCGAGGGCGAAATTAAATTCTTCATGGACGGCGACAAAGACTTCCCCACCATCGCCGGCACGGGCACGGAAGACTACTTCTGCGGCAGCTACAACTTCGACCTCGGCAAAGCCAACGGCGGGTACCGCGAATTCACCACCCCCTACGCCGGCCTGCCGCAAGTCATCCGCCCCGACGGCCTGTACGCCAGCCAAACCCGCTTCGGCCTGTACCGCTGGCACATCATGGACCCCATCCGCTTCGAGTCCGATCTCCGCGTCACGATCCAGGCCCTAGGCTGGCAATCCGGCAAGCGATACCTGCCGCTGCAGGACGACATCGCCTCGGTCGCGTTCTGGTACCAAACGCTGCCGACGGCGCCGTTTCCGAAACTGCCGGACAAGGATTTTCTGGAAGTGGGCGTAGGCGCCGGCGGGCTGGGTTAACGGACGGGACGCATCTGCCCATGAACACCGCCGCCGCTCTTCGACAGCTTGATGTTGAGCGAAAGACTCTGCGACGCGGCCAGGAGACGCTCGAAATTCTTCCCGACGTCACGCGACTGGCTTCGCCCGACGGCACGCAGCACTCGGTGATCTTCTCCGCCCTCACCGCCGATACCGCCGACGCCTCTAGTGACGCCGCCATCGATGCGTCAAACGATACATCAATCGACGCCTCGGTCGATACCTCGATCGATCCCGAGAATGACACGTCAATCGATACGTCGATCGACGCCGTCATCGCTCGCGACGCGATCACGATGGGCGCGAAATATCTGATCGTCGACGCCCTGCCGACCAGCCGGCCGACGCTGAAGCGGATGGGGTTTGTACACGTGAGCGATACTTGGCCGTGTGAGTTGCACATCTAGACAACACCGAGAGAAAGCGGAACATCGTTTTTCCAATCCCCGTAGGGCAGGATTTAACCTGCCGTTCTTCCGCGGGTATAGAGACGGCAGGTTAAAATCTGCCCTACCTCATTTGGATTTTCCTAGCGGCCCAGGAGTAGAGATGGAACGCCCCACCGCCCCTCGCACGATTGACCTCGGGGCAGCCGATTTTGAGACCTATTGCGAATATGTCTTCCGGCACAATGAGATGCACCACCGTGATAGTGCATGGAAAGCGACCGTATCGTCCAGCACCACCGTCCTGAAACATCTGATTCGATTGTTCAACGAAGCGGCCGCAGTAGTCGAATCATTTACTACTCGCGAAACGTACGAGGCATTCAGCTACATTTCGGGCCCTTACGCCGAGTTTGGTTTACCGGCCGACGGAACAATTGACCTCAAATTGCGATAGTACTTTTATCTGTCGATGGAAGTCTTGTTTCGCGACGTATTGTCGCGACCTGAATTGGATTCGGTCTCATTCATGTGGTTTGAATATGTGTTGGTTTGGCAAGTGAACCACCAAAATGATAGCGTTTTTGACGATCCTGAGATGCTCCGAACATTACTGGAAGTGGAAAGGTCGATCCTGCTCCAACCAAACAGATCAAGCCAGCGGGCAGCCCTACATGGACTGAATCACTTGCATCATGATTTGCCGGACGAAGTCGACCAGATTATCGATCAATTTTTGCATTCGAAAGCGGCAGTCGATAAGGATACAGAGGAATATGCGCGAATATGCCGAGGCGGCGGGCGGCCCTGACGAAACAGTGTAGAGCAGGTTTCAACCTGCCTTCCGCGGAGAGAGCAAAGGGGACATCACGGCTCTGTATAGAACCCGTGAAAGGTGCTAATTGTGGATATAATCGTTTCGCGGATTGTCGGGATTTATGAGGTTCCAACTCGGCGAAAGATCAATCCTGTAGACCGTCTATACAGAGCCGGTCACTACTGATTCTTTTTCCGCACTGACCGCTTCGCTGCGGCGCACACGATCGTTTCTCATTTCTAGTCCACCGGGGATTCGATTTATTGCAGGAAATTGCGAATGGCGGAGGAATCGCAGGCGAGTTGAACGCCTCAACTCCCGGCCCGGCCGTGGATTGTAAAAATGTGCAAAATCGGCCGAAAAATAGCGGAATTTGGCCGACTTTTCTTGTCGGCCGACGTATAGATTGTTGTGCGATTTCGCGCGAGCGAAGTCGCTTCGGGTCCCTCTCCGCAGCGGACTTCGGCGAGCTCGGTCTAGCCGGGAGGGAGGCGCTCTTTGACAATCGAATACGCGGCGAGACGGAAGCCGCATCGGACGAATGAATTGGTGCAACCAACCCGTCCCTTTCCGTACCTTTTTGGACCTTTTTGTACGTTTCCGCACCCGCGTGATCGGCCCAAGTGTCGGCCGGGCCGGGGGTTGGGAATTTGAGCCTGGTCGAGACACAAAAAATCGGCGGCGGGTGAAACCGCGGCTAGACGTGAGCTCGACGTGAGCTCGCCGGACTCAACCGGCCGGCGCGCGGGAGCGAGTCAGAAACTTCGTTGCTCGCCGGTCGCAGCTTTCCACCGTATCGCGTTGTCGGTAACGTCAGTCGCATGATCGTCGGACTGCTCAGCGACACGCACGATAAATTCCTCGCGATGGCGGCGGGGATGAAGATTTTGGCGGCCAATGGCGCCGAGTTCTTCATCCACTGCGGCGACGTGGGCGGCGAGCGTGTGATCGACGAACTGGCCGGCCGGCCCGCGGCGTTTGTGTGGGGGAACAACGACTGGGACCGCGCGGGCCTCGAAGAATACGCGACGGGGCTGGGCGTCCGTTGCCTGGGCGACGGCGGGTCGATCGAGCTGGCGGGGAAATCGCTTTACGTCACGCACGGCGATGACCTGCGGCAGATCCATCGCGTGCTGGGCGAACAAAAGCAGGACTACCTGCTGATGGGCCATACCCACGTGAAGATGGACGCGTACGAAGGTCACGTTCACGTTATCAATCCCGGGGCGCTCTATCGCGCGGCGAAAAAAACGGTCGGCCTCCTCGATCTGGAGCGCGATGTCGTGCGGTTTATCGAGGTGGATGTGTGAGCGCGGGTCGCGACTGATAGATCCGATTGCAATTGTCCGTGGGCTGGTTTGAGTTTTGCCTGCCACAGGTCGCGGTATTCCGAGAACTGTGCGCAAACGAGTCGCCGGGGCACAGCGCGCGGGCCTCAGCTTGCCTTTTTAAAAATTCCATGCGGGCTGAAGCACGCACGCCGGATTCCCCTCTTCGACGCACTGGTGCTACACTATGGCGATGCCCGCTGAGTCGGAAAAATCCGCGACGATTCGCTCGTATCGCGACAGCGATCTGGCGGCGTGCCGAACGCTGTACAAAGAGGGTTTGCTCGGCGGGAAGATCGCCGAGAACGACACGGGGCTGGATATCGACGACATCGGCCACGCGTACATGGAGCGGTCGGGCAGCCACTTCTGGGTGGCGGAGACGGCCGAGCACAAGGTGGTGGGGATGATCGGCGTGCAGCAGCACGAGCCGGGCGTCGGCGAAATCCGGCGGCTGAGAGTGCAGCAGGATCATCGGCGGCGAGGCATTGGCTCGGCGCTGGTGGAGCAGGCCGTGCGATTCTGCAACGAGCACGGGTATCTCAAGCTCACGCTCGATACGTTCATCGAGCGCGAGGCGGCGATCAAGCTGTTCGAAAAGTTCCACTTCCACCACGCCCGCACGCGAACCGTCGATGGAAAAGACCTCCTCTACTTCTACCTCGACCTGTACGAAACCGATAAGCCCACGCGCTAGCGCCGGAGTGCTTACGTAGCCGCGAACGCAAGTTCGCGGTCCTGCATCTTCTCAAGTACCGCGCACTGGCGTTCGCGGCTACGGAAGGCTTGCTCACTTCCGCAAGGTTTGCGATTAGGATTCTTCATTGATGGCCCAACACACCATGTCGCCGGAACTGGAGAAGAAGCTCTACCACCAGGGCATCGAGCTGTTCAACGAGCACGAATTCTTCGAGGCCCACGAAGTGTGGGAAGACATCTGGCACATGGCGTACGGGATCAAGCACTCGTACTACCAGGGGATGATCCAGTGCTCGGTGGCGCTGGAGCACTACCGGCGATCGAACCCGCGCGGCGTGATCAGCCTGTACAAAAGCTACACGCCCAAGTTCGCAAACGTGCCGGCGGTCTTCATGGGGCTGGATGTGACGGCCTTTCTCGCGGCGATGAAGCACGCGCTCGAGCAGGTGTTGACGGCTGATCCGGTGCCGGAGAAGGGAGCGATTGAGCTGGACATCGCCCGCGTGCCGACAATCGTGCTGCAGTACGACCCGTTCGAAACCGGCGAGGCGGAAAAGTACAATCGGCCGGCAAAATTTTAAATTGTAATGATAGAAATCAGCATTAATCGCCGCTTGAGTTCGGCGAACTCGCTTCGGGCCCAAACTTCCGAGCCGAAGGCAGTCGAGCCGTGATTTGGCAAATGAGTGAAACTCACACCGTGACGGCGTCGTCGGGTTCTTCCTCGGTGTCTTTGGTGATCGGATCGACGGATTCAACTGTCGCCCGATGCACGGCCGGCGGCGTTGACTGGTGGAAGCCGCCGAGCAGGATCAGGATCGAGAACAGGCCGACCACGCCGAGCATGCACAGCATTGAGTACATCACGCGCGAATCCTGCGTTTCACCCAGAACGACCGAGTCGGCGGTCGGCGCGTCGGGCACGATGCTGGCAGTGCCGAGCAGGCGCTTGGAATCAAGATCCTTGTTCGCCTGCTGGATCTTGGCTTCCAGCACCGGCCGCTGCTTGAGATAGCTTTCTAGGGTGGCGTCGTCCTGGCGGGCGAGGTTGACTTTCTCGCGCAACGCGTTCAGTTCCGATTGCTTGGCGAGCCACTTGGTGCGTGCATCGGCTTCGGCCCGCTGCGAAATCGCCAGTGCCGATTTCGTGTCTTCGAGCTTCCGGGCGGCGGCGGCTTTATCCAGGTCGGTCTGGTTCTGCTTGTCCTTGGCGGCGTTGGCGAGTTCGGTCGTGCGCTGGTCGATCTTCAACTGCAGCTGCTGAACGTCCGACTGCAACCTGCGGAGTTCGTCGCTCTCTTCCGGCTTGGCGGCGCCGGTGGCGGCGAGGTAGACCTGCCGCGCGTCGAACAACTCGCTCGACCGCTTGGCCAGCGCGATGCCCAGCGCCTTCTGCTCGTCCGGCAGCTTCTGAACGGCGGGCAGCGCGGCGTTGAGTTGCTCGGCGACGTCCATCATCTGCGCCTGGAGAAGCTTCTGGTCCGCCGCCAGCGCCTTGCCGCTGTCTTCGAGGACGGATTGAACTTCGGCATTCAGCTTGGCGTAAACCGGGTCCTGCCCGAGTTCCGCCTGGCGGGCGGCGGTCTTCGCCGACGTGGTGTCCACGACGTTCTGGAACCGCGCCGCTTCGGCATCAAGCCCGCTGGAAGCGGCCGCGTTCAATTGACGGCGAGCCAGCGAGAGCTGGTCGTTCAAATCCTTCAGGGCCGGATCATTGTTGAACAATTCATCCTTGCGGGCCTGCGCCTGGTCTTCGAGTCGGCGCTTCATTTCCGCCAGGCGCTGGTTCTGATCGCGTTGGTGATCGATCAGATCGCTGGCCATCTGCTTCGACATCGCCTGCAGCTTCTGCGCCGCCAGCACGTACGCGGTGAGCTCGGGACTGGTTCCCATTTTCTGCTGGGTATCGGCCAGCTGATCCTGGAATTTCTGCAGCGCGTCGGTCAGACCCTTGCGGGCAGCGTCGATCGCGCCGGTGTCCTGCGGCTTGATCTCGGCGATCTTCTTTTCAAGCGCCGCCTTCTCTTCGCGAATCTGGAGGACGACCGGGTCTTTCGCCGGGTCGGTGTTCGAGTCGATTCCCTCCGGCACGCCGCGCGGGAGCGCCTCGGGCGTCATGCGCTCCAGAGCCGATTGCAGGTCCTTCACCTTCGCGACCGCATCGCCCCACGCGTCGGACAGCTGCGCCGCCTGGCGTTCCACGTCGGCCACCTGCGAGCCGCTCGGGCGGTCGGTCGAGTTGTTCAGCACGCGGATTTTGGCGACCAGCGCGGCGAGCTCGCTGTTCAGGTCATTCACTTTGACCTGCGCCAGGTCCAGGATTTTCCGGTTCTGGGCCGCCTCGGTGAGCAGGTTCTTGTTCTCGTTGTAGATCGCCTCCATTAAGGCGGTCAGGCGCTTCTGATCACCGGCCTTATCGGTGCTCTTCAAATTAAACGCGAGCGAGTTGGATTTTTCAGGCCACGTCAGCTTGCGGGTCATCTCATCGAAGACAATCGCGTCGGCCAGCAACCCCGGCGCGACCTTCGTGTCCTGATCCGCCAGCAGTTTCATTGCCTGCGTTCGAACCACTTCGCTGTTGACGACGCTCTCTTCTTCTCGATGGAACTTGACCTGATCGAATGGCGAACGCTCGCTTAGATTGGCAAAGGTGGCCTTGATGTGAATCATCGTCGACACCGGCGTGAGGAAGTACCCGCACAGCCCGGCGATCACCATGAACACGCCCATCGCTCCGAGCATGACAGGCAGCCCAATCTTGCGGCGTTTATTAACCGGCCCGGTGTACGCGAAGTTCGGACCGACGCTCGGCGGCGTGTGCGAGGTCGCCGGTCGGCGCGGCTTGTCGGGCATCGCGAACGGATCGACCGCCGGCGTCGCCAGTGGAATCTCCGCGCCGAAGGAATCGGCCGGGGCGGTGGTTGTTTCGGTCGCAACATTCGGCATCGATCCCGGCGTAGATCCCGGCGGCAAGCGCCCGGCCGGAACGTTGCGCGCGGCTAAGTCGATCGACGCCTCTTTGTTCGCCATGAACGGATCGTGCGGCTTGGCGGCTTCGCGCGGGAAGACGGTTTCGGCCGTATGCATCTGCGAAAAGACGTCAGCCTCGCGAACAGAATTTCCGCTCGAAAGCCCTTCAAATCCCGAGGGAGCGATCGGCTCCTTAACCGGCGACACCGGCGGCTGGCTGCGGAGCATTTCCTGCAGCGCTGCGTCTTCACCCACGTCTGCGAAACGCTTTTCGTAATCCGCCAGGCGCGGCCGACGCGGACGCGGCGGCGTGGGACGCAACGCTTCAGGCGCCCGCGCGCGAGATTCCGCGGCAGGCGGAGCGGCAACGTCGGATGACGCATCGGCCAGCGGCGGAACTTCCGCCACGGTCGGCGGGCCGGCGATCAGGCCGTCGGCGACGGGCGATTTGGCGACGGGCGCTTCGGCGACCGGCTCATCCGTCTCGTCGTCGCCGATCATCAACGGCGGCGGCGGCGGAGAAATATGCGTGTCGCGAACGGCGGACTGACCGAACTGCACGCCCACCTTCCCGAACGACTCCGGCGGCGGCGCGAGCTCCTGCAGAACCAGCGGCATCCCGCCGATGAACGCGTCGGCATCGCGGGCGATTCCGAAGAATCCCGGCCCGGCCGGCTGCGGCGGCGCGGCCGGTGGCGCGGGCGGCATCAGGCCGCTCAGCGACGCGGCCGCCGGCAGTTCGATCATCGAAGGCAACGGCGGCAACGTTGATATTGCGTCAGGCGCATTAGCAGCCGGCGAAGTCGGCTCGGCCAGTGCAACGCCCTCATCCGATGTTTCTGATTCGTCGGTCTCGCCGGATTCGTCGGTCTCGCCGGACTCGCCGGACTCAACGAGCGATTCGAACTCCGCCTGGACGGCGGCTTCGTCTTCCGGCGTGAGCGGCGCGTCGACAGCCTCGGTCGATTCGACCGCTGATGTCGCCGACACTTCCACGCTCGGCGCGGCGGGCGTTTCGTCCCAAATCGCCTCCGGCTCGAATGTATCGGTCGCGACGGCTGACACTTCGCCGAGTGAAGAAGCGCCGGCCCAAGTCGTCACCGGTTCATCAGCCGATTCGTCGGTCGATTCGTCAGTCGGAGCGACCGACGAGGCTTCGGCCGAAACTTCGGTCGAATCTTCAGTCGATCCTTCCGCCGAATCTTCGACTGATCCTGCCGACGGGTCTTCCACTGAATCGACCACCGAATCGTCCACTGAACCGTCAATTGAATCGGCAACCGAATCCAGCGCCAACGAAGCTGGTTCGTCTTCCGACTCAGCTCCGCCGTCGGCGGCGGGCGGCGTCGACCACGCGAACTCGTCGACTGCGTCATCGCCGGGAGTTTCGGGCTCCGCGGGCTGCTCCAGCGCCGCGAGATCCGCCAGGTCGGGCATATCCGCTTCGGCGGTGTCGTCCTTCGACCCGTCGTGCGTAACGAAGTTCGACGCTTCGGAGACGATCTGCTCCAGCGGCGACTTGCCGCGAGCGGCCGGCTCGACCAGTTCGCCTTCCGCACCCGACATTTCCTCAACCGCGCGGCTGAACGTCGAATCCGACATTCTGTCCGCGGCGGATTCATCGCTCGACGCGCTCGGGTTTTCTGAGTCAACCGCACGATCCAAATCCAACGCCGATTCCACCGTCGGCTCCGTCGGCTCGATCACTTCGCCCTCGGGCGAGGTCGCCGTCACTTCCGGTTCGATATTTTCGACATTACTGGTGGCCTGGATCGTCGCGTCGGTCGCGGGCGACGACACGTCGTCGGTGGTTGAGGGCACTTCGCTGGCGGCCGATGCTTCGGCCTCGGCGGCGGTGCCTTTCTTTCCGCGCTTCCCGACCGCCCCGCGGCGACGAGTGGACGGCTTGAGTCGCACGCTCTCTTCCAGCGGCGGCCGCAGCGTATTTTCATCGGCCGGCGCTTCGACCGCGGTCGCTTTGGCGGCGCCTTTTTTCGATCGCGATTTCGCCGGCTTTTTCCCTTTGGACTTGGTTTCTTCCGTCGGCGCGGCTTCGGATTCGCTCGCAGCCGGCACAGCGGGCTCGATCGCCAGCGGCTCGACAGCCGCGGCGAGCGATTCCATCATCGCCGATTCGCTCAACGGCGCTTCCGGCTCATCCAACTGCAACGGAATCATCACGTCGCCCGTCGCCGAAGCTTCGGGCCGCGGAATGATCGTCGCGTCCATGATCGAGTCGTGCGACGTGGCCGGCGGATCGATCACTTCGTATTCGTCCAACTCGAGTTGATCGACGTGAGCATCGAACGGCGATTCGGGCACCGGCGCGGCGGACTTGCCCTGCCACGCCGGCGCAACGGGTTCTTCCGGCGGCAGCGGCGGGAGCGCGTCGGGCACGTGCAGGTCGAGCGGCTCGGTCGCGGTCGACCCGATCGGCGCAACCGCCTCGGCGGCCGTTGGCGCGGGCGGCGCGGAAAGATCGAGCGCGGGCTCGGCCGGCTTCGCGTCGTCAAGCGAAATGCCTTCCTCCGCGGCTGACTCCAGTACCGGCGGCGCTTCAGCGGGGGCGGCAGAATCTAAGGCGTCGGTGGAGAGCGATAAATCGTTGGCGGAAATTTCGATTTCGTCCGACAGCTCAACGTTGTGAGTGGCCGACACTTCCGCTGCAGCTTGCGGCTGCGAGTGCGCTACCGCTACATCGGCCGGCGCATCAGTGGCGGCCGGTTCGTCTAGCGCTTCGAGGGCGAGCGCCTCGAGGTCTACGCCTTCAAAAATATCGTCGGCGGTTGCTTCGGCTGTTGGCGCGGCGGTTTCTTCTTCCGCGGGCGCTGCCAGGTCGAGTTCGGGCGGCGATTCCTCGGCGACCGAGAGGTCGGCGGTTGAAGTTTCGTCCGGCGCCGCGGCCTCGGCAGACGCCAGCGTGTCGGGCAACTCCTCGGCCGGGGCGTTCAACGCTTCGAGCGCCAGGGCGTCAGCGTCGAATGCCGTGGTGTCGTCGGTGTCCGTGATGTTTGTTGTGTCCGCGGGCGTTTCGGTTTCTGCAAGATTCAGTGCCGAAAGATCCAGCGCCGGCGTCTCGTCGACGACGTCGGCGGCGACATCGCCCGGCTCAAGCGTTAACGGCGAAAGATCGAGCGGCTCGGCTGACAACGCGCTCGCGTCATGATCCGCACGCGGCGCGTCGGCAGCAGCGGCCGGCTCATCGATCTGCAGCGCTTCGAGCGCCAAGGTTTCCGCCGCGGCCGGCGCTTCCGGTTCGACTTTGGACCGCCAGCCTCGCCGCCCGGTGACGGCCGGTTTCAGACCAGGCTTGGCCGCTCTGTGCTTGCTCGCCGCCGGCTTCGCAGGTTCGGGCTTGGCCGCCTCGGGTTGGGCTGGCTCGGGCTCGAGAGCGACATCGAACGCGGTGTCGTCTTTATCGGCGTTTTCGATTTGGACCGGCTGATCGACCGCCGCTTCGGGCTCTGGCTCGGCGGGATGGTCGTTGAGCGCGACGTGAAAGGCCGTGTCTTCGTTGTCAGCGTTATCGATCTTCACCGGCAATTCAAAATCGGCCGTGAGATCGAGCAGATCATCCGTCGCCGACAATTGCGGCGGCGCGGGCGCCTGGGCCGCGATCGATTCTTCCGTCGTGCCCGAAAGATCGAGCGGTTCTTCTTCAGCAACCGCCGGCGCGGACGTTTCGGCTAATTCTTCCACGGCGACTTCGCTGTCGGCGACGATTTCATCGGCCGGTACTTCAAGCTGATCGAGCTCGATCGATTCGGCGGCGGATTCCGGCGCGGGCGCTTCGAGCGGCGCTTCGGCGTGCGCATCCGGCTCGGCCTTCAGTTCGAGCGAATCGAGTTCGAGCGGCAGCGGCGCCACCTTGGGCGACTCCGCGGTCGGTTCCGGCAACGGCGGCGGCGAGAGCGTCTGGGCGGAATCATCAACTTCCGTCACCGGCGTCGCAGTGGCGGAAACTTCCGCCTCGTCCGGCGGTTCAATGGCCGACGGTTCCTCGGCCGACGGTTCAATCGCATCAAGTTCGAGCGGCAGCGGATCGAGGTCGTGCGATTCCGCTTCAAGCTCCGGCAGCGGCGCGAGCGTTTCGGCAGAATCGTCAACTTCCGTCACCGGCGTGGCGGTGGCGGAAACTTCAGCGTCGGCCGGCGTTCGCGTGCTCGTGAGCGGGATCGGCTGATCCAATGCGCTTTCAATGTCACTATCAATGGCGAGCGGCAGATCGGCCGAGAGATCGGATTCATCGGCAGAGCGCGATTGCGCAGCCGGGGCGAGTTCGCCGTCTTCTGCGGGCTCGGCGGTGTAGGTGATTTCAGATTCGCCGACACGAATCGTGTCGCCGGTGCGCAGTTCTTCCTGGTGGATCTTGTTGCCGTTGAGGTACGTGCCGGTGCGCGAGCCGAGGTCGCGAACGAAATGCCGGCCGCCCAAGTCCAGCACCAGCGCGTGCAGGTTGGAAACGCCCAGGTCATCGAGGGCGATGTCGCAACCGTCGCGCCGGCCGATGGTGGTGACGCGGCTGTCGAGCGGGAGGTGCATCGAGTCGCCGGTCACCTGGAGATTCGCCGGTGCGGGTTCCCGAATCACCGCGCCGGGCTTGGCGGTTGGATCGGTGAACCAGAACTTGAACTTCCCGATCTGGAGTTTGTCGCCTTCTT
The DNA here is from genome assembly GCA_038329865.1 of Tepidisphaerales bacterium. Taxonomy (GTDB): domain Bacteria; phylum Planctomycetota; class Phycisphaerae; order Tepidisphaerales; family Tepidisphaeraceae; genus JANMES01. Next base: position 9,322 of record JBBQNK010000042.1, on the reverse strand, counting down.
TAAGAACCGCTTCAGTGACTGCCTGGCGATTCACAAACGTATGCGTACGGCTGGCGAGATCGCGGACGTAGAGCCCGTTGCCGGTATTGATGATGACGCAGTGCAGCTGGCTGATCTGCGAGCTGACGAGCTGAAGATGGCACCCTTTGCGCGAGCCGATCACCCAAACCGGGCGACTAAGACCGATCGCGGGCTTTCCCTCAAACTGGCCGCGGGGCACCAGTGAAGGCATGGGTTTGGTCTTGAAACTCTGACTGGCCATGCGATTTACGACCTCTCCAAGGCACGCGGAACGACGAATTCAATCGCGAATCCAACACAACCGGCGCTGCATTCGAATACCTCGCGTGCGCTCGGTCGATTGTATCAAAAGATCGACGGATGAACGATATAAATTGCTAATTTAACACGGTAACACGTTATCGGACCCATGCTTAACCGCCGAGCCCAAATGCAGACTGATAACGGGGGTGAAACCGGTTTTCGCAGCCGTTCCAAAAACTGATTCGACGTGTGAACCGCGGCAAAGCGGACTCGGATTCACGCTATCCAAACCTTACGCATCAGGCGAATAGAAGTTTCACCGTTTAGTGCCGGAAATGGCGTTGGCCGGTCAGAATCAGGGCCGCGCCGCGCGCGTCGCAGAGGGCCAGCGTTTCATTGTCGCGCATCGCGCCGCCGGGGTGGATGATCGCGGAAACGCCGGCGTTGAGCAGCAGCTCCGGCCCGTCGGGGAACGGGAAAAACGCGTCGCTGGCGGCGACGGATCCCTTTGCCTTATCCCCTGCTTTGCTTACTGCGATGCGGGCGGCGTTGACTCGATCGACCTGTCCCCCGCCGATCCCTACGGCTCCGCCGTCTTTGGCGATCACGATCGCATTGCTCTTCACGTGCTTGCAGGCGAGCCAAGCCAGCCTCAGGTCGGCCTGTTCCTGCTCAGTCGGCTGGCGCTTGGAGACGACTTTCCAGTCTTCTACGTTCAGGCCCGTGCGATCTTCCTGCTGCACGAGCATTCCGCCGGAGATGGTGCGGAGATTCAAACGTGCCCGGGCCATGCTGGTTGCACCGACTTCGAGCAGGCGCACGTTCTTCCATCGAGTCTTGAGCAGTTCGAGCGCGTCGGCGGTGTAGGATGGCGCGACAATCACTTCCAGCAGTTTGTCGATGCTGGTGATTGCCTTGGCCGTGGTTAGATCGACGGATTGATTAAGTGCCACGATCCCGCCGAACGCTGCAAGCGGGTCGCCGTCATATGCTTTGCGGAACGAAGTGGGCAGGTCACTCGCAATGGCAAAGCCGCAGGGCGTTGCGTGCTTCACGATGCAAGCGGCGGGCTCCGTTGTTTCAGAGACAGCGTTGAGCGCGGCATCGGCGTCGAGCAGATTGATGTAGCTTAACTCCTTGCCGTGATGCTGCTTAGCCATCGCGATAGAGCCGTCGGGCGGGCCGTTCAACTTCTCTGCGGTGTAAAGTGCGGCGAGCTGGTGGGGATTTTCGCCGTAGCGCAAAGCCACTTTCTTCTGCAAAGTCATCTGCAGCGAATCGGGCATGGTCGCCGCCCCGGCCGGCTCGACTTGGTATAGCAGGTACCGAGCGATCATCGCGTCGTACTCGGCCGTGTGCTGGAACGCCCGCTGGGCCTGCTTGAGCCGGTGCTTCCCGCAGCTGCTGCCGGCGTGTTCTCTCAGATCGCCGAGGACCTTTTCGTAGCGATCCGGGCTGGTGACGACGAGGACGAAGTGGTGGTTCTTCGCCGCCGAGCGGATCATGCTCGGGCCGCCGATGTCGATGTTTTCGATCGCTTCTTCGAACGTCACGCCGGGCTTTTCGATGGTCTGTTTGAACGGGTAGAGGTTGATGCAGACGAGATCGATCGGCGAAATGCCGTGCTCGTTCATCGCTTTCACGTGCTCGGGGTTATCGCGGAGCGCGAGCAGCCCGCCGTGGATCTTCGGGTGGAGCGTTTTGACCCGGCCGTCCATCATCTCGGGGAAGCCGGTGACCTGGGCGACGTCGGTCACCGGTAAACCCAGATCGCGCAGGAACTTAGCCGTTCCGCCGGTGCTGAGGAGTTCCACCTTGAACTCGTTGACGAGCGCCTTGGCAAGCTCCGCCAGGCCGGTTTTGTCGGACACGGAAATCAACGCGCGGCGGATGGGCACGAGGTCTGACATAGGCGAGACAAATTAGAGTTTCGAGCGCGAAAAAGAAAGAGGCGAGACCATCGCCACGTTCCCCGCGAGCGACGGCGTGTTGCCGTCGCTCCGCGAAGGCGCAAGCGATTGGCGGCCGAGTTGCGCGGATCGCCGCTTGCGCCTTCGCGGAGTTTTTCACAGCTCGCGTCGGTCAAACGCGGAATTCTTTCCAGCCGCCCTCGTCGAAAAACGCGATGCCGCCTTCGCGCTTGGCGAAAATAGTCGATGCCGGCGGGAACGCATCGCCCGGCAGGACCAGCCGTCCGGCGGCATCGTAGGCGCCGCGCGCGATCGTTTGGCCGGTGCGGGCATCGACAATCGTCGGCCGGCGGAAGTTGCCCCAGCCGGTGGCGATGATCACCTGCCGGTACGCAAGAACGGTCGGCCCGTCGCACGCCAGCAGGTCGAGCCGCGAGGCCGCGAGGCGATCGAACCAGCGGCGCGGGCGAAGATCGATCCGCCAGCCGTCGCCGTCACGCAGCAACTCCCTAACGGCATGCACCGAGCAGGCGTCGGCGGGATCGCCGAAGAATTCGACTTCCGTCGCGTACGCCAAAAAACGCTTGCGGCTGAGCATCACTTGCGTGCGATGACAGAGCGTGGCCTCGCGCTTGGCGCTGATGTGGTCGTGCGTAAGCGAAACGCTCCGCGCGGTCGCGCGATCCGCGGGAGTCGGCCCATGGATGAGGTACTCGTACAGCACCGGCGCGGCGGCGACTTCATTAGGCCCGAGCGGCGACGGCTCGCGCAGCGTCAAACGCACGAGCACGGCGATCGCGCTGTGATCGGCGTGGTGATCGTGGATCGCGGGCGAGGCGATGACGGTCGGCGAGAAGGCGTCGATCTCCTGCCGAAGGCGCTGGCGGAAGTGGCCGTCGCCGCTGAGGAGTTGGGAGGTGAGGCCCTGGTCGGGCAGGCCGAGGAAAACCGCGTCGGCCGGCGAAAGGCCTAGCCGCTGGGTTGCCGCCATCGCTTCGGCGCGACGCCGTTGCCCCCAGGCGGCGCGTTCGCTCGGGCCGACGATCAGCCGTCGTTCCATCACGCGCTGCGGCCAGGGGTTGTTGTCGCCGTCGGTGACGAAAACGACGCGAACCGCGCCGCCGGCCTCGCGGGTGCGCTGGATCAGCCCGCCGCTGCCGAGCGATTCATCGTCGGGGTGCGGCGCGATGACCAGCACGCGGGATTGATTCGTCAGCGCGATCAGTTGGCTCATCGTTGCACCGCGCGCTTCCAGTCGATCGCCTGCCCGCGCTCCACCGCGCGGTGCCACACCAGAATGATCGACTGTTGTTTGTCGGAATGGATCACGTGATCGCCGACGCCGAGATACACCGGCCCGGCGATCGGCGCGCCGTCGAGCGTGCCCGTCGCGGGCCCGGCCGGCGTGATCGCGTCGTACATTTCGGGCAGCCTGATTTGAAATTGCACGCTTTGGCCGGGCTGCATTTCGCCCAGGCACTTTCCGGCGACGGCGACGGCGTCGAGTGAGACGAAATTCTCGCGCAGGAATTGGCGGGTGCGCATCGGAAATCTCGGCTCGGTTTCCGGCGCTACGTAGGCCGGGTGTTTTTCAATCTGTTCCGGTCCGTCGTCGACAAGCCGACCGGACTTCAGCGCACCGCGCGACAGCGTTTCATAAACCGTGGTCAGGGCACGCGGAAAGAACAAAAATTCTCCCTTGAGATCGATGACCGATTCGCCCGGCTCGACCAGCCGGCAGACCTGGTCGACCGATCTACGCCAGATCACGGTGGAATCTTTATACGGTGCGGCGATCAGAACAAACATGATCGCCCCGGCCATGAGCGACAAGCCGGCCAGGTCGATCCGAAATTGCGGCCGGGCGCGTACGATCTTTTTTCGAAGGACGAGAACTCCACCGACGGCAGAGACGACCATCAGCGGCCGAAGGGGCAGCCAATCCTGCGGCTCGAAGATTGGCCACAGGCCGTGCATCGCGCCGATCGCGAGGAACGTCAGGCAGAGCACAAAGGTTCGCCGCCGAAGCGCCGCGCCCGGCCGCTTGCCGTGCGCCCAGCGGCGGGCGACCGTCACCACAATTGCCGCACAGGCGACGAACACAACCAGCTTGGCGATGGCGAGATGTTGCAACCCCACACCCGGGGCGACGTTGTAGCCGACCGTGCAAGCATACATCTGATCCAGCGCGCCTTGCCGCGCGACGATTGCGAAGACCACCGCGGGGACCGCAAAAAACCCCGCGACGACGGCGAGCCCTCGCATGCCGGGGGCCTGCCACTTCCGCCGAAAAATCAGCCGAGTCATTACCGCCGCGATCAGCAGGCAGAGAACCAGCGGCGCGGTCTTGAACGAGACCATCATCTCCGCTCCCAGCAGGAACCCCACGGCCAACGCCCGCTTCATCCCGCCGATACCGCCGACCGCCACCGCCACGGCGGCCAGCCAGAACGTCGCCCACAGTTGATCCGGCCGAAACCCCACCGTGAGTTCGTAATACGCCGGCCAAACCGCGAGCAGGCCGGTCATCCACAGCGCGGTTCGACGAGTAAAAAGCGCCCGGGCCAACCGGTAGGTGCAATAAAGCGACGCCAGGTAGATCGGCAGCATCGAGGCCCTGAGCCAGAACATCGCCGAGGTGTCGCGCGGGAGAAGGCGCGTGATCGGCGCCCACAGCATGTAAAACAGCGGCGCGTGGTTGTCGAAAAAATCGCGGTAATGAGTTTGTCCGAGCCGCACCATCCACAGAACGTGGGCGTGCTGCGGCTCATCGGAATTAAATCCAAGATGAAAAATGTAGAGCGCGCGAAACGCCAGCATCAGCACGAACAGCACTACCGCCGCCCAGCCGATTGCGGCGGTGAACGCGGGCCTGCGAATTTGCGGGGGTTCGTCGATCAGGGGAATGGAGACTGTGGCAGTAAAAAATGCGATGCAGCGAGACCAGCCATGCCCCGTTTCAATACGAGCGACGAAGCCCGTTTCGAAGGGACTATCTCTCTACACGGCGGACCCTCACGCCTACCGGCTCGCCAGTTCCAGCGGCCGAACGATCATCACCAGTTCGCCGACTACGCCTTGCCGCACGACGGGCTTGATCTGCAGGAGATTGCCGTCGCCGTCGGTCGCGTAGACCAGGCCGTCACGCATGTTAATGCCGAAGTGCGTGAGGTCCTTGCGATTGGATGTAAATTTCAGCTCGCCGGTGGCTTTATCCAGCGCGGCCACCTGGTTGCTCTTCAGCAGGACGTAAGTGTATTTGTCGTCGTCGGCCAGAAACTGGACGGCGTCGGTGGTGGACCACTTGGGCTTGCGATTGAACTCACCTTCGAGCTTGCTGATCGCGGTTAACCCGCGGCCCTTGATGTTGATGTAGAGCGTATCGTTGGTGGTGTACGGCGGCTGATCCAAAGGCACGCCGGCGAAGTACTGCCACTTGATCTTGCCGTTGCTCAGTTTCAGGCAGTAAAGCTTGGTGTCGGTCGAAGCGACGTACAGGCCGCTCTCATCGACGCGGATATCCGCCACGATCGGGCCCGACGTTGCGAACGAGCCGTCCAACTTGTCATCGAGCGACCAGACGCTGTGTTTTTCTTCATTGACGGCCCGGACAATGCCGTCTTCCGAGGCCATGTAGACAATTCCCTTGTAGTAGATCGGCGCCGCACGCAGGGGCGCGACGGTCATGAGTTCCCAGCGCGGGAGCGAGTTGTTGCGGCTCAAGTCGAGCGCTTCCAGGCGCCCGCCGTTCGAGTGGTCGGCGCCGATGTACAGGTTATTGCCCGACCCGCTTGCCGCCGTGCGGAGCGCGTAGCGGACATCGAACTGATTGAGCAGTTGGCCGGTCTTGATCGAGTAAACCTTGAGTTGCGACGTCGCGGGGTAGACGATCTTATCGCCCAGGATCGACGGCGCGTGCCTCGTTCCCGATCGCACGGGCAACTCGTGAATGAATTTTAACTGCCCGGAGAGTCGATCGACCACGTGGGCGGTGTCGTCGTCGGCGTAGACGATGATCAGGTTGTCAAAAACGTAGACGCTCTGGGCCTTGGCGCCCTTGGAGAGTCCGAGATCCACGGTCCAGGTCTTGGCGAAATTATTGATCGGGACGGCGTGGAATTCGCCGACGGTCGCATCCTTGGGCTTGTCCACGCATCCGGTGGTTAAGATGGCGAGGGAAATCAAAGCGATGCAAAGAGAGTACTTCACGGGATGCTGTTTCACGGGTGCTCCTGAATGAATGCCCGGCCGCCAATGCTCCGCCTCCGGCTTGGGGACTCGCGCGAGCGTTGCAGTCTATCCGCTTACGATCGGAAGCGTCAAACCGTACTGGGGTTATGGACAGTCGATGGGCCCACGATCGTCTGATAATCCGCGTCCTGCGGCATTGCCCGAGTGGGCGGATTCGCCCGGCCACGCAAATCAGCCCACAATCGACGGTTAAACAGCAATATCTTTCGGTACTATACGTTGTTGAAGATGAATGCATTCTGACCGGAGGCAATCCATGGCAGGCAAGAAGTGGAATCGGCGGCTGAGCGGTGTGCTGGGGCTGGCGATCGCACTGAGCGTTCCAGCCGCAGCCGCGCGGGCGGAAGACGCGCCGGCGCCTCCCTCCACGCCCCCCGCTGGGCTCAATCAGCGCGGCCGGGCGGGAATTGCGGTCGAGCGGCTCGTCGGAGCACTGGCCAAGCTCGATCTGTCGCGCGATCAGCAGGAAAAAACCAAGGCCCTCTTCGACGACACGCGCGACAAGCTGCGCGAGCTGAAAGAATCCGCCAGCGAAAACCCCGACCGCCAGGTGATGACGGAAAAATCCCGCGCCATCTTCGGTAACACCCGCGACAAGCTCGCGGAAATTCTCACGCCCGATCAGCAACTCAAGCTGCGCGACCTGATGCAGCAGCAACCCCCCGCCGCCGAGCCCGCCGAGAGACCCAAGCCGCCGGAAGTCGCGACGAAAGCCAAAAAGCTTGACCCGGCCGGCGAGCCGAAGGACATGATGATGCAGGACGACCGCGCCAAGAAGCCGGCCGTCGCCAAACCGACCGCCGGGCCGGTGAAATCATCGCCGGCAGTGGAAGTCGGGCAGGCGGCACCGGACTTTTCGCTCAAGACACTCGACGGCAAGCCGGTCTCTCTCGCGTCGCTCAAGGGGCGCCTCGTCGTCCTGGTGTTCGGCAGCTACACCACGCCGACCTTCCGCGACCATTTGCCCGCACTCGAAAAGCTCGCGAAGGAGAACGGCTCGAAGGCGTCGTTCTATATTCTCTACACCAGCGAGGCCCACGCCGTCGGCGACTGGGAAGTCGATCGCAACAAGGACGAAAAAATCCTCGTCGAGCAACCCAAAACCGAAACCGAGCGGCAGTCGCTGGCCAAGCAGGCCGCCAGCACGCTTAACATCACCGTCCCCATTTTGATCGACGAGATGGATAACGCCGTCGCGCAGGCTTACGGGCTGGCACCCAACGGCGCGGTCGTCATCGGCCGGGATGGCGCGGTCGTCGCACGGCAGCACTGGTTTGAACCGATGAGCCTTCGCCAGCAACTCGACGGCGCGGTCGCAGCGCGTGCAGCGAAGTAAATGAACGATTTTTTCGAATTTTCGTAGGGCAGGTTTCAACCGGCCGTTCCGTTTGTTTACCAAATAGCGTAACGGCAGGTTAAAACCTGCCCTACAAAACTCGGACTTCGAAATAGTCGCCGCCTGCGTTAGGCGAGCGTCACTCGGGCGTGAGACCCGATGCATTGCAAAAAGCCATTGCTCCGCCATGCCGCGATTTTGACACAGATTGAGCAAGGCCGATGCATCACCCCGGCTCTTCGACTCAAAATCGCCACTTTTGTGTCCGGGCGTATCGCAGCAAAGCGGTTTCTCTGCTAGACTCCCGCCGCCGCGCTCTGCCGTCTCTCGGGAAGTTTAATTTATGGCCGCCACGTTAGCTGATATTGCAAAGGAAAGTCGCACTTCGATCAGTACCGCCAGTCGAGTTCTTGCAGGGGGAGCCATGGCCAGACGCATCAGCGCCGCCACCCGCCAGCGAGTCCACGAGGCGGCGACGAAGCTCGGCTATCGGCCGAACCTTCTGGCGCGATCGCTCCGCACCCGCAAGAGCAACACCGTCGCACTGCTCGTCTCCGACATCGCCAATCCGTTTTTCGGGAAGATCGCCTCGCTGATCGAGCACTCTTTGCACAGGCACGGCTACTCGCTGGTGCTCTGCAACTCGGCCGAGGACCAGGAACGCGAAATCGAATACCTCCGCCTGCTGCCGCAAAAGGGAATCGACGGCCTAATCCTCGCGCCGCTGATGAAGACGAAGAAAACGTTGCAGGAGCAAATCCCCGACACCCTGCCGGTGACTTTGCTCGACCGCCCCATCGCCGGCGTGCCCAGCAGTGTGATCACCGACCCGGACCAGTTAAGCAACCTGCTCTGCGAAACTTTGGGCCGCGTGCTGGTGCGAAAAGTCGCGCTCATTCATGGGCCGAGCCACATCTCCACGCACAAACGCCGCGCGGAGATCGTCGAGCAGAGCTTCCAGATCATCCACAAGTTCGAAGGCCCCGCCCAACCCGAAACCGGCCGGCAGGCGTTCATCAAATTGCTCGGCGAAGCGCCCGACGCGATCGTCTGCACCAATCAGCTCATCGCCCAGGGCGTGCTCGATGCGATTCTGGAAATCGAGAAGCCGCCGATCATCGCCTGCTTCGATGAAGTGCCGATGATGCATTTGATGCCGATTCCAATCGTCGCCAGCTGCCAGGACATCGTGGCGCTCGCGGAATCGTGCGTCAGCCAGTTGCTGCCGCAGTTGAATGGGGATTTGACGAAGAACCAGAACGTGATGCTGCACGCGAGAGCAATCACGAACCGGGCGTTTCAGAAACAGACGTTCCCGCCGAAAGTGGTTTGAGGTTTTTCTGACGTGGCACGGGCGGCTCGCCCGTGTCTTCGTTCTGGAGCGCTTCACCTTCACCTGTTTCGCGAAATTTTCATCGACGTCATCCTGAGGTACTCCGAAGGATCTAGAGCATATCAACTTCAACCGTAGCGGGCGTCGGATGTTTTGTCTCCGTCATCCCGAGGTACGCCGAGGGACCTCGGGAGCTCGAGAACCGTTTTGAAATCCGAGATCCCTCGG
>JBBQNK010000041.1:0-41752 GCA_038329865.1 Tepidisphaerales bacterium | reverse complement strand
AACCAGCGTAACGCGAGACCGCCCGTTCGGCGAAGAATCCTGGGTCCACCGAATCGCCCGACGACACGGACTGATGTCAACCCTGCGACCCAGAGGCCGGCCGAAGAAAACAAAAGAATGAGAAATGTCCCCTTTTCCGCTTCCCCTTTTCCGCTTCGCCGTGCTTTTGGGCATGATCGGAGTCATTCTATTGCCGCCGGCCCGGTCGTCCATCGTCTGTCGGCGGGCCGGGGAGCGGGCGGGACGCGGAAGAGATGAAAATCGCCGCTGTCGACGTGCACGCTTTCCCAGCCGGCGCGAACGTACGGTCGCCCGTGCCCCTTCCAGGCGAGCAAATACGTCACGCCCAGCTGTTGCAGATCGGCTGCTTGCTCCGCGACCGATTCGTCCGGCCGCGGCTCGCCGAAGTAGTGGAGATGCAGCAGGTAGGACAGGTACAGCGCATCGGACCAATTCCCATCCGATGCCAGGTTCGCGCCGACGGGCAACCGATCCTTCAGGGCGGCCTCCTGCTTCGCGAGGTTAAAAACCGGCGAGCGCGAATGGAAGAGGTTCTGGTACGGATTACCGACGAACGTATAGCCGACCGCCGCCGCCGCCAGCACCGGGCCGATGCCGTGGAGCAACAGTCCGCGTCGCCGCGCACGGGCAATCGCGTAGCCGGCGCTCATCACCATGAGCAGCGCCTCTGCCGTCATAAATCGCCGCTCGATGTGCAGGAAACAATATCCCAGCGGATACAGTACGAGAGCGATCAGCAGCACCACGCCCGGCCGTCGCGGCTGCAACTCCGCGCGGGCAAACGCGATCAACGCCGCCGCCAGAAGAATCGGCAGACACCACGGCGTGAACCATTCGCATACCGCAAGTGCCTCCGTTGAATTGCGGGTGAAGTTGGTCCAGACGAAGGCGCGGTTTTCCGTGGACGCCAACGGGCTCCAGGCGGGCATGCGGTCGGCAACCGGAGTGATGTCGTCCCACGCGCTGGTCGCGGTGTCGCTCGGAGGCGGGAGAAACCCCGCCCAGTGCATCACCTGCCCCGGAGAATGCGGGGCGTCGATCCGCAGGTTGTATCGCCCCGTGCTGCCGAGCGTGAACGTGCCGAACTTCGCCGACAGCACCGCCGCCCAGGCGCCTGCGATTACGATCATCACCGCGAGGCTGATCGCCGAATCGCCGAGCAGGCGAGCGCGCGATCGGCCGTCACGCGGGCGAAGGAATTCGATCGCGCGAATGATGGCCGCATGTCCCAGGACGAACGGCAGTGCGTACGCCTTGGCCAAAAATGCCACGCCCATCCACACGCCGATCCGCACGGCACCCCATCGCGTGCCGGCGCGCGGGCTGCAGACGCTGGCGAGATACCAGAGCACCACGCCCGCCATGAGCAGGTCGGGCGTGATGACCGCCATCGCCGCGTCCATGACCAAGGGGACGATAGCCAGTGTCAGCAGCGCCCGCACGATCTGCGACGCGCCCGCCCACCGCAGAAAGCGCCACACGCCCGCGAGCGTAAACACCCCGATCGACAGCCCGAGAATCTTCGTCGCCAACAGCGGCTCGACGCGCACGATCCGCAGTGGCAAGAGCAGCCACGAGTACAGCGGGCTCCAATACGCGCTGACCGCATTCCGGAAATGCCCGGCCGCGTAGTTGTCGGCCACGGAGAGATACCCGACGCCGTCGGGATTGATCTGGTAGCGATGGGTCGGCAGAAAATACAACCCGATCGCAGCGTAAATCGCTGCGACGACCGCGGGAAGAACGAACGGCCGGACACGCGTCAGCACCCATTTCCACCGCGGCGGCGATTCGGCGGCCAGCGGGAGGGACAGTGGCGGCTGGCGTGGCCCGTCGATTGTCATCCAGTAACTCCGTTCCTTTTCTCACACCAGAAATGTGCTGCAAACCAAACAAAGGAGACAGAGCATCGACCTTTTTTTGTCTGGGTTCTCTACGTCCTTTGTAGCTTATGTTCTTCTGCTACCGTTTCTTCTTCTTATTCCGATCCTTCGGCGCATTCCACCCGGATTTTTTCGTTCGCAGCATCGGCCCGCCGGGTTGGCCCATGGTGGATAGGCCGCCGGACATTAACGCCTTCATCATTTTCAGCTTGCCCATCATGTCCTGCCCGCCGATGGCGCGCATCATGTCTCTACTCATCTCGAACTGTTTCATGAACTGGCCGACTTCGGCGACTTCGACTCCCGCGCCTCTGGCGATGCGTCGGCGGCGGTTGCCGTCGAGCAATTCGGGCTTGACGCGCTCCCTGCGGTTCATGCTGTTGTAGATCGCCTTCATCCGGCCCATCTGCCGCTCGACATCGCCATCGCCCATGGCCGACTGCTTGGCCATCTCGTTCATGCCGGGGATCATGCCCATGACTTTGCTCATCGGGCCGAGCTTGTTCACCTGGTTCATCTGCGCCATGAAGTCGTCGAGGGTGAAGTTCCCCTTTTCCATCTTGGCGGTGAGGCGGGCGGTTTCTTCCTGGTCGAATTTTTCCATCGCCTCGCCGACCAGGCCGAGGATGTCGCCCATGCCGAGGATGCGCTGGGCCATCCCTTCCGGGCGGAACTCTTCCAGCCGATCGAGCTTTTCCCCGATGCCTAAAAACTTCACCGGCTTGCCGGTGATCATCTTGGCGCTGAGCAGCGCGCCGCCGCGGGTATCGGAGTCGAACTTGGTGAGGATCAGGCCGTCGATCTCCAGCTTCTCGTTGAAGATCTTGGCGGAGTTGACCGCGTCCTGCCCGGTCATCGCGTCGAGCACGAGGAAGACCTGCTGCGGCTTGATCGTGTCGTTGACCTCTTTGAGCTCGTTCATGAGCTCTTCGTCGATCGCCAATCGCCCGGCGGTATCAAGGATGACAATGTCCTGCCCGTCGGCTTTGGCCTTGGCGACTGCGGCGCGGCAGACGGCGACGGCGGCGCCTTTCTGCACTTGGCCGTGCGGGGCGATCTTGCTGTTATCGAGATAGACGGGAACGCCGACTTGCTCGCCGAGCACGCGGAGCTGCTCGACAGCGGCTGGTCGCTGCAAGTCCGCCGCGGCCAGCAGCGGGTGATGGCCCTTGCCTTTCAGGTACATCGCCAGCTTTCCGGTGGTGGTGGTTTTGCCCGAGCCCTGCAGGCCGCACATCATGATGATGGTCGGCCCCGGCTGGACCATGTAAATCTTCGTATCCACCGGCCCTAGCAACTCCACCAGCTCGTCGTACACGATCTTCACCATCAACTGCCCCGGCTGCAGCGAATGAATCACGTCGGTACCGACGGCCTTGGTGACGACCTTCTCGCAAAAGTCGTTCACCACTTTGAGATTGACGTCCGCCTCGAGCAGGGCCGTGCGGACTTCGCGCATGGATTCGCGGATGTTCTCTTCGGAAATCCTCCCCCGGCCGGTGAGATTGCGAAAAACACTGCTGAATTTGTCGGTCAGATTATCGAGCATAAGTGCCGTATCTTATGCTCGATGGACGAACGATCCAACCGTTCCGGATTGGGGCAGTTTCAGGTGTCGCTTGGTCGAAGAATGAACGCGGAGGCGCGGAGACGCGGAGGAAGAGCAGAGAAATCATTTTTTCAATTGCCTTTCATCCGCGTCTCCGCGTCCCCGCGTTCATTTTTTGCATTGGAAACCAAAACCGGCCGGATTTTTCACCTCGGCGCGCTGCCCTATCGACAATCGTCACGCCGCAATCCACAATCTAGACCGATGCCGATTTTCGCTTGTCAGGTTTGCCGCACGTCGCTGTCGGCGGATGATTCGCAGGTGGGGCAGTTGGTCCGGTGTCCGACCTGTCTTTCCACGCTGCGCGTCCCCGCGCCGCAGCAGGCGGCCGTTGCCGTTGGCGCGGTCGAATCATCGACCATGGCCGCGCCGCCGCCGGCGCCATCGTATTCCCAGCAGAAGGCTTACGTCCCGCCGCCGCGTGCGGGAGCGGGCAAGCGCTACGGCTTCAACTGCGGCTACTGCTCATCGCGCCTGGAAGCGACCGAATCGATGGCGGCCCAGGACGGGCAGTGCCCCACTTGCGGCAACAACATCACCATTCCAATCCTTGACCGTTACGGTCGGCTGATCGACCCGAAAACCCGGCAGATCATCAAGCAGGATCCGCACCCGGTTCACGCCTACGCGGCCGCCGGCGATCGGGCGCCGCATATCTTCCGCGAAGATTCCGGCGCGCAGTTCATCGTCTGCCCGCGGTGCAGCGCCAGCAGCCCGATCTCCGCCAACAACTGCAAAAGCTGCGGCATGCCGTTCACGATGGAAGGCACCACGCTCGAGGCGGCCGGCACGAGCAACGGGTTTTGCGTGGCCTCGCTCGTACTCGGCATCATCGGCATCCCGGCGTTCTGCGCGATCATCCCCGGCGTGCTGGCGATTATCTTCGGCATCATCGGCTACGGCCAAGTCAGCAAAGACGGCGGCGGCGGGAGCGGTAAAGGAATGGCGATCGCCGGCATGGTCTGCGGCGGCATCGGCGTACTGATCGGTCTGGTGACGTACGCGAACCGGTGAGGAAAAAGGCAGAGGGAAGAAGGCAGCGAGCAGAAAAAAGATGGGTCTTTATTCTGCCTTCTGCCCTCTGCCTTCTGCCTTTTGCTTTTCATCCCATTTTTCTTCGGCTTCTGACTTGCGAATGTACAACGGCACGAGCCGATCCGGGTCAGCGAAATTTCCTTCACGAGCCATTTTCATGCCTAGTGTCGCAACGACGCCGGCCCGCGCCCGCCATAATTCCGGCGGTGTGACGATCACGCCGTCTTCCTTCGGGATGAACTTTTCGTGATACGGAATACCCTCGCCGATCAAATGCACAGGCCGGGGTGAGCGGGCGAGCATGTTCGTCAACGAATCAAGGTGAGCCGACTCACGCTCGATAGGTGAAACAAGGAATGCATTGTCGCTGCCGAAATCAGGCAGAACGTTTACGCCCTCTGCTCTAATTTCAACGCCCAATTCCCTCATCCGGCGTCGCAACTCCTTCATTCTTTGCGCGGCGGCAGGGGACAAGCTCGCGTCCCTGCTATCAAATGCCGCGGTGAAAATCTGGTCGCGTTTGGCGTCCAGCACAATGATGACATGCCGCGCGTCGGTCGGCGCGTTGGCGGCGAGAACATCGACCGTCGGCACGGCGACGATCTTCACGCCGGTGGTGAGCGACATGGTCTTGGCCATCGTCACACCGATGCGAAGCCCGGTGAAGCTGCCGGGGCCGATCGAGAGATAAAGCTCCGCCAAATCGCCCGGCCGCACGCCGTGCTCACGGCAGAGCGAATCGATCATCGGCAAAATGCCGGCCGCATGCTTCAGCCCGTGCTCGAACGTCGGCTCGGCCAGCACGACTCCGTCGCGCACGAGTGCGACAGAACCGACCCGGCCGGACGTTTCGATGGCTAGTGAATACATATCGCAGGAAGTATTTACCACGAAGTCACGAAGAGCACGAAGAAGACAAACTCAATTTCTTCCTTCGTGCTCTTCGTGACTTCGTGGTTCAATTTCTTGGCAGGTCAGACGACTACAACTACATCGCCCTTCTCGTCCACCTCGACAACATACGTCGCCACGCGGCTGTTGCGGTCGAAGAGGCCCTTGCCGGTGACGATGTCGAACTCCCAGCCGTGCCAGGGGCAGCGGAGGATTTGGCCCTCGTAACCCGGGTTGAACTGGTGGACTTCCGACGGCTTGTGCGTGCCGTGGAGCGTGCCCTGGCAGAGCGGTGCGCCGTAGTGCGGGCAGACGTTTTTCACCGCATGGAATTTGCCGTTGAGGTTGAACACGCCGATGGAGATCGCGCCGTCTTCCACGATCTTGCGCTTCCCCGGCGGCAGGTCGGCCGCGGCGCAGACGGTCAGGCGATTGCCGGTGCGCGACTTAGGCGGCTGCGCCTCGGCGACGATCTTGAATGCGTGGTCGATCGCCTTGTTCTCGGGGCCGAAGCCCTGATCGACTTTGAAGCCAAAATCTTCTTTATCGTTTGCCATGAAATCTTTCTTGCCACAGATGGGGCACGGATGAGCACCGATTGGGAAAGCAGAATGAACGCGAAGACGCGGAGTTGACGAGAAGAGAGGAGTTGTGATTTTTCTTCTTCGAACCTCCGCGCATCCGCGTTCAATCTCCCTTCTTTATGTGTGCCTATCTGTGCCCCATCTGTGGCTAAATCCTTTTCTTAAACGAGAGCCGGTTTGCGATTCGCCGCCATTTTCGCCGTCGTTTCTTCCAGCGACGGCAGGCCGTACAGCTCGGCGGCGTTTTCGTAGAAGATTCGCTTCCGCAGGTGGTCGCTCATCTTTTTCGGGAAGGCGCGGCTCGGTTCGTCGAAATCCCAGTGCGGGAAATCAGTGGCGAAGCAGAGCGTGCGCTCGGCCTTAAGGATCTCGAACATCCAGAGCATGTGCTCGGGCTTTTCCGTCTCTTCCAGCGGCTGGCTGGTGAATCGCACGTGATCGAAGATGTACTCGCTCGGGAGGCGCTTGAGCCACGGCGTGGCGGCGCGGAGGGCTTTGAAGTTTTTATCCAACCGCCACATGGTGTGCGCGAGCCAGGCGTAGCCGGCCTCGCAGATCACGAGCTTGGTTCTGGGGAATTTTTCGAAAATGCCTTCGCAGATAATGCTGATCAGTTGCGCCTGGTGCGTCAGCGGAATCGCGCTGTGCCACTCGAAGTAAGTGCTCGGCCGACCCCCGGGCGCGGATCCGTACGATCCTTCCGCCCCCGGATGCATGCAGACGGGCAGGCTGTGCTCGTTGCACGCTTCCCAGATCGGGAAGTAGCTGCGGTCGCCGTAAAGCTTCTGCGCTTCGCCGGTGACGACCACCTGCACCATTCCCTTGCGCTGTGCACACCGGCGAATTTCTTTGGCGGATTCGATCGGGTCATTCATGTTGATGCAGATCGAGCCGAGATATCGGCTGTCGACATCCATCCACGTTTTCATCTGCCAGTCGTTCCACGCGTGGGCGATGGCGCTGCCGGTATCGATGCTGTTGGTGATGCTCGCGCGCAGCCCCGGCGATTGCAGCACACCGTACGCGATATTGTAACGATCCAGATGCGTGCGCCCCGCTTCGATCGGGTTATCGCAGCGGATGTCGCGCCGGTTCACGCCGAACGGGTTGAGATACCCCGGCCCGGGCGCACCGTGCATGCCCTGCCGCATCGCTTCGCGGAAGGCTTCGGGAATGTGCGGCTCCATCGGGTTTTCCTTGCTCGGCTGCGGATGAATGTCGCAATCGATCAGGGGCAGGTTGTCGTCCATGGGTTCCTCTATAAATTTGTGTCGCAGTCCAATGCTGATATGGTATAGTTTGCCGTGAAATACCCGATTTTCAATCGCAATTTTAAAGCATTGTCTATCCAAACAGCGCACGGCACCTATGAAGGCCACTCCTGAAGCCGCTTATCGAAAGGTATTATACGGCCTGTCGCTGCCCGCGATCGGCGTGCCTTATGTTGCGGAAGTCGAGGCGCATTTCCTTCGCCCGGGCAATCGCCACACGCACGACGAGACGCAGGTCATCGCGATGCTCGCCGGCTCCATGCGCGTGACGGCCGGCGAGCAGGAAATTATTGCCCGCGCGGGCGACGCCTGGATCACGCCGCCGAAGCTGAGCCATTTCGTCGGTCCCGGCGACTCCGGCGGCGCGACGCTTTACATTGACGCGCGCTTCGCGCCGTCGGCCGAACCGATTCACACGTTGCTGTGCGACAGTGGGAAGCTGGTCGTTCGAAGTGCTGAACTCGAAACGCTGTCGCAAATCGCGCGACAGCTCGCCGGCGCCGTACGATCGAGCGGACCCGGGCAGGCGGCGCACGTGATGGCGGTGTTGTGGCAGATGATGGCGGAACTCTCCGCGACGGCCGAGCCGGTCATCGCACTCGGCACCGCGACCAACGACGCCCCCGACATCGACCGCCGACTCCTCGCCGCCGAGCGCTACATGATGAACCGCCTGAATCGCGAGATCAGCGTGGACGACCTGGCCGAGGTGAGCGGCCTTTCGCGCAGCCAGTTGTGTCGCCTGTACGCCAAGAGTTTCCGCCAAAGCCCTGCCGCCCGGCTGAGGCATTTGCGGATCGAGCAGGCCCAGCACCTTCTGCAACACAGCACGCTTTCGGTGAAGGAAGTGGCGCACGTTTGCGGGTTTTCGTGCCCGAATCATTTCAGTCGCGTGTATCGTGGACTGACGGGCAGAACGCCCACGCACGGACGAACGAATTAATCTCATCGGCGTGTCCCGCTTCAGCGAGACGTGAAAATCAGCATCACGTATTTGATATATTTGGGTGCGAGACGTGGCATTTAGAAGTAATCAACGGGAAGAATCTACTGCTCCTCAGCTACCTGCGTTTCCCCGCCCATCACCAGCGACGCTGCCAGTAACAAAAGCCCCAGCCCGATCATGTAGAGCTGCAGCTTACTGTTGCTCGAAAGCCGCCCGAGAAATCCCGGCTCGGTTGAAAGCTGCGCCAGCGGCGCCGGCCGAGGCATGGCCGTGAGCAGGAAGGGGCTCATCTGATCGTGCGTGGCGGCCGGGTGCGGGAGATCGAGCACCGTCGTGCCTTCGGGGATAAACTTCATCTGCCGCTGCGCCAGCCGCTGCGCCAATTCGGGATCGCCCGCGACGGCGGTGAGGAACCGATCATTGACAGAGATCTGCTTATCGACGGCCTCCAGATCGCGGCGGAGCTTTTCCCGCTCAAGCACGAGCTTTCGATTGGCGTTGCAGGCCGGGATCAGCACGCACCAGGCGATGACGGCCAAGCCGATGCAGAGCGCGGGGATGGTCCACCAGGCGTTGCTGGAATCCAATGAATGAGGCTTTGCGGGCGCGGGAGCGGGCTCGCGCGGGGCGATCGCCCGCGGGCCGGGGGCCGGCTTGCGCGAGCGGAAGATCAGATCGTCGTCGTGTGCCATCCTTGGCTGCTCCCGATTCCTACTTATTCCACAACTTCCCGCCGTACACCGCCTGCTCGCCTAACTGCTCTTCGATGCGAAGCAGCTGGTTGTACTTGGCTACGCGATCTGATCGTGCCGGCGCGCCGGTCTTGATCTGGCCGCAGTTGGTCGCGACGGCCAGGTCCGCGATCGTTGCGTCTTCGGTCTCGCCGGAACGGTGGCTCATCACCGCGCTGTAGCCGTTGCGGATCGCCATGTTCACGGCGCTGAACGTTTCGCTCAGCGTGCCGATCTGGTTGACCTTCACGAGAATGCTGTTGGCCGTCCTGCTCTTGATGCCCTTCTCGAGGAATTTCACGTTGGTGACGAACAGATCATCGCCGACGAGTTGGATCTTGCTGCCGACGCGGTCGGTGAAGAGCTTCCAGCCGGCCCAGTCGTTTTCGGCAAAGCCGTCTTCGATGCTGCGGATCGGATATTTCTCAACCCACTTCTGCCAGTAGTCGGCCATCTGCTCGCTGCTCATGATCTTGTCCGGCGCGCTCTTGAAGAACTTGTAGCCCTTCTTCTCGTTGTCCCACAATTCGCTGGCGGCGGGGTCGAGCGCGACGAAAATCTGCTTGCCAAATTCGTAACCGGCCGCGGTGACGGCTTCGCCGATCACCTTCAGCGCGTCTTCGTTGTCTTTCAGATCCGGGGCGAATCCGCCCTCGTCACCGACGGCCGTTGAAAGGCCCTGCTTGTGCAGAACTTTCTTCAGCGCGTGATAAATTTCCACGCCCGCGCGGAGGGCTTCGCTGAACGAATCAAACCCCCACGGCTGGATCATGAATTCCTGGAAATCGACGTTGTTGTCCGCGTGCTTGCCGCCGTTGAGGATGTTCATCATCGGCACCGGCAGCGTCTTGGCGCCCGGCCCACCGAGGTAGCGGTACAGCGGCAGATTGCACGCCGCCGCCGCGGCCTTGGCGACGGCCATCGATACGCCCAGCAGCGCGTTGGCGCCGAGCTTGGATTTGTTCGGGGTGCCGTCGAGCTCGATCATGAGCGCGTCGATCGATTCCTGCTCGCGCGGATCCAGGCCGATCAGCTCCGGAGCGATCTTCGTGTTGACGTTATCGACGGCTTTTGAAACGCCCTTGCCGACCCACTTTTTCTTGTCGTCGTCGCGCAGCTCGACGGCCTCATGCTCGCCGGTGCTCGCGCCGGAGGGGACGATGGCGGTGCCAATCGTGCCGTCTTCAAGAACGACATCGACTTCGACGGTCGGATTGCCGCGCGAGTCCAGAACCTGCCGGCCTTTGATGAATTCGATGTTGATGCTCATGTGTACCTCTTGGTTATCGGACGAACAGGGCTTCCAGCGTGAACGATTTTGGCTGGCGGTTCCGGCCATGGCCGGAACCGAATCGAGCAGTCTATGCGCGGGGGAAAACGTGTCAAACCGGGTCAGGACTTGGCCGGCTCGAACTGCCGCTTGCAGACGGCCAGCAGGTCGCGGGCGAGTGTGGAAAATCCGTCGAATTCGTACGATTGCTGCTCGCCGTTGACGGTAGCGAAGATGCTATGGCACTGCCAGCTGAGCGATGCTTCGCAGACCACCTGCCCGCCGGCGAAAAACCGCAACCCGAACGGCGCGATATGACAAGGCGCCGCCCGCCCCGCCGGGAGCAATCGCCATAGGTCGGCGATGCGCTCGGCGTCCGCCCCGGTCAGCCGA
Source organism: Tepidisphaerales bacterium (assembly GCA_038329865.1). Lineage (GTDB taxonomy): Bacteria > Planctomycetota > Phycisphaerae > Tepidisphaerales > Tepidisphaeraceae > JANMES01. The sequence goes on along the minus strand of JBBQNK010000041.1, from coordinate 31,118 downwards.
ACGAACTTAGCCTTCCCCGCCGCCGCCATGTACTCGCCGGGCTTCTTGGCGCGAACTTTGGCGAGATCGACGACTTCAACTGCGTCGATCGGCGGCAATGAGGATGGGACAAGATCGGCCATGTTGATCTGATCATCGGCCAGCGGCATTTTCATGCGCCAGTTTTCCGCGGACGACGAGGCCGCATTCCGGGCAGCGATCGGGCGAGGCCCGGAGGTCGTAGCCACATTTGAGACAAAGCCCGTTCGTCACCCGGCGGCGCTTTTCGCGATTCTGCTTAATGTTGGAATACCCCACCCACTCGAAGAAAAAGCTCATGCCGAACGTCTCGATGAGCACCAACGTAAAAGTTCCGTACTGGGCGGCGAGATTCACGCCCAATTGATTTTGAAACTGGTAGGCCAATCGCAAAAATACGATTCCACAGATGAAGTGAAAAACCCCGCAGACCATCATGAACGGGCCGACGAAGGCAAGCAGACCGCGCCCAATCGCCGCACCAGGAAACCACGACGGCGGCTGGATTTTGAAGTTCAGCAATCGGCGGACGCGATTAAGCATGCGTGAAATCTTGGAGAGAATTTTGAGATTCTACATCAGGTTAAGGGTACGGCGCCTTCGCCGGTTGATCACCCGGCATTTCCAGCGTGCCGACCAAATCGCTCAACCGCACAACTTTGATTTTTTCCAGATACGCCGTCAGGCCGTCGCAGATTTTATTCGGCGTGGCCGGGTCGACGAAGAGGGCCGTGCCGATCGCCACCGCGCTGCTGCCGGCTAGGGTGAATTCGACCGCGTCCTGCCACGTTTGTACCCCGCCCATGCCGATCAGCGGCGTGCCAGTGCTTTTGGCGATTTGGCGATAGACCCGGCTGACGAGGTGCAGCGCGATCGGCTTGATCGCCGGTCCGGACAGCCCGCCGGTGACGTTGGCGAGGCGCGGCTTGCGCTTCCAGATGTCGATGGCCATCGCGGTGAACGTGTTCACGAGCGAGAGCACGTCGGCCCCGCCTTCGATCGCGCCGCGGGCAGTCGCGACGATGTCTTCGACGTTCGGCGACAGCTTCACGATCAGCGGCTTGTGCGGCAGCACGTTCTTCACCTGCCGCGTGAGGTCTTTGAGGCGGGCGGGGTCGGTGCCGAAGGTCAGGCCGTCCTTCACGTTCGGGCAACTCACGTTCAGCTCCACCCCGGCGATGCATTTGAGTCCGTCCATCGCGGCGCAAGTTTCAACGTAATCGTCATAACTATGCCCGGCCACGTTGGCGATCACCGGGCAAGGCATCTTTTCCAGCTGCGGCACTTTCTCCGCGAGAAATCGCTTCAGGCCAACGTTGGCGAGCCCGATCGCATTGAGCATCCCGCCGCGGGTTTCGACGATGCGCGTAGGATTATTCCCGGCCCGCTCCTCGCGCGTGATGGACTTGGTGACGAAAGCGCCGAGCTTGGAAAGATCCATGAAGTCGGCGTACTCAAACGCATAGCCGCACGTGCCGGAGCAGGTGAGCGTTGGATTGGCCAGGCGAAGGCCGGCGAGGTTCGCGGAAAGGTCGGGCATGCAAGAGTTGTACGAGACGTTGGGCCGGCGATGCAAGTAGAGAAGTCTGCGATGCACCTAATCTGGAAAAGCGAGACGATCGGCTGAAATGACGAAAAGAACCCACTTACAGCGGGCACCGTGATCATCCCGGTAACTTCAAATCATCGCGCCCGGTTAGTAGATAATTCAGTCCCTCGCCTTTGGTGATCCGATCCGCGGCCTGAATCCCAAGATTCTCATCCACGCTGAAAAAGCGATACCCTGGCGGAAGAGCCTTTTCGATTGCGGCCCCGATTTCAATATTCTGAATCTCAATCAGGATGCTTGGACGGTCCCGATGAAGCATCCCCGACATGCCGCGAATGACGTTGGCATCGAATCCTTCCGCATCTACTTTTACCAAATCGACATTGCTGATTTGGTCGGCCACTGCGACTTCATCGAATACTTTTACCGGCACTTCCATAACGATTGGTTCGGACGTTTGATGCTGAAGATAGTGTTCCATGCTTAAGGAAGCGGAATAGACATTCCCCTGACCGGCGGCAGGAATATACATCGGCAGCGTGCCGGGCTTGTCGGACATGGCGGCACGATAAACGTTGATGTTCGCGCCGTTCAACGCATTGTTTTCCTCAAGTACACGGTAAAACTGAGGCATCGGCTCAAAAGCATAAATCTTGGCGTTAGCGTTGGCGCAACGGGCGAATAGCGCGAAAATGCCCGTGTTCGCGCCGACATCCACTACACTTCGGGCGGCTTTCGCGAGCTGCAGCCAGAGTTTCATGCTGGTGCCCTCATATCCCAGGGCGCCCTTCCAGAAAAGATCGTTTTCGATCCACCGATTTGTGTGCGTCAAGCAAAGCGTTTTATCCTGAACGGAAAGATTGAACGTACCTTCATGGGCCAGAAGATTTTGCACAGAGCCCGGCGGCACCCACAGGCGACGGAGCAACTCCTGAGTCGCCCGCTTAAGGGGCGTGGGAATCGACCGTTTAATTAAGTCTTTCAAGAATTTCCACCTTTATTTAAGAGCTACCCTAATGCACGGGTTATCCCGCGCCAAGAGTAAGTGCGGCCTGTCGTGGGAGACCGGTTATTTCATCGGTCCGCAAGTCCAAATTCTAATTTTTGATTTGCCACAAATCGTAAAAGTTATTGTACTGCCAGGGAAAGTGTGCGACGAAATCCGCCAGACAGTCCGCGTATTGCTGCGCGTACGGCGCGTAATTCTCGGCGCGACGGCCGACGCCGGGCGGCACTTCGATTACCTTTGTCAGCCGCATGGCGTATTTCGCGTGGGCTAGTTTCGGGGCCGTCAGAACTAACACCGCGGCGCCGGTGGCGCTGGCGAGGCGGTATGGGGTGATGGGGAATCTGGCGGTGCCGCTGAGGAACTGGACGGCGGCGGCGTTGGTGTCGTCGCCGAAGCTGCGGTCGCCCATCATGGTGACGATTTCATTCCGCAGGAGTGCCTGCGTCATTTCCATCACCGCCTGCATGCCGGTGCGTGGGTCGATGACGGTTACGCCGGGTGGGAACATAGAGGTCGTGCGCGGCTCGGGGATCATGACGATCGAGACGGGCTTGGGGAATTGGCCGAGCGTGGACATGCCGATCTGCCAGCAGCCGAGGTGGGCGTGGAGGACGATCAGACCGCGGTCGGCCGACGAGATTTCGCGCAGGCGGTCGTGGTCGGGGCTTTCGACGGTCATCGACGTCGGCCCGAACATCCCGAGCACCATCATATCGACCAGCGTGTGGCCGTAGGTGCGGAGGAGGCGGTAGGTGTCGAGGAATCTGGGCAGCGGGCCGCCGCGATCGGGAAACCGGCGGTCGAGATAGTACCGGCACCGCCGGCGGACGGACGGGTAGATCGCGTACCAGAGCGTCGCGATGTTGGCGATGTGATACCCGCGCGATTTGCCGCCGTACTTCATCAGGTAATAGAAGAATTTGTGCTGGCTGTGCGTGCCAATGCCGCGCTGCGCCCAGCCGGCCGGGCGAGTGGCGTCGGTGTCAGCGGGCATGAGTTGCTCGGGGTCGGGCGCGGGCATTGGCTTTCATTGTATTTGATTTGGGTGGGACAGACATTCTTGAAAGTGCAAAAGATATGAACACAGAGACACAGAGGCACAGAGAAGAAGAAAAATCTCCTTTACTTTTCTTTCTTCTCTGTGACTCTGTGTCTCTGTGTTCAATCTTCCGCGATGGCCGAGCGGCTGTTTCAAGGCGAATTGTGTTCATTCAAGTCCACCGCTAAACTCGCCGTTCACATGACAGACGCAGAACTGGTCCAGGCCGTGAACGACGTGTTTGCTGATTCGTTCGAGATTCCGCGTGAGCAGATCACGCCGGAGGCGCAGATTTTTACTGATCTCGGGCTGGACAGCTTAGACGTCGTCGATCTGGTGGCCGCGATCCAGAAACGCTTCGGCGTGCAGGTGCGCGACGACGAGCGCGTGCGGGCCATCCGCAGCATGCAGGATCTTTACAACTATCTCATTCTCATCCGCGGCGAACAGAACAAGGCGTAACACCGATGATGCAGCCGACGCAGCCGGCGCCATCCCGCTCGGTGCTGGCTTGGCCGGCGATGATCTGGCTCAATCTGCAGGTGTACACGCTGGCGGCGGTCATCACTTTGTTGTTCGCGATTTTCGGCCTCGGGTACATCGGGCTGCATCGGCTGGTGACGCGCGATGATCGCCGCAACCGGCAATTGATTCGGCGGACGATCAGCTGGTACGGCTCGTTCATCATCCGCTGCGGCTGGCCGCTGGTGACGGTGCGGTTTGTCGATCACGAGCCCGACGCGAAGCCGCCGCTGGTGTTCGTGGCGAATCATCCTTCATCGACCGACGGATTTCTGATGGCCTTCCTGCCGCTGGAGGCGGTGCAGGTGCTGAACATCTGGCCGGCGCATCTGCCGGGCGTGGGGTTTATGGCCAGAATCGCCGAGTACCTTAAGCCGCGCGAGATGCCGTTCGAGGAATTCCTTGCCGCGGGCAGTCGGTTGATTTCGCAGGGCGTGAGCGTGATCGCCTTCCCGGAAGGCACGCGGACGGGTTTCCGCGAACTCGGCAACTTTCACGGCTCCGCCTTTCGGCTCGCGCAACACAATGGCGTGCCGGTGGTGCCGCTGGTGATCGCGGGGAACGAAGCGATCCCGCCGCGCGGATCGATCTGGATGAGGCCTGGGAAAATCGTGGTGACGAAACTGCGTGCGGTGATGCCCGAACAGTATTCGGGGATGAGCCCCTACAAGCTCAAGACGATGGTGCGCGAGCAGATACATTCGGAATTGCTGAAGCGCAATCGCGTGAATGAGAATTCAATGGTCGCCCCGCTTTAGCGGGTCGTCTGCTTGCCCAAAGACGACCCGCTGAAGCGGGGCGACCGGTGTTAAGACCAATGCTTTAGCTGAAGATCAGGACCGACCATGCCCGAAGATCTCTCCACTCCCAACCGCTTAAAACTTCCCGCACTCGTTCATGATCTCATCCCCCACGGACCGGCGATCCGCATGGTCGATCAGCTCACGCAGGTGGAAGATGAAGAATCACGCTCGACGTTTACGGTGTCGGCCGACTCCCCTTTCGTCGACGAATTCGGAATTCTGGACGAGACCGCGTATATCGAGATGATCGCGCAGTCTTTCGCCGCCACGCACGGCTATCATTTAACGCCGGCCGAGCGGGCGGAGCACCGCGGGTTGCTGATCGGCGTGAAGGATCTCGTCATCACCGGCCATGCCTGCGTGGGCGATCGGCTGGAGATCATCGTCCGCAAAGTCGCCAAGTTCGGCGACTTCGGCGTGGTCGACGGTGACGTGAAAGACCAGGACGGCGTGCTTCTCGCCACCGGCCAGATCAAAGTCTGGCGGCCGGGCGAGGATTCCGGAAAGGACGTAATGTGATGCGATTTGTTTCTTCGTATTTCCGTCGCATGGGCTACCAGCCCATGCTTTCGCATGCGAAGCATGGGCTGGTAGCCCATGCGACGAAATGCGCCGTTGCCCTCATCCTGTTATTGATCGCCGTACAAGTCGCCCTCGCCGACGGCCCCACCACCGCTCCCGCTACGCAACCCGCTCGTCCGGCTTCGCCGGAGTTGCTCGAGCGCGTGCAGAAAGATCTGCAAACCGTCAACACCGTCGAGGCCGACTTCGTGCAGGAGAAGAACCTCGCGATGCTCAACCACAAGCTGATCATCAAAGGCCACTTCGCTCTGGAGAAGCCCGACCATGTCGTCTGGATCGTGAGGGAGCCGGTGAAATACGCCATCAGCGTCAAGGGCGATCTCGTCAAACAGTGGGACGAGGACGCCAACACCGTGCAGGTGATCCACCTCGGCGGCGATCCGACGTTCAAAGCCATCTCCGAGCAGATCAACGCCTGGTTCATGGGCGATTACAAAGCGCTCGCCGCGGGGTACGACGTGACGGTGATCAGCGACACGCCTCTCACTCTCGGGTTTTCGCCCAAGGCCGATTCGATGGTCGCGAAGATGCTCGGCCAGATCTCCATCGCCTTCGGCAAGGAAGGAAAATACATCGACACGATGGTCATCCGTGAAACCTCCGGCAGCGTGACGACACTCCACTACATCGATCCGAAAATTAACGAGCCTGTGAAGAAAGAAATCTGGGAGATTCCGCCACATGACCGTTGAATCCTCCCGGCAGAAAAAACTCCCGGTGTTTCTCGTTGTGGGCGTTGTGGTGGTGCTCTCCATCGCCGGATTTTTCCGGCTGCAGGTGGACAGCTCGCTCGAGCCGCTCCTGCCGCAGAGCAGCCAGGCGCGGCAGACCCTTACCTTCCTGCGCGACTCTTCGTTCGCCTCTAAGGCCATCCTATGGATTCGACTGACGGGCGACGGAACGCAGGCCGACCTCTACCGCGCCGCCGCCGACGTGAAATCCAAGCTCGATCCCACGCTGATCAAACGCGTCATCTCCCCGCCCGCCGAGGCGAACGCGATGGACGAGATTTTGGGCCTGGTGGAGCACGCCGGCGAGTTGCTCAATCAGTCGGACCTCGACGCAATCGCCCCACTCACCGAGCCCGACGCGCTGAAGAAAAAGATGCGCGAGAATTTTCTTCAATTGACCAAGCCGCAGGGCACGTTCATGCAGGACATCATTCGCCGCGATCCGCTGGGCGTGAACGCCCGCGTGCTCGCGCGGCTGTACGCGCTGAGCAACAGCATGGGCTACAAGGTCGAGGTGAAGAACGGCTACTTCGTTCATCCTGATGGCCGGCAGATCATGCTCGTGCTCGATACTTCCGCGTCGGCCACCAGCATGGAGAGTTCGCACGCGCTGGTCGACCATCTCAATGCCCTGGCCGCCGCCGCCCCGCCGGGAATTAAAATCTCCGTGATCGCCGGGCAAGTGCACACCGCGCAGAACGACAGCACGATGCAGCGCGATATGAAGCTGGCCGGCATTCTGGATTCCGTCGGATTTCTGCTCCTATTCGTGCTGGTCTGCCGCGACTGGCGCGTGGCGGCCGTTTTCATGCTGCCGGTGATTGCCATCGCGGTGGCGCTGGGGATTTGTGCACTGTTCTATCCCCACCTTTCGGCAATGGTGATCGGCCTGTCCGCATCCATGGCCGGCAGCGCGGTGGATTACGGCATCTTCGTCTACACCGCCGTGTGGATGGGCACGCACCCGCAGCAGGACATGAAGCGCATCCGGAAGCATCTGCTTCTGAGTTTGCTCACGACGATGGGCGTGTTCGTCGCGTTCCTCTTTTCCTACGTGCCGGCCTACCGGCAGCTCGGGTACATGACGTGCCTCTCGCTCTGCCTCGCGATGCTCGCGGCGCTCTACGTGCTTCCGCTGATGGTGCGAGCGGGCGGTAAGGTGGTGGCCATCGGTTCGGGCATGCCCCTGCACCGCTGGGGCAAGCTGATGGTGCCGGTGCTGTTCATCGCGCTCATCGTCTTCGGCGTTTCGATCTACATCGCCAAAAGCGTGCGATTCGATGCCGATTTGAGCAAGCTTGATGGCGTAAGCCAGGACGTTCGCAACGACGAGGCCGCGTTTCACAAGGCGTTTTCCCGCAACGCCTATGATTTCGCGATTCTCGTTGTCGCAGGCAAGGACATGTCCGACGCGGAGATCGAGAATGACAAAGTCCTCAAGCTGCTGTCGTCGCACTTGAAGAACAACGAGATCATCTCCCTGACGAATTTCTGGCCCTCAGAAGTGACGCGGAAGGAAAATCTCGATCGCTGGCACGCGTTCTGGTCGCCCGAGCGGATCAGCAAGCTGAAGGCCGACATCGCCGTCGCCGGTGCGCCGTACGGCTTCTCGGCCGACGCGTTCGAGCCGTTTTTCAAGAGCCTGACTGAACCGCCAAAGCAGCCGCAGTCGCGCGAAATCGTCGCCAGCATGCAGGAGCAATTCGTCGCCCACGCCAGCGGCCAAACGCAACTGCTCAGCTATTTCGAAGACACCGAAGAAAACGTGACGGCCGTCCGGCATTTGCTTAAGGACGTGCCCAATGCACAGATCATCTCCCAGCGTGCGATGGGCCAGGCCTTTGCTGAGTCGGCCATTTCAGAAACGAAACTGCTGGTGGGTATTAGCCTGGCGTTCATCATTATCTCGCTGATCGCGATCACGCGGAGCGCGATGAAATCAATCCTGATCATGCTCCCGGCGATCATCGGCGTGGCGGTGATGCTGGCCACGCTCTCGCGATTGGATTTGCCGCTGAACGTCGTCAGCGTGATCGCTGCCATCATGGTCATGGCGCTTTGTAGCGATTACGGCATCTTCGCCGTCTTCGCGTGGGATGAAGGCGAATCCATGTTCGGGCAGGGAATGATGTCGATGCACTTGTCGTCGATCACCACGCTCATCGGCACGAGTTCGCTGCTGTTGGCGCATCACCCGGCGCTGTACATGGTCGGCGTGAGCCTGACTTCGGGGCTGCTTGTGGGTTACCTAACTGCTCTTTTCGTAGTGCCTGGCATTTGCTGGGTCATACGCATGGACATGACGGAGAGTGCCGCGTGACAATTCAACCGAGCCTTCGATTCGCGATTCCTTCTTTCGCACTCGCCCTTCTTGCCGGCTGCTATTCCGACGCGTTCACGCGCCCGCCGCTGCCGGTGCTGGATCGGCCGAACGCTCGCACGGTGCAGGCTGACTTCGCCGTCATGCAGGCCGATAAATTTACGAGCACCGATTCGGTGATCATCAAAGCGCCGTTCCGCGATGACCTGGCCGTGCTCGGCGTGGTGCAGGTCGACCGCAAGGCCGGCACGTTTGAAGTGGTCGGCATGAACCAGATGGGCCTGGAACTGTTCCACCTCACCGGCGATCGCAACGGCACGAACATTCAATCCGCCATTCCGCCGCTGATGGAGCAAAAGCTCGTCCTGCTCTCCATCGGCCAGGATATTTACCGCATGTTCTTCGATCTCGCGCCGCCGGTGGACGCGAACTTCGAGGTGAAATCCACCATCATCCGCTACGAAGCCGGCGACGTGATCTACGAGTTCGGCGGCAAGCCGATCGTGCTGCTCGATAAGCACGTGCAGGGGTTTTTCGGCGATAAGTGGCATGTCCGGTTCTACGATTATGCCGAAATCGCGGGACACCTTTACCCGCGGGGGATCGTCATGGACAATGGCCACTACCACTACCAGGTCGTCATCAAAAACCGGGATTGGCAAAGCGATTGACCATGAACTCCGTTCGACAGCAGCTCCGATCCATGTTGCAGACCGAACCGCGCGACGGCGGCTTCCGCGCAACCCTCACGCTCAATACGAATTTCTCGATCCTTCCCGACCATTTCCCTGGCCAACCGATTTTGCCAGGCATGTGCATGGTACAGGCCGTGCTGATGGCGACGGCCATGAGCCAGGGCGTGACTGATTTTCGCTTGCGCACGTTGAAGAACGCAAAGCTGATGGCCCCGATCCAACCCGGCGAGTCAATGCAGATCGACGCGAGCGTGGCACCCACCGACGACGGATTCTTCGCGATCAAGGCAAAGCTCACCCGCGCCGAGCAGAAAGTGGCCGACATCTCGCTCATCGCCGGCGGAGGCGCATCATGACCGCCCCGCGCCGCCAGAAAGGCGGGTATTTCTCCGCGCTCGAATCCGCCCCGCCGCCGCTGGTCGTGCGGCTGGAGCAGCGGATTCGCTTCAGCGACGTCGACCCGATGGCCATCCTCTGGCACGGCCGGTACGCCAAGCTCTTCGAGCAGGCAAACGAAGAACTCGGCCGACTGTGCGGCATGAGCTATCCGGATTTTCAACGCGATCGACTGCTTGCGCCGATCGTGCAGTTGCACGTCGACTATTTCTCGCCAGTGAAGCTCGGCCAACTCGTTTCGATCATTGGCAAAATGATTTGGAGCGAAGGCGCCCGGATCGATATTGAATACGAAGTCCGCCAGGAAGACGGCCGCCTCGCCGCCGCGGGATATACCGTACAAATGTTCGTCGATGAAACCGGCGCGCCGCTGATGGCCTCGCCGGCGATGCAGGAAAGCTGCCGCAAGCGCTGGCGCGCCGGCGAGATCGGCGGGCAGAAGTGAACGCCGTCATCGCACAGTCCGATGTTGTCACCGCCTACGGCTGGGGCACCGAGGTGCTCTGGGCCGGGCTGATGAGCGGGCGAACTGCGATCCGCTCGACCGACCGCTTCGCCGAGCGCAAATTCGTCAGCAACCAGGTAGCGATGGTGCCCGACCTGGTCGTCGCCGAAGGCGAATCTCGCTGCATGGCGATGCTCAAACAGCTTCTCGCGCCGCTGCGATGGACGATCGACCCGAAGACCGCGCTGATCGTCGCGACGACCGTCGGCGAGATCGAGTACATCGAGCAGGCCGTGCTCGATGACTCACCGGAGAAATCATCCTTCGCCCGGCCGAGCGTTTTGCTCGAACGCGTGAAGGAATTCCTCCGCCTCACCGGCCCTGCGACGGTGCTGTCATCCGCATGCGCCTCATCCGCCGCGGCGCTCACGCGGGCGGCGTCGATGGTGAGGCACGGCCAGGCCGATGCGGTGCTCGTCGTCAGCTGCGATGCGGTGTCTGAATTCGTCTACTCCGGTTTCAGCACTCTCCTTTCGCTGTGCGAAGTGCCCGCCAGCCCGTTCGATGCTGCCCGCTGCGGCCTCACGCTCGGCGAGGCGGCGGCGTGGGCGCTGGTCACGCGCGACGATCACAAGCTCGCGACGAAAGATTCCCCCGCAATCCTCGGTTGGGGCAATACGACCGATGCCGTCCACATGACCGCCCCCGACCGCAACGCCACCGGCCTTACCCGCGCGATTGCCAAATCGCTTGCGATGGCTGGCCGAGCGCCGGCAGACGTCGACTTCATCGCCGCCCACGGCACCGCCACGATTTACAGCGATGCGATGGAAATGACCGCCTTCCGCAATGCGATCAGCGAGCCTCGCCCGGTCTATTCCGTCAAAGGCGGCATCGGCCACACACTGGCGGCGGCGGGGTTAGCGCAGATTCTCATCGCCGCCCGCGCGATGTCGCTCAGCGTACTGCCGCCGACGGTCGGATTGAATCATCCCGACGAACGCGCCATTGGCTGGGTGCAGAACACGCCGACAAAACTCCAGCGATCACGCACCGCGCTCTCCTGCAACTCCGGTTTCGGCGGCGTGAACACGGCCGTCCTTTTGGGGAGCATCAATCAATGATTCGATCGCTCGCCTGGTATTGCGACACGCACTACGGCGTTTACGCCTCGCGCGGGCGATCGTTCGCCAAACCCGCCCCGCCGGCAGACGAACTGCTCTCACTCATCGGCCGGCCGGTGAAATATTTCTCGCGGATGACGGGCGAAACCAAATCCTGCCTCGCCGCCGCGAGCTTAGCACTGCGGGAAATGTCACCGCCGAACGCCGTGGGCGATGAGATCGGGCTTCTCTCCGCCGGCGCCGAAGGTTGCGTGCAGGCGAACGAAAAATACTTCACCGACTACGTCACCAGCGGCCGCACGATGGGCCGCGGCAATCTTTTCATCTACACGCTCCCCACCAGCACACTCTGCGAAGTGGCGATCGCCCTCGCGCTCGCCGGCCCCGCGATGTACGTGCACGCCGACGCTTCGCCGCTGCTCACGCTCACGCGCACGGCCGAACAGCTTCTGACCGACCGCGAGGCCGACGGCATGCTCGCACTCTGGAGCGACAGCCGCGCCGCCGTCTGCATCTCCCTCACCGCCGGGCCGCCGGTCGATCCGTTCACCGTGAACTTCACGCCCGAAGAGCTCGCGCCGCTGCCGCTGGCCGAGAGGCTATTCGCGATGGTGAGTCGGCCGTGAGCGATACCTGGTGCTGCATCCCGGTTTACAACAACGCGCGAACGATCGTCGACATCGCCACCCGCTGCCGCAAGGAGATGGAGCAGGTAATCATCGTCGACGACGGCAGCACCGACGCGGATTTGCGCGAGCTGCTCAAATCAATCGACGTGCTGGTGATCCGCCACAAGACGAACCAGGGCAAAGGCGCCGCGTTGCTGACCGCCTTCCGCCACGCGGCCGACCACGGCGGGCAGTACCTCGTCACCATCGACGGCGACGGCCAGCACTTACCGGAGGACATTCCGCGCTTCACGCCGTACCGCTCACCCGACACGATCCTGATCGGCCATCGCGCCGAGATCAAAGGCACCATGCCGCGCTCCAGCCGGTTCGGGCGAAAGTTTTCCGACTTCTGGATTTTTGCCGAAACCGGCACGAAAGTGCTTGATTCGCAGAGCGGTTTTCGTCTTTACCCCGTCAAGCACGTGCTGGCGCTGCCGATGTGGTCGCGACATTACAATTTCGAAATGGAAGTGCTGACGCGGGCGCTCTGGGCCGGCCTGAAAGTGCAAAGCGTGCCGATTCACGTGGTGTACCCGAAGGGAAAGGACCGCGTTTCAAGCTTTCACCCGGTGAAAGATAATCTGCGGATTTCGCGGGTACACGTGAGACTGCTGCTCCGCCGACTGCTGCCGGTGCGGCCGGTGCGCCTGGTCGATCGCGAGGAACGCGAATGAACATCGTTGAGCTCATTCGGCAAGAAACAAAATCGCTCGCGGGCAAGACGGCGATCGTCGAAGGCGAGCGCTCGATCACCTACGGCGATCTGCTCGACCGAATCGCCGCGCTGCGGACGAAATTGACCGCCCGCGGCGTGCAGGCCGGGCAGCGCATCGCGTTTCGCTCCGCCGACGGGATCGATTACGTGATCGGCGCGCTCGCCCTGCTCGACGCCGGCGCGGCCGTCGTTCCCGTGCCGGACTCGGTGACGGCCGACGAAGTGCGCGACACCATCGAGCGGATCGATGTGCAAGGCGTGCTGATTCATGTGAATCTTGCGGCCACGCTGCGACCCGCCGAAAGCCTCACTCCCTCGCCCGGTACGCCGGGAGAGGGCGGGGGTAAGGGTTCTGCCGCGAGAGTCCAACACCGTTCAACCGGCGATGCAGAACCCTCACCCTACCCTCTCCCGGAATACCGGGAGAGGGACAAGAACACGCCGATCGACGAATCCGCGGTTCAGATCGACGATACATTTTATTGGCAGCCGCGACGGGCCGGCACTGATTTCGACGCCCGTTGCCGCGAGTTGCAGGCGGCGTTCATCCGCTTCTCCTCCGGCACCACCGGCGAGAGCAAGGGCGTCGTCCTTTCACACCAGTCAATCCGCGACCGCACCGATGCGGCTAATGCCGGGCTCGCGATCACGAGTGACGACGTGATCCTCTGGGTGCTCGGCATGAGCCATCATTTCGTCGTCTCGATCCTGCTTTTCCTGCGGAAGGGCGCGACGATCATCGTGGCCAATCAGGGGTTCCCGTTCTCCGTACTGGAGGCGGCGCAGAAATATCCGATCACGTTCATCTACGGTTCGCCAGTGCATTACTACCTGCTCGGCGTGTCGAACCTCGTGCCGCCGACGGCGCTGGCAAAGGTTCGGCTGGCGATCAGCACGTCGATGAAGATGCCCCCGCACGTGGCGACGGCGTTCACGGAAAAATTCAATTTCGCGCCGGCCGAGGCGTACGGAATCATTGAGATCGGCCTGCCGTTCATCAACACCGACGGCAGCGCGGCCGGCAAGAACACCGTGGGCCACGCGCTGCCGGCTTACGAGCTGCAAATCCGCAACGCCGACGAGCACGGCATCGGCGAAGTGCTCATCCGCGGCAAAGGAATGTTCGACGCATACTTTTCCCCATGGCGTTTGCGCGAAGAGACTACCGACGCCGGCTGGTTCCACACCGGCGACCTCGGCCGGCTTGATGAAGCGGGCCGACTGCACCTGCTCGGGCGCAGCAAGACGGTCATTGTGTGCGCGGGGATGAAAGTGTTTCCGGAAGAGGTGGAGGAAGTGATCAACGCCGTGCCGGGCGTGAAGGAGTCGCTCGTCTTCGGCCGGCCTCACCCGCAGTTCGGTGAGGTGCCTTTGGCGTATGTGGTGCTTCGGGAAGAGAGTGCCGAAGTGCTCGACTCCATCCGCGGCCACTGTTGCGAGCATCTTTCGTCTTACAAAGTGCCGGTGCAGATCGACGCGGTCGAATCACTGCCCAAAACCGCCAGCGGCAAACTGGCTCGGGCGACGTTCAGGTCGTAATAGATTTCTGCGCTTCCCTCGCGCCAATTTCACGCAGCTTTTCATCCTGAGGTACGCCGAAGGACCTAGCCTCCCGCGCGATCGGGCTTGATCCTTCGGAGTACCGCAGGATGACGAGCGAATGGGCCACAGCGATTCATTCAGCGATTTATAGATCGGGAAGCTCCCTCAAGTCAGAAGCGACGTCTTGAACTTCTGCATCAGCAGCTTGGCCGATTCGTGACTCATCACGCCTTCAAGATACGACAGCACCAGATTAAATCGCCCGCCGAAGAACGTCATGCACAGGTTCAACCCCGGCGGCGCGAAGGCCAGCGGCGTGTGGACGAGATTCGTCGCCGGCAATCCCAGGAACGTATCGCCGGGATAACCGGATTCTTTCATGCAGGCGAAGTAAATCGAGCACATGCGACCCTTGAACAAAAACCGCGTGAGCTTCGCGACCATCCACGGCGGGAGGATTCGCCAGAGGAACGCCGCGTCCTGCATGGCGGCGGGGATTTGCTGCTTCATTTGTTCGAAGAATTGGTCGCGCATGGCGTGGGCGATGTCGGCCATCACCGGCGGCGCGCTCTTCGGCGTGGTGAAGAGCAGGAACGAAAACTGGTTGAAGAAGAACGTTTCCCACGGGTCGCCCATCGGCCGGGCGTTGGCGCTGGTGAAGAGCAAATATTGCTCGCCGGACAGCGGCGTTTCGGGGAAGACTTCGCGCATCGCCTGGTTCGCCCGCGCGCATGCAGACGGCAGGATGATCGGAATGCCAATTTCTTCGCCGGCGATCTGGCTGAAGCGTGCGGTTTCTTCAACAGTCAAGCTTTCGTGCACGAACCACACGCGCTTGGCCGAGCCCTCGGGCGGGAGTGCGAGGGCGCACACGGGCGTTTCATTTAGCCCGAAGAGCAATTTGTTCAATCGCCGGCCGGATTTGAGGCGGCGGATCCAGTGATTGAGATGCGCCGGCTCGGAAAGTTTCATCTGCGATGCGATCGCCTCGAGATTGCCGCGCGAGGTTTCGTCGATCAGCCGAAGGAACGCCTCGGCCCCGGTGGCGTCGAGCAGGCGGTGATCGAAAACCAATCCCAGCCGCGAGTGTTCGTCGCCGATTCGGACGAGAATCAGCCGCAGGTGTTGCGATTCATTTTCGAACGCAGCGTTCACATGGTCGGCCAACTGCTGCTCCGCGGCAGCTTCATCACCTGCGGGCAGATCGACGATTTTCAGCGGGATTTCTACGGTTTCGCCGGGCCGCGGGAGATTCCAGAACGGGGCGAGATTGAGCACATCGCGCGCCACCCGGCCGTGAAGGATCGGCAGTCGTTGCGAAATTTGATCGAGCGCTTTGCGAACCGCCCCGTCGTCCACGCGTCCGGCCACATCCAAAATCGCCTGCGAAAAACTGCCCACGCCGGTGCTGGCGAACGCGCTGTGGTGCAGCGCGCCGATGATCCAGTCAATCCCCGTGAGATAGCGGCGGCCGCGGCGGTTTGGGAGCGAGACGGTCAAGCGTTGCGTCCCCGCAGGATCGCGGCGGCGAAGTTGGGTGCGGACTTGGTGTCGTCCGGCTTCAGCCCCGTCTTCATCAGGCTCACGCCGAATTTCTCCTCGATCACCAGCAACAGCGACACGAACTTGAGCGAATCGATCCCGAGCTTGGTGAGATCGGTGGTGGCCGTCACGCTGCCGCGCTTCATCGAGCAGAGCGTTTCGATTTCGGTGCAGAGTTGTTGTTGGATGGATTCAAGCGTCATGGGATTTCGTTCAATATTCAGAATGCATTGAGAGCAATTACCGGTCGGCCCGCTTCAGCGGTGCCGTCTTACTTTTTCCTCAGCAACAATGAAGCCGCCGACGGATCGCATGATGGCCTAAAAGTTGCGACGGTGTCAATATCCATTCGCGATTGCATCGTGAGCAATCCGCCTAGCAATTGAAACGCGGCACTGCTCGGGTGACTGCCGAACGACGCATTGAAGGATGCGGTGCTGCTCGCGGCGATGGTTGAGAGGTCAGGCACAGGCCGGCCAATGGCGGGTTCGTCGAGAATCAATAAATCCATTGACTGCGGTGCGGGCGAGACCTGCAGATTCGCGAGTCCCGGTTCGCTCGTGGGGCCGAGCATCAAGAACACTGCCCCTTCGCCGGGAACGATCTTCCGGTCCGGGCTGAGCATGCGCGACGCACAGTGCAGCAGCACCTGGCCGAGCTCTTCCACCGCGCCGACCATCACGCGATCGCACACGCCTTGGGCCAACCAGCACGCCGCGAGCTGCACCGCCTGCTCGAATCCGCAGACAAAGTCGGTGATCGACAACGACGGCCCGCGCAGGCCGAGGATTTCGGTGATGTACGCCGCGGCCGCGCCGTGGACGGAATGGGAGAAATCGGTCGGCAGCGCGGCGCTGTCGCCGCAGTCGAGAATGCCGTCGAGAAATTTGAACCCGCGCCCGTGCGGGCCGAAACCGGAAGAGACGATCAGGGCGATTCGCTCCATCGGCACGCCGGCGATCGATGGATGAGCGGAATTCCACGCGTCCGTCGCGGCAATCACCGCCATGCGCGTGAACCGATCCGCCCGGCGGAGCCGCTTGGCAGTCGCAGCGTCGGCGAGCAGGTCATCGGGGACGTCGAGGGATTCGGCGCTTGTCCCTCTCCCGGTATCCCGGGAGAGGGAAGGGTGAGGGTTCTGCAAATTCGCCGATTCGATCGCCGAGGCAACAGAACCTTCATCCCCGCCTTCTCCCGGGGTACCGGGCGAAGGAGTCGCGTGCTCGGCCATCAACGCATTTTGAAAATCACGCGCAGGCTTTGCGAGCGCATCGGCGATCGCCGTCAAATCTCGCCCCGCCGGCGTGACCGCACCCACACCCAAAATGCTCATCTCGGGCAAGTTCATTCCAGCCTCCGGATCAGCACGGCGGCGTTGTTCCCGCCAAAGGCGAGGGAGGTGGAGAGCGCGCAATCGCCGGCGATCGGCGTACGTTCGTTCACGGGTGAAATCGCGAGATCGTCGGGCCGATTTTCGAACCCGACGCTCTGGGGAATCCATCGCTCGCGCAGGCCAAGCAGAGCGAAGACCGCCTCCAACCCGCCCGCGGCGCCGAGCGTGTGGCCGGTGTAGCCTTTTGTGGAGAGGAACGGCGTACTTGATCCGAATAGCCGATGAATCACTTTGCTCTCGGCGCGGTCGTTGTCGAGCGTGGCGGTGCCGTGGGCGTTGATGAACGCGACTTGATCGGTGGAAATTTCCGCCTGGGTGAGCGCGGCGCTGATGGCGTTGTCGAGTCCGCGGCCTTCGGGATGCGGCGCGGTGAGGTGGTGCGCATCGCACGCTCCGCCGAAGCCGGCCACTTCAAAATCGATCGTTTTCCCGCGATTTTTCGCATGCTCGGCCGACTCCAGCACGAGAATGCCGGCGCCTTCGCCGAGGTTCAGCCCCACCCGGTCGCGATCGAACGGCCGGCACGGTTCGGCGCTCATCACGCCGAGCGACCAGAAGCCCGCCATCGCTACGCGGTTGAGTTCATCGGCCCCGCCGGCGATGGCGTAATCGCACAGGCCGGCGCGAATCCAGTTTGACGCGATGCCGATCGCGTCGGTGCCCGACGAGCAGGCGTTGACGACGGTCATCCGCGGCCCGGTCACGCCGAGCATCTCGCCGACGGCATGCGCGAGGTTGGCGTTGAGATAGTCGTACACCGCATCGAGCGGCGGATTCCCCGTCTTGCGAAAAGCTTCGTAGAACGGCACGTTGTTGAGCTGACTGGCCACCGTCGTGCCGAGGCAGATGCCGGCGCGAACGTCGGAATCGAAATGATCGGGATCCGCCTCGGCCAGCGCCTCGTTGATCGCCTTCATCGCCAGGCGCAGCGTGCGGCTGTTGTTGAACCGCGCCGGCAGGGTCGGCAGATCATCGGTCGCGGCGAAAGTCGGACAGGCGATCGTCGTTTCAAACGGCGGCGTGAGCGAAGGATTTCGGCGGGCGGCGGCGAAGGATTCGAGCGTCGATCGAACATCAGCCCCCGCCGCGGAGACGGCTCCGACGCCTGCAATGCCGACGATAGGCTCCGTTGCCGGCGACACAGGTCCTCACTTGGTGGCGTTGGCGAGCACGTACGGTGCGAGCGTGTTGATCGACCGGAATACATCCCGGCCTTTCTGCATCGCTTTCACATCGAGCCCGAACGTGCGATGGAGAATGACGACGACTTCCACGCCGTCGAGCGAATCCAGGCCGATGCCGTTATCGCCGAACAGGTCGGCGTCGTCGGCAATCTGCTCGGGCTTTAAATCTTCGAGCGAAAGATTCTCCACGAGAAGGCGTTTGAGCTCGTTTTTTACTTCGTCCAGGGATCGATTTTTCGCCGAACTCAAAGTGCAATTTCCCTTCAGATGGTGAGCGAACGAGTGTAAAAGCGTGCGATGATCAATGCAAGCATTGCACGGTTCATCGTGTCGTCACTTACGCGGATTGAGTGACAGATTGCTCCTGAGACATCGAAGCACTCTTGAGCAGTGAGAATCTTCTGCGCCTCGGGACTAACTGTCGTCGACGGTTGAGCCACACGAAGAAGTCGAACACTTTCAACCGCCATCGCATTTTGAATGGAGGGCGCGGGAAGACATTGCCTGCGAGCACGCCGATCACTGCCTTGTGCACCTGCAGCGGGCCGCTTCCGCTGATGAACAGTTCTCGAAAAGAGTGGTCGTAGTATTGGCGGATGAGCTTGAAGAGCGTGCCGGTGCTTTCTTCGAGGTGCGCGATGTATTTCGCGCGAACGGCGTCGGCCGAGCGCCGGCCGGCGAGGATGTCATCGACGTGCCCCGCCACCGCCATCGCGGAGTTGACGGCAACCGATACGCCAGTGGAAAAAATCGGGTCCATGAACGCAGCCGCATCGCCGATGAGAAAATACCCCGGCCCGGCGAACGGCCGACAGTGGTAACTGAAATCGCCGATGACCTGGTTGCCCTCATGCAGCGGCCGGGCGGCTTTCATGCGATCGCGAACGACCGGCGTATTGGCGATGCCCCACTGCAGCATTTGATCGGGCGCGAGCTGGTGCTGTTCCTGAATTTTCTTGCTGTCATCAACACCCAGCACCATGCCGACGCTGGTGACGCGCTCGTTCAGCGGGATCATCCAGAACCAGCCTTCTTCCATCATCGCGATGAGCGGATGGCCGACGCGAATGCCCGTGGGCCGCTCGACATTTTCGAACTGGCTGAAGTAGGCGACTTTTTTCAGATCGGGGTCGGTCACAGGCTTTTTAGTGCCGAGGTGCCGGCCGACGACGGTGCTTTGGCCGCTGGCGTCGAGCAGGTATTTGGCGTGGAGTTCGCCGGCATCGGTCGCGATGCGCACGTCGCCGTCGGCGAGGGAAAGAATCTGCTTAACCGCCCCCTGCCGCACTTCAACGCCGGCCTTGCCGGCTTCGCGGAGGAGCATGGAGTCGAAGACGGATCGCTCGATGTTGAAGGCCTCTTCGTTTTCGACGTAGCCGTCGCGGAAATCGATCATGAGCGTTTTGCCGCCGTAACCCATGGCGAAATCGGCGCCGAATTTCGGCACGTGCGGCAGTTCTCGAAGCGCCGGCTCAAGGCCGAGATCTTTGAGCCGATCGAACGTGACGGGGAGGAATGATTCGCCGATGTGAAATCGGGGGAACGGCGTTTTTTCGAGGAGAACGACGCGCCGGCCTCGCTTGGCGAGCGCCATCGCAGCGATCGTTCCCGCCGGTCCGCCGCCGATGACTATTGCGTCGAATTCTGCCGTCGCCCGGGTGTCAGCGGATGTCTCGGACATGCCTGCATTGTGTTGAGAATCGGCCGTTTGTGCAAATGCTGAATCGTCGTTGATTGCGGAAATGAAAAGGCCACGCGTTCAAGCGTGGCCCTTCACTTGCCCCAAAAGTAAGTCGGAATCCGCTACACGGCCGCGGGTTTGTGATTCTTGCGGCGACGGCGGGCGAGCAGGCCCGTCGCTCCAAGTCCGATCAAGCTGAGTGATGCCGGCTCAGGGAGAGTGGTGGTAAGCACCACGTCGTTTCCGTCGCCGCCGGCGTAGCTAATGCCGAACTCATACGTGATGCCGTTGTAAGTCGTATCAACGATGGACCCCGTCGCGAATTGCCCAATGACCGCTCCCGGCCCGGCGTTGTCGATGATCGTGAACTGATCACCCAACACAGTTGAGAAGCCCAATGTGACGATCAAGTTGCTGCCCGTGAGATTCACGCTACCGGCGGTGTTATCTGAGACGGAAAGCTGATCATAATCCGTGCCCGCCGTGGCCGTGCCATTGAGTTCCATGGACAGATTCGAGTTGGCTTCGAGGATGACGCTGCCGACGGTGAGTTTTCCGGCGCTGTTGCCCGGAGCAATGGTTCCGCCGGATTTGACATCAACTAGGCGGCTCACTGTTCCCGTGCCACCGAGTGTGCCGAGCGAGCTGATGGTGACATTGCCGCCCGCCGCCAAATTACCATTGACAACGAGCGAGCCTGCGCCAACGCTGATGGCGCCGCTATAGGTATTGCTCGTTCCGGAGATCTTGGTAACGCCGCCGCCAATTACGTTGAGCGCTGCGGATCCGCCGAGTGCGCCGGTGAAATCAACCGTGCCGCCAGTCGCGGAACTAAGACTTGCCGCACTGTTGATGGTGATGTTTCCTGAATAAGTTGCCGTTCCACTGGTGGCGTCGCTTCCGAGGGTGGGCGTAGCCGTGACATCTATTGCATTGAACTGGAAGTTATCCAGGCGGTTGTTGCCCGACGCCGCCGTTGCATTTCCGCCGGACATTCGCAGGAAAACGGTTGAAATGTTATCGACGGCGGAGATGGTCGTCAGCGTTTTCGTACCGAACGAGGTCGGAATGGAAGTAAAGCTATCGGCGGCGGTCCAGTTCGTTCCGTCGGTGCTGTAGGACCAATTCTGGTTGGCAAAACCAGTTGTGGTTCCCTGGGTGGCGTAGCTGACGGTCAAACCTGTTTTGCCGGTCATATCAAGGGTAAAGACAATGAACTTGCCGTTCGCGGAATTGCCCGTTCCGCCCAGCAGCGCGAGCGCGGCTGGTGAAGTTGACACGGTGGAGAGTGACGTCCCCGCCGTATTTACTGCCGTACCGGCAAAAGCAGTCAGCTCGGTGGCCTGTGACCAGGCGCTCGACCCGTGAGTACCGTCCAGATAGAGAACGCCGGATCCAAAATTCGCGTTATAAAGTGTGGGAGTAATTGTGGCGACCGCGGTGGCAGTACCTCCGGTCGTCGTGGTTTGGAAGTCATACCCCGATACCAACTGGTATGCGGTGGAAACCGTAATGTTATTCGCGACCGTAAGCCCAGCAGCGGTATACAGATTGCCGTTCGTCACGTTAACGGCCGAAGTTCCCAGGGCCGCAGCATTGGTTAGTTTCAGCGTACCCTTTGTGAGCAGTGTGGATGCTGTATAAGTGTTCGTACCGCCCAGAATCAGCGTACCGCTACCACTTTTGGTTAGGCCGAGCGATCCGTTGCCCGCTCCGTTCTGAAGCGTGCCGTTAAACGTGGATGTTCCGGAGGCCTGATTGACCGTCAGAACGTTTGTTACCACCGCGATGTTGTTTTCAACAATCGTGCCGGCCGTGCCGTTCAGGCTCGCAACGGTAACTGAATTGCCGCCGAGGTTCATTCTGCCGTTGTTTGTCATCGTAAGAGCGTTCACGCCGAGAGAATTGAGTGCCGCTGCACTGCCAATATTGATCGTGCCGGTATCGATGGTGACACCGCCGGTAAAGGCATTCGTTCCGCTTACGGTGAGGTTGCCTGCGCCGGTCTTGCTCAAAGCAAGAGTGCCTCCCCCAGTACCGTCTTGCAAGGTTCCCGCGAAAGTTCCTACGCCACTGACGGTCAACGTCGCGTTCCCGGCGCTTGCGTTTTCGACAATTGACGAGCCATTTGCTGCATTTAGATCACCGATCGTCACGCTATTTCCACCGAGCTGCATTACACCGGCCGTGGTGGAGAAGCTGACGGATGTGGCGGAAGACAGTGCCGTCGCGCTTCCAAGCACAAGTGTTCCTGCCGCAACATCGACCGTGCCACTAAGTGAAGAATTCGAGCCGCTGATGGTAAGTGTTCCGGCGCCGCCTTTTGTGAAACCCGTTGTGCCGCTCAGCGCGGTATTGATATTGGTTGCCTTAGAAGTTGCGACGGAAATCAAGTTTGCCGCAGTACTGTTGCCGCCAAGGTTGATGTCCGAACCGCCACTGATGGTGTAATTACCGGCAAAGACCATTCCGGCATTGGCGTTGACTGTTCCGGAGACAGTCACCGCACCACTCCCACCGCCGAAGTTGGCGGCCAAGGTTGTTGTGTTCCATGCTCCGCCAGCTACGTCGGCGTCGGTGGTTGACCACGCGGTTCCGCCGGTCTGCACCCAAGTTCCGCTTCCGCCGCGTGTTGAATCGTCGCCAACCCAGTAACGCCCCTCGTTGACGACCGCTGTAAGCGTGCCGTTGAGCGTAAAATCATCAAGACGAAACGTTCCAGATCCAGTAGCACCACTGAGACCGAGCACGAATGTATACGTCGAAAGACCATTCGTTCCACCGAATGAAGTGGTACTTGGAGCGACTGCTCCCGTTGTGGCACCGGTCGTCGGAACCGTACCGGTCTCGACCGAGGTGGAGTTCACTGACAATGAGAACGCCTGGGCACCAGCCGCGCTTCTTTGCCGCCACAGTGAAACCGAGTCCAGCGCTAACGTATATGTATTGTCCAGCGTAAGTGTGAGCGTAATAGTTGGCGTTCCGCCAGAATTGCTGAGTGACAATGCTTGACCGCTGCTGCCAGCGAAACTGGTAAAACCTAACGCACTGGTCGACCAGACAGAGCTGTTAATTCCAGCCGCCAACGTAGGGCTACCCGTGTACGTCGTGCCTGAAATGGCTGTCGTTCCAAAGTCATTGGAATAGAGAACCGCAGCTTCAACGGGTCTGCCTGAAACGAGCCACAGTCCTGCCAAGGCGGCTGCACTCGATACAAGAGATTGCTTGCGGAGAAGCGAACGCTTTTTCTCAAGGCCGAACGATTTGCGCATGGATCGGGCCGACGATAACGAAATTTGCATTTTCAATTCTCTCCCGCCCCGTGGGGCTCTGGCTTGACTGATATGTGCGGCAGAACGGACTTGCCCGTCCTAAACACTGCACAAAGCCCCCCACGGCTCACGAACAGAACGGCCTTCCATCGATTGGGTGATTGTTGATCTCCTTACGGCAAGATCATCCAAGCCTATTCATCCGCTAAAGCATTCTAAACAAAGACCGTTCCAAATCACGCACCATAAAAATTAAAATTTGGAACCGGCATTTTTTGCCTGTGTCGGCCTGTTCACGATTGAAAGGAAATTCCCTGTCCGGATATACCCCTAGATCCCAGTGAGTAATTTTTACTCGCTCTATGCCCGAGTGCGCAGCACGCGAGCAAGTCGATTTCACATAAGTCGTTTATTTTCAGCATTTAAGGGAAAACCCCTAGGCGCCGCTTGGAGCAAACTGAGGGATGGACGCACTTGAATAAGGTGGTCGATAAGTCGCTCAGCGCACCGATTCGCCGAACTTCTAATTCTTCGATTGGCTCGCGGTTCAATTGCCAAGTAAACTAAGGTTCTCAAGTGAAAGACGACTTCGACGTACCAACTCCGCTCCCCGTTTCAACGCCGAGCAACTTTGAAGAGGCACAAAGCCTCGACTGGGTTGCCCCGGAAGACGACTCACGCGCCCGAATGGTCGTCTTCAAGTTCCTCCCGATCCTCTTCCTCTGCTTCTTCGCGTATTGGCCGGCGTGGCACGGTAGCGATTTTGTGTGGCAGGACGACGTTCAGGTTACGAGCAACAACCCGCTGAAATCGCCCACCGGGTTGGGAATGGTCTGGATCGCGCCCAGCGTCACCCCGCATTGGGCACCGCTAAGTTACTCCATCCTTTGGCCTCAGAGCTTCATCTGGCGCGACCGGACGCCGCTCGGCTATCACCTGGTCAGTATCTTCCTCCACACGATCAACGCCATGCTCGTCTGGACGTTACTGAGGCGACTGGAATTGCCCGGCGCGTTCCTCGTCGCGCTGATCTTTGCGTTGCATCCATTGCAGGTCGAAGCCGTCGCGTGGATCGCGCGACAACCGCTCTTGATCGGCACGATGTGTTCGCTCTGCTTCATGATTGTGTTTTGGCGATGGTCGAAGCTGGATCCGACGATTCCGAACCCCTCGCGGATTTTCCACCTGCCGGAAGGACCGAAAAAACTTTACGCACTGGTCGTTTTTACACTGTTGATGGCGATTCTCTCTGGGCCGATCGCCGCTTGCACGTTGCCGCTGGTGATGGCAGTCGTTGTCTGGTGGAAGCGCGAAGAGCTGACCAGGCGCGACGTGATGGGCCTGATTCCGCTGGTACTGTTGTCGATCGTCGCCGTGGTTTTTAACGCGTTCGTTGAACACCGGCACATTAACGCGAAATGGGATTGGTCATTCCTTGAATCAATTCTCATTGCCGCTCGCGGAACGTGGTTTTATGTCAGCAAGTTCTTCTGGCCGAAATCGCTGACGGTGGCGCATCGGAATTGGATTGTTTCCCTAAATGATTTGGCGGCATGGTTTATCTTAATCTGCAGCGTTGTCGTCGGCGCAACGTTGTGGGCTCGCCGGCGGAGCATCGGCCGAATGCCGATCGCCGCCGTCGCAATTTACCTGCTACTGCTTCTGCCCATGCTCTCGCCGCTGAACCGCGTGGCGATGCATATGTCGCTCGTTTCCGAGCGATTCCAGTACTTGGCGGGCACCGTTCTTGCCGCGGCAGTGATCGGCGCGATCGCGGCAATCTTTCGGCCGATCGTCCGTCACGAGCGCTGGCCGGCGCCGCTGGCGGCGGCGCTGCTGGTCATCGTGCTGACCTTCGCCGTCTTCTTCGGCCACGCCAACAGCTTCGCCTCGCCCGTCGCCCTCTGGGAGAACACCGCCAACGCCGATGAAGGCAACACCGAAGCCCTGATTCACCTGGCCCAGGTGTACGAAACCCAGAAGGACGGCGTGCCGAAGGCGCTCGACATCTATCAACGCGTTCTGCGCTACACCGATCGCCGGAACATCGAAGCATTGCTGGGTCTCGGCAAGCTGGTCGAAAAACAAGGCGATCTCGACGAGGCCATGCGGTACTACCGCGAAGCCCTCGCGGCCGCCCCGGATCGACCGGAACCGTATCGCCAGGTAGGTCCGCTATTGCTCAGGCAGAAGAAAGTCGACGAGGCACTGGCGTTTTACCAGGACGCCATCTCTCGTTTCCCGCAGGACGACATTCTCTTCCACTACCTGGCACGTGCCCAGGCCGGGAAGGGTGACATAGATATCGCCCTGGCAACGCTAAAGAAATCCGCGGCGCTGAACGAGTATGAAAGTTCCACGAGGATCGATATGGCGGTCCTCTATTTCAAGAAAAATGACTTCCCCAACGCCCGGACCGAGCTTGAAAAAGCATTCAAGCTTGATCCGCGAAATTACGAGCTCTACATGATCGTCGGCCAGTTGAGCTTCATCGGAAATGATCTGGACAGCGCCGTTCGGTATTACCATATCGCCAGCTTCTTGCGTCCTACGCAGCCCGAACCGCTGAGCAACCTTGGCTTCGTGCTGACGAAGCAGAGCTGGAACTACTGGCAGCAAGGCCAAGCCCAGATCGCAAAGAATAAGGTCGGCGAGGCGCTGGTTTATTTCCAGAAGGCGATCGATTTGAGTCCGGATTTTGCCGGCGCGAAGGAAAGAATTCAGTTCGCCCAGAACCTGCAGATGCGTTACCAAAGCACGCGCCCGCCCGTGAGGCCCAGCTCGCAGCCGAGTGGTCCGGCTTCAAAACCGACCACATCACCAGACGTTGAAAAATAATCTGTTGGTTTCAGGGAACTCTCGCGCACTGCACGCGCTAGACGAGATGCTTATTTGTTCGTATCGGCGTCGAGATTGTTATCAGCTCCGGCTCTGCCGACTTTGAATCAGGCGCGTGCGTTTCGCACTGGCCGTTGCTGGCGAAGTTGCAGTGATTCGGGTCGCACGCCGCCATGGGCAGATGGCCTTCATTGGAAGCACACACCGTCAACTTGCGTTTTTCGCTCTTGCACTTGGCCTGCCAGCGGGCGACGCGCCACGTGCCCAGGACGACGACCATCGTCAGCGCCTGCCCCGCCACGCTTTCGCACGTGTTGTAAATGCCCAGCCAGTTGCCCAGCCACATCGGCCAGGAGATTTGCGTCAGCCGATGCACCGGCAGCCAGCCGACCGTCTGTGCTGCCCGCACGGTTCCGCCGACGAACGTGATCAGCACGATGCCGATGAACAGCGCCGTGATCAGCAGGATCTTAAAGTACGGCAGCTTCATGCCGATCTTTAACGCCGCCACGCCCAGCACGATCAGCGACAGCGCCCCGATCGCCACACCGATCGCCACCGGCTTGCCGCCCGCTTCGAGCACGAGGCTCTGCAGGAACAGCACCGTTTCAAATCCTTCGCGATAGCCGACAAGAAAACCGACGGTGATCAACTGCCATACGCTGCTGTCCTGCCCCGCCTGCGATTTGAGCGTCGTCACCCACTGCTTCCAGTAAACCTGGTGGAACAGCCAGTTGGTAATCAGCAGCAGCACGCCGATCGCCAGAAAGCCGGTGACCGCCGCGATGATCTCGCCGTACGCGTGCAGGCTGGTGATCAGCGTCTGGCTGAGGGCCCATGTCACGAGCGTCGCAAAAACGCTCCCCACGATGCCCACCCAGAACCACCGCCGCCGGCCGGCGTTTTCAGCTCCGCGCAGTCCGGCGAAGATCGCGACGACCACCAGGAGGCCCTCAAGCCCTTCACGCAGCACGATGCTCGCCGCGTTCATGCCCGCGGCCGTCGGGCTCACGCCGCTCTTGAGCAGCACCGTTGCCTTTCCGAGTGCGGAATAGACGGCATTGTACGCTTCAGTTAATTCCGCATCGGTAGGCCGATGACCGCTCGGGCGATCGAGCAACTCTTTCACGCCCGGCTTGCTCCCGAGGCCGTCGATCAGCAGGTGCTCGATGTCCATCGCCAACTGCGGATCGCGCGGCATCAGGCGCGCTTCAAGATCCGGGTCGTACGTAGTGTACGCCTCGACGCGCAGACGCTCGGCCTCCGACCAATTCCCCGCCAGCGCCGCCGACAGGCTCCGCGAAAGAAGCGACCGCGTCTCGAGCATGATTTCGTCGACGATTTGGCTGGTGGTACCTGATAGCCGAAGAGAAATTCCGAAGTCGTCCTGCAGTGATTTGGCAGCCGCATCGAGCGTCGCTTCCAATTCACCGATCGGCACTTTGGCGGCGATTTGCGCGTCGGCTTTTTCGAGACGGTCGTCGAGTTGTTCGATCGACTTCTCCAGCTTTTTCGATTTGTCGCTCAGCCAAAGCGGCGCCAGTTCGCCGACGATCTGCCGCGCCTGCTGCGTGAACGTGACGGCCTCGCGGTACTCCAGCGGCACCGTGACCTGTCGATCGCGCACGCCGGCGGCGTATTCTTTCGGCACGAGTTGGACGAGCTTGAGCAACAGCCTTTCGCGGCGCACTCTTTCCTGCTGTGAGAGCAGGCTCGGAAGCCGGCTTTCGATCTCCGTCCGCAGCGATTCCATTCTCGGCGCAAGCTTGTTCCATGGTGTCGACTGGATTTCGGCAAGGGCCGATTGGTCGATCACCGCCGCCGTCGCGGAATCGAGCCCCGCCACTTGCCTCAGCGAGTTCGGCAGGTCCGCCAGCGTCATCGCTTCGCCGAGTCGTTCCATGAGTCGGCCGGGGAGCGGCAGATCAACCGTGGTCGTGCGGACGGCTTCGTCGAGCAGTTGCCGCACGCGCGATGTCTGCCAGGTGATCGCCTCGCGAACGAGCAGGCGGATGGCGTCGTCGCGCTTGTCCGTGCCGAGCGATTGCAGGATGAGCGTGCCCTCTGCCGCCGACACGCCGCGCGGCAGATTCAGCTCCGCCCGCAGCGCCTTCGCCCGCTCGATATCACCGGCGCGAATAGCGGCCGCCAATTCCAGGATAATCCCTTGCTGCACCCTCGCCCGAATCTGACCGGCCTCGAAAGGAAACGAAGCCACCGGCGAAGGCTCGCCGAGCAGCGCCTTGGCCGTTGCCGACCAATCTGCCGTTGCCGCTGTCGGTGGAATCGGCGCGACCGATTGCGTGCCCTCGTAGTAATCGAGCAGTTGCGAGTTGAGATGGGCGTTCCACTGATCCAGCAACGCCGGCGACGCGGCGCGTGCGAGCGGCCCGCTCAGGATGAGCAGGCCGATGACGCAAATCCAATCGCGAATCCAATACGTCTTCATTCGCAAAATCTCACTCGCCAAATTTTCTTCCCGTAGCACGGGCTACCAGCCCGTGTCCAGCGACGCACGCACTTGGACATGGGCTGGTAGCCCATGCTACGCCAATCATTTACTTCGCGTTCACGTCGATCCCGAGCAGCGCCGCCGCCGCCACGCCTTCGACCGCTACGCTGTCGGCCTTTTCCTTCGCCTGCGAGCCGAGTGCGTCGATCGTCTCGAGCTTCAGCGGCTTTTTGTTCTCGCGGGACTCAATGGTGTCGATGAAATCCAGGATCTGGTCGTAGCCGAGCGTGACTTTCGCCGACAAGGCCGCGTCTTTCTTGCCGACGTCGCCGGCGACGGCCATCCACGCCAGCCGCGTGCTGCTCATGATGCCTCGCATGTCCGACAGTCGCGAGACGGCAACAAATCGCCCGCCCTCGGCCGAGCCGTTCTTACGCGTTTCTTTCCAGTCTTCGAAGTAATCCGCGAGCGTGGGTGTCATGTTAGCCACGACGTGGAAGCAGTCTTTTTCGGTGGGCTGCCACGCCTTGGCTTCGGTGCGAAGCCGGCCGTAGGCTTCGACGGAATAATCCGCGAGCGCGACAATTAGCCGCACTTTCGGTAGGCCGACGGGTTTATCGAAACCGGGGAGTGTCGCGGTGCCGTCAATGAAACGGTCGTTGGTGCCGAAGACGGTCGGCTCGATGAGGTAGTTGTTGAGCGAGCCTTCGTGGTCGATCGTGAGATCGCCGGCATGGATGACGACGGGGGCAATGTTGTCCTGCATCGACGCCTTGGCCCGGGGCACGCCGGCGTCGAGTTCGATGTCGTACTTCATCAGCACCGGCACGCCGGCGACGATGCCCTCGATGTATTCGTAGCCGAAGCTGTCGATCCGCTGATAAGCGTCGCGCATTCGCTTGATCAGCTCCGCCATTTCCTGCGGCTTAGCCTTGGCGGCGGCGACGGGCGAGTTGCCGTTGGCGGTGACGAGTGACTCGTACTCGGTGGCGGCCTTCTTCAGGTCGGCCGAGGCGACGTTGGTCTGCTCGACGATCGTCATCAGGTACGTCTTCACGCCGTCCATGCCCTTCACGTCTTTAGGCACAACCGGCGCGGTTGTCTCAACTGGCGTGGCCGCCGTCAAAGCCGACGCCAGACTCGGCGCGAGACAGAGCGAGCCAACCAGCAGTGTTTTCCCGAGTAGATTTCGCAACATTGCTAACCCTTTCCGATGACTTTTGAATCGTAGCGTAGTTGAGACTCAGTTGCAACGAGATAAAACTTTGATATTTTGCCCCCGCGTCATCGATCCATCATGTTGGCGCGGCAGGAGCGGGATTCTCGTGGAATCGCGGCCTGCAGGGCCCTGCGGGCGAGACGGAATGAGCCTGCGGTCCTAAGTAAACGTCATGTTGACGGACTTTGGTCGGTCGTATTTTGGGAAGGATTTGTAATGATCAGGCAAAATCTGCACACTCGATTGGTTGTTTTTACGATTTTTATAATTTACGGATCGGTGGCCCTTGCCGACGCGCCGCGAGCGGCCGATCGGACCGGTCGGGCTACCACTGCCGAGTTGGTCCCCGACGACGACGAACTCCTCAGGCAAACCGCCAAACGCCTGGACGTTTCCACCACCGAGCCATTCGAGCACAAGCTGACCAACGTGTTCGGCCTGAGAGAGAAGGCGGAGGACTTCGGCCTGTCGTTTCAAACCGCTTGGACTGTCGACTATTCCAAAAACCTCCGCGGCGGCGAGAATTCCGAGGGCGAGAGCGTTCGCAATCTCTTCGATCTTCGATTCAACCTCGATACTTCGGCTGCCTTCAACTGGGACGGCGGGACGTTCTCGCTCGATTTCCAAAATCAATCCGGCACCAACGGCAGCGATGACCTCGGCGATCTGCAAGGCTACGACAACGCCGACTCCGACGGCCGAACGCAGATCAGCGAGTTGTGGTACGAGCAATTGTTTTTCGACAACAAACTCCGCATTAAGCTCGGCAAGGTGGATTCCAACAGCGAGTTCGCATTCCCCGAGAACGGCAGCATGTTCATCAACTCCTCGTTCGGGCATTCGCCGACGATCGTGGCGATGCCGACGTATCCGGATCCTTCGACGAGCCTGAACGTTTTCGTCTATCCCACGCCGGCGGTGTACGCCGGATTCGGCATCTACGACAGCAGCGGCCAGAGCGGAACGGCCACCGGCTCGTACGGGCCGGCGCGACTTTTTCACCGGCCACATGACACGTTCTACATCGCTGAGGCCGGCTATCGCTGGCAATTCCGCGAGCAGACTTTGCCCGGCAAGCTGGCGGTCGGCGGGCACTATTCCGACGGCGATTTCGACAAATTCCACGGCGGCACGCAGTCGGATGCGGGCGGATTTTACGCCAATCTCGATCAGAAACTCTGGCACAAACGCTTCTACAACAAATCCGACACCGACGGCGTGTACACCTTCCTGCAGTCTTTCAATTACCCACATCTCGGCCCAGACAGTAGCCGAGGTGGATGTCGGTCAGCCTGGCCATACCGCGCCACAACACCGTGTTGCCCGGTGGCGCGTCTCGCTTGCGGTTGAGGTAGCCGCCCAGTCTCGCCAGCAGC
>JBBQNK010000040.1:0-42116 GCA_038329865.1 Tepidisphaerales bacterium | reverse complement strand
GGTCTACCACTCCGGGGGTTTCCCAACCATTTGGGGGTTTCGTGTCGCCGGCGCGGTTGCCCGCGTTGTATGCGCCTACCGGCGCCAACCCTCGCCGGCTACACTGAGGATTGGATCTCGGGTTGAAGCTACGCTTCAAGTTGGCCTGCTCTAATTCGACTCAAATCTAACCGCGATCGCGCGCGCTTTTATCCCGCCCATCGGGCTGGCGGGAATTCTGCGCGAGCTTCGCGCCGGCTCATCGTCTACTCTTTGGGCATCGCATCGTCGACGCAGGATCTCCCTGCGCGACGGCCGAAGCGGTCTTCGCTTTTATGGAGGTGATATGCCCTTGTCGCCGCGTTCGAGTCTCCGCGTCGCGTCGCTCCTTGGCGCGATCGCGCTTTCCCTGCTACTCATCAACACGGCCGCGGCGCTCATCACGTTCGGGCGGGGCAACGATCCGGTCCGAGACGACAATTGGCCCGCCGGTACGTTGGAAGTCGCGAACCTCAAAACCCGCGCCGGCCGGTATGAGGGCCCACCCTTCGGCGGCGGGGAGGAGACGTTCCTTTACCGCGGCGACGCGGCCGCGTTCCAGTCTGCGCTCGATACCTTCGCGAAGATAAAATGCCCGGAGTTGCGACTGACGATTCACGACGGCGGGCCGGCGAAGTCTTCGTTTCTGAAGGACGAAAAAGATCCCAAAAGCGACGCACACTACGACTGGTCATTCACGGTATGGAATCCGCAGAGCTGGAATCACCTCTACAACTCGCCGGACGGCTACATCGACGCGGAAGATCCGAGTGATGGGTTCCACTCGCCGGTCGCCCCGCCGCGGATCGACGTATATGTGGCCGGCGATAAGGGCGGTCTCGATTTTTCGAAAGTGAAAGTGCCGGTGAATGTGGTCGTCAACGACGAGCGCGCCGACCGGGCCGGGTTCGCAGGCGGGTCAGCCGTCGTATGTGACGTGTACAATCAGATCACCAGCAAGCCGGTGGCGCACGCGAAGGTCGCGCTCTCTACGCAGAAGGCGTACAACGAATGGATTCCGACGACCGACGCCGAAACCGACGCCGCCGGCCATGTGGAAATGCTCAAAGCCCCCGTCGGCCGCTTTGGTGTGATGGTTTCGTGTCCAGAATATGCCTCGCGCGTGATCGGGCGCGCCGAATTGCGCGGGAACACACTTAAGCGATTCGCCGCGCAGTTGGCCCCGGCGGTCACGGCGCGCGGAATAGTGATCGACACGGCCGGCAAGCCCGTGAGCGGTGCGACGGTTCGGGCCGACAGCCTCATCGGGCCCGACGGACGCGGGTACATCGTACCAAACAAGGGGGAGACCAAGACAGACGAGCAAGGCCGCTTCGAAATTACCGGCCTGCCGAGCGGTCACACCTCACTCTACGTTTCAGCAAATCATTTCGCGATGCTCGGCGCGTTCAAGTTGCAGGAGTTGCCTGCCGACGCGGTCGTGCTGCGAATGACCGCGACCGGCACACTGAAAGTGAAAGTATTGACTGCCGCGGGCAAGCCGGCCATCCACGGCAACATTGAAGTGAATCCGCCCGGTGGTGCCAAAGTCGGCGACTGGGGCGGATCGGCCGAGACCACGGCCGACGGCACTCGCACGTTCGAGGACGTCCCGCCCGGCGAATACGTCGTCTCCGCGATGGCCATCCACCCGGGCACGCCCCCGCCAACAGGGAAAGATCCGAATGCGAAAACCGTGACCGTAAAGGCGGGGGAAACAACGGAGATCGAAGTGACGGGTAGATGAATTCGGGATGGGCGAAGCACTTTCTCGCCAGTCCTTCAAATCGTTCCGTTGTTATTGTCGCATGGGCTACTTGCCCATGAAACGTGTACGCATGCGGATGAGCCGTACGCGGCTCATGAAACAATCGCGCAAGCGAGCGTTTCGCGGAACGGAAAAAGATCGCTTCGCTCCCGCTTCATCGATCGCGTACGATCGATCGTCGCGGCTTTCCGCGACCACGGGCAGGTTGCCCGTGCTACGATGAGGCTGATTACGTCTGCCCCGTCCACAATCCCTTCGGATCAGCCTTCTTGAACGCCTCGCGCAGTTTCTTCATCGCATCAATCGGCAGCGGGCCCTTGCTGGCGATCTCCACATTCTTCTTCGCATTGGCGAGTTTCGTCGTACCGACTATTGCGGTTGATACGCCCGCCACGCCGAGCGTGAAGCGCAGGGCGATCTCCGGCCAGGCGGCGTTGGCGTCGCCGGTGAAGCCGAACTCCGCCGGCGTGAGGCCGAGCTGCGAAAATCGCTCGGTGTAGGTGGCGGCGTAGTTCTTGTACATGCCGGGCTGGTCGTTCACGTCCTTCCACGCGGCGTTGGCGATCGGGCGCTTGGCCAGCACGCCGAGGTTGTTTTGCTTCGCGATCGCCACGCCGAGGTCGATGTTCTTCTGATCGACGACGTTGACCGACGTTTCGACGACGCGAATATCGGGCAACCCGGCGGCATACGCGAGCGCCTCGTTGTCGCCGCTGTAGCCGGCGAACTTGATCTTGCCGGCCTCGCGGGCTTTCGCCAGCGCGCTGACCGCCTCGCCGGCCTCCAGAGTTTTGAGGTCGCACGAGTGGAGCAGCATCACGTCGATCTGGTCGGTCTTGAGCGTTCGCAGCGCGCGGTCGATCGAGTATTCGATGTTGGCCGCGCTCCAGTTCGGCGCGTCGCTCCCCTGGACCTTGTTGCCGCACTTGCTGACAAGGATGAAATCCTTGCGGCGGTGGGAAAAGTGCTCGCCGATGAATTCGTGCGACCCGGGGTAGGCGGTGGCGGTGTCGATCAGGTTCATACCCGCGTCGAGCAGCGCATTGATCGTGCCAACGGCCGCGTCGACTTCAGTTTTAAGAAACGCCGCGGGAGCCGCGCCGAAGCCGAGTGTGGAAACGGTCAGGCCGGTGTTGCCGAAGGGGATTTTGTTCATAGCTCGATGGTAGGCGATCACCCGTGGGAGAGGCCAACCGCATCGAGCGCTTTTTTGCCGGTTAGGTGATCAATCGTCGGCGTCGCCGGCGGCGCAGCGCCCCCAGCGCCAGCAGGCCAAGGCCAGCCGCGCTGCTCGGCTCGGGCAGCGCGATGGCGATTGAGCCATTGAGGTAATAAACCTTGTCGTTCCAGCCGGAACTGTCGACGACGTTGGTAAACGTATAGCCCAGGGTCGCAAAATTAAAGTTCGCGCCGACGGTGGAAACAATCGTGAGGAGATGACCATCTATAAAATCGTCATGGTTTAGGCCGGCCGTATTGATGTTGAGCGTGGTGTTGCCGAAGTCGCCGACGAATGAGGTGGCGTTGAGAACGAGCTTGTCGTAGTCGTTCGCGCCGGTGCCGACGACATCGATGTTGATGGTGGTGGCGACCGACGAATTTCCGCCCCAGGCGACGGCGTTGAGCAAAGACCCGCCACCGATCAGCGTGAGCGTGCCGACGGTGTTCCCGCTGCCGGGGCTGAGCGTTCCGCCGGCCGCGCTGAGCGTGGCTCGGGAAGCGCCGTTGGCCACCAGCGTTCCGTTGCCGCTGACCGGCTTGTTCACGATCCACGTATTGTTCAGGCCATTATTGAACTGAATAATTGCATCGTTTGCCAGGACGTAGCGGCTGGTTGATTGGGTCGAGGCAAATGAGCCGTAGTTTAACATTCCGCCCGTGACGGTGGTGGCCCCGGTGTAGGTGGGCACGGCGCTGAAGTTCAGCAGGCCGGTGCCGGTCTTGGTGACGGAGTAGCCGTTTCCGCCGTCGTTCACCACACCGAGCGACAACCCGTAAGTGGTTGCATTTCCTCCGAAGACATTGAATGTAGCGTTTCCGAGAAGCGTTGCGCTGGTGAATGAGACCATGGACGCTCCGGACGAACTGGCTGCAGTGACCAGCGTGCTGTTTCCGACATTCAGCGTGTTGGTTCCGATGGTGAGCGTGCCGAACGCGCGGGCGTTGGCGTTGGAGATCGCTACACCAGCCGAGGTCTGGCGGTCGATCAGGATCGTGGAGTTCCCAGTGACGGTGACGCTGCTGCCGAAATTGACGGCGCCGGTCGAGTTAATTCCCGCTGCCAGAAGGGTACCGCCCGCGAGCTTGACGCTGGCAAAGCCGACGCTGGTTCGATTCCCCAGGCCGGCCACGTCGTAGACCTTGAGGAACGTGCCGGTCGGGACGACCCACGTTCCGTCAAAGGCGTTGGAGCTGACAGATCCGCCCTTGAGAATGACCGTTCCGCTGCCGCCGATGTTGATAATGTTGGTGGAATCGCCGCCATTGATTGACGAGGTGGTTGCCAGAACGTCAGTGGAAGATGCTCCCGTGTTGAACGAAACGTTTCCGCCGATCGAGCCGAGCGTGATCGCCGAGCCGATCCCGCCGCCAGTGCCGGTTCCGAGCACGGTTCCGCCGCTGTAGACGTTCAACGTGGGGAACGAGAGGACAACATTTCGCCCCTCGACCGTTCCGCCACTACCGATGGAGACGTTTCCGGTTCCCCAGACGGCCGAGGCGGTGTTGT
Organism: Tepidisphaerales bacterium; assembly: GCA_038329865.1. GTDB lineage: Bacteria > Planctomycetota > Phycisphaerae > Tepidisphaerales > Tepidisphaeraceae > JANMES01. Next base: position 37,602 of record JBBQNK010000040.1, on the reverse strand, counting down.
TGCCTGTTAGCGTGCCGGCCGACACACTAATGCCGCCCGCGCCGGAGGAATTCTTGACGAAGAAGAGCGTTCCGTTCCCGGTTTTGGTCAACTGGTTGTTCAGGGTCAAGCCGTTAACGTTGTTCTGAGTGACGGTGACGTCTGTATCGATATTCCAGTCTTGAGCCGCATTGATAATGACGGTGCTGAAAAAGAGATCGATCGTGCCATTGCCGGTCGCTGTCAGACCCGATGCGCCAAGTGTCAGCGACTGCGCTCCCGCCCCGCCGCGCACAAAGTTGTAGTTGCCCGCCGAGCTGTTGGCGATGTTGACGCCCAGAAACGACACGCCGCCGTCGGCCGACGGGCTCAGGGAAATATTTCCCGCGTTGAAGGTGGCGATGTCGCCGGTGGGCACCGAACCGGTCGACCAGTTGGCACCGGTCGCAAGTGAGCCTGATCCGCTGGTCCACGTGGCGGGAGTGGCTTTTACTTCGTAGGAGAATCCGAACAACCCCATCGCCCCCGCGACGGATGCCGTGGCCAATAGCTTGGCCTTTTTAAACGAGCCCATTTGATTTTACTTTCCCAGTCAGCGCCAGAGCCGGCGCGACAAATACATCATGAGCGGGAAGAACAGTGACCGGGTAGATCGAGGGTCAGCCGAGTCACATCAATCTGACGGGCGAAAAGGAGGTTCAGGACTTTTCGCCAGTTTCCGACGGGGCCAATATCCAGAACTGCGATTTCTTGTCAATTTAATTTTTCATCGCTTCAGAAATTATGTTCATCATTGATGAAGTGTCCCTTATGACAAGCTGAAAACGCAGGGCAAAGGATTGTCCTTCCTCGGGTGAATTTCTTTCAAATGGATTGATGATCCATCGCTCACGGGTTCGTCGACCGCAGGCGGGGCTGGTTTTCTTCCCAAATCAGGAGAATCACGATCGGCTCGTACCGATTGACCATCACCGCCCCGGGGCCTTCGCGCGACCGAGCCTGACGGGTATTGCTCGCGCACCGACTCCGCGTGCGCCTCACACGTGGCCGACGCCGGATGATATACCGCCCGTGAAAATTCGAAGTCGTAGAAATCGCCGGTGCTTCCCAGGTGACTCGCCGATGTGAATTCTTCGGCATCGGTCGGCCGGAGCTTGATCGAATATTGACTGTTCAGCGTGCCCCTCGCGTGTACGCCCGCGAGCGGCCGGCCCGTGACCGCGTCGAGGCATTGGAATTTCAGCGCATACCCGCAGCCGCCGATCATGCTTATCAGAAGGCTGGCGGTCAGAAATGCGGGGATCTGTAGCGGGCGTTTCGTCGGTCATCTTTACAGAATTTGGAAGAGCGGCTCTAAAGCTTTCCCATCAATTCGCGCACGCGCTGAACTTCCACCAGGTTCGCCACGTCGCCGTTTTCCTTGAAGGCCGTGCCGACGATGAAGCCGTCGGCATGGGGGAGGAAGCCCGCGATCGTACTCGCCTTCACGCCCGAGCCGATGTAGACCGGCGTGTTACCGGCGGCCTGCTTGACGAGTTGAAGCTTGGCCAGGTCCGTCGGCTTGCCCGTGCCGGCGCCGCTGACGATCACGCCGTCGGCCAGCCCGCGGAGGATCGTGTCTTCGACTTCATCCGCGAGCGGACGGTGCGCGAGCGCGGCCGAGTGCTTCACATCGACGTCGGCGAGGATTTTCACGTGCTCCGCCTTCAAGATCGCGCGCTCGCGGAGCAGTTCGTGTGCGATCCCCTGCAGTAAACCCTGGTCGCACACGCGAGCGCCGCTGAGCACGTTCACACGGATGAAGCTCGCCCCCACCGCGACGGCCACCGCCAGTGCGCTCAACCCATCGTTCCGCAGCACATTGATGCCCAGCGGAATCTTCACCGTCCGCCGAACCTCCGCGGCGATCGCCGTCATCTGCGCGACGACGTACGCCGGCACGCGGCCGGGGTAGAACGGGATGTCACCGAAGTTTTCCATCATCAGCCCGTGCACGCCGCCGGCCTCGAGCGCGCGGGCGTCGTGCAGGACGGATTCATAAATCCGATCGAGATGCCCGGCAAACCCCGGCGACCCCGGCAGCGGCGGAAGGTGGATCATGCCGACGACGGCTTTTTTGATGTCGGGGAAAATGCTTCGCATGCGGATTAAATTAACCGCGAAGTCGCGAAGACGCGAAGAAAAGTTGGTGAAGCGATTGCGATTGTTCGCTCGTCCGTTTCCGGCGAAGGGACGTTACTTTCAATTCGCCCTCACCTGACCTCTCCCGGAGGGAGAGAGACCGAATCGGCAATGCTCGAAGTTCAGCCGGCCGTTGTCGAAGTCGGCTTCCAAATCCCTTGCAATTGATGCCGCCCCGCGGTCACGGTTTTCGCCGGTGCGCCGGGGAGTTTAACCTCGGCGGTTGCGTTCGGCGGGACGAGCAGCTCGCCGGTGATTTCTTCGCCCGTCAGCTTCCAGCTGATTTCGATCCGCCCGCTGGGGGAATCCAAACTCGCGCTCGCCTGGCGGATTTTTTCGCTCGGCGTGGGCGCGACGATGAAATGCTTGTAGCCGGGCTTGGCCGGAGCGATCGCCAGGCCCGCGATGCTGTCGACCATCCAGCGGCAGACCGCGCCGTACGCGTAGTGGTTGAAGCTGTTCATGCCGGTATCGCCGAAGCCCTTGTCGGGCGTCCAGCTGTCCCAGCGTTCCCACATCGTCGTCGCGCCGTTGGTGACAGGGAACAGCCAGCCGGGGTATGTCGTCTGCATCAGCACGCGGTGGGCGATATCGGCGTGGCCGAACTGCGTGAGCACGGGGCAGATCAGCGGTGTGCCAAGGAAGCCGGTCTGCAAATGCCAGTCGGCTTTTTTGAACAGCTCGACGAGCTGATCGACGACGGGCTGCTCCTTGCCATTCGGCAGCACGCCGAAGCCGAGCGCCATCAGGCAGCCGGTTTGCGACGGCTTGTTGAGCGCGCCCTCGGCCGCCAGGAACTCGCGTTGAAACGTTTTGATCGCCGTTTCGCGCCAGCCGGTGAATCGCTCGATGTCCTTCTCATGGCCGAGTAATTTCGCGATGTCGATGAGGATGCCGCTTGCGTAGATGAAGTACGCGGTGGCGATCAGCGGTTTCGACGTGCCGCCGGTGATCGTGCCGGGGGCGGAGTCGGGCGCGAGCCAATCGCCGAAGCCTTCGTGATGGCCGGAGTTCGCCCAGCAGCGCAGGCCGTCGCGCGAGGTGCGCCATTGCTGCTCGAGCCACTTGGTCATGCTGGCGTATTGATCGGCGAGGATTTTCTGATCGCCGGTGGCGAGGTAAACCGACCAAGGCACGACGACGGCCGCGTCCGCCCAGCCGGGGCCGGAGTCAGGGATGATGTCTATGTCGGGCGCGACGCAGGGCATGGCGCCGTCGTGAAAATCGCCGGGCTTGGCGATTTGCGCGTCCTGCAGATCCACGCACCACTTTCGGAAAAATCCGTGCGCGTCGTAGTTGAAGGATGCGATGGGCGCGAAGACCTGCGCATCGCCCAGCCAGCCGAGGCGCTCGTCGCGTTGCGGGCAGTCGGTGGGCACTTCGAAGAAGTTGCCGCGCTGACCCCAGACCGTGTTCTGGAACAGCTTGTTGATCAGTTCGTGATTGCACTTGAAATCACCCGTGCGCGGCATGTCGTTGTGCATCACCAAGCCGGTGACGGTCTCGCGGCTGACTTTCATCGCCGCGGGACCTTTGGCGTAGCGCTCGGCGACGCTCACTTCGACATAGCGAAAGCCGTGATAGGTAAACCGCGGGGTCCACGTTTCGCCGGCCGGGTCGCCGCGGAGCGTGTAGTGATCGGTCACGATCGCTGTGCGAAGATTCTCGGTGTAGAGCATCGGCGCTTTGGCCGGCGGCAGGCGCGTGTCGAGCATTTCGGCGTACTTGATCTGCACGGTCGCGCCGGCGGGGCCTTGGACGTTCAGGCGGATCACGCCGGCGAAGTTTTGGCCGAGATCGAACATCCAGCTCATCCGGCCCCACTGCCCCTTGTTGCTTTGCATGGGGTCGGCGATCGGTTTGAGTTCTTCGGTCACGCGAACTGACGGCGCGGTGCGCGCGACGAGTTTTGTGGCCGGCTTCGGCACTGCGATCACGGGTTGCCAGCCATCGGAGGCCGGCGGATTCGCATCGCACCAGCCGGGGACTTCCTGCCGCGCGTCGTACGCTTCGCCGTTGAGCATGTCGGAATAGAGCGTGGGGCTCGGCCGCCACTGCCAGGTGCTGTCGGAGTTGATCGTGTGCGTCTTGCCGTCGGCCGTAGTGATTTCCAGCTGCGCGAGCAGCGCGGGCCGCTGGCCGTACATGATCTGGCGATCGAGGTGGGCGATTCGCCCGCAGTACCAGCCGTCGCCGAGAAGCGCGCCGATCGTGTTCTTGCCCGGCTGCAGCATCGAGGTGACGTCGTAGACGTCGTAGACAAGCCGCTTGCGGTAATCCGTCCACCCCGGGCGGAACAGGTCACGGCTGATCTTCTGGCCATTGAGGTGCGCCTCGTAAATCCCGAGCGCCGTGACGTACAGCCGAGCGCTCTTCACCGGCGAGGCGAGCTCAAACCCGCGCCGCAGGTACGGGCACACACCGCCGATCTGCCCCGCACCCATTACCGGCGAGCCAGTCCACTCCGCGGACCAATCTTTCTCCGTGAGCAGCCCGATCTCGAAACTCGCGACGTCCGACCACGGCCCCTCTTTGCCCGCCGCGTCCCAAAGCTTCACCTGCCAGACACATTTCTGCCGCGACGCCAACGCCTTGCCGGCGTATGGCGTGCCGATCGAGCGGTCGGAAACAATCTTGCCGGAATCCCACAGATCCGTTTTTTCGAGCGATGACGCGTCGCTCGCCGCGCGAATCTGAAACGCCGACTGCGCCGCGCCGCGCCGATCGTCGTCGACCCACCATGAAAGCGTGGGCTGCGTATCGCCGATGCCGAGGGGGCTGATTTCGTTGTTCGCGCGAAGGCGGGTGGCGCGGCTCGTGGTGGATTTCGAATTGCTCATAACTTTTCCTTCGCCTGAAATTTTGGCCGGTCGAGAACCAACCTCTCTCTCCCTCCGGGAGAGAGCGGGAGTGAGGGCGAATTGGCGAAACGCGCAACTTGACGCCCGCCCTCACCTAACCTCTCCTGGAGAGAGAGGGACCGGAGCGCGCTCACTTCGTGAGCTTGCGGTATTTAATCCGGTGCGGTTGATCCGCATCGGTCCCCAATCGCCGGTGGCGATCGAGCTCGTAGTCGCTGAAGTTTCCTTCGAAGAAATGCACGATGCTGTCGCCTTCGAACGCGAGGATGTGCGTGGCCGTGCGGTCGAGGAACCAGCGGTCGTGGCTGACGACGATGGCGCAGCCGGCGTAGTTTTCTAGCGCCTCTTCCACGGCACGGATCGTGTTCACGTCGAGATCGTTCGTCGGCTCGTCGAGCAGGATGACGTTCGCTCCGCTCTTGAGCATGCGGGCCAGGTGGACGCGGTTCCGCTCGCCGCCGGAGAGCGTGCCGACGCTGCGGGATTGGTCGGTGCCGGTGAAGCCGAAGCGCGCGACGTACGCGCGGCTGTTCACCTGCTGCGTGCCGAGTTGGACGGTTTCCTTCGCGTCGGTGATCGCCTGCCAGACGGATTGCGTCGTGCCGAGCACGTCGCGGGATTGCTCGACGTAGCCGAGCTTGACCGAGTCGCCGACGCGGAGCGTGCCGCTCGTCGGTTTTTCTTCGCCGGTGATCATGCGGAAGAGCGTGGTCTTGCCCGCGCCGTTCGGCCCGATCACGCCTACGATGCTCCCCGGCGGGATGCTGAAGCTGACGTTTTCGTAGAGCAGGTTGTCGCCGTAGCTCTTGGAGATTTTGTCGGCCTCGACGACGAGCTGCCCCAGCCGCGGGCCGGGCGGGATGTAGATTTCGATCTCGGCGGCCTTCTTCACCTGCTCCTGCGAGGCCATCATTTCATAGGCTTTGAGTCGCGCTTTGGATTTGGCCTGGCGGGCTTTCGGGCTGGCGCGCACCCATTCGAGTTCGTGGTCGAGTGCTTTCTGCCGCGCGCTGGCGGTTTTTTCTTCGATCCGCATCCGCGTCTGCTTAGCCTCGAGCCACGTGGTGTAATTTCCCTTGTACGGAATGCCGATGCCGCGATCGAGCTCCAGGATCCACCCGGCCACGTTGTCCAGAAAATACCGATCGTGCGTGACGGCGATGACCGTGCCTGCGTAGCGCTTCAAATGCTGCTCCAGCCAGCCGACGCTTTCCGCGTCCAAGTGATTCGTCGGCTCGTCGAGCAGCAGAATATCCGGCTTTTGCAGCAGCAATTTGCAGAGCGCGACGCGACGCTTCTCACCGCCGGAGATGATGCTCACCGGCGTATCGCCCGGCGGGCAGCGGAGTGCGTCCATGCCTTGATCTAACTGCGCGTCGATGTCCCACGCGCCGACGTGGTCGAGTTTTTCCTGGATCTCGCCCTGCTTCTCCAGCGTCTTGGTCATCTCGTCATCGCTGAGCGGTTCGCCGAGCTTTTCGTTGATGCGGTCGAACTCCTTCAGCAGCTCAAACGTGCCGGCCAGCCCCTGCTCGACAACCTGCCGCACCGTGAGCGTGCTGTCCATCAGTGGCTCCTGCTCCAGGAAGCCGACGGTGTAACCCGGCGATTTGCTGATCGAGCCTTCGAAATTTTTATCCACGCCGGCCAAGATCCGCAGCAGCGACGATTTGCCCGAGCCGTTCAGGCCCAGCACGCCGATCTTCGCGCCGTAGAAGTACGAGAGATAGATGTCTTTAAGAATGACCTTCTTCTCGTGCATCTTGGAGACGCCGGTCATCGAGTAAATGATTTTTTCAGATTCGGGAGGCATAAGTGCAGAAGGATAAGGGGCAAGTATTCAGGGGCAAGGGGCAAGTAGAAGAAAGACTTCTTTACTTGCCCCTTGCCCCTGAATACTTGCCCCTCGTTTTAAAAGTTCAACCGCTGCTCTTTGCCGTCGCCCTGGTACCAGCGGCCGGGCTTGAGGTTGATCTTTTTTAAGCCCGCCGATTTGCAGGCGATCAGGAATTGTTTTTCCAGTCCCGAAAGCAGCAGCTGCTTCATCTCGTACAAGTGCGGCGAAGAATCGACCAGCACCGCCAGCGTGCCGCGGGAGAAACTTTCCAGTGCACAATGCTCCAGCATCATCGGCGGGATTAGGCGGCTCCAGACGTCGGCGATTTTGGCGAATTTCCCCTGCCGCTTCTCGACGGATTGCTTGAAGAAGTGGATCAGTTCTTCGCCCATCGCGGCGGTGGTTTTTGGGGGCAGGGTTTTCACGCGAGACAACCGCTGCAGCTCGGCCTGGTCGTGTTGTTCGGATCGGAGCGGCATATCAAAGAATTTAACCACGAAGTCACGAAGATCACGAAGAGAAAATGAATTTTACCACGAAGCAACGAAGCGACGAAGAAGGCAAAAGAATTGATTTCTTCGTTGCTTCGTCGCTTCGTGGTAAAAATTTACTGCAGATTCACCGGCATGATCACATAAGTAAAATTCGGCCCGCCCTTGAGCAACCCCGGCCGATTGGCGGCCGTCAGTTCGAGCGTGATGTCATCCGTGTCGACCACCTTCAGCGCCTCGGTCACGAAGCCGGGGTTGAAGCCGATCTCGACATCGGCCCCTTCATATTTGCAGGGGAAATTGACCGTCGCTTCGCCGGCCTCAGGGTTGCGGCTGGTGAGGACGAGGCCCTTCTTGCTGAACGCGAGGCGCACGCCCTTGCTGTCGTCGGTCGTCAGCAGTGCCGCCCGGCGGATGGCGGAGAGGAAGTCGGCCGTCGCGGCGGTCATTTCCTTGTCGCTTTCTTTCGGGATTACGTCTTCGTACGGCGGGAATTGGCCTTCCACCAGGCTGCTAGTCAGCGTGGCGCTGCTGGTGTGGAAGATCACCTGGTTTTCCTTGATTTGAAACCCAACGGCCTCTTCCGGATCGTCGATGAGCTTATCCACCAGCTGCAAACTCTTGGCGGGGATGATCGCGGTCTTGCCTTCCTTGCCGGTCTTGTCGGTGACGAGTTCGCCGCGCGCCTGCGCGAGGCGGCGGCCGTCCGTGCTCACGAGGTTCAGCTTTTTCACCTTCGCGGAAACCAGCACGCCGTTGAAAGCGTAGCGCGTCGATTCCTTCGCCGCGGCGAAGAGCGTCTGCCCGATCAGCTGCTTGAGCTGCCCGCCGGCCACGGTGAAATCGGCATCGCCTTCAAAATCCGGAATCGGCGGAAAGTCGGCGGCCTTCTGTGTGAAGATTTTGAAGTTGCTGTCCTGCCCTTTGATGACCGCATGATCGCCGACGATTTCAATCGACAGGGTGTCGTCGATGCTTTCGCGAACGATCGCAAGCAGCTTGTCGGAAGGGATGAGAATCTCGCCCTCCTGCTCGATCTGCACCTGCGTGTTGGTGTACCGGATGGCGACTTCCAAGTCAGTCGCCGAAACGGTCATCGCGTTACCGGTGGCCGAGAGTTTGATACAATGCAGCGCCGGCTTGGGGCTGCGCGGATTGACCGCATTGCTGGCCACGGTCAGCGACTCCAGGAGAGCGCCTCGATTGCAGATCACTTTCATTTTCTCGACCTTTCGTTCACGAGCAGGATTTGTTCGGGCCGGGCAGTCTAACGACTCCTTACTGTAGTATAAAGATCTTATATAATAGCCGTAGTGATGATGGCGCGCCGATTGTGGATAAAATCCAGTTTCGCGCGATAAGTGAAGCAGGAGAATAATCTTACAAAAGTTATTATCGGAACTTGGCGGTGGATAACTTGGCGCGGAGCCTGGCGCGGCGGATCGGCGAAAGTCGGGCGGGCGAACAGGCAATGAGTCTTCGATCGATCCGGGGGCGCTTTGCGCCGGAAGCCCGCGACACGCCCGCGTCGCGACCTGTCAGGCTGTCCACAGGCCGTCCATACCGGGCGATGAAACCGGGGAGAGCGATTGTGGTTAAACCCTCCCGAATTGTGGTCTATTTGTGGACAAGTCCGACGACTCTCGCCGGCTGTATCCTGCTCGTCCCCACGTTATGCACCGGTGGCGGCTGTAGAATGGTCGATGGCGTGCTCGAAGTCGCCGGCGGGTTCGGGTCGTGGTTCCTTCAACATTGCACACTGCTCAAGGGCGGCGCGAGCGCGATGACGCTCGGCCATATCGTCGTCGCGCGCGACATGGCCGCCCATGAGCGGACCAGAACGCACGAGCGCGTTCACGTTCGCCAGGCTGAACGATGGGGGCCGCTCTTTCTGCCGGCGTACGGGATCGCGTCGTTGGTCGCGTGGGCGAAGGGAAAGAACGCGTACCGCGATAATTGCTTCGAGCGCGAGGCGTACGAGCAGGAGTGAGCGTTCGAGCGCGAAAAGTTCTCGCCCGCCAGTCATATGACAACCCAACTCCAAAAAAAGACCAGGTGAACGCGGAGACGCGGAGATAAGGAGAAGATGGAGGAAAACTCCTTCTTCTCCCGCACTCCGCGTCTCCGCGTTCATTCCTCTGGGTCGATCGTGTATTCTGCCGCCGTGGCGAATCCTGTTGATCTTTCGATCGTCATCCTCAACTGGAACGGCCGGGAGATGTTGCGGAATCTTCTGCAGTCGATCGAAGCGAATCACGACGGCCTGGTGGTGCAGACGATCGTCGCCGACAACGCCAGCACCGACGGCTCGGCCGATATGGTGGCGGCGGAATATCCGATGGTCACTCTAGTTCGCAATCGCGAGAATCTCGGCTTCGCCCGCGGCAACAACGCCGGGGCCGCCGTCGCGACGGGGCGGAACGTTCTCTTCATGAACAACGATATGATCGTCCGGCCGGGCGCGTTTTCGCGGCTCGTGGCGTTTCTTGATTCGCACTCCGACCACTCCGCTGTCGGCCCGCGACTGATCGGCGGTGATGGTCAGCCGCAGCGCAACGGGCGCGAGCTGCTTTCGTTTCCCGCGCTGCTCTACCGCGTCTCGTTCCTCAAGGCGACCGGCCTTTTCAACCGAGCGTACCGTCGATACCGCAAGGGCTCGTTCGATCCGAACCGCGCCGGCCCGGTTGGGCAACTCGACGGCGCCGCCATCCTCGTCCGCCGCGGCCAATTCGAGCAGATCGGCCGATGGGACGAAGGGTTCGAGTTCGGCGGGGAAGACATCGACCTGTGCAAGCGGCTCGCCGCGCTCGGGCCGATCTATTTTCTTCCCGAGGCGGAGATCGAACACCTGGGCCGGATCAGCAGCCGGGCGAATCGTCCTTACACGTATCGCACATACGAGTGCGGCTACGCCCGCTACCTCCGCAAACACCATGGCGGAGTGAAGGCGACCATCTACAAGCTGCTGGTGACGCTCGACCTGCCGCTGCGGATCGCCAAGGCATTCATCCAGATGAGCTACAACCGACTGCGCGGGCAGACGGAAAAAGCCGACCGCAACCGCGACATTCTTCACGCGACGACTAGCTTTTTGTTCAAGGGATTACCGAGCTTTTGGCGGGCGTGAAGGAAAGACAAAATTTTACCACAGAGAACACAGAGAACACGGAGAGAACGAGGAGGATATCAGGCTAGCGGCAAAGATCGGCCCGAGTGGCACGGGCGGCTCGCCCGTGTCTTTGCTTTCAGACGGAGACCATGGGCGAGCCGCCCATGCCACTTCAAACGGCATCACATCCAAAACTCTTCTCCGTGTTCTCTGTGTTCTCTGTGGTAAATTCGCTTTGTTCGTCCAACTGATTACGGCGTCGTCGCAGCAACTCTACCACGCGAACCGCCGTTCACTCGGTTCATCACGAACGCCAGCAAAAACTGGACGAATAGGACCAACACCATCGCCGGTCCGATGGGGACGAAGCTCCAGTGCAGATGTGCCAGCAGTCCGCCGAGCGCGCCGATCAGGCCGACGCCGATCGCCAGCGCAAACACGCGGCGGAGTTTCTGCGAGAGGAGCAGCGCCGTCGTGCCGGGCAGAATCAGCAGCGCCGGGATCAGCACGCTGCCGGCCACCTGCACGCCGATGACCACGACCATCGCGAGCAGGCCGAGCAGTAGGTAGTGGATCACGCCGCTGCGCACGCCGGAGGTTTCGGCCATGTCGGCATCAAACGCGCAGTAGAGCAGTTCCTTGCCGAGCATGAAGACGATGCAGATCACGACGGCGCTGAGCACCGCCACCGCGATTGCGAACTGGATGGTGAGGTTCTCGATCCGCCCGAACAAAAACGCGTCCCACCCCGCCGGCACTGCATGGCGGACGTGGAAGTAAATCCCCTGCGCCAAAAACCCCCACGCCAGCGACGAGACGAGGAAAATTCCGATCGCCGCGTCCGAATGCACCTGCTGCCGGCGGATGATCATGCCGATCACCATCGCCGTGGTGAAGCAGAACGTGATCACCAGCAGTTCCAGGTACGGCACGGGCGATTGTTCCATGACGGGAAAGACCAGCGCGAGCAGCCACGCCGTTCCCGCGCCGCCGAAACTGCTGTGGGAGATTCCTTCGCCGATGAACGACCATCGGCGGAGCACGACGAAGACGCTGAGGACCGCGCACGCGATCGATAGCGACATCGCGGTGATCAGGGCGGGGTTGAGGAGATGGTCGAGCATTAAATTTCTTAACGCGGAGGAATTTTTTCACTGGCGTGTCCCGCTTCAGCGGGACACCGAACGATTTTGACACGTCCCGCCGAAGCGGTACACGCCGATGAAGAGATCATTTCGCCCCCGTACTCGTCAACGGAACAAACGGTCCCGTGATCGGCCCCGCGGTCGACTTGATGCCCGCTGCTTCTAAATCGCAGGCGAACATCCGGTACATCAGCTCCGCGGGCAAGTGCTGCGGCACGTCGTGGTAGTGCAGCGTCACGTTCAGGCACGCGATGCGATCGGAGATGCTCGTCACCGCGCGCAAATCGTGGCTGACAAAAATCACCGTCAGGCCAAGCTCTTTCTTAATGTCGGCGATGAATTCGATGAACGCCTGCTGCCCGCGCACGTCGATGCCGGTCGTAGGCTCGTCGAGGATCAGCAGCTTGGGCCGAGCGGCGAGCGCCCTGGCGATCAACGCGCGCTGGAGTTGCCCGCCGGAGAGTTTGCCGATCGGTTGATCCGCCAGTTCCGCCACGCCGACCCGGGCGAGCAGCGATTCGACGTACGCCAGGTCGTCATCGGCGTAACCTCGCAGCATGCCGGTCTTTCCTGCCAGGCCCAGCGTGATCACCTGCCGCACGCTGAGCGGAAAGTTCGCCTCAACCCGCGGGTTCTGCGGCAGGTAGCCGATCCGGTCGCCGCGGCGGACGGCATCAATGGGCCGCATGCCGTCGATCAAAATCCCCCCGCTCGTCGGCTGCAGGCGGCCGGTGAGGAGCTTGACGAGCGTCGTCTTCCCCCCGCCGTTGGGCCCGATCACGCCCATGGTGCTGCCCGCCTCCACGGTGAGCGCGATGCGTTTAAGCACCGGCGTCGGGCCATAGGAAAAGTCGAGCTGGTCGATTTGGATCAGTGGCGGCACGGCGTTGCAGGATAGCAAGGTTGTCAAGCGAGACGAAGGAAACTGGAAACGCCCCGATTACCGCGAAGGCGCAAGCGAGCGGCCTGCCCGATTGGGCCGGCCGCTCGCTTGCGCCTTCGCGGAGAAAATTAATGTTTGAAAAGTAATGCCCGATCCACCAATTCCATCATTTTTCATTCCAGTGCAATTCATTTGCACGCCCGCTAGCAATAGCTATACTCCGGCGTCTTTAGCAATTTCTGTGCCCAGAAATAAATTCGCCTAAGCGATTGTAGAAAATGCAGTTATCTCAATCCATGTCGATGCGGATGGACCAGCGGCAGGTCCTCACTCCGCGCATGATCCAGAGCATGGAGATTCTCCAGCTGCCCCTGATGGCGCTGGAGGAACGGATCGAGCAGGAGATGCAGGCCAACCCGGTTCTGGAGCTCGCCGAGCGCGAGGCCGACCCCGGCGATCGCACCCTCGCCGCGGAGAATGCCCAGGATTACGTCGATGCCTCCAGCAGCTATTCGGAAGACGAACGCCCGCTGGTGGTGAAGGACGACTCCAACGGCTCGGAAGACTTCAATCGCCTGGAAAAGCTCGCCGACTACCTCGACAGCGAAGAGTTCTCCACCAACGGCGGCGTGCGCGATTACACCCGCAACGGGGCCGCCAGCAGTTTCGACGGCGAGCGCGACAAAAAGCTCGACGCGATGAACAACACCGCCAGTCGCGGCACGAACCTTTCCGAGTACCTCCTCAACCAGTGGGTCTTCATCGACGCCCCGCCAGGCGTGAAGACGGCCGGCGAGGCGATTATCAATCACATCGACGAGACTGGCTACCTTCGCACGGATTTCGAGCAGATCCAGCGCGTCACGAAAAACCCGCCGAGCCTCGATGAACTGAGCGCCGCGCTCAAGCTCGTGCAGACCTTGGAGCCGGCCGGCATCGGCGCCCGCACGCCGGCCGAGTGCCTGCTGCTGCAGCTCGATATGCGCGAGCGCGAAGGCGGCGACCTCGCGGAAGGCCACGATTTTCCGCTGGAGCGCGCCCTCGTCCGTGACCATCTCAAAGACCTGGAGATGAACCGCTACCCGCAGATCAGCAAACGGCTCGGCCGAACCATCGATGAGCTCAAAGCCGCCGTGAAGCGATTGGGAAGACTCAGCCCACACCCTGGCAAGCAGATCGGCCCGACCGACGCCCCGCCGATCACGCCGGACGCGATCATCACCCTCAATGAAGAAACCGGCAAGTACGAGATCGAGATGGCCCACGACCCCGTGCCCGGCCTGTCGATCAGCCAGATGTACTCGAAGATGGCCAAGGAAAAAGCCGTCGATAAATCCACGCGCGAGTTCCTCACCAACAACGTCCGCAACGCCAAATGGCTGCTGGAGGCGATCGAACAGCGCAAGAGCACGATCCACCGCGTCATCCGCGCGGTGGTCGACGCGCAGCAGGAGTTTTTCGAAAAAGGCCCGGAGTTTTTACGGCCCCTGCCGATGATCGGCGTGGCCGACCAGCTGGGCATTCACGTCGCCACCGTCAGCCGCGCCGTCAGCGAAAAGTGGATCCAAACTCCCCGCGGCGTTTACCCGCTCCGCCGATTCTTCTCCGGCGGCACGCAGAGCGCCGAAGGCGAAGACATGAGCTGGGACGCGGTGAAGGAAAAGCTCAAGATCATCATTGATAACGAAGACAAGAAAAACCCACTGAACGACGATGAAATCGTCGAACGCCTGAACGCGCAGGGGCTCACGCTGGCGAGGCGAACGGTCGCGAAATACCGCAAGATCATGAACATCGCGACGGCGAGGCAGCGGCGGGAATTCTGATTTAACCACGGAGGCACAGAGACACGGAGGCGCTCTCGACATTTTGCGCCCTTTGTTTGAGCCGACCTTTTTCATTTTTAATTGATGCGACGGGGAGAATATTCAAAATTGACGAGCGTGTTTCCGTATTTATAGAGATCTGATTTGATCCTTCACGCAACTCGTTCGACCTCGCCTTTTTCTATTTCCATTTAACCGCGTTCCTTGCGAGAATCGTTGGAATAACGAGCGCGCCTCCGTGCCTCCGTGCCTCTGTGGCTAAATTTCGAAACTTTCCGCGCGCGCAACCCGTCCAAAGAACGTCTACTCTTCCAGACATACGATCGCGAGGCCTGGCGTGAGTGAGTTGCCGGCGGAACAACATCAGGCCGACTCCAAACGCGCCGCGGCCGGCGATCGGGCGGCGTTTCATCGGCTGGTGCACGCCACCGCCCGGCTGGTGCTGGCGACCGTGGTGCTCGAAGTCCGCGATCCGCACCTGGCCGACGATCTCACGCAGGAAACATTCCTCCGGGCGTGGAAATCGATCGGCACGCTGAAAGACCCGTCACGCTTCAACGCCTGGCTGATCGGCATCGCGAAATCCGCCTGCATCGACGCGCACCGACATCGCTCGCGCAAAAAACGCGCCGCAGGAACGTTACGCGATGAACGCGACGCACGAGCGCCTCGTACACAGCGCGAGGATTCGCCGGTCGCCCCGCTTCAGCGGGTCGAAGACGGTTTTGCAGAAGAAGCCATCGATCCGAGCCCAGGCCCGCTCGCATTGCTCGCCCAATCCGACCAGCGCGACCGCCTGTTCGAAGCGCTCAACTCGCTCCCGCAACCGCAGCGGCAAGTGCTGGCGATGCGATATTTATCCGGCGCCGACTACGAAACCATCGCCGCCAGTCTGAACCTGACCGACGGCCAACTGCGAGGCCTGCTCCACCGCGGCCTGGCGGCGCTGCGAAATGAATTCCCGTCGCTCTCGCCGACAGGGAGCGAACCCGAGTGAGGGGATTTGCAGGACCTTCCCACGTCGGTCGCTGTGCGACCGGATCGACAGCGGAATCCGGCCGCACAGCGGCCGGCGTGAATGTCCGCGGTCTTCAGTAGGACAGACATTCCTGTCTGTCGCGAGGCGAGGTACTCCTCGACTCGGCTCCGATGGTCGCACGATTGAACGGACGGAGGATTACCTCCGCCCGCGACAGACAAGAATGTCTGTCCTACCAAAATCGCGGAGGCCAGGAGAGACAGCGGTGCACGTGTGTTTTAAGTGGCACAGGCATTCCTGCCTGTGACGGACGGGCGTATTCGTCCGTCCGTGCGATGCGGTTGCCTGGCGAAGAGAACGAATCGAGGCGTACCTCGTTTCGTCACAGACAAGAATGTCTGTGCCACTGACGAGAAGAACCGCACGCGACGGGCATGAATACCCGTCGTGCTGAAATCGCGGAGAGACGAGAAAACAATGTCGACTGAACCATCCCAACCCGACTGGTTCCGCGAAAACCTCGCGGCCTACATCGCCGGCGGACTTTCAAATCTCGAACGCGAACGGATCGAGCAATTCGCCCGCTCCGACGACGCCGCACGCACCGAACTGGAGACCCTCATGGCCTTGGACCTTTCCCTGCACCGCGCCGCCGGCGTTGAATCAATCGTGGCCGGCGTGGAAGAGCGCGTCATCGCCGCCCTCGATTCCTCCCGCCGCTGGTCGATCCACCCGATCGTCCGCCGCGCCGCCCTGACGACGGCCGCGTGCGTCATCCTCGGCACGTTCGGCTACCTCGGCTCGCAACAGGGTGAAACCAGCGGAATGTGGGGCTGGATGAGCAGCGAGAAATTGGATTCGGCGACCGACGTTGCCGCGATCGGCCGCGCGATTGACGGGTACCTGGCTGACTTCGAACGGTACGATCCGTCACGAACGGATCAGGGAAGATACACCAGCACGGGGATGATTCAAGTTCAGAAATATTCGCCTTCGAAGATAACATCTGGCGCTGAAGGTGCGGGATCGACTGAATTGCGGTCTCATCAAATGGCCGACGCCAAGGCGTTGATGCACGGTCTTTCGAATGATTTTTCGACAGTGTCCGACGCCCGCACAAACGGAACGATCTTCATTCAAAAAGAAGAGAGCGGGAGACAGTTCCCGCTGTTGAGTTCCACGATCGACGCCGACGGCGACGGAATCGCCGACAAGGACCTTTACAAACTCCCGGTCGGAAATTCGAACGGCGTCACGTATTACGGCGCAGCTCCCATCCAAGCGGACAATGGAAAATTCACCGGCGGCTGGGAGGGCAGACTTAGTTCCGCCGCGGGAACACGAAACGCTGACGGTTCCTCCCTAGGGCTCAACGGCGCCGGTACTTACTCCGGCGGCACGATGGTTACCGGCGGCACGCTTGAGAAGACAAAGGAGTACAAGGTCTCGGATCTCGCCACGGCGGTTCCTGACTTTAAAGACGCTCCGAATTTCACACTCGGGCGCGAAAAGGATCGGGACGGGAAGAGTACGTTGGCCCTGTATTTCGATCCCGTAACGCGGGGTAGTACCATTAGGAATGGCGTACAGACCACCGCCAATTTCGAAGTCCCCTCCAAGCAGGACAGTCAGAAAACGCTGTATCCATACGATCCGTCCTCATCCATGACGCCGGTCAAGTCGCTCGAGATGGTCAGGACGCAGACAGAACTCGATCGCTCAGCCAAGCAGGCGCAGCTCGATGAGATGACCGCCACGGCGAAGCTTATTCAAGAACCCACGTTAGACCTTACTGGCAATCAACGCGCGCTCACGAGTGTTAGCGTGCCCGACGGCGGCACGCTTAAATTGGGTGGGCAAACCCTTTCAGGGGAGACGGACTCCGAGAAATCGGCCACGTCCAATTCGGTCCTGCAAAACAAGAATTCTGCGACCCCTACCGCACACGAAGTCGAAATGCTGCGGCGCGGCGAAGCCGCGGTTAACAGTGCCACGAAGCTCGTTCAGATGAATTTCGATCTTAAAGGGGCGCAAGATTCAAAAACCACCGTGCAAGAGATTTTGCAAAGGCAAGTAGATCAGCTTCGCACCCAAGCCGAAACATTGCCGGTATCCAAGCTCGACCTCAACAAGACCGTCGCCGTCCTCGACCGCGATCCCCAAGCCCCCGCGCAGCCGCCCGTCACGCAGCCGGCGGCGATCGATTCCCCCAAGATCATCCGCACCGGCGAGCTCGCGTTTGAAGTCGATCGCTTCGACTCCGCCGCGGCTGTCATCGGCAAAATCGTCAGCGACGAGCGCGGGTTCGTCGCCACCACCTCTTCCGACAAGCTGGCCAACGGCAAGGTGCGCGGGGCAGTGGTCGTGCGGATTCCGCCGGATCATCTGGACACTTTCGTACTGCAGCTGCGGGCGCTGGGCGATCTCAAATCGCAGCGCATCGGCTCGCAGGACGTCGGCAAGGAATACTACGACCTCGACGGCGAGCTGCGGGCCGACCGGGCGATGGAGGAGCGCCTTCTCGACCTGATCAAGAACGGCAAGGGCGAGATCAAGGACCTGCTGGCGGCCGAGAAGGAGCTCGCCGAGTGGCGCGGGAAGATCGAGAAAATCCTCGGGCAGATGAAGTACTACGACAACCAGATCGCGATGAGCACGCTCACCATCACGCTGATGGAGCGCGACATTCAAACCGCCGCGGCCACGGTGGAGCAGGAGACCATCAACGCCGGCGTGGAGGCCGACGACGTGGAGAAGGCCCGCGCCGACGCGCTGGCGATGCTCGCCGACGCCAAGGCGCGGATCGTCAGCGCGGATCTGAAGAAGCTCGACGCGGGGCAGATGGCGTCGACGATCGTGGCCGACATTCCCAGCGGCGGGAGCGGGCCGGTGATCGATCGCATCAAGCAGCTCGGCAAAGTCGCCCGGCTGGAGGCGACGAAGTCGACCACGACCGACCCGAACAACCCGGCCACGCCCACCACGCGGGTGGAGAAGCGTGATTCGCGCCTCACGCTCTCGCTCTACAACGTGGCCAACGTGGCGCCGCGGCAGACGGTTCATATCGAGCTGGCGACGACGGACGTGTCGGCGGCGTACAATACGATTGTAGCAAAAACCATCAAATCCGGAGGCCGAGTGGTGCAGGGCGGGACCGCTCAGGGCCGGTCCGATCGCGGCCGCGCCGACGCGCGGATTGAAGTGCCGACGACGGATGCGGACGGGTTCCTGGCCGACCTGAAGGCGATGGGCGAGATCATCACGCTGGGTACGAGCGAAACCAACGACAACGCCGGCGTCACCATGAGCAAGCGCGGGTATGACCTGACGATCTACTCCGCTCAGGCCCTGCCGCCGCGGCAGAGCGCGACGTTCCGCATCGAAACCGGCGACGTGGAGCAGGCTTCAGCCGGCCTGCAGGCGGCGTTGCTGCAGGCGGGCGGCCGCGTGATCCGCAGCGACGCTCAGGCCGAGCCCGCGGGCATTTCCACCGCCATACTCACGATGGAACTGCCGCTCGATCAAACACCGAATGCCATCGCCGCCGTGCGCAACACCGGCAAGGTGCTGGCCGTGAGCACGTCGCAGAACGCCGAAGTGCCGACCGGCACGCTGGCCAAGAGCCGCGTCGACATCACCTTCACCACCCCCGGCCCGATCACCGGCGAAACCGGCGGCCTGCTCGCCAACCTCCGCCACGGCCTGTCCCTCAGCGCCCGCGGATTGCTGCTCAGCATGCAGTTCGTGGTGATCGGCCTCTGTTTCGTGCTGCCGTGGGTGGTGGCGATCGCGATCGGTTTGAAGCTGTGGCGCCGGCGGAAGTCGAAGGTTGCCACCGCGTGAGGCGCTTGCGTGTCTCATGAAGATCGTCATGCTTTGGAGTGAGCGTCGATCAATTTCCCGCGAAGGCGCAAGCGAGCGGCCTGCCGGACGGGGTAGGCCGCTCGCTTGCGCCTTCGCGGAGGAATTGGACGATTTAGAAGTACCTTCGGAGCATATCACGGTAAATCACTTCGACTTTGTGCCCGGACGTTCATCCCACGATCATTGAGCGATCGCCGCAACTCACTTACGATTTCGTCCGCTCGATTCGCGAACGGAAAGTTTCCCATGCCGCAATACTTCGATCTCCAGGTCAACGGCTACGGCGGCGTTGATTTTAACCAGGACGATTTGTCGGCCGAGCAACTCCAGACCGCGTGCGAGAAGCTCGCAGCCGACGGGTCGGTCGGCGTTCTGGCGACGATCATCACTGATCACCTCTCGGTGATGAGCCGTCGCTTGCGGCGGCTGGTGGAGTTGCGCGAGCAGTTGCCGCCGGCCAAGCAGTTGGTCACCGGGCTGCATATCGAAGGGCCGTTCATCAACGAGACCAACGGCTACCGCGGCGCGCACCCCGCCGACGCGGTTCGGCCGGCGACAGTCGAGGCGATGAGCGAACTGCTGACGGCCGCCGGTGGGCTGGCGAAACTGGTCACGCTCGCGCCGGAATGCGATGAGAATTTCCTCGTCACGAAATTTCTCGCGAAGCAGGGAGTCGCGATATCGGCCGGGCATACCGATGCGTCGCTCGATCAACTCAACGCCGCCGTCGATGCCGGCCTCACGCTCTTCACGCACCTGGGCAACGGCTGCCCAATGCAGATGCACCGGCACGACAACATCATCCAGCGGGCGCTGTCGCTGGCGCGCCAAGGCCGGCTGACGCCGATGTTCATCGCCGACGGCGTGCACGTGCCGTTCGCGGTGCTGGGGAATTTTCTCGCCGCCGTCGGCCCGGAGCGGTGCATCGTGGTGACCGACGCGATCGCCCCCGCTGGCCTCGGCCCCGGGCGGTACACGCTGGGGCGGTGGGATCTGCTGATCGGCGAAGACATGGCCGCCCGCGCGCCCGACGGTAGCCACTTCGTCGGCTCCGCCATCAGTATGCCACAATCGGCCGAGCGACTGGCGAAACAGCTTCATCTGCCGGCGGGCTCGATCGTGGCGATGACGCTGAACAATCCGCGCGCGGCGATTGGGTTGTAGCGCGAGTTTAAAATCCGCCCTCATCACGTTGATCTGATTTGAAATCCGTGGCATGGGCGGCTCGCCCGTGTTCTGCGGATCCGAATCAATGCCCAGGCGCGCCGCCTGGGCGACAGATGGTTTTTTGTCTGGCGTTTAAAATTCACTGGCCGCTGAAGCGGCCAGTCCGGTGGATGCAAACTGTCGGGCGCTGTTCGATCTTGTCCTCGTACGTCCTCGTCGTAAGCCTGCTCTTTTCCTCTCCCGGTATTCCGGGAGAGGGTAGGGTGAGGGTTCTGCCTGGATTCCCAAATCTCGCCCCATTCTCGTAGTGCAGTCTCGCGTGCTCGAGCGCCGTCGCGATCAGCGGATTCACTGATGACGATTACGCGGGCGATTTCTCCATCCGCTTCACCGCATTGTTGAACTCTCGGAACAGTTTGCCAAGCGCGATCGGCGAGTAGTGCGCGTTCAAGCCGCTCGGGTTTGGCAGAACCCACAGCCGCGTGTCGCCGATGGTTTCCGGCTGCAGGCCGAGCGTGGCGGTTTTCCTGCCGAAGCCAACGCGGTACGCGCCCAGGCCGAGCACTGCGAGCACTTTGGGCCGATGGCGGAGGAGTTTCCGACGCAGAATCACCGCGCCGGCGCGCAGCTCGTCGTCGCTCAACTCCGCGGCGGCGGCGGTGGTTCGCGCGACGAAGTTCGTGATCCCCAGGCCGTAATTGAGCAATTCGCGCTTCTCCCACGGCGAGATCAGTCGCGGCGTGAACCCGCCGGCGTGGAGGGCTTTCCAAAATCGATTCCCCGGCCGCGCGAAGTGATGTCCGGTTGCTCCGGAGTAGAGTCCCGGGTTGATCCCGCAGAACAGAACACGGAGATCCTTCGCGATCAGGTCGGCGATCGTGACATCATTCGCCGCCAGCAACTCGGCGGCCGAGGGTTTGAACGGAGTCGATAAGCCGGTGCGTTGGGGCATGGTGAGAACGATAGAAGGTCGGGCGGAATTCGCAATTGGCTGAGGCCGTGCGGATTAGGCGATGCATTGTCCCTCTCCCGGTATTCCGGGAGAGGGTAGGGTGAGGGTTCTGCTTCGACGCGAATAAGTCCACGAATGACACGAATCTTCACGAATCAAAATGCAATCAATTCATTCGTGAAGATTCGTGTTATTCGTGGACTTTTGGACTGTGTGACAGAACCCTCATCCCCCCTTCTCCCGGCGTACCGGGAGAAGGAGTAAGGCGGCGAGCCTCCTTGAAGGCCCTCAAACCGCCCCGTGCCGCGTCAGCACCTCGATGATCTTCACCAGCCCGCGCTCCGTCGCGTGCGAGAGCGCGCTTCGGCCGTTAGCGTCCACGGCCTTCACATCCGCACCAGCGGCGATCAGCAGTTCGGTGATTTCGCCGCAGTCGTCCTTCTGCGTGGCGTTGTGGATGAGCGGCGTCATGCCGAAGAATTTCGACCCCGCGCGAATGTTGCGGCCGTTCAAGTCAGCGCCGTGCTTGAGCAGCACTTCGACCGAAGCCGGCGCGTGCTCGCTGGCCCAGTGCAGGGGCTTCCCGCCGATCCAGCGGATTTCGTCGGCGTTCACATCCGCGCCGGCGGCGAGCAGGAGCGTCACGATCTCCGCAAAATTATTATGTGCCGGCCAATGCAGCGGCGTATCGCCGATCCACCCGCGCTGGTGAACCGCCAGCGGATCGAGCGCGATGTGCTTGCGAACCAGGTCGATCCACCCTTCGCGGGCCGCGAGGTTGAGCATCACGCCCAGCCCGTTGGTGCCGGCGGCTTGATCGGGGATTTCCTCGAGAAAATATTTCACGACGGCGGTGTGCTTGTTCCACGCCGCCTGCACCACCGGCGGGTAGGTGTTCATCGGGTTGGTGTAGACTTCCGCGCCGCGCTCGACGAGCAGCCGGCAGAGTTCGAGCTTCCCCTTCGAGGCCGCCCGCTGCAGCGGCGACCACTCTTGATTTCGCTCATCAACGTGTCGCGTGTGAACGAGCATACGGTCGGCGTCGAGCAGCTTGCGGACGACGTCGAGATCGCCGGCGTCGATGGCGGTGAAGAGAGCTTCGTTTGGCGAATGCGTCACGAGATCCTCCGATCGGAATTCAGATGGCCGGCGAAGTGTACCTTTTGTCGCGCCCAACGATCTACCAACGCGGCGGCATCGGTGGCGGCGGCTGGGGAGTACGGGGCGGTCGCCCGACAAATACGCCGGTGATGATCAACCCGATTCCCATCGCCCGACCGATGCTGCCCAGGATACTCACGACCTGGCTCACGTCCGAGTAGTGCTGAAAGGTCCAGGCATTGCTCCTCATCTGCTGGGTCATCCATGAAGTTACCAGCGTGAGTACGATCGCGAGCGACAGCGACCACGCACACCCCGCCACGCACATCCCCGCCGCGATCGTCCATCGGCCGATGAAGCCCAAGCCGACAATCACTCCCGCGAGGTAGACCAGTAGCACTGGCGATTGATACAGCAGCGAAGTCGCGATCTGCGAAATGGGTTGGATACTCTGAGTCATTGAAATATCCTTGATTTAAGCCGCGGCCGCCCCTTTGTGAGCCGAATTCCAAGCGCGGGGAGGATAGATCAGATGCGACGGGGCGGCAAATCCATGTCGACGTGCCCGATCGGGTTGCAAATGCCCTCTTATCGCCCGAGAGCCGGTTTTATTGCAAAGCCCGCCCCCGCTTGCCTGCCTGCGCGCCTCTCTTTACCATGCTCCGCTCTTTTGCCAAGGACAATAGCCTCATGAAGATTCTCGTTGCGGACAAGCTGGCGGACGAAGGACTCGATTTTCTCAAATCAGCGGGGATCGCGTTTGAGATCAAGGTCGGCCTGAAGGAAGACGAACTCGCGGCGGCGGTGGTGGATTGCGACGCGCTGATCGTCCGCTCCGGCGCCAAGGTAACCGCCAAAGTGCTGGCGAATCCGGGCATCCTTAAAGCGATCGCCCGCGCGGGCGTGGGTGTGGACAACATCGATCTCGATGCCGCCACCGCCAAGGGCATCCTGGTGATGAACACCGCCGAGGCGAGCACGCTTTCCACCGCAGAGCACGCGCTGGCGTTGATGTTCGCTTTGGCCCGCAAAATCCCCCAGGCCAATGACGGGCTGCGTTCGGGCAAGCTGGAATGGAAAAAGCGGAGCATCTACCAAGGCACGCAGCTCGCAGGTAAGACGTTGGGCGTGGTGGGGTTAGGTCGCATCGGGCGGACCGTTGCGACGCGGGC
This sequence comes from Tepidisphaerales bacterium, assembly GCA_038329865.1. Classification (GTDB taxonomy): domain Bacteria; phylum Planctomycetota; class Phycisphaerae; order Tepidisphaerales; family Tepidisphaeraceae; genus JANMES01. The sequence goes on along the minus strand of JBBQNK010000040.1, from coordinate 14,055 downwards.
GCTGGCGATGGAGATGAGCGTCGTCGGGTTCGATCCGTTCTTTAGCGGGCAAACCGCTTTGGACGGCAAAGTGAAAATGATCCGCGATTTCGACGACTTTCTTTCGCAAATCGACGTCATCACCTTCCACGTCCCCGGCGGCGACGCCACCAAGCACCTGCTCAACCGCGACCGGCTGATGACCAAGTGCCGCCCGAACCTGCTGGTCGTAAACGACTCACGCGGCGAGGTGGTCGACGAGATGGCGCTGGCCGAGGCGATCAAGGCCAAGAAAGTCGCCGGCGCGGCGCTCGACGTATTCGCCAGCGAGCCGCCGGCGAAGGATCATCCGCTGTTCGGGCTGGAGAACGTCGTTCTCACGCCGCACCTGGGTGCGAGCACCGATGAAGCCCAGACCGCCGTTAGTGTCGATGCCTGCAAGTCGATCGTCGCCTATTTGCAGAGTGGCGAGATCCGCGGCGCGGTGAACGCCGGCGGCATTAAGCTCGATTTGCCGGCCGACGAAGCGCCGTTCGCCAAGCTCGCCACCCGCATCGGCAGCCTGCTGGCCGGCGTTTGCGAAGGCGGCTACAAGACGATCACCCTTCGCGCCAGCGGCACACGCGCTCCCAAGCTGATGAACACGCTGCTGCGATTGGCGACGGTTGAGTTGCTCCGCCCGCACCTGGCCACGCCGGTGAACGTAATCAACGTCGAACATCTTGCCCGCCAGCGCGGGATCGAACTCGCGCAGATCCACGAAACCGCCCCGCCGGCGGGCTTAGTCGGCGATATCGTCGGCATTCGTGTGGAAGGCCAGAACGGCGAAAGCCACCGCGTGCTCGGCACCGTCTACGCCGACGGCCTGCCGCGCGTGCTGCGCGTCGATCACTACGCGATGGACATGATCCCCGAAGGCAACATGGTGCTGATCGAAAACAAGGACACGCCGGGCGTGATCGGCTTCGTCGGCACGAGCTTCGGAGACGCGAAGGTGAACATCGCCGACATGGTGATCAGCCGACATATTGAGAAGGACGGCTCGGCTACCGCGTTCATGGTGCTCAAAACCGACAGCGCCCCGCCGGAATCGCTGCTGGAAACGCTGCGTGCCAAGGCGAACATTGTCCGCGTGAAGTCGCTGGTCCTGCCGCCGCGCACGGCGTGAAAATTCGCGAGCGCGAAAATACGATGATCGCCGCTTGCAGTTTCGCATGACTCCTTCTCCCGGTACGCCGGACTTCGGCGAGCTCAGTCGAGCCGGAGAAGGTGGGATGAGGGTTCTGCCGGCACTCCGACACGGGATTCGTATCTCGACAGAACCCTCACCCTGCCCTCTCCCGGCGTACCGGGAGAGGGACAGAGCAATACAAATCACTCGTCCTGCTCCGCTCGCTTGCGTCGTCGCGGGCGTACTGAAATTTCCGTCTCCCAATCGATCCCCCAACGCCCCGCCGGTTATGGCGTGGTACAATCCGGTCGAGGATCAGGGGTATGCCATATCTGGTCGTGAAATGGCGGGGGCAGGAAGTTTATCGGGCGGAGCTCGGCGGGCCGGTTGTTATCGGTCGCGAGATCGGCGCGGATGTTTGGATCAACGATCCGGCCCTCTCTCGCCGGCATTGCCAGATCGATACGGATCCCGCTGGCCGATGGTGGGTGAACGATCTGCACAGCCATAACGGGATTTTCGTACACGGCACACAGATCGAGCGGCGCGTGCTCAGCGACGGCGATTGCGTTCGACTCGGCGATGCCGAGGCGACGTTTCGCGAGGGTCCGTTCCGGTCACGGCGCGCTGCGCTGCCGGAGGATGCGATATACGAATCACACATGGAGCCGTCGGAAAAATCCGGATCGCCGATTGTGCTGCCTGCGCGGACCGCAAAATTGAGCCGCGCGACGAATCGGCCGATCCGACCGTCCGAGGTGAATCTACTCGCCGCGCCTGACGAGCCGCTCGTGCGGCCGTATGCGCTCCCCTTCACGCGGCCCGCGCCGAAGGTGAATTTTCCTACGCCGAAATCGACCGAGTCACTAGCCGATGACGGTGCCCTACCCGAACGATCTCGGTCGAATTCATTTCAGTGGATTCTGCGGAAACTGCGGCTGATTTGAACTCACCAAGGCGTGAGCGATTCCTGGGCTTTTTTAAATTCGATCAATGCAGGAATCATTACCACGGCCAGCGCGATCAGCGTTAGCCCGATCGACAAGGCCGCGCTCTTCCAGCCGCGCAGCGGAATCCACAGCGCGCCCAGCCCGACCAGCGGCGCGGCCGCCAGTGTGATGAGCCGCCACGCGACGGGCGACACCGGATACACCGCACACGCCGCGAGCAATCCGCCGAAGAGAATGACGAACGCCATCGCCGCGCCGCGCGAGAGGGACAATCGCCGGCACCAGAGTGCGATCAGCACGATAGGCCCGAGCGCCGCCGCGATCACGCCGGCGCGCTCGCCGTAGGTGACGGAGCCCGAGAGCATCATGTACGCCGCCAATCCGCCGGCGGACATCGTGAGGATCAGCGGCGGGAGCGCATCGGGCCGGCGGTCGCTGGTGCGCTCGATCACAAACCAGCCCGCGACGGCGGCGGCGGCGAATCCTGCAATCCGCAGCACCGCCTGCTCGCCGGTCCAGCGATTTTGAATGATCGGCTGCAGCACGAGGTACGCGACAGCCGTCGCCAGGAGTTGCACGAGCAGTGCCCGCAACTCCGGCCAAAGCGTAAGCAGGCCGTCGAGCAATCCCACGATCGCCACGGCGATGCCGGCGAAGAAAAGCCAATCGACGGCTTCGTGCGGCGGAAAGCCCGGCCACTGCCACTTCACTGTATCGATCGTCAAAAGCCCGACGACGACCGCCCCGCCGACCGCCAGCACGCCCGCCCAGCTGCCTTTAGCCGGCGACGCGCTCCACGGCCGCCAGGCGATCAGCATCAGCACCAGCGAAATGCCCGCCGGGATTCCGAAAGTCAGGAGGATGTCGTGAAGTGTGAACGGCATTTGCGAGAAAGGCTTGGGGGTTAGTCTGAATTCCGTGGCACGGGCGGCTCGCCCGTGTTGTTTTACAAAAAACGAGAACACTGGCAGGCCGTCCGTGCGACGGAAAATGGCCGCTGCGATCGCGCTGCGGTTGCAGCGCGATCGCCCGGCCTGCTTGAGATCGAACAACTACTCTTTGACGCCTTCGAGCGCCACAATCAGCCGGACTTCATCGCCCGACGGGCCGACCATCTTGTTCATGCCGTAATCCGTTCGCTTGACGGTGAATGACGCCTCCGCGCCCGCGCGAACTTCTTTGCCCATTCCGCCGACGCCGGTTTTCGTCATCGTTATCGTAATGGTCTTGGTCACGCCGTGCAGCGTGAGATCGCCGGTGACGTCCAGCGTGTTGGCCTCTTTGCCGGCGGCGACTTTCGTGCTCTTGAAGGTGATCGTCGGGAACTGCTCGACGTTGAAAAAGTCGGGGCCCTTGAGGTGGTCGTCGCGCTTCTGGTTGGCGGTATCGATGCTGGCGGCCTTGACGGTGACGTCAAAGCTGCACTTGGCGGCGTTGTCGTCGAGCACCATCGTGCCGTCGATCGTATTGAATCGGCCATAGACGTAACCGGCGTTCATGTGGTGGTTGCTGAAGATGACGCTGGAATGAACCGTATCGAGCTTGTAGGAATCCGCCCACGCCGAGGCGGACGCGAGCCCGGAAAAGACCATCGCCAAAACCAATGCCGTCGAAAAACGCGTTTGCTTACCCATAACAAGACCTCCGAGTAGTTGGGAACGGTGCGACGGTGGAACGAACCAGCATCGCTTTCGAAACAATATATGTTACAACGACTATTGTCAAGAGGCGTAATCACGCCGTATTGCTTGGGCCATCGATTGTAGGCTCGTGACTGACTGGGCTTGCCCCTTAAGTGGCAGGCCCGGATGGATTTCCGCGCCCTCTTGCTGCAAACGCGGCTCGCCTTTAGGCTTGCATGACTTATGAGCATTCTCGTCAACAGCAATACCAAAGTCATCTGCCAGGGCATCACCGGCTCGGCCGGCGCGTTTCATACCAAGCAGTGCCTGGAGTACGGCACGAAAATGGTCGGCGGAGTCACGCCGGGCAAAGGCGGCACGAAGGACGCCAACGGGCTGCCGATCTTTGATACCGTCGCTCAGGCCGTCGATGCCACCGGCGCTAACGCCACGATGATCTTCGTCCCACCGCCGTTCGCGGCCGACGCGATCATGGAAGCCGCCGACGCGGAGATCGGTGTGATCTGCGCGATCACCGAAGGCATCCCGGTGCTCGACATGGTCAAGGCCAAGGCATTTTTGAAAGAGCACCCGAACGTGCATCTGATCGGCCCGAACTGTCCCGGCGTGATCACGCCCGGCGAGTGCAAAATCGGCATCATGCCGGGGTACATTCACACGCCGGCCAAGGAAGCCAAGAGCGGCAAGAAGGTCGGCATCATCAGCCGATCGGGCACGCTCACGTACGAAGCGGTGTGGCAGTGCAGCACGAGAAATATCGGCCAAACCACGTGCGTCGGCATCGGCGGCGACCCGGTAAAAGGGCTGAATTACATCGAGCTGCTCGATCTTTTTAATGCAGACAGCGACACCGACGGGATCATCCTGATCGGCGAGATCGGCGGCAGTGACGAGATCGACGCGGCCAACCACATCAAGGCCAAGATCAAAAAGCCGGTGGTTGCGTTCATCGCCGGCAAGACCGCCCCGCCCGGCCGGCGTATGGGCCATGCGGGCGCGATCATCAGCGGCGGCGACGACACCGCCGAGGCGAAATACGCCGCCCTCATCGCGGCCGGCGTTACGACATCTGAAAGCCCGGCGACGCTTGGCGAAGCGATGGCACAAGTTCTCGGCGTGAAGGGGTAAACTCCCGCGCGAAGTCGTTCTCCGACGCGACAAGAGTGGCGACATCAGCGACATCGACGCGATCGGCGTGATCGGCGCGATCGGTGGCCACGCCGTCCGCGCTCAACAGAAGCAGATCGCTCAAAAGCTTTTCGTACGCCCGATCGCGCACTCGCGCGTCAAACGCGCGGCCCTTTAATCGGCGAAACCGGACGGGGCTGCAAAGCACGCCGCAGTCGTCCAGGCCATACGATTCTTGTAGTTTGTAGTTCATGACAGTCCATCCCATCGTTCGGCGTCCTCGTCCTGTGCAGAAAAGCTGACGGCCTCGGTTCCGGCGACGGCCAGCATTTCAAATTCCGCGTCGTCTTCCGCGGCCAAATTCACGTTCAGCATCAGCGGCTCGACCCATCTCAACACTGCATTCCAGATCCCACTTTCGTTCCCGGAGGCGATGGAGCTCATACGAATTCCTTTCTTGTGACCGGCGTTACAGCCATTCCTAACAACGTGCAAACATACAGGTCTCATCGGCGATGTCCAAACAAAATCCTAAATGATTTTATTTGGTCTGCAGGTTGAATCGGACGGCGGGTCGTTCCACCATTAGTTGTGGTTGAGATTTTTCATCGTCCGATAATTCGGCGCGAATTTAACTTCCCCGGCCCCTCGCAATCATCGAGCTGTGCGGGGATAATTTTGCACGGCGGACGACGAGTTCAGACGATACAATTCGCATCCCCTGCATCTGACAGGCGGCGTAAGGAGTAGTAGCTGGTGGGTTGGTTCATTGCAGACATGAATGCCGTCGAGCATTTCATGCGAAACTTCGGCGATCTCGTCCCGTCCTTCTTCAAGGATATGACGCCCGGCCAGCGATTGGCGCTGCTCTTCCCCGTTGCATACCTGCTCGGCTCGATCCCGTTCGGAATGGTCGTCGGCCGGCTGAAAGGGATCGACGTCACGCGCCACGGCAGCGGGAACATCGGTGCGACCAACGTCGGCCGATTGCTCGGGCGGAAATATTTCTACCTCGTCTTCATGCTCGACATGCTCAAGGGCATGCTGCCGATGCTGGCGGCATGCGTCCTGCTCTCGGACGTCAAGCTCAACGCCAACAATGAACTGCCGGCCAAGCTTTACCTGTTGTGGCTGACCGTCGGATTCGCCGCGATCGCCGGGCACATGTTCAGCGTCTTCATGAAATTCAAAGGCGGCAAAGGGATCGCAACCAGCCTGGGGGTGATGCTCGGCCTGTACCCGTACTTCACGCTGGCGGCCGTGCCGGTATTTATTGTCTGGCTCATCATCTTTGTCTCGTCGAAATACGTCAGCCTTGCGTCGATCATCGGTGCCGGTTCTTTTCCCATCTGGTATCTCGTGATCGGCAACTGGCGGAATTGGCCCGTGCTCGACGAGCAGCTGCCGCTGACTATTTTCGCGTTCGTCGTCTCTGGGATGATCATCTTCAAGCACCGCGGCAATATTCGGCGCTTGCTCGAAGGCCGCGAACCGCACTACCACCCCGGCAAAAAACCGCTGGCTGAAGCAAGCTCTTACCCCTGATTCGCGCCGCCGCCTGAGATTTTTGGAATGAATCGTCGCTTTCGCCCCTTAACCACATGGGGCGTTGTATCATTGATTGCAAAGGTGACAGATGAGTAATTCCTTCAAGCCGATTCTTTTGATCGGCGCCGCCGCGGTGGTGCTGGTGATTGTATCCGTCTACCGGCAGTCGGACGGCAAGGAGATCATTCCCTGGCGCGACGACTACCAGGCCGCACGGAGTTACGCCGCGCAATCAGACAAGTTGATGATGCTCGATTTCACTGCCGACTGGTGCGGACCGTGCAATTACCTGAAGGGCACGACCTGGGCGAGCCCGGCCGTGAAGGACGCGCTCAAATCGTACGTGCCGGTGCGCGTGGATGTTGATAAGAACAAAGAATTGGCCAGGCGGTTTGAGATCTCAACGATCCCGCACATGTTCGTCGTGAACTCCGACGGCCGAATTCTCCGCGAGTTGAACGGCGCGCCGACGGCGGATGAATTCGTCGACTGGATCAACGGAAAATAGTATTAGCTTATCGCGGCACGAGAATCGTCCGCCGAAGCAGGTAGCTCGTGAGCAATGCCCCCAGCAAACTCGCGACGGCCACCGAGCAATCCAGCCACACCGCCACCGGCGCTCCGGCCCGATGCGCAACAGCCTGCAGCATTTCGATCCACAGAACGTGCGATAGATAAATCCCCATCGCGAACGCGCCGAGTTTGCCTACACGATCAATCCACCCCGCGCGGAGCATGGTGAGGCTGGCCACGAACGCCGCGACGCCCGCGATCGATTCGCACGCGGCGCTGCGGCCTAGCCGCGTCAGCACGTAAATCGAAATGACGAAGACGATCGCCGCCAGCACCGTGGCGATTGGCGATCGCAGAACTCTCTCAAGCCACGGGTACAGCAGCCCGATCGTCACGCTCAGCAGCAGCGCCGGCAGCAAAAAATAAACAGCCTGTACGAGATTGTTCGTCCCCTCGTCGCGCACAAACCCCGGCAGCGGCATGCAACACGCCAGCACCGCCGCAATCATGAAGAGCAATCCCAGCAGCATCGCGACGCGCGGCGAGTTGATGCCGGCGCGGAAAATCTGGAATGCGATCAGGCATGCCGCGAGCAGCACCGGCAGAAACCACATCTGCTCAGACACGCCGCCCCAGAGAATCGAAATGTCCCAACTCAGCGGCGAGCCCGTGTGAAACACGCGGTGCTTGAGCCACCGTGCGAGAAAATAGATCGCATTCCAAAGCAGGAAGCTGCCGTAGAGCAAGATCGCCCGGCTGGCGGCGTACTGCTTCCACTTCAACTCCGGCTTGCGACGCATGCTCTGGCTTTGCAGCCAAAGTGAAGCGACCGCAAAAAACGGCACGCCGAATCGGCCGAGTGCGATGGAGGTAGTGAGCCGGGGCGATTCGACCGTGTGAATCCAGATGATGCCGAACGCGGCGACGAACCGCATCGCATCGACAGCGAGCAGGCGGGACGTTTCTTTCGCGGGAGGGGACATTTGAAGGAACGATTGGCGTGCGGGCTTCAGCCCGCATGTTCTTGTCGAGAAAATTCATGCGGGCTAAAAGCCCGCACGCCTACCGCGTGTTGCTGCCCATCGGGTTGAGCACGTTCTTGCGCCCGCGTGTGATCGTCAGCGGCACGGTCGGCTCGACGCATCGCGCGGCGAATTCGTCATAAAACTTGTTGATGAACGTGCGCGTCGCCCACGCGGTCCCGTCGGCCAGGCCGCAGATCGTCGTGCCGGGCATGATGCCCATCGTCTTTTCAAGTTCGAGCAACATGTCCAGGTCTTTCGGCTTGCCGCCGCCGTCGACGATGCGGTCGAGGATCTTCCGCATCCACGCGCTACCTTCGCGGCAAGGCGTGCATTGGCCGCAGGATTCGTGGGCGTAGAAGCGCACGCAGTTGCGCAGCGCGTTGACCATGTCGGTGTGCTCGTTCATGACGATCATGCCCGCCGTGCCAAGGCCGAGGCAGCCGCCGCGGAAGCGGACGTCGTCGAAATCGAGTTTGATATCGAGCTGGTTCGTGCCGAGCACGCCCATGGAGATTCCGCCGCAGATGGCGGCTTTGTACTTGCCGCCCTTCATCCCGCCGGCCATGTCGATCGATTGCTGCAGCGTGATGCCGAGTTCGTTCTCGTACACGCCCGGCTTCATCACGTGCCCGCTCATGCCGAACAGCTTCGGCCCCGGCGAAGACGGCGTGCCCATCGACCGGAACCACGCCGCGCCTTTTTCAATCACCGGCGGGACGAGTTGCAGGGTTTCGACATTGTTAATTACGGTCGGCTTCGCGAACGCGCCCGCGATGGCCGGGAACGGCGGTTTATTGCGCGGCCAGCCGCGCTTGCCTTCGAGGGCTTCGAGCAACCCGGTCTCTTCGCCGCAGATGTAAGCGCCGGCCCCGCGGTGGACGAAGCATTCGACTTTCACGCTCGAGCCGAAGATGCCCTGCGGGCCGAAGATTTTCTGGTCGTACGCTTCCTTGAGCGCGAATTCCAGCGCCTTGGCCTGCCGGTGGTATTCGCCGCGGATGAAGATGTAGGCGATGTCGCACTGCGTAGCCATCGCGGCGATCGCAATGCCCTCGAGCAGGCCGTGCGGATCGTAGTCCATCAGGTAACGGTCTTTGAACGTGCCGGGCTCGGATTCGTCGGCGTTCACCGCCAGGTAGTGCGGCCCCTTCTTTTCCTTGGGAATGAACGACCATTTCTGCCCGGCAGAGAACCCCGCCCCGCCGCGACCGCGCAGGCCGCTGTCGGTCACCAGCTTAATGATGTCGTCCGGCTTCATCTCCATCGCTTTGCGCAGAGAGGCGTACCCGCCGGTAGCGACGTACTGATCGTACGTCACGAGCTTTCGCTTCTCGGGATCGAGTGGGATTCGCTTGGTGAGGACCGGTTCGTTAAACGCCATGAGACATTACCTTCTTGATCTAAATCGACCAATCAATCTTAGCGAAGCGAAGATCGCGGGCAACCTTGGGTATCGCTTCTGAACGTTAGGCGATTTCCTCGCGGTCAGCCCGCTTCAGCGGGTTGTTACGCATTGACTGTTCCTCAAAAAAACGAGAAACCTGGTTTTACGCAACTCGTCATCCTGAGGTACTCCGAAGGATCTTGCTGACCTGACATGGACGCAAGATCCTTCGGAGTACCTCAGGATGACGACGTTTTGCAATGGGATCGCGACACCTGCAACTAGTTCCCCGTATTTTTCGCCATCGTCCAATTGCCCGAACTCCCCGGCTCCAGATTCGGGTTTTCGCTCGGCGGCAAATGTTTCACTTCGCCCTGCGGATTCGTCCACGTATTTTTCCCCGCCGGGCCGGCGATCGGTGGGCCGCCGGGGTTGTTCGGGTTCGTTCTTGCTTGCGTGCCGCTGATCAGTGCGCCGACGTCTCTCGACTGCTGGTCGGCCGACTTCCAGCTGTCTTCCACACTCTTGCGCTGCGACTCGGTGATCTCCTTGCGGGCGAGAATTTCCATCGTGTGGGCGTCGAACTGGATGTGGCCGATCTCGCGCTGGATGTTCTGCACGAACGCGTTCCACTGCATCGTCGGCCGCAGGGAGGTGATGATCGTTTGCAGGTAGGGCGTGGCGGTATCGAGCTGGCCCTTGGGCGCGGTGAGGCCGTAAACCCGCTCGGGCGCGAACCAGTATTGCCCGGGCAGGCCCACCTGCCGCGCGTTGGCGATGCCCTGCACATCCCAGCTGCATTGCATCACGCAGTAGATATCTTCTTCCATCACCGCGCCGTTAGGCGTGGGATATTCAATTCGCACGCGCGTCGCGGCGTACTGAATCTCCCGGCCGTTGCGATTGAACTCCTGGTGCATGGCGGCCTTGCTCTGGTCGACGCTTTGCGCGAACTTCGGCATGTCTTCTGACGTGATGACGCGAAGCCCTTCGATCTTCCTATACCGCGGCAGCACCACGTTCTGCACGTACTGCTGGGCGTTGAAGACGGTGTCGGTCAGCTCCATCCCGCCGCTCACGGGCTTTGCGCCTTGCTGACGGGCGTTGTTGAAGAGCGTGGGATCGCAGCTGAATTGATCGGTGACGATCCACCGCGCCGCCCAGCCGGTTTGCGGATCGTAGACGGCCGTATTGAGCGAAACGAACTGCGCATCCATCGGCCGCCACACCACGCCGGGCTCCAGCTTCCAGCCGCGCGGGATGAGGATGTCGGCGACTTCGAGCGAGGACTTCGGATCGACGAGTTTTTTCGATTCGTACGTGAAGCCCTGCACCGGCCCCGCTGCCGGTTGCGCGTTGCCGGCCGCCAGGTTGTAGTGCGTGCCGCCGGTTTCCAAAACGAACTGTGCGCCGTTTTGCGTGAGCGTGAAGTCGTACTCGTTCGCGCCGGCGCTGAATCTGCCGACCAGCCGGTTGTCGCGAAACGTGCCGGCGAACGGATAGGTGTTCGCACCCAGCGAAATCGTGCCCGAGGCCGTCGCGGTTTTGTTGGTGAACCGAACGGTCAATCCGTCGCCGGCCAACTGGTCGGGCAGACCGTCGGCGACCGCGGAGTGAACCAGCAGCAACACCAACAGCAACACCAGCATCGATGCGGCGAATCGAATTTTCATGGCGCTCTCCCTCTTAAGAAGATGTGTCTGACTTGTCCTGCGTCGGCGGCGACTTCACCACCTCGTCGGTGATCGTTCGGCGAAGCGTGAGCGACGGGTCGGCCGGGTGCGGCTGCTCGTGCACTCGCCGCTGCTCGTAAATCGGTGTCGGCGCGACGGGCGTTTTCACCGCGCGGGCAACATACCCTACCTGCCGGCCGAGCCAGTAGAAAAAGCCTTTGCCGGGCGGGGAATCAGGCATCTCGCGCTTCTCCGCGTTCAGCCGCCCCGCGTGCGGGGCGCGGTGTTGAACAGAAAACGCGCCCCGCACGCGGGACGACTAAGCAAACTTACTCTTCCGACTGCTGCATCGTCTGCGTCACGGTGCGCGTCGCTGGGTTGTAAATCTCGATGAACTTTTTCACGTCGGCGACCGTTCGATCGCTATGGCCGAAACTTTCGATCGCGGCGGCAGCCTTGGTTTTATCGTAGCCGAGCACCGACATCTGGTACGCCGCCACCATCATGCCCGTGCGGCGGACGCCTTGGGCGCAGTGCACGATCACCGGCTGCCTGGTTTTGTCGGTCACGACGTCGAGAAACGCCCGGACGTCGTCGGTCGTCGGCCAGCCGCCGAGCGTCACCGGCACGCGGACCAGATCGACATGCGCCTGCTTTGCAAAGTCGATCTCCTGCTGAAACTGCTTTTTATTCGGGTCGGCCAATTCCTGGTCATCGATCAGATCGACGATTGATTTCGCGCCCGAGCGATGGACGGCAGTGGCGAATTTTCGCAGGCCGTCGTTCCCGGATCGGTACAGCACGTCCGGCGTGACCGCTTCAAAATGATACGAAGCGTAGGCCCCCCACCAATACGTAAATGAGCCGATGGCGAACAGCGCCAGGAACAGAATTCCCAGCTTCCGCCAGGCTTTCGCCTGGTTCGGCTCCTGGCCTGCGATGGCGGGGTCGGCGCTAGTGGCCATGATGATCGTCCCACGTCACGCCGGGATCTTTCTGATCGTGCGGATCGTCCGGCAGTTCATCGATGAGTTTTGAAAGTTGCTCGGGCGAGACGGTTTCGTGCAGTACTTCGTTAAGCATGGCGACCGGGGCCGTGCCGCACGAGCCGAGGCATTCCAACTCGACGAGCGTGAAGCGTTTGTCGGCCGTCGTCTCGCCGACTTCAATGCCGAGCTTATTGCGACAGAGATCGGTCAGCTTCTGCGAATCACAAATCTCACACGCCAGCGACCGGCAGACCTGGATGAGGTACTTGCCCTTGGGCTTGAGCCAGTACTCTTCATAGAACGAAGCGGTATCCATCACCTCGGCCGGCTGCAGTTCAAGGAACGCCGCGATCTCTTCCATTGCGGCCGTGGGGATCCAGCCATAGGTGTGCTGGACGTGATGCAGCGCGGGAAGCAGCACCGCCCGCTTGGTTGGATATCGCGGGAAGTATTTGTTTGCGAGATCGATCTTCATGTCGTCGGTGAGGTATCGCGTGCCCTTGTCGACAACTTGCGAGCGGCGGTTTTCTACGATCCATGCCATAGTAATTTCTCTTGTGTAGGGTGTGCTTCAGCACACCGATTCAATTGGTGTGCTGAAGCACACCATACTCAACTCTATTCAACTCAGTGGCCTCGAGACACACGCACGTGCAACGTAGCGCCTTGGCGATCGAAGTTTACAAACAGGTCCTGATACCAACCCGATTGATTCTCGTTTTCAAACATGATCCAGCCACCGAACGGGTCGTTCGCGTTTCTAACAAAATAGGACTCGGGCGGCTTGCAGCGACTATCCTTCATTGCCGCCCACTGTTGCGATGGATACCCTGCCGCATCAAGCGAGCTTCGGGCAATTGTCAGGGCATCCACTTCCGTCAAACTCGTCTCAGTAACTGCTAGCGGCCGCTTAGCCTCGAGAATCGTAAAGCTCTCTGTGAAGTGCCGCTCGAAAGCACATAGCCCCGACATTAAAGCAACGATCACCGCGATCAACGTTGTCGAAATCGCGATAACTCGCAAAGTTCGATCTTTCACGCGGTTTTTTCCTCCTACCGATCGAGTTCGGCAGCGATAATGTTAATACTCCCAAGCACCGCCACCACGTCTGATAACATATGGCCTTCCATCATCTTCGGAAACGTCTGGTAGTTGATATAGCACGGGGGCCTAGTGCGGGCCCGCCAAGGCGTGTTGTCGCCGGCACTGACGATATAGTAACCCAGTTCGCCGTTGCCGGATTCGATCGCGTGGTACACTTCGCCGCGGGGTGCTTCGAAGCCTCGATTGGTCATGATCAGCTCGAAATGCTGAATCAGCCCTTCGATGCTGCTATACACCTGATCCTTCGGCGGCAGCACGTCTTTGCCTTCGGGGCTCACGTTCACTGGGCCTTGCGGGATGTTGTCAATCAACTGCTGGATGATGTGGATGCTCTGCTTGATTTCTTCACAGCGCACTAAGTAGCGGGCATACACGTCGCCGGTCGTCATCACCGGCACTTGGAAATCGACGGCCTTAGCGCCCTGCCCGTCCCAGTTGTCGGCGAAGCATAGGTACGGCTCGTCCTTGCGAACGTCGCGCCGCACGCCGCTGCCGCGGGCCATCGGGCCGGTCATGCTCCAGGCGATCGCATCCTCGCGGCTGATCATGCCGATGCCCTTGGTGCGATCGACGAAGATGCGATTTTTGTTCAGCAACTTTTCAACATCGCCCAGGGCCTTGGGCATGTCTTCATTAATGAACTTCTTAACCATGCGCTGAAAGATCGCTTCGTCCGGCAGATCCATGTTCAACCCGCCGACGCGCGTCCACGAGGTGTGAAAGCGCTGGCCGGACATGTATTCGACGATGTCGTAGATGACTTCGCGCTCGTTAAAGCCGTAGAGGAATGCGGTGAACGCGCCGAGGTCCAGCCCCGCCGCCCCGACGCACAGCAGGTGCGACTGAATTCGGCCAAGTTCGCCCGCGATCGTCCGCAGCGCCTTGGTTCGTGGCGCGAGATCGATGCCCATCAGCTTCTCGGTCGCCTCGAACCAGGCCAGCTCGTCG
>JBBQNK010000039.1:0-44358 GCA_038329865.1 Tepidisphaerales bacterium | reverse complement strand
AGCCATCCGTGGCCTCCTGTTGGTTGGTGACTTCAGCACCACCATTCTGACAGGAGGTCACGTCTTGCGCGAATATCTTAAATGCAATCGCAGCGCGGAGTTACGCACTAAGCTAATGGCGTTCAGTAGTGACCCCTTTTCCGCTCCTTGCTTGCTTCGCCATCTCCATGGGCGAGATGCCGTCTACATCATTGTCGACTGCTCCCGGCGGCAATGGGACGGGGCCTTTCAGCAGCGGATCGTTTGTTTCCCTCATCCATCGTTCCATGCGGTCCCTTAGCTCTTGCAGAACAGACCGGGCCGCAGGGGCATCGATCAGATTGTTCGTCTCGTTTGGATCAAAGGTAAGATCATACAGTGCTTCCTCCGGCACCGGGTGGTTCTTCCAGTGATGTTGAAGCCAGAGTGACTTGCTTTCACCATCGTCGCAATTGGGAAGGACGGGTGTCCTGCGATCGCCGAAGTGTTTGATGTACTTCCATCGCCTGGTTCGCACGGCACGCGTCGGCTCGTAGGCCACGTGGTAGTTCAATTCGAAGAACAAAGCTTCATGGAGGTCATCGGCCTGACCGGTCACGAGCGGCCGTAGGGAACGGCCCCGCAGCCAGACCGGCGGATTGATCTGGAGGAGATCGCAGATCGTCGGAAAGATGTCGAGGTGAGAGGTCATGGCGTCAACCACTCTGCCGCCGATAAATCCGCCGGGACCTCGCACGATCAACAGGGTGCCGATGCCGGAATCATGCAGGGTGCACTTCATGCGGGGGAAAGCTATTCCGTGGTCGGTGGTGCAAATGACGAGCGTCTTATCAGCCAGACCACTGAGTTCCAAAGCCGAAAGCACTTCTCCGACCTTCCGATCTAGGATCCTTGCAGAGGCCTTGAATCTCGCCATTTCCTCACGTGTTTCCCGGGTGTCGGGCAGCGGGGTTGGCGGGGCGCAGTAGCGCGGATCATCCGGTGCATCGGCAAGCGCAGGGAACTCTCTGTGGGTTTCGAAGAAACCGACGGAGAGGAAGAATGGCTCCTTCGGCGGATGCTGTAGGAACGAGACCGCTTGATTGCAGGCATCGCCTTCGTGCAGAAACGAGTTCTTTGGCTTGAAGGCATCGCTTTCAAGATGCCGGTCATAGCCGATGATCTGCCACGCCTCTTTCTGCTCTGTGTCAGAAGCAATGTGTTGTATCCCGGCCAACGCGGAGACGTACCCTTCCTTGCGCAGCGTATGGATGACGTGTTGGCTGTAATCCTTCAGTGCCCATCCTCGATTTGCAAGCCCCGTCATGCCGTTCTCATGAGGGTAGCAACCGGTCAGGAGTGCAGCGCGACTCGGACTGCAGGTCGGATTGACGCAGAAGTTTTGACGGAAGAGGACGCCTTGTTCCGCCAGGCGTTGAAGGCACGGTGTCGCCACCGCCTGACCATAAGGCTGAACATACCTCCCCGTGTCATGGGAGTGGATGTAGAGAACGTTCGGTCGGTTCATCCTGCCTTTCTGCGTCCTACCTGTGCCTGAGGTAGGAGAAAGAAAAGCGGCTGTGTTTAATTTCAAGTGTTTTGAGGAATGATTTCGTTTCGCCACGGTCGGTTCTCCCGGATGAGGACATTGAGGATCGTCAGTAGCTTGCGCATCACGGCGGTGATGACGACTTTGAACGGCTTGCCGGCGGCTTTGAGGCGTTCGGCGAATCGACGCAGCGGCGGGTTGCACCGCCAGGCACTGACGGCACACATGTACAAGGGAAAACAAAGAAGGGAAAACAAAGGGGACATTTCTGATTGAAATGAGAAATGTCCCTTTATCCGTCCCCCTTTATCCGTCCCCCTTTATCCGTCCCCTTTATCCGTCCCTTTATCCGTCCCCGCCGGAGGATGAATCGTCTGTATAGTCGCAGTAGAAGCAGTGCTCATCAGCTTCCCGGAACTTCATCCCGCAATCGGCCGCCGTGCAGCAGTACAGCTTAATTTCGGTCATGACGCCGTCCGCGATGTCCTCGATCTCCAGCGGATGAAGCGTCAAGTACCATCGTTCCCGCTTCCCGCCGTTCTCCGGGTAGTAGGTGAGTCCAAGTGGCCGTTTCCCTTTCCGATACCGACCACCACACAGCCCGGAGACTTGAATGGCGTCGTCGTAATCTACGGCGATGTCCGAGTCGTTCTCCGCGTCTTGCAGCAACTGGTGAACTTCGCGCATGCCGTCGCGGAGATGCTCGGGAATCGGCACCAGTCGATGGTCTTTCGGTTGGACGCTCAGTCGCCGCATGTTTTCCGCCGGATAACTACTATTATACCGCGTCACGCGCAAGATAACGTTCCGAGGGTTTGTCCGTTTAATCTTGCGGACTTTAGTCCGCAAGATTAATAGCCCATATTAGATTCGGCAATTCTGACCTGTTGTTTTAACATCAACGAAATCGGCCGATGGGCGTTTTGTCGCTTCCGACCGGGGCGGGATGATCGCCCGCCTGCTTCAAGCATGAAGTCATAATGAGTCGCGGTGCCCTGCCGCGACAAGAGGGCGGTGGGTCCGGGACATGGCGAAATTACGTGCGGAAAAATGCCCTAACAAAATATAAACATTTTGTTTGACTTCCCGGCCCGCGGCGGTAGGATTTTCGGCGCGCTGTGGTGGGCGGCGTGGGCTCGGGGTTGTAGGCCGGGTCGGTTCTTTGACATTTGAAACGGATTCGTCGGAAAGGGTGCGAATCAATGACGCAATGGGGTTGGTTTTTGTCGAAATGGGGGTGGGTCGGGGGCGCATTGGGGGCGCATTGGGGGCGCAAATGTTACCTTGGGACACCCTGTTTCATCATCGGAAAATCGCGTAAGTCTTTTCTGGGAAAGTCATTGAGATTTTACCAGGGATTGCGGAAGGGAATTTTTTCGCGTCAAAGCCGCGGCGGGTGTAGAACGCGGAGGTGTGCTTCGGCGCTTCGTTCATTCCCGTGCGGATGGCGCGGTATAGCGTTTCACCTTCACCTGTATTGCGGATTTCGGTGAACGTCATCCTGAGGTACTCCGAAGGATCTAGCCGATTGAGCCGAGAGGCTAGATCCTTCGAAGTACCTCAGGATGACGATCTACCTGAAGGTGAAATGCTCTTGGAGTTCGACAAGGCAAGGCGTATTTGCCGGACTTGGGCAGAAGGCCTTCATCTCGCCGGCGACAGCGCCTTCACGGCTGCGTGCCATCGTTGTAGTACTTCGGCGCGGTCGCGTTCTTCGGGGATCGCGTCGGGCATTTGGCCTTGGCGATAGATCAACTCGGCTTGTTGAAGCAGGACGGCCTGTTCGTCGGGCGAGCGGATTTGGCCGGCGCATTCGGCGATCACTTCCAGCAGCCGCAGGGTGACGGCGACGCTGGTTCGGCCGTACTGGCGGATTTGGGAGAAGGAGGCATCGACGATTCCGTCGAAGGTTGAAACCGGCGCGATGAGTCGCAGCGTGCCGGAGTCGTCGTGATGGTTGGGGCCGGGCAGGCCTTTGCGGGCGATTCGGCAGATCGCCGAGCCGAGCGCGTCGATGCAGTTGATGGCGGTGAACGGATCGTTAATCCCCGGCGAGAGCGCGCGGACGGCCACCTCCACCATCTGGTGAATCGCGAACTCGATGTCTTGCTCTGAAGTGCGGTGATAGCCGCAGATGAACGACTCGTTGAGTCGTTTTGAAAGGTCCGCATCGCACCGATCGGCCGGGAAGACCGCCAGCAGCGCGTTCCCTTCGATCACGTAATCGCCGGCGCGGCAGTGCAGGCGGAGCAGCACGTTTGCATCGCGCGCGGCTTTCACGAGCGATGCATAATCGATCGCCTGGATGTAGCCGTCGCAGTACGAAGCGATGGGGCAGCCCTTGGAAGCGTTGCCGGCGGGCGGCTTCTCAACAGCTTTGGCGTGATCGGCATCCACGCTCACGCCGTTCTGTCCGCCGGCGAGATGATTCATCGCCTCGATCAGATCTTTCTGCACCGCCGCCACCACGCTCGGCGCCTGGAGCGATACCGAGACGTGATGGATGAAGTAAATCAGCACGGCGATGCTCGCGATCGCCAGCAGCACGGCGACGGTCACCGAGGCCTGCGGTACAAACGCCTGGCCGTCTTCAAACTTGCCGTGGATCGTCCGCAGGATCAGCAGGCAGTACAGGAACGTGGAGACGAACGTGCCGAGCACCACCTGGTTGCTGGTGTCGCGCATGAAGTTGCGAAGGAGCCGCGGCCCGAACTGCGCCGACGCCTGCGTGAGCGCCGCGATCGTGATCGAGAACACCACGCTGGCGACGGTGATCGTCGAGCCGGCAACGGTCGACAACAGCGTCTTGGCGCCTTCCGATCCGCCGGAGTAGAGCCAGCCGATGCGACCTTCGGAGAGGAGGTAGACGCGATCGATGTGCAGCAGAAAGAGGGCCAACACGCCAGCGAACCCGGTCATCACCGATGGAACGAACCAGTAGCCGGAGCTGATGATCTCCCACCAATGAAGTAGGCGGACTCGCATGAGGCATGTCCTTCGCCGCGGTTGAGTGTGTTTCGAAACGTGGAAATTCGCCAGTTTATTTTAGGCGTTGAATGGATCGCGCGGCGGCGAAATCCGGTGAAACGAGTGGCGCGAATGGTCGGCTAGCTCGGCGCGACAGCGCGACTCACGCGGCGGATCACGTAGCCCATGCTCAGGCCCTGCACGCAGACGGAGAAGATGACGACGCAGTACGTAATCGCGAGCAGCAAATTCCGGTACGGGCTCTGCGGAAGTGAAAGCGCGAGCGCCACTGAGATCCCGCCGCGCAGGCCGCCCCAGGTGAGCAGCGTGACGGTGCCGCGTGCGAATGGGCGGCGGATTTTCATCAGCGCGACGAGTCCCGCGACGCTGGCCCAGCGGGCAAGGAGCGTCACGATGATCGCGATCACGCCGATCAGAATGAACGACCGCTGGAACGGCATCACCAGCACTTCCAGCCCGATCAGCATGAAGAGCACCACGTTGAGGATTTCGTCGATGAGTTCCCAGAACGTATCGATATGCTCTTCGGTCTTCGGCGACATCGCAAAATGCCGGCCCTGGTTGCCGATGAAAAGCCCGGCCACCACGATCGCGATCGGGGCAGAAACATGCAAAGCATCGGAAAGGGCGTAGCCGCCCATCGCCAATGCGAGCGTGAGCAGGACTTCGACCTGGTAGTTGTCGACCTGCTTGAGCAGTTGGTAAATCGCGAATCCCGCGACCAGGCCGATGAGGAATCCGCCGACGGCTTCCTTCAGCAGTAAGTAGGCGATATGCGACGCGGTGACGGAGTCACTTCCTTCGGCCAGCACTTCGAGCAGGATCAGGAAGATCACCACGCCAATGCCGTCGTTGAAGAGCGACTCGCCGGCCGTCTGGGTTTCGAGCTCCTTGGTTGTACCGGCCTTCTTGAGAATGCCGAGGACTGCGATCGGGTCGGTCGGCGAGATCAGCGCGCCGAAAATCAGGCAGTGGATCAGCGGCATCTGCAGGCCGATCAATGGAACCACGAGCCACAAAAGTCCGCCGACGGCGAAGGTGGAAACCAGCGTGCCGAACAGCGCCAGCACGGAGATCGGCAGCCATTCCTTCATGAGGTCGTGAAGATCGAGCTGGATTGAACCGGCAAAGAGCAGGAACGCCAGCATGCCGTGCAGGAGAGTTTTTTCGAAATCGATGCTGTTGACCAGCTCCGCCGCGTGCTCGCGAAACCCTTCGGTGAGCGAGCCGGCGGCTGTCAGCGCCAGCGACGTGACCAGCGCCACCAGCATCACGCCGATCGTCGTCGGCAGCTTGATGTACCGCGCGTTCACGTAGCTGAACAGTGCCGCCAGCGTGATGAGAAAGCTGATGATCTCAAAAAAGCTCATACGTTACGGAAGGTAGAACAGAATTATCGCTCTCGCACAATGCAAAAATGCCCGGGCGGCGCTAGCGTATTTCACCTTCAGGTAGATCGTCATCCTGAGGTACGCCGAAGGATCCAGCCTCCCCGCGCAGTCGGCCAGATTCTTCGGCGTATTTCAGGATGACGTCGACGAACATCATGTGATTCAAATGACGGTGAAACGCTCTATCGCGCGTTGCAACATCAGTTCTCGCCGGGAAAAGTGAGCACTATTCCTTCACATTCTTCCACAGCTTCTGCTCCACCTCGTTGAATTTATTGAAGCTGCGGTCGAGGGCGTCGATCTTCTTCTGCAGCTCTTCCGGCGGGAGCGAGCCGCTGTTGACGGCGTCGCGCAAGGCTTGCACGGCGTCGTTCATGTCGTTGGCGCCTTCGGAAAATTCGCGGGCCGAGTCGAACAGCGTGAGGTTGTTCATCTCGCCGGGATTCGGCTTGTAGAGCAGCCGCCACGGCGAGTGGCGGAGTTCGGCGGTGGCGTATTTCACGTTGTCGCCGGCGGTTTTGAGTGACGCGATAATGCCGTCGAATTTGGCGCGGTTGTTCGTGAGAATGCCGCGGGCCGACGCCGTCACGTCGCGGGCGTTGGCCATCGTCTTCTTTACGTCTTCCATCGCGATGGTGGCGTTGTCGATCGTGCCCTGCAGTTTGACGAGCGTGGTCTTAGCTTCATCGAGCACGGCTGGCACGCGGTCCTTGAGCGAGCCGGTGGTGACGTTGAGGTTGGCGATGAATCCTTTCCAGTCGGTGGTGCTCGGGCCGATCATGTCGCGGATGGCGATCATCATTTCCGATCCGTGGTCGGCCAGCGCGTTGTACTTGCCGATCGTGGGATCGACATTGTCATTCACTTTCCTGATCACGCTTTGTGCGAGAACGCCGGCATCTTTGTAGGTGGTGATGGCGTCGTCTGCCTTAGCGAGCAGCGCCGTCACGCCGCCGGCATGGCCGATGAGCGCGTGCTGCTCGGGCAGATCTTTCCCCGTGCCGAGGTTCGCCAGGTTGAGCCACGCCGAGCCGGTCACCGTGCTTTCGACGGTGATTTGCGCGTCTTCGTGCAGGACGTATTTTTGCGGAATGTGGAAGTGCACGATGAGCATCGGCTTGCCGTCATCAGAGGCGGCGACGTACTCGATGTGCGTGACCTTGCCGACCTTCACCCCGCCGACGCGCACGTCGTCGCCCTTATCCAGCCCGCTGAGATTGTCCGCCAGCCGGAACGTGACCGAACGGTGCTGGATCGGCTCCAGAAAGCTGTCGAGCCCCTGGATCCCGACGATGATGCTGATGATCAGCCCGATGCTGATGATGATGAACAGGCCGGCTTTGAAAGCGTTGCGTTGTTTGGTCATAGAGTCATAGGACTTAGGACTAAGGACTTAGGGCTCAGTGAATTCTCTTCCACTAAGTCCTAAGTCCTGAGTCCTAAGTCCTCCTTAAGTTTTTTCTCCGAGCAGATCCAGTTCATACCCGCCCGCGCGTCGGCGGTCGGTGAGCGGGCCTTCGGTCAGGCCGTGCACGAATTGTTTCACGAGCGGGTCGGTGCTGTTGCGCATTTCTTCGGGCGTGCCGCTGACGATGAATTGCCCGCGGTCGAGCAGCACCATGCGGTCGGCGATGCGGAAGGCGCTGTCCATCTCGTGGGTGACGACCACGCTGGTCACGCCGAGCTTGCGATTGAGATCGATGATGAGCTGATCGATCTCGGCCGACGTCACCGGATCCAGGCCGGCCGACGGTTCGTCGTAGAAGAGGATTTTCGGATCGAGCGCGATCGCCCGGGCCAGGCCGGCCCGCTTCTTCATTCCGCCGGAGATTTCCGAGGGCATCTTGTCGGAGTGCTCGCGTAGGCCGACGAGTTCGAGCTTGATCTTCACCATGATCTCGATCGTCTCGTCCGGCAGATCAGTATGCTCCCGCAGCGGCAGGGCGATGTTGTCGGCAATGCTCATCGAGTTGAACAGCGCGCCACTCTGAAAGAGCACGCCGATGTTCTTGCGATAGCTGGCTAGCTCGGCGTCGGTCATGGTGCTGAGCCGCTTGCCCAGCCCGATGATTTCCCCGCCGTCGATGCAGACGTTGCCGATCATCATGCGCAGCAGCGTGGATTTCCCCGAGCCGGAGCCGCCGAGGATGACGAGCGTTTCACCTTCGTGAACGTCGAGACGGATCTTATCCAGGATCGTACGGCCGCCGTAGATCTTGGTGGCGTTGTGAACTTCGATGGCGTTTGTCGGCATTGGTATTCGGTATTCGGTATTTGGTATTGGGTATTGGGTATTTGGTGTTAGGTATTAGGATTGGATTGAAAGCGCAATCCGACCAGCCTAATACCCAGTACCTAATACCGAATACCAAATACCAACATCCTTACCATCCCACATAATAAAACACGCCCGTAAACAACAAATCGACAGCAATCAAAGCCACGATCGTCAGCACCACCGTTCGCGTCGTTGCCAGGCCCACGCCTTGTGCGCCGCCGACGACGCCCAGGCCGAGGAAGCAGGCCAGGCCGCTGATGAGCGTGCCGAAAACGCCGGCTTTTATCAGGCCGGTGAGAAAGTCGCGGATGTAGATCGCTTCAAACGTGTGGTTGATGTATTGGCTGTACCCGATGCCGAGAAAGACCTGCCCGATGATCAGCCCACCGAGGACGCCCATCAAATCGCCGACGACGGCGACGCAGACCATCATCACGGTCGTGGCGATCACGCGCGGCACGACGAGGAACCGGATCGGCGGAATGGCCTGCGCCTCGAGCGCCTCGATTTCTTCGGAAACAACCATCGTCCCCATCTCCGCGGCGATGCTCGCGCCGGCGAAACCGGTGAGCACGATGGCTGCGACGAGCGGGCCGAGCTCGCGGAAGATGGCCTTGGAGATGATGTCGGCCGTGCGTTCGAGCACGCCGTAGGTTTTGAGAATCGGCGCCATCTGCAGCGAGAGAATCGCGCCGATGCAGAAGAGCACGAGGCAGACGATCGGAATGCTCATCACGCCGACGCGAACCATCTGCGCCCACAGGTTCGCCCACGCCAGTTTCGCCGCCCGCTTGCTGAACAGCGCCTGCCGGGCCGCGATGGCGGTATCGAGCAATAAGTACCCGAGCCCGCCGATGAATTCGACGATGTCGATGGCGTAAGCGCCTAGGATCGTGATGGGGCGGAAGAGGAAATTCATAATTCGATAAGGGGCAAGTATTCAGGGGCAAGGGGCAAGTAAAATTCGAGGCATTCACTTGCCCCTTGCCCCTGAATACTTGCCCCTCTATTTCGCCATCGCCTCCGCTTCGTCCTTCGTCACGCCGAAGATCGCGTCCAGCCTGGCGATTTCGAGTAATCCTTTCACGCGCGGCTGCAGGTTCGTGAGGTAAATCTTTCCGCCGAGCTTGCGGATCTTTTGCAGCGCTTCGACGAGCACGGCGATGGCGCTGCTGTCCATGTACGGGACTTCGCCGAGGTTCAGGATCATTTTCTTCGGGCCGACTTTCGCCAGCATGTCGAGCAAGTCGGTCCGCAGGCCGGAGCTGTTGTGCAGATCGATCTCGCCGCGGACGGACGCGATGACGGTGGTGCCTTCCTGGCGGGCGGAGCTGACTAAGTCGCTGGTGGGTTTCAGGTCGATCATGGCTGTACTCGTTTGTTGCGGATCATGGTTAAGTTCATGCCGTCCGGCTGGGGCATGAACGTGACTTGCGTCATGAACTGCTTGAGGCAGACCATGCCAAGCCCGCCGGGCGTTTCCGGGTCGTGCTTGTGTCGCGGCTCGGGCGATTTGCCGTTGCCCCAGTCGCGAATGTCGATCTTGATCGCGCCGCCGGTGTCTTCGGCCGACAGCTCGATCGGTTTATCGGTCGCGCCGTTGTAGGCGTGCCGCATCACATTCGCCAGCGCTTCGTTGACTACTAATATGATCTGCCCGCGGTCGGCCGAGTCAAAGCCGGCCTTCTCGGCGAAGGCTTCAAACGCCACCCGCATCGGCGCCAGCGTGGCCGGGTGAGACAACATCTTCATCAACATCCGGCCGGGGGACGGATAGGTGACTTCGATCGAAGATGGATCGGCGGTGGTCATTTCGTTCAATGCAGAATGCAGAATGCGGAATGCAGAATGAAGAGAATGCGATGGGATGCCTGTCTTGCATTCTGCATTCTGCATTCTGAAATCTGCATTGGTTCTCCCTCACTTCTGTGCCGCCCGCCACGTTTGCCATCGTTCGAGCGAAGGCTTGCGGGCGGGGGCGTCGTCGTAATAGTTGTAGCCGAAGGTCTGGCCGGACAACCGCTCCAGGCCCTGGATGGCATAGAAGCGGACGGCGGCGTCGTCGCTGTCGAGATCGGTGACCATCTGCTTTGCGGCGCGAAGGTCTTTGTTCTGCACCGCCGCCACGATAGCGGGGATTTTGCCGGCCGGGTCGGGGTCGGTAATCACGCGCGGCTCGCGCGGCGCAGTACAGCCGACCAGCCACGCCGTGGCGACAATCCCGAGCAGGCTGCGACAATCCATAAGCTCCCGGCCCATCATAACGTATCGTCTAAATCGTCGGTTATTAAGCAAAATCTGAAGGAAATTAGGGAGGGATTCACCGCTTAATCCAAGTCATCCGGAGCGGTTGTCTAAGAAGTCCTTGAGATACGGCCTGCGGGATTCGTCATCCTAAGAGCGTGTTTGAAAAGACCTCCGGCGCAGCAAAATGGCGAAAGTCGTCATCCCGAGGTACGCCGAGGGATCTCGATATTCAAACGATTTTCGAGGACCGAGATTCCTCGGAGTGCCTCGGGATGACGGTCACTTTGACTTCTCAAGCATGCTCTCATGATGACACGAGACTGTGTGATTCGTGCTCGATCTATTCTGACGCCTTGAATTTCGCGACTTCAATATCCGCCTGTCGCGTCGGTTCGGGAATCCGGAACTTCGTCACGCACGCCATCGCCAGATCGCGAGCGGTCGGCAGGTCGATGCGATGCCCGACGCTGAGAAAGATCGGCCGCACGCCGGGCCGGGTGCGCATCGACCAGCCGATCGTCTCGCCCTTGTGCACCAGCGGCGAAGTGCTGCCGGCCGTCTTGTTCGGCTCGACGAACTCGCCGCAGAGCACGCTTTTGGCCATGCCGACGGTCGGGAAATCGAACTGCACGCCGAGGTGTGACGCGATCCCGCAACGGCGCGGGTGGGCGACGCCTTGGCCGTCGAAGCAGATCACGCCAAAGGGCTGCTTGAGCTTTTCGATTGCCGCGAGAATGGCCGGCCCTTCGCGAAACGAGAGATACCCGGGAATGTACGGCACGGTGAGTGCCTGCCGCTCGCGGGCGATCTCAATCACCTGCTGTTCCTGCCGATCGTAAACCACCGCGACGGCGAAGATCGTCACTTTATCCGAAGAAAACGCACAATCCGCCCCCGCCACAAACCTCGGCAACGGGGAGAGCGGCTGGACGCGAACGCGCGATGCAAGGTCGAGTTGCTCCTGCTTCCACTGGTCGATGAAGATCGTGTTGCTCGGCATCGAGAAATCTTAGGCTCGAAGAGGGAAGAATGAACACAGAGACACAGAGGCACAGAGAAGAAGGAAAACAAATCTCTTTGTCTTTCTTCTCTGTGCCTCTGTGTCTCTGTGTTCACATCTTCTTCTATTGAGCCGGCCGGCTCGCGGGCGGTTTGATCGCGGCGTCTTTCGCCACGCGGTTCTGTGCGCCGACCGCCTTCAGCACGATGTCATCGAACATCACCTTGCCGGGCGACAGGTACGCGTACAGATCGATCCGCAGAAACTGCACCGGATAGGCCGTGTGCTGCGGGTTCAGTTCGTCGATGATCGTGACCCACTCGCCGTCGGTCTTGCCGGTGGGTGGCACTTGTCGACGGTAGCATTCGCGCTCGACGGTTTCGCCCTTGAGGTTCTTGCCCATCGTGTAGCCCTTCACGAAGACGTGCAGTTTCGGGCCGTCGGATTTGTAGCGGAAACTGAGGCGGTACCGCGTTTTCGGGTCGATCGCGATCGAGTCGCTCAGGCACGCCAGGCCGTTATTTTCGGCGGCTTGGCGGGAGAGATTCATCGCCAGCACGTTGTTGGCCGGCTCGTTCACAGTGGCCATGCGGTAGATCGCGATCTGGTCGACCTCTGGAAACGCGTCGGTGAATTTCACGGTGTATTTGTCGGCCTGGTAGATGCCCGCCCAGTTTTTCGCTTCATCGAACGTGCCGTTGACGACGAGATTAGGATTGGCGGCCCACAGCTTCTCGGCGATCTCATCGTGCTGCACCGCCACCTCGCTCGGGTGCTCGAACGGCTTGATGTCGTCGAGCGTCTGCAGAATCTCCTCGACCACGAACCGCATGTCCGTCGGCTGATTGATCGTCTTCTCAAACTGGTGCGGCAGCGGATCGAGCTGCCGGCGATCGAACACTCTCACGCGCAGGTTGACGGCCTTCCCCGCGTTGACGAGCTCGCCCCAGATCATCACGTCGGCTTGGCCGTCTTTAGCGAATTTTTCGACCGCGTCGAGCTTGCTGGCGTAGTTGAAAGTCGTCTCGCCGACGAGGTCCGCGATGGTCGGGCCGTCGATCACTTCGTACGTGCCGTCGCGATCGAGCTTGGTGCGCATGGAGAAGCCGATCTTCTCCCGCATCTCCGGCTTGGCATCCCCGCCGAGCGGAAAGACGGCGACTTTCGGCTTGGCCGCTTCATCGGCGAAAGCATTTTGGCCACAGATGAACACAGATAAACACAGATGGAAGAAAAGAAATGCAATTCTCTTTGTATCGAATCTGTGTGCATCTGTGTTCATCTGTGGCAAACTCCTCTTTCCTTCCCCGAACAGCTGCCGTACAATCGCCCGGCTGCCTATAGTTTAACCCGGATCGCTGAACATGAACGAGAAATCCATCATCATTCGCGGGGCCCGCGAGCACAATCTCAAGAACATCAATGTAGAGATACCGCGCGATCAACTCGTCGTTGTCACCGGCCTTTCCGGCAGCGGCAAGAGCACGCTGGCGTTCGATACCGTCTATGCCGAGGGGCAGCGGAAGTACATGGAATCGATGTCGGCCTACGCCCGGCAGTTCCTCGACCAGCTTCAAAAGCCCGATATCGACGAAATCCAAGGGCTTCCGCCGACGATCGCCATCGAGCAGCGCGGCAGTTCGCATAATCCGCGGTCGACCGTCGCCACGACGACGGAAATTTACGATTATCTCCGCGTCCTCTTCGCCCGCGCCGGCACGCCGCACTGCTGGGTGTGCGGCCGGGTCATCGCCAGCCAGACGCCGAGCATGATCGTCGACTCCGTCATGAAGCTGCCCGCCGGCAGCAAGGTGATGATCCTTTCGCCGCTCGTGCGGTCGCAGAAGGGGGAGCACAAGGAGACCTTCGGCGCGATCCACAAGCAGGGCTTCGTGCGGGCGCGCGTCGACGGCGAGATCATGGAGCTACAGTCGGCCGACAAGTTTCCGGCGCTCAAGAAGACCTTCAGCCACAGCATCGAAGCCGTCGTCGATCGAATCGTGCTGAAGCCCGAGATCCGCAGCCGCCTGGCCGACTCCGTGGAGACGGCCTGCAAGCTTTCCGAAGGTTTGGTGATCATCTCCACCGATGAAGGCGGCAAGTGGGTCGATCAAACTTACAGCGAGCGCTTCGCCTGCCCGGAGCATCCGCAAGTCAGCCTGCCGGAGCTTGAGCCGCGGCTGTTCAGCTTCAACAGCCCGCACGGCGCCTGCCCGAAATGCCACGGCCTGGGCACGAACGCCGACTTCGACCCGGAACTGATCGTGCCCGACGAGAGCATCTCGATGGAAAAAGGCGCGATCGAAGCGTGGCGAAAAAACGGCAAGCGGATGAACATCTGGTACAGCCGAATCCTGCGCACGTTCTGCCGCGATTTCGGCGTGAGTTACGAAGGGCCGTACAAAGACATCCCGAAAAAAACCCGCGACGTGCTGATGTTCGGCACCGCCGCCAAAGGCGATCTCGGCACGGGCACGGAGTTTGAAGGCGTCATCCCGCACCTGCAACGCCGCTTCGAAAATACCGAGAGCGAATTCGTCAAACACCGCCTGCACCAGTACCAGAGCGAACTGCCGTGCGAGGTGTGCCAGGGAACGCGCTTAAAAGAATCCGCCCTCGCGGTGCGATTGCATTCCCGTAACACGGGCTACCAGCCCGTGACCAACGGCGCTAAAGCAACAATAACCGCCGAGCAGTCGACGGCTGAAAGTGGCACGGGCGGCCCGCCCGTGAGCAATTCTGCGAAGCAGAACCACGGGCGGGCCGCCCGTGCCACGAAAGACAAGACCGCGAAGCAAACAGCCCCCGCGCCCATGCTCCCCGGCCTCTCCATCCACGACATCGCCACGATGACCGTCGAGAACGCGAAGACCTTCTTCGCCAACCTCAAGCTCACCGGCGAAGGAATCAAGATCGCCGAGCCGATCATCAAGGAAATTTCGGCGCGCCTAGGCTTCATGTTCGACGTCGGCCTGGCGTATCTCACGCTCGACCGCAAAACCGCCACGCTCTCCGGCGGCGAGGCGCAGCGGATTCGGCTGGCGACGCAGGTGGGCTCCGGCCTCGTCGGCGTCTGCTACGTGCTCGATGAGCCGACCATCGGCCTGCACCAGCGCGACAACACGCGCCTCATCCGCACGCTCAAACGCCTGCGCGACATCGGCAACACCGTGCTGATGGTGGAGCACGACGAAGACTGCATTCGCGAGGCGGATTACCTCATCGACATCGGCCCAGGGGCTGGATTGCACGGCGGAGAACTCATCTGCGCCGGGCCTGTTCCCGATGTGTTTTCGCACCGCGAGAGTGTCACGATCAAATATCTCACCGGCGAGCTGGCGATTCACGCGCCGGAGATTCGTCGGCCTGTCGATCCGAATAAATCGTGCTTGGAGCTGAAGGGCTGCACAGCGAACAATCTCAAAAACGTCGACGTGAAAATCCCGCTCGGCGGATTGATCTGCATCACCGGCGTGAGCGGGTCGGGCAAATCCACGCTGATCAACCAGACGCTTTTGCCGGCGCTGAAGCGCAAAATTTATTCGAGCAAGGTGAAGGCCGGCGACTTCAAAGTGCTCAACGGCGTGAGCAAGATCGACAAGGTAATCGAGATCGACCAGTCGCCCATCGGCCGCACGCCGCGGAGCAACCCGGCCACGTACACCGGCGTGTTCGATGAAATCCGCCAGGTCTTCGCCAAGACGCGCGAGGCGAAAATCCGCGGCTACGAGCCCGGCCGATTCAGCTTCAACGTTAAGGGCGGCCGCTGCGAAGCGTGCCAGGGCGGCGGGACGAAAGTCATCGAGATGCACTTTTTGCCGGACGTGTTCGTCAACTGCGAAGTCTGCCACGGCAAACGCTACAACGCCGAGACGCTGGAGATCCACTACCGCGGGAAATCCATCGCCGATGTATTGGCGATGACGGTCGAGGAGTCGCTCGTCTTCTTCGAAAACTTCCCCGGCATCCATCGCATGCTCAAGGCCGTCAATGACGTCGGCCTCGGTTACGTCAAGCTCGGCCAACCGAGCACGCAACTCTCCGGCGGCGAGGCGCAGCGCGTGAAACTCGCCAGTGAGCTCGGCAAGAATCCCACCGGCCATACGCTCTACGTGCTCGACGAGCCGACGACCGGCCTGCATTTCGCCGACATCCAGAACCTGCTGCACGTGCTGAACCGATTGGCCGACATGGGCAACACGATCCTCGTCATCGAGCACAATTTAGATGTGATCAAATGCGCCGACTGGATCATCGACATGGGCCCCGAAGGCGGCGCCGGCGGCGGCACGGTCATCGCAGCGGGAACGCCGGAGCAGGTGGTGAAAATCGCCGGCGGGTACACGGCGGAGTATCTGAAGCCGAAGCTCACTGTGTCCACGAAGCAGCCAAAGCGTGTGTCGGCCGTTACGGTTTAGTTGGACATTTAACAAGGCAGTTTCCTTTTAAGTCTAATTTGATTATCTACTTAGGGTGGACAATAATGGAGACATAAATGAGCGACATTGTCCCGTCACATCCATGGATTTCGTTCACACTTGATCTTCGCTCTGCAAACTGGGAGTTTTGGCTGCTCGCAGGTGAGGCACTTTCCAAATGCGAGCATCTTGCCGGAGTTCCGATCCGTCCTGAAACCGCGAACCAACTCATGCAAGTTTACCTTGCAAAGGGTGTGCATGCGACGACCGCGATAGAGGGTAATACGTTGACGGAACAAGAGGTGCTCAAGCGAATCGAGGGTAACCTCAAGCTTCCGCCTTCCAAAGAGTATTTGGGAATTGAAGTCGATAACATTGTCGAAGCAAGTAATTGGATTGGGAAAGAAATCTGGTCTGGTAGTGCTCGACAACTGACGCCTGAACTCATCTGCGAATTCAACAGACGTGTTCTTCAAAGCCTGGAACTTGAGGAACACATAGTTCCCGGCAAAACCCGAACCTATAGTGTAGGGGTTGCAGACTACCGAGGGGTTCCTTGGAAACATTGCGACGAATTGCTCATTCGTCTATGCGACTGGCTTGAAAAGCCGTGGATCACGCCGCTAGATTCGTTTGCAAAGAAGGATCTCACCCGCCTCGAAGCAATTTTGAAAGCGGTTGTCGCCCATTTGTACCTCGCTTGGATACATCCGTTTGGCGATGGCAATGGCCGCACGGCTCGCTTGGTTGAATTGTTCCTTCTCGCCAATGCGGGTGTGCCATTTGCCGCCGCACATTTGCTGAGTAATCACTACAACGAGACGCGAAGCGACTATTACCTCCAACTGAGTCGCGCGAGCAAATCCGGCGGCGATGTGATTCCGTTTTGCATGTATGCATTGCGAGGTCTTGTTGATCAGTTGCGAGAACAAATTCAGTTCATTCGAGATGAGCAGATCAAACTTTTCTGGCAGAATCACGTTCACCGTACCCTTGGAGAATCGGAAACGGGACGCAGGCGGCAACATCTCGTTCTAGATTTATCGCTCCAATCTGGTCCAGTTCCCAAATCAAAACTTACTGATGTAAGCCCCCGCGTTGCGCGCGATTTTGCACGGAAGGATGAAAAGACTTTATCGCGTGATCTGGTAGAGTTGGAGAGACTTAAGCTCATCGAAAAAGACGACAATGGCTATCGAGCGCGAATCGAAACGGTGCTTGCATACCGACCGACGGTCAAGCTAAAGTAGTTTATGCCCACCGCCGCACACCCGGGCTTTGTAAACGCGGCGTAGAACAAGGACATGGCTGATGCAAAAATCCGCTCACAGATTGCTCTGCTCGCTGCCCGGCTGATGTACGAACGGAAGGAATCGGAATACTTCACCGCCAAGCGAAAGGCCGCGAGGCAGATGGGCGTGGAGTCTCGGTTTCGGCCGAAAGACATTCCTTCCAACGCTGAAATTCGCGAACAAATTTTATCCCTCGCGCAGTTGTACGAGGGCGATGCGCGCCGGAAGAATCTGATGGCGATGCGCCTGGCGGCGTTGCGGATGATGCGGCTGCTCGACGCGTTCCACCCGCGGCTGATCGGCAGCACGCTCACCGGGCACACGCGGAAAGGATCGGACATCGATCTGCACGTCTTCACCAATCATGTTTCCGCGATCACCACGGTGCTCGAAGATCACGGGCAGCCGTTCACGCTCGAGCGCAAGCGCGTGCGCAAGCAGGGCGAGGAGCGAGTCTTCACGCACCTGCACGTGGCGAGGCGGTTTGATTTCGAACTGACGGTTTACGACGCCGACAAGGTGAATTACGGCTTTAAGAGTTCCATCACCGGCCGGCTGATCGAGCGGGCGTCGATCGCAGAGCTGGAGCGGTTGCTCGAGCGTGAATACCCGGGCGTGGATCTGTCGGCCGAGGTGTTGGAGGAGGGAGAGAACGAGGATCGGTTCGAAGTCTTTCGCGCGCTGCTGCTGGCGCTGGAGAAGGTCAAGCAGTCGGCGGAGTTTCATCCGGAGGGGGATGCGCTCTATCACGCGCTGCAGGTTTTTGAACTGGCGCGCGAGCGCGTGCCTTATGACGAGGAGTTTCTGCTGGCGGCGTTGCTGCATGATGTCGGCAAGGCGATCGATCGCGCCGATCACGTGGCCGCGGGGCTGGAGGCGCTCGACGGGCACATCACCGATCGCACGCGGTTTCTGATCGAGCATCACATGGATGCGCACGCGCTGGCGGATGGTTCGCTCGGCCATCGGGCGAAGTTGCGGATGCGCGAGCACGAGGATTTTGATGATCTGATGTTGCTGCAGGAACTCGATCGCGCCGGCAGGCAACGCGGCGTGACGGTTTGCACGGTCGACGATGCGCTCGACTTTATTCGGAAACTAAGCGGTGAAGATTGGAGTTGAGACTAGATAGCTGCGTTACACCGGCGACGATTCCATCGCGTCGGCGTCGATTTCGCGATTCGCATTTAGTTCGGTATTCGCGACTTGGCTCGGCCGGAGCTTTTTGATCGTCAAATCGACTGCCAAAACTACGGCGGCGTACGGCGCGAAGAGCGCAAACCCGTGAATTCCGGAGAAAAAGGCGAATGGCAGGAAGCGAACCAGTTTCATTGCCCGCGCATCCTAGCGGAATGCACTGCGATTTCTGAATCCGGCAAACCCTTACGACAGGCAATTATTCGAATATTTAGCGGACGTAGCGGAATGTAGGAAAACTGTTCCGCTTATTATGAGGCGTTTGATTTAGAGCGGAAATCAAGCATTTTCAAAAGCGACGAACGGGAGTTCGTGTGAGCGTTTTTCAACCCACGAACTTGCGTTCGCGGCTACGGACAAAGCGCAAAAAAAGGCGCGTTCTACCGATGTAGAACGCGCCAGCGAAGCAGGTGTTTTGTTCGAGAAATTCAGCTTATGCGGCGTCCGCGATCGACGATTGCTTCTTGGCTTCGATCGTGGTCTTGCGCGCCTCGGCCTTGCGGATACGGCGCGTGCGGCCGACGGTTTGCTGATCGACCGTCGCCCGGCGAGTCGGGTGGCTGTTGGCGACGTTGACCGCGTCGACCGCATCCGGAGCGTACAGGTCAGCGCCGATTTCCTCGGCCAAACCTTCGGCACGCTTGTAGATTCCGCCGCAGCACATGATCTGCATCTCGGGGCAGCTGTTCACTTCGCGGAGGTAGTCGATGAGCGACCGCACGGCCGGCATGCCGCTGGGGCGGGTGGCGAACAGCACAAGCAGATCGGGGCGGGTTTCGCCGATGAGCTTGAGTACTTCGTCTTCCGGCACGCCGCCGCCGGCGAATTTCACGGTGTAGCCGTCGGATTCGAACAGTTCGGCGCAGATCTGCCCGCCGAGTTCTTCCGGCTCGTCGTTGCCGGAGAAGATCAGGACTTTCTTGTTCTTCGATTCCGACTGGGGCAGCTTGGCACAGAGTTGGTCGGTGACTGACCGATTCAGCCGGGTCGCCAGGTTCAGTGAGCTGACCGAGATCTTGTCATCGCGGAAGAGGTCCTGCAGCAGTTCCATCGTCGGCCAAACCAGTTCGGTCAGGAGGGCGTAGGCTGTAAAGCCACGTTCCATGGCCCGGTCGATCACCAGGCGGGCGACGGTCCGATCGCCGGTGAGCAAAGGCTCGAGGTACGACTGGGTCAGGCTCTGATCGACGGTAAGTTTGGTCTGCTGGGACATTGGCTTCATCTCCGATCGCAGGGGTGATCCATCAGCACCCTGCGATTCATTTAATGTCAGCCGCGTCCCTGCGACCGATTGTTAATTTAGTTAATCCAGATAACTTGGATAACTTACACTGAAGATATCGGGGAAGGCTGTGTTTTTTCTTTACCCATTTTACCAAAACATCTCAAACTAACATGAGCGTTATAGGATTTCTGGGTTTAACTGACTCATTTGCAAGTGTTTAAGCGATGGTTCAGGAGTCGGGGTTCAGGGTTCAGAGAAGAAAGGAATGCGCATTTCTTACCATGACCCTCTGAACGCCGAACCCTGAACCCCTCTGCCCTCCGTCCCATAACTACAAATCTTCCCGAAATTCCCACATTGCATTTGCCTTCTCAAATCCTGAATTGGATATCTCCTTTGTCCAGATTAACCCAGGAGAGAGCCATGAAGAACAACAAGAAAAACCGCCAGCCGATGACCGAGAGCCTTGAAGCCCGCGTGATGTTCGCATCGCACGTCGTGGCTGCGGTTGCTCCGGTCGCTCTCTCGATCAGCACGGCCGCTTACCAGAACGGCACGGAACTGGTCATCAACGGTACTTCTAAGAACGATAACATCACTGTCACGAAGACCGACGCGGGCCTGGTCATCGGCAACACCGGTGGCTGGTCGACGACCGTCGCCGGCAACTTTAAGGCGATCGCCATCAACGGGCTCGCCGGTAACGACAAGATCACGGTCGATGCTTCGGTCACCACCAACACCATCATCCACGGCAATGCCGGTAACGACACCCTCAGCGGTGGCAGCGGTAACGATCAGATCTACGCTGACGCGGGCAACGATGTGCTCTTCGGCAACGCCGGCGACGACACGTTCGTCACCATCGGCGGCGGCAAAGACAAGATGACCGGCGGAACCGGCACCGACTCGTTCTGGATGGCCTCTAAGAGCCAGACCGTGACCGACCTGACCGGCGACGAAGCCGGCAACGTCCACAAGGTTGCCTCTTTCGCCTCGGTGACGACCAAGGTCGTTTCCGGCAGGAAGATCAAGACCGTCACCACGAAAATCGCTTCGACCCTGAACGGCCAAAACCTGCTCGACCCGGCCGCTTCGACCGGCATGGTCTACCAGAACTTTTCAAGCCACACGTTGTTCGCCGATAACGGCCCGATTGCCGATGACGTTCAGCAGGGCTACCTCGGCGACTGCTACTTCCTGGCCACGCTCTCCAGCGTTGCCAAGACTGATGCGAACCTGATCAAGCAGTCGGTGGTTGATCTCGGCGACGGGACGTACGCGGTTCAGTTCAGCAAGGCCGGCAAGCAGGTGTTCGTGCGAGTAGACGCCGACCTGCCCGTCTGGGCCGACGATCGCCAGCTCGCCTACGCCAACGCCGGCCACCAGGGCAGCATCTGGACCGCGATCATGGAAAAGGCCTATGCCGTCTTCCGCACCGGGGCCAACACGTATGCTTCCATCGAAGCGGGTTGGATGAGCGAAGTTTACTCTGCCCTCGGTAAGGCCAGCACCAGCGTCTTCTCCGTCACCACCGGCCAGAGCCTTCTGGCGATCATTCAGACGGCCCTGAACCAGGGCAAGAGCGTGACGATGGGCGTAAGCACCCCGACCGACGGTGCTCCGCTGATCGGCAACCATGCTTACTCAGTCGATCACGTGAATGTCGACAGCAACGGCAACGCGGTCAGCGTCACGCTCCGCAACCCGTGGGGCATCGATGGCGCCGGCAACGACGGCCACAACGACGGCTACGTGACCATCACCGCCGCCCAGGCGAAAAACGCCTTCCTCGGCCTGATGATCGCGACGGTGTAATGAACCGAATTAGCCGGTTGAGCGTCTGGTAACGAAACCCTTTCCTCCTTCCCACCCGGCGATGCTGAACAAGCATCGCCGGGTGTGTTTTCTCGCGGGAGTTGAAGCCATGCTTTTCCTCTCCCGGTACGCCGGGAGAGGGTTGGGAGAGGGTTCTGCTTCGCTGCGGGAACAATCCTCGTTATCTTGAAGCAACTTTGCGTCGTAGTCTTTCGCACTAATCAGGAAGCATCATGCCCCTCACCCAACCGTTCGACATCCTGCTCGCCCACGACCGCTGGGCTACCCGACAGATCCTCAACGCCTGTGCGTTGATAACGAAGGATCAATTCCACCAGCGTTTCGACATGGGCCCCGGCTCGCTGCACGACACGACCACGCACATCCTGGGCGCCATACGCGGCTGGACCGACAACCTGCTGAGCGGCGGTCATCGCCCGCGACTTGAAAGAGAGGGCGGCCACTCACCTGCCGACCTGCTGGCGCTGCTCGACCCGATCGCCGACGAACTCGCGAAAGTCGCGCGGTCGCTCCCGCTGGATCACACGATCGTCGTCGTCCGCGGCGGCCAGCAAGTCACGATCCCCCGCGGCGTGGTGATCACCCACGTCACCACGCACGGCATGCACCACCGCGCGCAATGCCTGAATATGCTGAGACAACTAGGCGTCTCGCCGCTGCCGATGAGTAGCGTGATGGAATGGCTGAAGTCGACGGGAGGGGTTTGAGGAAATGCAGAATTCAGAATTCAGAATTCAGAATGCAGAATGAAGAATGCAGAATGCAGAATGAAGACTGGAAATCACAGTCTGAGGAATGTTGAGTAGCAGTGTTTTTCATTCTGCATTCTGCATTCTGCACTCTGCATTTCCCCCTCACTTCCCCGCCACCAGTTCGTAAAACCCGCCGCTGTCGCGCTTGAGGTAGCCTTTGTCGGCCAACTCTTCCCACACCGGCTTGCCGAAACCGCTGGGCGGCTGGATGGCGACGATCTTGTTCTTCGCGCCCGTCAGCGGGCTGTGACCTAATCGCGAGTCGTCTTCGAGCTGGTGCAGCTTGACGCGTTTTTTGAAGGCCTTGAAAGCTTTTTTCTGGTCGTCGGTGAGGTCGTTCATGCCGGGGATTATATCGCGGCGATGTGAACTTCACGAATTCTAAGTCGCTCGCTCGTTGGAAATTGCGCGACGAAGTAGTATTCCGTGACACAATCTAGCGAGGATTTTTATGAAATCACTTTGGGCGACATTAGTTCTGGCATGTGTGGCGGTCTCCTGCTGGACGCATTGCCCGACGCCACTGCCGGTCGGATCTTCACATGTCAACGAGCATTCCGCGCGTGCCGCGACACAGCCCGCGTTTAAAACGTGGATCTCGCCCGACCACTTCGACGAGCGGGCGATCATGGGCGAGCCGCCGAAGGACGATTCGCCCGAGCATCGGGCGGAGATCGAGAAGATGCTCGCATTGCACGCACACATCACGCCCGCGGAGCAGAAGCGCTGCGCCAGCGAGGTGGACGTGAACGTCTTCGCTTTCTCCAGCGTGCTGGGCGACGATTTTACCGCGAAGAATCTTCCGCAAACGGCGGCGCTGATGAAGGAGGTTTACGAGCAGACGAAAGTCGTTTCGGGTGGGGGCAAAAAAGTGTGGAAGCGCCCGCGGCCGTACGATTCGATCCCGAATTTCTCGCCCGCAGTCGAAAAAGAACCCACGTTCAGCTACCCGAGCGGCCACGCAACGCGCGGCGTGGTGTGGGCGACGCTGTTGGCGGAAATCTATCCGGATCAACGAGAGAAGCTGCTCGCCAAGGGAAAAGAAATCGGCACAGACCGCTCGCTCGCCGGCGTTCATTGGCCCAGCGACGTCGTGGCGGGACAGAAGCTCGGAATGGCGATCGCGGACCAACTATTGAAAGACGACGACTTCAAAGCGGAACTGGCGAAGGTAAAAGAAGAGTGTTTAGCGGTACATCACTGAGCGGCCTTCTTCATCGGCGTGTCCCGCTTCAACGGGACGCTCAAGCATTTAGTGACACGTCCCGCTGAAGCAGGACACGCCGATGAAGAAAATCCGGAAAAGAACTATCGCTCGCGTAGCAAATCCAGATACGCCCCGCGCACCAGCCATGACGGATCAATCCCCAACATCGCCATAATGTCTTCCGCGATGTCGCGTCCTTCTTCGACCGACTGATCCGCGGAAAGCACCACTTCAAGCTCCAGAAAACTCCCCAGCCCTTCGACTTCATCCAGATGCACCCGCGTCGGCCCGATCAAGTAGAGCGTCCTCACCTTCCGCACCACGCCGATCTCATCGGCGACGTGGGCCAGCACCGCCCGCATCGCAACAGCATCGCCGACGGGGACGACGAGGTAGTTTGACGGTTTTGGCTCGGGCGAATCATCACGCTCGTAGTAAATCAGCTCGCTCCGAACGTTGTTGATCGTCCGCAACTTAAGCCGACCCGACCGCGAAGCGAAGAAAACGTCCTCCTGCGTGAGCAATACAGGCCCGTCGCCCGCCAGCGTGACGAGAAGCACCTCCACCGCGGCCCGATCGGGCAATTTGGCTTTGATTTCGACGTTTCGGTTCATTCCTCACACCCAATCAAAATTTGCCACAAATGGGGTACGGATTTACACGGATAAGAATGCAAAATTCCCTATCTGTGTCCATCTGTGTTCATCTGGGGCAAAAATTCCTTTCAAATCGCCTGAAACCATGGGTGATGTTTTCCCACGTTCTGAAAAGCCCTAAACTACTTATATGCCCAGCTTGAGTTTCAACATCGACGACGTAATCGCCGGCAAGAAGCGACTGACCGACGACCAGGCGATGGAACTGTACCGCGCCGACCTGCACGACCTCGGCCAATGGGCCCACGCCGTCACGCAGCGGATGCATCCGGAGGATTACCGAACCTACGTCATCGACCGCAACATCAACTACACCAACGTCTGCACGGCCCACTGCACGTTCTGCGCCTTCCGCCGCGATCACGAGGACGAGGACAGCTACACGCTGACGTACGAAAAGATCGGCGAGAAGATCAAGGAACTCGTCGCGATTAACGGCACGCAAATCCTCATGCAGGGCGGCATGAACGATAAGCTGCCGATCGAGTGGTACGAAGGTTTACTGCGGTACATCAGCACGAATTTTCCCACGGTCCACATCCACGCGTTCTCGCCGCCGGAGTTCGTCGAGTTCGAGCGGTTTTTCAATCTCGACGTGCGCGACATCATCCGCCGATTCAAAGCCGCGGGACTGAAGACCATCCCCGGCGGCGGCGGCGAAATCTTCGCACCGCGCGTGCGAAAGAAAATCGGCCTCGGCAAATGCACCGGCGACGACTGGCTCCGCGTCATGCGCGTGGCGCATGAAGAAGGCATGAACACCAGCGTCACGATGCTGATCGGGCACATCGAGTTCGTGCGCGAGCGCGTCGAACACATGGCGGCGGTGCGGGACATGCAGGATTACGCGACGGTAGGACTGAGGACACAGGATTTAGGACTGAGTGAAAGCCCCGAATCAGTTCGCGCAAGAGTGCAGGCGCGCTGGCCCGGTGTATTTGCAAAATCTGCACTTAGTCCTAAGTCCTTAGTCCTAAGTCCTGGTTCTTACACCGCCTTCATCCACTGGCCCTTCCAACGTGAAAACACCTCCCTCGGAAGAGCCGAAGAATGGGACCCCATCAAGCACGGCCCCTACGACGACTCCGAGCTCGAAGGCATCCAGAAGGGCCGCATCGTAAGGATGGCCGGCGCCGATGAGTACCTCCGCACGCTTGCGATCGCGCGATTGTACCTCGACAACATCCCCTCCCTCCAAAGCAGCTGGGTGACCATGGGCCCGAAGATCGGCCAGCTCGCTCTCTTCTTCGGCGCCAACGACATGGGCAGCGTCATGATGGAAGAGAACGTCGTCTCCTCCGCGGGCACCACGTACAAGCTCGAAGCCCGCGAGATTTGTCGCTTGATCCGCGACGCGGGTTGGATTCCCGCGCAGCGCGATCAGTACTACAAAGTCCTCGATCGTCACGACGGGCCTGATTCTCCTGACTTCAAACCGGTCGAACACCCCCCGATGCGCGAGGTGAAACAGATCGACAAGCAGTTCATCGGTTCCGCGCCGGGGTTGGATGACGGATCGGACCGGAGCGTGAAGGTGCAGTTACCGATTTTGGGGGAGTCTGCGACCCGCTGAAGCGGGTCGACCGGTGTTGTTGAAATCCGAAACATTTTCGAATTGTTGCATCAGTTGAATACGATTCCGACCATGGGGTGCTTTCGGAAATTCACGCACTCTCAACCCGGATTCTCGCACACCTCCGATGTGTACCAACATTGGTACCGTGACAACACCATCTATTTCATCACCTCGCGGGTTCGCGACAAGCACCATGCATTCCAATCGGAAATCACAAAGGAGATTTTCTGGGAGCGTTTCGAGCAGTACTCCAAGGAATTCGGATTCGTTCCTTGGATCACCACCCTGATGAGCAACCACTATCACACGCTGGGATATCTGCGCGTGGGCTCGAATTTAGGAAAAATGATGCAGCGTTTTCACGGATCGGTCGCGAAGCTGGCAAACGATCAACTCCCTGTCCGTCATCTCCCGTTCTGGCGCGAGAACGGGAATCGAAATTATTTTGACGGATGTTTGCGTGATGAAGCGCAGTGTCGTCGAGCATATCGATACACGTTGAAGCAAAGCGTCCGTCACGGAATTTGTCACGACTTTCGCGATTATCCGCACACAAGGGTCAAAATTGAGTTGGAAAAGGGAATCAAACGCGCGATGGAGCTGAGTGCGTTCATGGAAGGTGTTCCTTACAAGCGGTATGAACATTAATGCATTGGACCGGTCGATCCCGCTTCAGCGGGTCGCAGACCTCCCTTCACTTTTCAAAAATCCATGACTACCATTCTCCCGTGCGTGAGGCATGTTGCCCACGCGTTTTATAGTCCCCGCGGGATGCGTAACGCTCTCGCGAGTAGGAGAACAAGTCATGTGTCACACCCGTTGGGCGCATCGCCGCCCTGTTGCTGCGTTTTTTGGGCGTCATCATTCCGAAGAATTCGGAGAGGATTCCATGCACGGATTTGGTGAGGAAGGGTTCGGCGTGCGCCGGCCTTTAAGATTTCTCGCGCACAAGCTCGATCTCAACGAGAAGCAGATCGCCGATCTGGCGAAAATTCTCGATGAGCTCAAAACCGAGCGGGCGCAGGCCGCGGTGGATTTGCGCCGCACGCTTTCGGAGTTCGCGGACGCATTGGCGAGCGAAACCTTCGACGGCGCTAAAGCCGCCGGCGCGGGCGATCGGCGGGTTGCCAGCGCTACCCGCCTTCGCGATTCGATCGTTCGCAGCCTGCAGCAGATCCACGCCATCCTCACGCCGGAACAGCGCGAGCGGCTGGCGTATCTGATCCGTAGCGGCATGCTTGCGATTTAGAATTGCCGGATTCCGTGAGATAGTTAAGCCCCGGCCCGGATCGTTACAACGATCCGGGCTGGGGACATTTTCGGCAACGTGCAATTCTCGCGCGAGCCCGGAGCGTTTCTCGACCCCCCGACGCCGATTCAACCGCTCCGTTTGCACGAGTCCGATAAAACCGGTACTTTACGCGCGCAGCAGCGGCACGAGCCCGATGGATCGGGTTTATCCCATCTCGGCGCTCACCAAAGGAGTGCGACGCGTGATCTTTGATTCGTTCCTCGGCATGTTCAGCCTCGATATGGGCATTGACCTGGGAACCTGTAACACCCTGGTTTGTGTCAAAGGCGAAGGCATCGTGCTGAACGAGCCCAGCGTCGTCGCCGTCCGAAAAGGCACCAACAAAGTCCTGCAAAACGGCAACGCCGTGGGTCTGGTCGCCAAGGAGATGCTCGGCAAAACGCCGGGCTCCATCACCGCGATTCGTCCCCTTAAAGACGGCGTCATCTCCGATTTCGAAGTCACCGAGGCGATGCTGAAGTATTTCATCCGCCGGGTGCACGGCAACCGGCTGATGATCCGGCCGCGGGTGGTCATTGCGATTCCGTCGGGCATCACCGCGGTCGAAAAGCGGGCGGTGCTGCAATCCGCGGAGCGAGCAGGCGCCCGTCGCGTGTTTCTCGTCGAAGAGCCGATGGCCGCTGCGATCGGGGCGGGGCTGCCCGTCACCGAGCCTACCGCCAGCATGATCGTCGACATCGGCGGCGGTACGACGGAAGTGGCGATCATCTCGCTGGCAGATATCAGCGTCTGCGAATCCGTCCGCGTCGCCGGCGATGATTTTGACGAGGCCATCGTCAACTACATGAAAAAAACCTACAACATGGCCATCGGCGAGCAGATGGCGGAGCGGATCAAGATCGAAATCGGCTCGGCCGGTCAGGTCGAAGAAGTCGAGCCGACCATGGAAGTCCGCGGCCGTGACATGATCAGCGGGCTACCGCGCAAGGTCACCACGACGAGCGCCGAAATCCGCGAAGCCCTGCAGGAACCGGTCACCGCGATCATCGAAGCCGTCACAAGAACGCTCGAACTGGCCGAACCCGAACTCGCCGCCGACTTAGTCGACAACGGCATCACCATGGCCGGCGGCTCGTCGCTCCTGCGCGGCCTCACCACCGTCATCAGCCACGCCACGGGACTCGACGTAAAGTTAGCGGAGGATCCGCTCACCTGCGTCGCGCGGGGCACATCGGTTTACCTGGAGAACCTGGAACTCTGGAAAGACACGATGGAGAGTGATGCGGATGACCTTTAGGACTGGTGTTGGGTATTGGGTACTAGGTTTTTGGTTTGGCGAATGAACGTTGATCTGCAAACCTAATATCTAATACCCAATACCTAATAACTCTCCTCATGTCCGCACTACGTTTCCATCACGTCTTCTTCCTCCTGATGCTGCTCGCGCTGGTGAGCACGTTTTCTCTCAGCCCTGAGCGGTCGGCGAAAATTACGCCGCAGATTCAGACGTTGTTCGCGCCGATCGCCTCGCCGGCACGGGCGGTGGGGCGGATGATCAGTGAGCGGGTTTCTAAGTCTG
This sequence comes from Tepidisphaerales bacterium, assembly GCA_038329865.1. GTDB lineage: Bacteria > Planctomycetota > Phycisphaerae > Tepidisphaerales > Tepidisphaeraceae > JANMES01. Next base: position 15,954 of record JBBQNK010000039.1, on the reverse strand, counting down.
CATCCGTGGATCCTCGGCCTGCTGACGCGATCGCAACGGAGAACGAATCGCTCCGCGTGCTCAACGCGTCGCTGATCGTTCAGCTGGAAGACCTCAAGCGGCTCAATGCGGACCGGGCCGTGCTTGGCGACGTGCGGAAGGTTTCGAAGGTGTACACGGTGATCGGCAACGACGCCGGCCTTCGCGAATCGCTCTCCATCGGCGGGTCGTCGCTCGAGGGGCTGCAGTTCGATCAGCCGGTGATTTTCATCGGCGGGATCGTCGGGCGGATTTCGCAGATCGGCGTGGCCGGGGCGAAGGTGCAGCTGATCACCGACCCCAAATCCGCCCTCACCGCCACTTTCGGCCGATTCCGCGCGGGCGAGGACGGGCACACGGAATTCGTCCACCTGAAACTCGCGTCGGCGGCCACCGTGCTGGTGCAAGGCGCGGGCAACAACACGATGGTGATCAACACGCTCACGCTCGAGCAGGCGCAGGGCATCCAGCCGCGCGACCGCCTGATCCTGGCCGACGACGCCTGGCCCGCGAATCTGCAGGGCTACACCATCGGCGAAGTCACCACGATCGAACCGCGCCCCGGCTCGCCGCTGTACCTCAAGATCACACTCACGCCGTCGGCGAAGTTGTTTCAGTTGAAGGATGTGCTGGTGGTGGTGAAATAGGAGGGGCAAGTATTAAGGGGCAAGTGGCAAGAGAATCAGTTTCTTGCTTGCCCCTGAATACTTGCCCCTGAATACTTCTCTATGCGATGGATCGTCTATTTCATTCTCGCCTACGTCGCCGTCGGCCTGCAGGTCGGGTTGGCGCCGTTTTTGCGCTACAACGACGGGTCGCCGAACTTCGTGCTTCTGGCGGTGATCTTCATCGCCCTCAACGCGCCGCGCGAGCCGGCGCTGCTCGGGGCGTTCATGCTCGGCATGCTGCAGGACCTGATGACCACGCAGGGCCTTGGCATTTATGCGTTCAGCTACGGGCTGGCGGCGATGTTCACGATCAGCACGCAGGAAATCGTCTACCGCGAGCACCCGCTCACGCACCTCACGCTGGGCTTGGTGACCGGACTGATCACCGCCGTCGTGCTCGTGCTGCACGCATGTGCCCCGTGGCTGCACGCGACATCGCCCCTGAAAGCGCCGTTCATCTCCGCGATTCTCACGGCAGCGGCCGCGCCGTTCGTCCTCGGCGCGTTACAACAGATGAAGCGGCTGTTCGCGTTCAAGTCCGAACGGAGGAGAGGGTACTGAGAGGCGAGGGCTGAGGAGGAGAGGACTGAGGAGGAGAGGACTTAGGACTTAGTGTAATATCATTCTGAATACGTAATACCCAATACCCAATATCTAACGCCCAACGCCCAGCCCCGAAACCCCCATGTTCGACCGCCGCCTTAAAATCTTCCTCCTGATCGTCTTCGCCATGGGCGCGATGATCATGGCGCGGGCCGCGCAGATTCAAGTCGTGCAGTACGACGACCTGACCGCGCGGGCGAAGAAGCTGCAGACCAAGCCCACCTTCATCAACACCATTCGCGGGCGGATTCTCGATTTCAAAGGCAAGGTATTGGCCGAGGACGTGCCTTGCATTGACGCGATGGTCGATTACCGCGTCATCCCCACCGATCCGGACGAAAAGTACCTGCGCGATTTAGCCGGCGCGCGTCTCGCCGCCCGGCTGGGGGATGAGTACACCAAGGCCGGTCGATCCAAGCGCGACGCGCTGGCCAAGCCCGAAATCCTCGCGATTAAGCGCGACCTGCAGTCGATGTGGACCACGCTCGCCCAGTGCCCCGGCATGGACGAGCGGAAGATCCAGGAAGTCCGCGAAGACCTCAGCCGCCGGGTGGAAAGCCGTGCGCGGTATATCTGGTTCCGAAACTACGAGAAGGCGATGGAATCGCACGGCAACCGCGCGCCGTCGGCGTGGTACGCGCGGTGGCTGCTCGACGACAGCAAGGCCCCCGATCTCGACGACTTCAAAAAAGTCATCGGCGACGAGCTGATCTCCTACCCGATCGTTCACGCCCTTGATGCCGACACCATTTCCATGCTCGGCAAGAACCTGGCTAAATTCCCCGGGCTTTCGCTGCAGCCGAGCACGCACCGGTTCTACCCGTATCATGAAGTCGGCTGCCACTGGCTCGGCAACCTCGCGCCGATCACACGCGAAGAGCGCGAGAACGACCCCAACTTCCGCGACGAGCGCCTTCGCTACGAATACAACGACCTGGTCGGCCGGACCGGGATCGAATCCCTGGCCGAGCCGTACCTGCGCGGCGAGCGCGGGTTGATCGAGCGTGAGGCCGGCACGAACCAGATCTCGCAAAATATTCCCGCCGAGCCCGGGAAGGATGTTCACACGACCATCGATATCGAGTTGCAGGAGCAGGTGCAGAACATCTTCCGCCGCGTGGTGGTTCACCAGCACAACAAGCCCGACGAAATCTACGAGCCGCTGCACGGCGCCGCCGTGGTGATCGACATTCCCACCGGCCAGGTCCGCGCGATGGCCAGCTATCCGGTGTTCGATCCCAACCTGCTCGGCGAGCAGTACGCGCAGCTGGCGGTGGATAATCTCAATAAGCCGCTGCTGAACCGCGCCACCATGGACACGCTGGAACCCGGCAGCACCGTCAAGCCGATGGTCGGCCTGTGGGGTATGAAAGAAGGCGTACTCGGCGTGAACGAGACGATCGAGTGCACCGGCTACCTCATGATCAACGGCAAGAAGCAGAGCTACGGCCGCTGCTGGGTGGCTTCGAAGTTCGAGGCGCAGCTGCGGGCGGTCGGCCTGTCACCTGCGCATCATCCCGTGCCGGCCGACGACCCGCACCCGACCGGTTTTCTCACCTTCTCCGACGCGCTGGAGCGGAGTTGCAACCCGTTCCATGAAACGGTGGCGATGCGGCTGGGGATCGATCGGCTCAGCGAAGGCTTCGCCGCCTTCGGGCTCGGCCAGCCGACGGGCATCGGCATTCCCGAGCGCATCGGGCGGCTGCCCTCGTCGTACGCCGGCGATCACGACCGCGCGGTCGCCGTCGCGGCGGCGGCGGGAATCGGGCAGGGGCTGGTCGCCGCCAGTCCGCTGCAGATGGCGTGCGCCGTCGCCACGATCGCGCGCGGCGGCGTGTGGCTCCGCCCGACGCTCATCGCCGACAAAATCCCTGCCGGTGAACTTCACCCCGCGGTTACGCCGACCGACCGGCCTGACCGAATCGACCTCCAGATTCCTCCCGACGCCATCGCCATGGCGCACGAGGGAATGTGGAAAGTCGTCCATGAACGCGCCGGCACGGGGAAGGCGATCGACTTCAACGAAGTCGGCGTGTGCGGCAAAACCGGCACCGCCCAGGCGTCGCAGTTCCTCGTCCCCCAACTCGACGCCGACGGCCAACCCGTTCCCCGAGTCGACGCCGACGGCAACCCCGTCCTCATCAACGGCAAGCCAAGATTCGCCATGGTCCCGCTCAAGATCAGCACGCTGACCGACCCTAACCCGGACGCCCCGTGGTACCTCGGCAGCGGCGGATCAGGAAAAGATCTGGCCCACGCGTGGTACATCGGCTTCGCCCCAAGGCAAAACCCGAAAATCGCCTTCTGCGTCCTGGTAGAATACGGCGGCAGCGGCGGCGTGACCGCCGCAGCGGTAGCGCACGAAGTCCTCGCAGCGTGCGTGGAGCACGGGTATCTGACGAAAGAAGCGCGGTAGAAATTTACGTAGCCGCGAACGCAAGTTCGCGGGCTTTCCATTCCGCGAACTTGCGTTCGCGGCTACGTAAGGGCTGAATTTCTCGGTCTTGGTTGAGTTTGAATTGCTTTTCGTCGCATGGGCTACCAGCCCGTGCTACTTACGATTCGCTGCCTCGCTGCCTCGCTGCCTCATCCACTTCCCAGCCAGCACCACGCACCACACCAGCAAGAGCCATCCGAAGAAAGGCATGATCACAAAATCCCAAACCGGTGAATTCTTAATCGCGGACGAAACGTATCCCTTCTCCACCAGATTCGTCGCCCACGCCACCGGCAGGAACAGCGGGATCGTCAGCAGCAGGATGATCTTCCCGCCGTCGCGCCAGTGGCGGATCGCCCAGGCGATCGGGAGCACCAGCAAGATCGCGTCGTAGTACCGGTGATACATCGGCAGCAACGCGATCGCGGCGACCACGCTCAGGCCGAGCAACTCGTCGATTTTACGCGGCGGGCGATTTCGTTCGCGCCGCCACGCGAAGCCTAGCGACCGCCAGCGGGTCAGCACGCACACGACGAACACGCCGACGACGATCAGCGCGACGACGTGCGCGGCCAAGATGTCTTTTACGATCGGAAACGCCACCACCTCGGTATTCACCAGGTGGTCGCGATATAAATAGCTGGTCGAAAAATCCAACCCGCCGCCCGGCTCGTTGGCCAGGTGATAGTTCGTCGCCAGCGTCGCCCGCCACGGCGAGCCGGCGTGATCGAGGTGCTGCACCGCGCCGAAAAGCACCAACGCCCACACCGCGAACGCGCACATCGCCGACCGTGGGAAGCGGAAAAACTCCCACGCGACGAACGGCATCGCCAGTTGCGGCTTAAGGCACATCGCGTACACCAGTAGCGGCCAGGCGAGCCAGAATCGCCGCACCTGCAGCTGCCGCAGCGCGATGATGATGCAGCTGATCGCGACCACGCACTGCTGCCCGGCGTTGGCGCCGCTGATCACCGGGCCGAGCGCGAGGATGATCGCCGCCAGCAGCACGTGCTGTCGCGGCGGCAGTCCCGCGAGCCGGCCGAGCTGGACGATCATCGTCGCGAGCAGCGCCAGGCTGACGATCGCCCACGCCGTGCACGCCGCCAGCGCTGGCAGACTGGAGAACGGCGAAAGGGCGACGAATGTCGTCGGCGGGTAGTACGACGGATAAAGTCCCACCGCCGCCGTCGCGATCAGCTCGAATCCGCCGGCGGCGTTCCACACGTTGTCGAGGTTCACGCCGTCGTACGGGTCGCTCCCGAAAACCCACGCCCGCGAGGCAGCGTAACCCGTGCGGAAATCATATAATCGCGGCGAATGAAGGAGCGCCCGCCAGGCAAAAATCGTCAGCGCCAAACCCATCGCCACGACCAGCACGGCCGATGGAATGCGCGGGGCGGATTGCGAATAGTGGCGGAGTTCGGGCATAAAATTTCGTGGCATGGGCTGCCAGCCCATGGTCGCGTACTCGCGATGATCGGTCGTACTCGGCCGATGAAGCACGAGCGAAGCGATCTTGATTGTCGAATTAACAAAGCATCGCTTCGCTCTTGCCTCATGAGTTGCGTACAACTCATCATGCGTGATTACACGCAACCATGGGCAAGTTGCCCATGCCACGAAAGCAAATAGCTCCGCGACGATTCTCACTCTTGCCGTGCGGCCGTATAGTCTACATCGAAGAATCGCCAACCACGAGGGACATTCGTGACCACTGCCGCCAGTGAAAATTCGCCGCGCGAGCTGACTCCGCTCGCCCGGCGGCGCGCCTGGACCGAGCCGCGCACCCGCGCGTGGTGGCTGATCGCGCTCGTGCTCTTCGTCGTCGCGGCGATCAACTTCGGGAGCGAGTTCTCGACCTGGCGATCGATCCACCGCGCGATCGACTCCGGCGTGACCGTGCAAGCCAAGATCATCGATGCCAACAGCGACTGGCTCCCCGGCCGGCGCGTGACCGCCAACGCGTACGTCAATCTCGAGTACGACTACGGCGGCAGGCACTTCCAGCAGGGCGGCTTTCTCGCGGGCCGGACGGAGTTCATCACCGTCGGGGAATCCGTTCCGATTTTCATCGACCCGACACACCCGGAATACTGGGCGTACTCCAGCGTCGGGCCGTCGCTTGCGTCGACGTTCATCACGCCGGCGCTGTTATTTCCGGTCTGCCTGATCGCGGTGGTGTCCGCGATGGTGCGGCACGGCCGGGCGAAGCAGACCTGGCTGCACGGCGAAATTCGGTCGGCCACCGTCGCCGGGAGCTACCACAATTTTCTCGCGCCACGTTGCCAGACGATCAAGGCCGAGCTCGGGCCGAACCTGCCGGTGGTCGACGTCTTCATCCCGCCCGGCAGCGCAAAACTTGCCGAAGGCGACAGCGTGGACGTGCTGGTGCTCAAGAGCCGCAAGAGCGTGCTGGCGGCGGCGTGGTTCTTGAAATAAATGCAGAGTGCAGAATGCTGAGTGCAGAATGAATGCGGAATTCGCATTTCATTCTGCACTCAGCATTCCGCATTCTGCATTCTCTTTCCCCGTGGTACAACGACACCCCAATGAACTCCCTCTGGCGGCAACTTGCGATCGCGACTAACTGGCCGGTGCTGGTGGCGGTGGCGACGCTGACGTCGATCGGGCTGATCAGCATCTATGCCCACGACGCCGACAACGCCGTCAAGCAGATGGTCTTCGCCGTCGCAGGGATCGTGCTGCTGATCGCGATGCAGACGATCAACTACCAGATTTTCGCGCGGTACGCGTGGACGTTTTACATCCTCAGCCTGCTGCCGATCGCCTACACCGTGCTGGGCGCACTGCTCGGCAACGGGCAGAACGGCAACAATCCGCTGCCGCTGGTTTACAACGTCAACGGCGCGTACGCGTGGCTGAAGTTCGGCAGCGGCTCGTTCGCCTTCGGCCTGCAGCCGGCGGAGCTGACCAAAATCTCTTTCATCATGGTGATGGCGCATTACCTGCGGTATCGTTCAAACTACCGAAACTTTTTAGGCTTGATGGCGCCGTTCCTGCTCGCGGCCGTGCCGCTGGGGCTGATCCTGAAGCAGCCGGACCTGGGCACTGCGCTCACGTTCATCGCGCCGCTGTTTGCGATGGTGTACGTGGCTGGCTCGAAGATGCGGCACTTGTTCGCGATCGTCGGCATGGGCGTGGTGCTCATGCCGCTGCTCTGGCTGAGCGGGACCGACGCGCCCGTCTTCCGCCATCTCCCCACGATCGTGAAAGAATACCAGCGCCAGCGCGTGTACGGCATGTTCAGCCGCAGCGCGGAGGTGAACTACCAGCAGCAACTCGCGCAGCTGGCGATGGGCACCGGCGGATGGACAGGCAAAGGCTTCGGCCAAATCCCCATCGGCCGGCGCGTGCCCGAGGCGCACGACGACATGATCTTCGCGATCATCGGCGAGCAGTTCGGCCTGATCGGTTCAGCCATCGTGCTGACGGCGTACATCGTGCTCTTCGCCGCGGGCGTGGAAATTTCATCCGCCACGCGCGAGCCGTTCGGCAAGCTCGCGGCGGTTGGGATCGTCTCGCTGCTGGCGGGGCAGGCGTTCATCAATTTAATGGTGGTGACAAGACTCATGCCGGTGACGGGCATCACGCTCCCGTTCGTCAGCTACGGCGGCAGCTCCCTGCTGGCGAGCTTTATCGCGGTGGCGCTGCTGCTGAACATCGGCCAGAACAGGCCGGTGATTATGGCGAAGGATTCTTTCGAATACGATTAGCCACAGAGGCAATGAGGCACGGAGGCGCGCTGGCCGGACCTCGCATTTCGCCTGCTTAAATCAAAAAAAGAGAGAGCTTAATTGGTCCAATGCTTCGAACCGACGAGAGCGCCTCCGTGCCTCAGTGCCTCCGTGGTTAATCCGAGTATTTCCTCTCCCCAGTCGCGCACAAATGCACCAGCACGTTCTGCTGCGAGCAGCCCCACGCGGATGCGGTCATCTCCAGCGTCACCGGCCCGCCGAGGAGGGTGACTTCGTCGCCGATATCGTCGCCGACACCGAGTTCGATGAACGCCGTCTGCATGCCGACTTCGAGGACGCGGGTGAGCCGCCCGCCGATCGCCGCCGGGCCCGGCCGCAGGCCGTTGGCGTAGCCGGCGAGGATCACGCCGAACCGCCGGACTTTGAATCCCGTGTACCCCGCCGGGCCGCGACTGTCGCGGGCTTCGATCAATCGCGCGGTGACGGTGACCGTGCCGTCGTACATCGCCAGCCCCGGCCGAACCGCATCGAACCGCGCGCTCGGCTCATCGAGCAGCGCCGAACCGGCCGCATGTCGATGCAGCTTGTACGGCGCGGTGAGCGCCGCGAACTCCGTCGCCTGCGCGAGGGTGGAGGCGTGCGTGAACGCTTCTTCGATCGCGCCGGCGGCGATCACTTGGCCGATCTTTTCCGGCGGGCACGCGAACCGCTGCTGCCCGGTATCGACCACGAGCACCGGCCGCGCCGATCGCAGGACTTTCGCCCGCTCGACCGACCACACCGCCGGCCGCACGCCCGCCGCGAGAAAATCCGCCGCCGATCCTTCATCGCCGCGCAGCGCGATCACCGGCCGACCAATTTCAGTCAGCCCCGCATCGATCGCTTCGCCCAGATTAAACGTATAAAACCCCTCGACAACCCGCGCCACCGCCGCCGCCACCCGCCGAGCGCCGAGGCCGTACGCGTCCGCCTTCACCACGGCGATCACGCCCACGCCGCTTTCGCGCGCGATGCGCGCGACGTTCTCGCGCACGCGTGAAAGATCGATCGAAACCACAGGCCGCTCACGACTCATGGCGGGATTGGAATGGCGAGCGGGGGGATTGTCCAGCCGACCTTCGTGGTGATGCCCGCGACTTTTCTTAGGGGTCAACTCTCGAAGGGTGGGACTTTTCTCCCTCGCCCGGTACTCCGGACTTCGGCGAGCTCAGTCGAGCCGTAGAGGGCGGGGTGAGGGTTCTGCGGCGATATTCGGGCGATCGGCGATCGGAAGAAAGCAGCGAACGCGAAGGCAAATTTCAAATCGAGTGCCATCCAGCGCGGGAATCAGAACCCTCACCCTACCCTCTCCCGGATTACCGGGAGAGGAACAAGCCGAACCATTCACCCAACCACCGCCGCTGACGGAACGAAGTTCAATCGATTATGCTGACGGTCAGCGCCCATGCCCCACATTCAGTCCGATGTTCAACCCAGCACGAATTTCTCGCCGCCCGGTGCGGCGACGCTGCTGCTCTTTTTCTTCGGTGATCGCGAATCGATCCTGAAACTCGCGCGCAGCCGGCACACGTTGTGGGTCGGGGCGATTTTCGTGCTCGCGGCGGGGCTGGCGCGCGAGTACGACCAGGAAGACCTGCTCCGCTCGCCGTGGTATCTGCTAATTCCGTTCGCGGCGTCGGCGGCGCTTTCGTTTCTCTTGCTGTTGGTCGTTCGGCGTTGGCGGAATGATCCGCGGCCGTTCTTCGCGGAGTACCGCGCGTTTCTCTCGCTCTTCTGGATGACCGCGCCGCTGGCGCTGCTGTACGGCATTCCCTATGAGCGATTGCTCGACCCGGCCAACGCGGTGTCGGCCAATTTGTGGACGCTGGCGTTCGTCGCGCTCTGGCGGGTGCTGCTGATGTCGCGCGTGGCGGGCGTTTTCACCGGCCAATCGATGCGGCGTTGCTTCTACCTCATCATGCCGGTGGCCGAAGGTGTGGTGACGATCGGGCTGATGTACATGCCCGTGCCGCTGATCCAATTCATGGGCGGCGTTCAACTGAGCGACGCCGAGCGGCGGCTTTCATCGCTGCATCAGTTGGCGACGTTTGTGAGCGTGGCGTCGCTCATCCTGTGGGTGCCGATTGGACTGGTCGCGTTGATGAAACTCGCCCTCGGCCCGCAGCCGGCGTTGGTGCTGGAAAAATCCGCGCCGCCGCGCGGGCTGTTCGCGCTAGCCATCGCGGCCGTGCTGATCTGGACGCCGTTTTTCCCCGCGATGCAGAAGCAGCAGCGGCTACGGACGGATGTCGACCGCAAGATGCTCTCCGGCGACATCGCCGGCGCGATCGCGGAGATGTCGGAGCATCAGCCGAAAGATTTCCCGCCGAACTGGAGCCCGCCGCCGCGCATCGGCTGGGCCGATGAATCGCCGGACATCGTGCGCGTGATGGAAGTGCTGACCACGCAGCCGGCCGCGCCGTGGGTGCGGGCGATCTTCATCGATAAGTTCGAGCGCGGCCGGTTCGGCATGGGCCGAATTTTCCACCACGTATCGTCCGAGGAATTAGACAGCCTCCTCGATCGCCTGCCGGAAGGGCCGGCGTTGCGGGTAAAGCATGACGAGATAGGCGACTTCCAACGCATGCAAACGCCGGCGACTGAACCCGCGCTGCGATAACGCGCGGAGAAAAGAATCATCATGAATAGCCGCTCAATCACCATTCCCTGTTTCGGCCGCTGGCGGGCGACTTTCGCGGCCGACACCGCGGTTGATCGCGTTGTGTTCAAATCGCCCGATGGCCGCACGCTGAGCCGGCCGGCGTTCATCGATCAGCCGGCGACGATCGCATACGACGACCGCGGGTTCGAGCAGATCACCGCTGCCGGGCCGGTGCGGCTTGGGGCTCGGTTCACGCCAGATGCGGTGGGGGCGTGGGCGTATCGCGCTTGCGCGGGTGAGAAGGTGATTGAAGAGGGCACGTTCGATTGTGTCGCGTCAGCCGAGCCGGGGTTTGTGGAAGTCAGTACGGTTGACCCGCGCTATTTCCGCTTCACCGACGGCCGGCCTTATTTTGCGATCGGGCTGAATCTGTGCATGCCGAGCAGTTACCCGCTCTCGGTCGGGCGGGAGTTCGCGACGATCGCGACGCACGGCACGATGGGGATTCGCGAATACGCGCGGTGGTTCAGGCGGCTGGCGGAAAACGGCGGCAACTTCGCGCGGCTGTGGCTGGGGTGGGAATATTTCCAGTGCCAGGTCGACGCGGCGGGGGAGATCAAGCTGCTGCCGCTCGTCGCGCTCGACGGCGTGGTGGAAGAGGCGCGTAAGCACGGCATTCGACTCAAATTCTGCCTGGAATATTTCCGCGAGTTCAACGTCAAAAAATGGACGTCGCGGGCGCTCACGCATCCTGATGGCTCGACGCCGGCTTCCATGGACGAGTGGTATCAGTCCGACAAATGGCAGTCGCTCTGGTGGCAGAAGGTGGTGGCGCTCACCTCGCGCTACGGCGACGACCCGGCCGTCATGGCGTGGGAGTTATGGAACGAAATCGAGTGCGGCGCGGTGAGCGATTGGTCAGTCCCGTGCGAGTGGACGCGAAAAACGCTGCCGAAATTGAAGTTGCTCTCGCCGCGCAATCTGGTAGTGAACTCGCTCGGCAGTTTCGATCGGCCGGGGCAGCACTGCACGCACGATGATTTTAAAATGGACGAGATGGAATTTCAGCAGGTGCATCGGTATCTCGACCAGGGCGCGAAGGGATTGCACTGCACCGATCCGGTGAAGCTGGGCGTTGAAGCGATCGGCTGGGCGCGCCGGCCCGATCGGCCGGTGCTGCTGGCGGAAACCGGCGCGGTGAACGACAAGCACAGCGGCCCGTTCCGGTTTTATCGGTGGGACGATGAGGGGCTGATCTTTCACGACTCGACGTATCCGTCGTTCTTCGCCGGGGCCGCCGGAAGTGGGCATATTTGGCACTGGGATGCGTACGTCGATCCGAAAAATCTCTGGCCGGGCTACGCAGCGCTGGCGGCGGTGTTGGCGGGAGTCGATCCCGATCGCGAGCTGTTCAAGCCTGCCGATTTATCGACGGAGCAAGCGTGGGCGCTGCTACTGGTCGGCCGGACGGTGACGCTCGGCTGGGTGCGGAATCGCGCCGACACCTGGCAGGCGGTTTTGCGCGATCAACAAACGACTGCCCCGCTGGCGGGCGTGACGCTCGATCTCTCCGCCGCCGCAGACAGCGCCGCTCGAAAGGTGGAACTCTTCCGCCCCTGGCCCGCCGACGCCGCCGGCCCCGCGACGTTCGCCAACGGCCGACTCACGCTGCCGGCGTTTCGGCACGGGGTGATGTTTCGGATCGCGCGGACGTAGGGATTGCAGAGCCATGCTAATCCAAATGCTCGAGATATTGTTTTACTCCTTCTCCCGGTATTCCGGGAGAAGGGGGGATGAGGGTTCTGTCGAAGCGGCAAGGTGATTTTCCATTTTTGCAGAACCCTCACCCTACCCTCTCCCGGAATACCGGGAGAGGGACAGATCGCACCCATTCCACGGGTGAGCGGCGTTCGAATCCATGCAATCGAGCCAATCCCGCGTTACCATACCGGCTCGAAAATTAACCCGGGGAATCGCGTGCAGACTGTCGTTTCAGAAAAGCCCTACGTTCCCGTGCCGCCGTACCATGGTCGGATTTGGCCGTGGGTGTTGTCGCTGTACGGGCCGCGGTATTTGCGGAAAGTGTTCGGCGTGTCGCAGGTGCGGTGCGTGGGGACGGAAAAGCTCGTCGCCTCGGTGAAGGCCGGGCACGGCGTGATGATCACGCCCAATCATTCTCGCGATGAAGACCCGTTCGTGCTGAACATTCTTAGCCGCGCGGCGCGAACGCCGTTTTTCATCGTCGCTTCGGCGCACCTGTTCATGCAGGGAAAAATGCAGCGGTTCCTGCTGCAACGGGCGGGGGCGTTTTCGATTTATCGCGAGGGGATGGATAAGCAGGCCGTCACCAACTCCATCGAGATTCTCGAACAAGCCTCGCGGCCGCTGGTGATTTTTCCCGAAGGGCACATCTCGCGCACGAACGATCGCCTCACGCCGATGATGGAAGGCACCGCCCTCATCGCCCGCCAAGCCGCGAAGAAGCGCGCGAAGGATAATCCGCCGAAAAAAGTGGTGATCCACCCGGTGGCGATTCGCTACGAGTTCAAGTTCGACGTCAACGCCGCGGCCGACAAGGTGCTGGAAGAAATCGAAAAGCGCATGACCTGGCGGCCGAGCCGGGAGCTGCCGATTAACCAGCGGATTTCCAAAGTCGGCGCGGGATTGCTCGCGCTGAAGGAGCTGGAATACATCGGCCACACGCAGGAAGGCACGATTCCCGAGCGGCTGGCGAAGCTGATCGATTTCATCCTCTCGCCGCTGGAAAAAGAGTGGGCGAACGACCACCACGACGGCCATGCCGTCGCGCGGGTGAAGCGCCTGCGTGCGGCGATCCTGCCGGACATGATCAAGGGCGACATCACCGACGCCGAGTGCGACCGCCGCTGGAAGCATTTAGCCGACGCGTATCTCGCGCAGCAATTGTGCCACTATCCGCCGGACTACGTGGCCGCCGGCGCGCCGGCGGGGCACATCATGGAGACGATCGAGCGCTTCGAGGAAGACCTCAACGACAACGTGCGCGTGCACGGCCCGGTCGAGGCGATCGTCACCGTCGGCGACGCGATCGAAGTCCCCACCGGCAAAGACGGCGTGGACGTAATGGACGAAATCGAATCGCAAATCAGGGCGATGATGGGATTGTAGTGCTGAGTGGTTTGCAATGCTGTGTTCTGAGTGCTGAGTCAATGCAAGAAACGCTCGCTTCCAAAACTCAGCACTCAGCACTCAGAACTCAGCACTCGAAAACGGAGTTTTCATGGTTGGTTGGCATCTCTACGCGGCCCGATCCGGCATGGCGGCGGCGGCGATTGGGCTTTGGTTCGGCACGCAGGCCCTGCTCGCCCGGCGCGTGCCGGCGCCGGAATCCAACATCCCGCTGACCGACGGCATTCACACCCTCACCGCGCGCTGGCACGGCCGGCTGTTCCGCAACGCCCGAGCCGCCAACACGCTGCTGATCAGCAGCTCGGCCGTCATCGACGTGCTCGGCCTCTACCTCTTCGGCACGTCGATCTTCGGCCCGACACTCCGCCCGTTCATCGGCATGGTCGTGCTGTTCGCTCTTCGGCAAATCTGCCAGATGCTTTGCCCGCTGCCGAACCCTGAAGGCATGATCTGGCGATACCCCGGCTTCCCCGCGGTGCTGGTGACGTACGGCACGACCAACGACCTCTTCTTCTCCGGCCACACCGCCATCGCCATCTTCGGCTGCTGCGTCCTGGGCGGAAATTTCGGCACGCCGGGCATCATCGCCGGGCTGGCGATCGCGATTTTCGAAGTCGGCACGGTGCTGGTGCTGCGGGCCCATTACACGATGGACGTGTTCACGGGAATGATCTGCGCGTTCTGGGTCTACTCGCTCTCCGGCCAATGGGCGCCGGTGGTGGACGGGTGGCTGGGGCGGATGTGATGTTCTTCGTAGGGTGGCTTTCAACCCACCTCGATGAATGCCGTGGTGGGTTGAATCATTTGCCCAACAACGCCTTGAGTTTCTCAAAATATTCCCGATTGGAAAGGGATCCGGATTTCACATCCAGTGTCTTGCCAGACCTCATCACAACAACGACATGAACGGATTCCGACTGTCGCAGGTCGACATTGGCAATGTCATCGAACGAATACAACACCGTTTGGCCACGAGCTGAACAGAACCAACGCGTACGAATCTCCATCGTGCGGTTAGAAACGTTAAAACGGAATTCGCGAACACAAATCGTCGATATACCGATGGGCAGAAAAATGCTGAACAGGATCAGGCTGGTGATCAAAGAAATTCCTACGCCGAGGTGAACCCAGTGCAACAAAGCAAAGCAAGCCACCCCAAGAATCGTGCTTGCGAGCAGTGCCAGCAAATATCCCGTCCCGCTTGCATTGCTTGACGATAGTGATGCGTCATCGGTCGTCTGTTTCATTGGATCCAGATATTAGAAGCTAAGAATGCCTAGTGTCGAGGATTTTCTGAGCCTCTCCCAAACCCTCACCAACTAACCGCAGTCTTGATTCATCCTCCCGTTTTGACGAAACTCGTCCCTCCCCAACTTTTAAAGGAAACCTCCCATGGCAGACCTCTACGCTCCGGACAAGAAATTCAAGTTCACCTTCGGCCTTTGGACGGTCGGCAACCCCGGGCGCGATCCGTTCGGCGGGCCGACGCGGGAGCCGCTCTCGCCGCCGCAGATTGCGGACGTGCTCGGGGAATGTGGCGCGTACGGCATTAACTTTCACGACAACGACCTGATCCCGATCGACGCGTCGGCCAGCACGGCCGAGCAGATCAAGAAGGACTTCAAGAAAGCCCTCAAGAACAACGGCCTGGTCGTGCCGATGGCGACGACTAATCTCTTCGGCGATCCGGTCTTTAAAGACGGCGCGTTCACCAGCAACAACGCCAAGGTTCGCGCCTACGCGATTCAGAAGACGATGCGGGCGATGGATCTGGGCGCGGAATTCGGCGCCAAGATCTATGTTTTCTGGGGCGGCCGCGAAGGCACCGAAAGCGACGCGACCAAGAATCCGATCGATGCGCTGAAGCGTTTCCGGGAGGCGATCAATTTCCTCTGCGAATATTCCATCGCGCAAAAATACGGCTATCGCTTCGCCTTCGAAGCCAAACCCAACGAGCCGCGCGGCCACATCTATTTCGCCGTCACCGGCAGCTACCTCGCATTCATTCCGACGCTGGATCATCCCGACATGTGCGGCGTGAACCCCGAAGTCGCGCACGAGCACATGGCCGGCCTCAATTTCGTCCACCAGGTCGCCGCGGCGCTCGAGGCCGGAAAGCTGTTTCACATCGATTTGAACGATCAAGAGTTTGGCCGCTATGACCAGGACTTCCGCTTCGGCTCAGCGAATCTGAAACACGCATTTTTCCTCGTGAAGCTGCTCGAAGACTACAAATACAACGGCCCGCGCCACTTCGACGCCCACGCCTATCGCCAGAGCAACTATGACGACGTGAAGGAATTCGCGCGCGGATGCATGCGCACGTACATGATCCTGGTCGACAAGGCCCGGCGATGGAACGCGGATCGGGAGATTCAGGGTTGGCTTCGTCAGATCAACGTGGAAGATTCCTCAATGTCGAAGCTGACGAAGAAGTTCAGCGCGCAGAATGCTAAGAATCTCCTCGCCGCGCCGCTCGATCGAGTCAAGCTCGCGGACGCGCCTCTGCCGTATGAAAAACTCGATCAGCTGACGATGGAAGTTTTAATGGGCATCAGGTGAGCGCGTGAAGCACGACGAGATCATCCCGATCCTCGATTTCGGCTCGCAATACGCGCAGCTCATCGCCCGCCGCGTGCGCGAGAAGGGCGTGTACAGCGTCCTCGTTCGACCTGACATTTCGGTGGATGACCTGAAGCGGAT
>JBBQNK010000038.1:0-44692 GCA_038329865.1 Tepidisphaerales bacterium | reverse complement strand
CCCGTTTCAACGGACTCCCGGGCGGGGGGCATAAAACATTCTTGTCTTGAAATCCCTGGGGGGTGGTCCCCCGCACGCCGTCCGCACGATGTAAACTCCCATGACTCGATTCATCCTTATTGCTGCAATGCCTACGCCGTGGGATGACGAAGACCGCGTGGTGGGCAATCACTCGCTGCCGCTGACCCTCGACGGCAATCGCGCGGCGGCCGAGCTGATCGGCGAGCTCGGTGCGGAAGTGACGGCCGTCTACCGTTGCAAAACCAACGAGGCCTGCAACGAAACCGCCAAGCTCATCGCCGCCAAATACAACCTTCGACCGGGGCACAATGCCGGGCTGGATGAGATCGACCTTGGCCTGTGGCAGGGGCTTCGGCGTGACGAAATCCGCTTCAGATTCCCGCGCGTGGTCGAGCTGTGGGAGAAGCAGCCGACTGCCGTCGAGCCGCCGGAGGGAGAGACGATCCCCGAAGCCGCCGACCGCATCACAACGGCCACGAAGAACATCCTGAAACGCAACCGCGGCAGGACGATCGCGCTGGCAGTTCGACCGATCGCGCTGCAGATCATCGCCGGCTACCTCCGCCGCGAGCCGCTGGAACAAACCCTCCACCACTTGCACACGGCGGCGAGGTCAGAAACAATAGACCTTTCGGACGAGGATGTCCGAACGTTGCTGGGCTGATTTGCGATTCGCGATTTGCAATTAGCCCGGGCATTAAAATCGCAAATTGCAAATTGGAGATTGCAAATCCTATGTCACAACTCCCCGCCGACACCCGCAATGAAGGCATTCCGCAGGGCCTCTGGATGCGCTGCCCGGAATGCAAGGAGATGCTCTACCGCAAGGTGGTCGAGGAGGCGCTGCACGTCTGCCCCAACTGCGATCATCACCTGCGGCTGGCGGCCCGGACGCGCATCGCGCAGCTGGTCGATCCCGGCACGTTCGAGGAAATGTTCGACGACATCGCCCCCGCCGACCCGCTGCAGTTCGTCGATAAAAAGCCGTATAAGGATCGCCTGAAAGAAATCCAGCTCAAGACCGGCAGCACCGACGCAGCCGTGTGCGGCAAGGGGTTCATCAAAGGCCGGCCGATCATGCTCGGCGTGATGGATCCGGAATTCATGATGGGCAGCATGGGGAGCGTCGTCGGCGAAAAACTCACCCGCACGATCGAAGCGGCCGTCGAGGAAAAACTCCCCTGCCTCATCGTCAGTTGCTCCGGCGGCGCGCGAATGCAGGAGAGCACGCTCTCCCTCATGCAAATGGCCAAGACCAGTGCCGCCCTGGCGAAACTCGACGACGCCGGCTGCCTCTATATCTCGCTGTTGACCGACCCCACCACCGGCGGCGTGACGGCGAGCTTCGCCATGCTCGGCGATTTCATCCTCGCAGAACCGAAGGCGTTAATCGGCTTCGCGGGGCCACGCACGATCTGGAACACGATCAAGGTCGAACTGCCGGAGGGCTTCCAGCGCAGCGAATTCTTGAAAGACCACGGCTTCGTGGATTTCGTGGTTCACCGGAAAGATTTGCGCAGCGAAATCGCCCGGCTGGTGGATTTCTGCGTGAAGTGAAAACACAATAATGAACGAGGAGACGCGGAGAGGCGGAGAAGAGAACAATAATATTCTCTTTGTTTTTTCTTCGCCTCTCCGCGTCTCCGCGTTCATTACTTCTTAATTCCGATGACCTTCGCGTAGTATCGATCAATTCAAATCCCCCGGCACCGTTTCCTTCTTCGACCGCTTCTCATTGAAATGCTGCGGCACCACGGGCGGCGCGATGGTCACCCGGTCGGTCTTCGTCCGCAGCGCCGCCGCCACGTTCGGCGGGAGCGCGCTGAAAAAATGGTAGCCGGTGAGTTGCTCGACGTCGGCCACGCTCACTCGGAATTTCTGCCATTCAGCGCCGAGGGTTTCATCGTTCGGCATGATCACCGCGATCACGCGCGTGTTCACTGTTACGTCCGCCATATCTTCCGTGCCGTCATCAGGCACGACGACGATGATCTTCCAGCATTTCGCGGGGACGACGACGGTTTTCGCAGCGAGAAATTCCTTGTATCCGAATATTCCCGTACCGCCCTGCCCGACCGGGCCGTCGATGATGTAAAGGCGGTCGCGGTCGTTCTTGGCCAAATCACGGCAGTAGATTTCCAGCGAATTCCACGCCTTTTCATTCAGGTTGTGCGACTGCGGGATCACGTTACTCATCACGAAGGTCGAGTAGCTCATTTCCTTGTCTTTCGTGCGATCGCCGTGCGGGCACATGTGGCCGCGATCAAAACCGCTGTTGCTGTAGTCCTTCTCGCTGACGAGATTGAACCCCGAAGGCAATGTTTGATCGGTGGAGAATTTATTGCGGCGCGGCGCTTCGCCGAGGTCGTCGCGCGTCAGCCGCCAGCTCACCCAGTTCGGCTCGCCGCGCGAGTTGTTGTAGGAGACGACGAAGTACGGCTTGACGAGGAGAAAGTTGTCGGCATTCGTGCCGGCTGCGCTGGGGTTGCCGAGGAACAGATTCGACGCCGCCGAAACCGGGGCAACTTGAAATCCACCGACCTGCGGCGCGGTCTGGATCGCGTGATAACTGCGGCACGCGGCGATGACCAGCAGCACTGCGAACAGGCACGCCGAGGAAATCTGCCGCGAACTGACAACCGGTGCGCGGCTGGACTTGGGTCGAGACATGCGTTGGTGATAGACGACCAGCGGAGTAGCCGCAAGCAAGGGGAATCACGTAGACTCGGAATCCGCCATTTTTTGTTGCGACGAGGAGGTTTTTCTGTCGAGACCCACCTGCTCGAATGAATTCATGATCACAACTGCTTCGCGTAGCTCTCCAGCGCCGGCTCGAACGGCTGCGGCGCCCAGCCGAAGTCGGTGGTGAACTTGCTCAAGTCAGCCGTGTTGTTTTCCTGGCTCATGATGACTTGCGCCTCGTTAAACGGCAGCAGGCCGGCCGGAACGACCTTCGTGAGGAGCTTGGCGTACCACACGGGCACGGCCATCACCGCCCGCTTCTTGCCGGTGATTGCGTGGGCGATGGCGCGGTGCATCTGGAACCAGGTCAGTTCGTTCGGCCCGGGCAGCGGATAAACTTCGCCGATCGTCGCGGGCTTTTCCAGCGCATCAACAAACGCCCGCGAGACGTCCTTCACGAACACCGGCTGCAGCTTACCCGCCCCACCCATGCCGAGCGGCCCGGCACCGAAGTACGGCATGAACAGGAACGGCGGCGCCGTGCCGCGGGCCCACTTGGCTTCCATCTGCATGAATTCGCCCTTGGGGCCGTGAATGAGCGACGGGCGGAAGATCGTCCAATCAAGCCCGCTGGCGCGAACGTACTCCTCCGCGAGATATTTAGTTTTGTGGTACTCGCTGACCGCATCCACGCGCGAGCCGAGGGCCGACATGTGAACATACCGCCGCACGCCGGCCCGCTTCACCGCATCGACAATTGCTCGTGTGCCCTGGTGGTGAATGCGATCGAACGTGACGCCCTTGGAGCGCTTCTCCATGATGATGCCGACCAGGTGAATCGCCGCATCGCAGCCGCGCAGCGCGTCGTTGACGACGGCGGCGTCGAACATCGAGCCCTTGAAGTTGGTGACTGCCGCCGAGATGGGCCGGCTGTTGGTCAGCGCGTTGATCGCGTAGCCGCGCGAGAGCAGTTCATCGATGACGGCCGACCCGACGAATCCGCTGCCGCCGGTGACGAACACTTTGCCTGGCATGAGTTGCTCCTTGATCGGTATGCTCTAAACTTCATCCTTTACAGTAGATGCGTCCATCGCGACAAGCAAACGCGTGGTGAAAGATATGAAATACAAAACACTCTGCCGGCTGGCAGTGAAGTTGATGGGTTTGTATTTAATCCTGGATGGGCTGACGTATCTCGGCGCCGGCCTTTATCAATTGATCACGGACAGCGGAATGGAATGGAGTTACCAGATCGGGTATTTCGCCGGAAATGCAGTCGCAGGTGCGGCTGCGTTTATGCTGAGCGGTTGGATCGCCAATCGGCTGATCCCGTCGAATCGGCCTTATTGTCACGAGTGCGGCTACGATCTGACCGGTGCGGTCGGCCATGTCTGCCCGGAATGCGGAACGGCTTTCCGCGCGGAAATGAGGAACGATATCGAGCCGCATCACTGATCGGCTCCCTCGCCCGGTACGCCGGGAGAGGGTTGGGGTGAGGGTTCTGTCGCCCTCATCGCCCGACTTGCAAGATTGAAGCAGAACCCTCACCCTGCCCTCTCCCGGCGTGCCGGGCGAGGGAAGGTCGCAGAAACATTCACGATGTCCGAAACAATTACCCATCTTCGTCTCGGCACGCGCGGCAGCATGCTCGCGCGGATGCAGTCGCAGCAGACGGCCGACGCGCTGATGGCGGCCAGTCCCGGGCTGCACGTGGAGCTCGTCATCCTCAAAACCAGCGGCGACGTGATCGTCGATCGCCCGCTGCACGAGATCGGCGGCAAGGGGCTCTTCGTGAAGGAGCTGGAGCTCGCCCTGCTCGACGGGCGGATCGATTTTGCCGTCCACAGTTACAAGGACGTGCCGGTGACGATGCCGCTGGTCGATCAGAGCGAGTTGACGATCGCCGCCGTGCCGCGGCGGGAGGAGGCGGGCGACGTGATGGTGTCGCGGGTCGCCCGCTCGCTCGCGGAATTGCCGGCCAGCGCGAAGATCGGAACCGGCAGCCTGCGGCGACGCTGCATGGTCCTGGCGGCGCGGTCGGATGTGACGGTGGAGATGATCCGCGGGAATATCGACACGCGGCTGAAAAAAATCGACGGCGGATTCGATGCTGTCATCCTGGCCGCCGCTGGGTTAAAGCGATCGGGCCTGCTCGACCCGGCCATCTGCCACGTTTTGCCCGAACTCTTGCCCGCCCCCGGCCAAGGCGCATTGGCGTTGCAGTGCCGCGCGAATGACTCAAAAACGCTCGCCCTGCTCCGCCCGATTCATCACGAGCCGACCGCCCGGTGCGTGCTCGCCGAGCGATCACTGGTCGAAAAACTCAACGGCGACTGCCGCTCGCCCATCGCGGCGTTAGTGACGATCGACGGCGAGATCGCCACAATGCAGGCGGCCGTAGGAAATCGCGACGGCCGACCGCCGGTGGTTCGCATCGAGCGATCGGAGCAGAAACATCGATTGCCCGAGTTGGTGGACGCGGTTTTTGTTGAGTTGATCAGCCTCGGCGCCCAACGCATGCTGAACCAAATCGGTGGCGCGTGACTAGAATTCACTGGAAAGGATCGGATTTCATAGGTTAATATCCGCTGGCTTAGCCAAGCGCGGTAAGCACACCTTTGCAAACAGCCCGTAACAAAGTTCTGATTCTTGGTGGTCGATCATCGGCCAATGCTGAAGTTGTCGAATCACTCAAAAGCCAATGCGAAGTGACGCAGATCGATTCTGTCGATCAAGCGATCGAGGCGCTGCGGCACAGTCAGTTCAACGCGATCTTTTCCGACTCAGCCGACTTCCTCCCGCTCGAACGGGCGATGGTTTCGCAGCAGGCGAATTTAATTCTCAACACCATCGGCGAAGGCGTGTGCATTGTGAACGGCGAGGGCCGCTGCAATTGGATGAACAAAAAGATGAACGCCTGGCCGTCGCCGGTGCACGAGAAGATTCGGCGGACGTGTAAAGAAGCGTTCGAACTGTTCAGCAAGCAAGTCTCCCCGCAAAATCCCGACACGCCGACTTTCAACCGATCCAAACGTTACGCCCTTAACTTAGACGAGCAGCAGCAGTTCATGGAGATGATCGCCTCGCCGGTGATCAATCCCGCCGGCCAGGTGGTGCAGGTGGTGGCCGTGGTGTGGGACGCGACCGGCACGCGGCGGTTGCAGCAGAAGATCGACGCGATCGACAAGGCCGGGCGAGAACTCGTAAGGCTCGAAGCCGACGCGCTGCAGAAGCTGAACGTCGGAGAGCGGTTGAAACTGCTCGAGGACAAGATCATCAGCTTCACGCGCGACCTGATGCACTTCGATCACTTCGCCATTCGCCTGCTCGATCGCAAGAACAAGAAACTGGAACTCGTCATCAGCGCCGGCCTGCCCGGCGATGCGCTCAACATCGATCTCTTCGCCGAAAATGAAGGCAACGGCATCAGCGGTTACGTCGCGTCGACGGAACGCAGTTACATCTGCCCGGACGTCGAGCGCGACCCGCGTTACGTCATGGGCCTGGACAGCGCCAAGAGCAGCCTTACCGTGCCTTTGAAGCTGCACGACAGGGTGATCGGTATTTTTAATATCGAATCGCGTCAGCGCGCCGCGTTTAACGAAGATGACCGCCAATTCGCTGAGATTTTCGGGCGTTATGTGGCCATCGCGCTCAATATTCTTGATCTCATGATCGTCGAGCGCGTGAGCACGTCGCACACCGTGGCGGACACGGTCTGCGGCGAAATGGCGGGGCCATTGAATGATATTTCTTCCGACGCGAACTCGCTGATGGAAGATTACATCGGCAACGATGATCTGCGGGTTCGGCTGCAGGCGATTCTCGGCAATATTGAAACGATGCGCGTCAGCCTGAAGCAGGCTTCAGCCGGGACGAACACTTCAATCCTGGGCGCGAAGGATCACAAGGAAACCGAAGACCCCGTTCTGACCGGAGCTGAAATTCTCGTGGCCGATGACGAGCCGAACATACGCACGACGATCTGCGACATCCTGAAGAAATACAAGTGCCACGTCACGATGGCCGCCTGCGGGGCGGATGCGATTGCGCTCGTCGAGCAGAAGAAATTCGACCTCGTGATCAGCGACATCAAAATGCCGGACAAGACCGGCTATGACGTATTCGCCGCGTCGAGAAAAATCTCCAGCACGCCGGTCATTCTCATGACCGGGTTTGGTTACGATCCCAACCACAGCATCGTCCGCGCCAGCCAGGAAGGCCTGGCGGCCGTGCTGTTCAAGCCCTTCAAGGTCGATCAACTTCTGACAGAAGTGCGAAAAGCCCTGCAACCCCAATTGGCCGGATAGTCTAGCGCCCCAGGCGACCGTTCAATGCTCGCGCGATGTTGTTCGGCGACGGCGAGTTGGCGTACCCCTCGACCGCTTCCGAACTCACCAGCTGAGCCATCAAACGACGATTGGTTTCAATCGGCGGCTTGCCGATGATCGCGGCGATCTGGTTCACTTCCGCCTGCTTGGTCGAAAGCTGCTGTTCCAATTCCTCCAACTGCGCTTCGATTTCGCGATGTTCGCCAAGGAGAGCGTTGTAAATTTCCTCCCCTTCACTGATCCAACTTTGTAGATCCTTCGTCATTTTTCCTCCGAAAAGATGTGTCACGGAACCGTAATGATAGGAAACATACACCACCAATCCATAAAAATGAGTCGTTGCGCCACTTTTTTTTAGACCCTCATTCAGCGAAGGATTTCGCGATTATTATCGGAGCTAATGCCCCCGCCACGATTTGTGCGCATTCCGGCCGATGATTATGATCGCCTGATAACGAGGGGTCGTGTATCGGGCGTATTTACGAGGAACCCATGCAAAAGCGATCAATTTTACTCGGCGGTGTAGTTCTCTCCATGGCGGCGATGCTTTGCTGGGCGGAGCCGGCGACTCAGCCGGCGGAGAAGAAGTCCGTCACCACCAGCGGGCTCACCATCATCGAGCGTGAAGCCGGCAATGCCGTCGCGTCGGCGGGTGACACGGTCTGGGTCCGCTACACCGGCAAACTGGAAAATGGCACGAAGTTCGACTCTTCCGATGACCACGCCGAAACCCGCACCGACGGCATTAGTTTTAAGCTCGGCCAGGGCTTCGTCATCAAGGGCTGGGACGAGGGTATTGCAGGCATGAAAATCGGCGACAAGCGCACGCTCATCATCCCCCCAACGCTCGGCTACGGCGCGCAAGGCGCCGGCGACTCGGTGCCGCCCAACGCCACGCTGGTGTTTGAAGTGGAACTCGTCGGACTCCGGCGCGGATAAGATTCGTTGATTGAGCGCATCACCGTTAATCGTATCACGAGCCCGAGTTATTGCATTTTCATTTTTTGCATCGTTGCGTGGATTTCCGCCAGCCTCTTGGCGCTGAGCCGCTTGGATTCCTGCGGATCGAGCTGATCGTTGTACGACAGCGCCAGCTCGTACTGCCGTTTCGCTTCTGCATGATCGCCGAGCCGGGCCAGCGCCTCGGCGAACTCCAGGCGGATGTCGACATTGTTCGGATCGATCCGCAATGCCGATTCGTAATCGGCGCGGATGGCCTGCGTGTTCGGCGACTTTTGCGCCGATGCAAACTCCGCCCGCACTCGGTAATACCGCGGGTTCATCGGATTGGCCGCCACGGCGGCGTTGAGGAGCGGCTCGACTTCGCGCGAGTCGGCCCGATCGCCCGAGGCCAGCGCCATCGCGGCGCGGAACGGGTAGTCGGCGTTCCCGGGCCAGAGATCGGCGGCCTCCTTGTAGCGCTTCGCCGCCAGCTCGACTCGGGAAGCGCGGAGCAAATCGTCGCCGTCCCCCGCCGCCGACTCCGACAGGATCGTCGGCGCCGCGACCGCTGCCGCCACCGCCAGCCAGATCATCGCCGCTACGGCCAATCGTGAAATCGCGAGCGCCTTCGATTCCGCCGGCCGTTCCGGCAGCCCCACGCCCCAGCTCGCGCCGGCGAGCATCGCGGCGAAGAACATCGCGCTGCTTTCGAACATCGAAAAATCGATCAGGTTATGGATCAGGAAAATCATCACCGCGATCGTCATTCCCGCGCGGAGCCACGGCGCCGGCCGGTCCTCGATCCGCTGGTCTTTCATCGACCGCAGCATCACCATCGCCCCGCCGATGACCGCGAGGCAGCCGTAGAGCAGCCGCTTGAGGATTTCGATCGCCGCTTCCAGGTTCAGCTGCGAGAAATCGATCGTAATCAACGCCGCCAACACCATGCCCGCTGAGCAGATCAGGGTCAGCCGGCCGAGATCGCTGATTCGCTGCTCGGCGGTCTGCTTTCCTTCGACGGACACCGGCAAACGCGTCGGCCAGGTCATTTCCCAGAGCGCGCGACCCGTTGCCAGCAACGTCAGCACCCCGCCGACGATGCCGAATTCGCAGAATGCGCGAACGATAAAATTGTGCGGATCTTTCGGCTCCTCCGATGCAATCGGCAGCCGGTGCGCGAGATAGTGCAGGTTGAAGCTGTCCCACCCCACTCCGATCCACGGCCGTTCGCGCCATACGCCCCAGGCGCCGACCCAATACCGCCAGCGAAAATTCAGGCTGTCCTGGTAGAGCTTGCCCTTGGCAATTCCGACCGAAACAAGCGTTGCCGTGCCGAGTGCGATCAGGAACAGGACGAGCGCGAGCGCGACTTTGCGATGCGCGTCGAGCCAGTCGCCGAGCAGCCAGATGACTGCAAAGAGCATCGCGGCGATCACCGGCGTGGCGTACGCGGTGCGGCTGTCGGTCCATCGCAGGACGATGATGCACGCCGCGATCAGGCCGAATATGACAATCGCGACCGCCGGCTCTTCGTGATCTTTCCGCCGCTGGATCGCCGCGCCCGCCGCGACGATCGCCGCCACCACGATCATGGCCGCGAACGTGTTGATCGACCCGCTGAAGCCGAGCAGTTCGCCGTTAGTCACTTTCATCTGCAGCCGCTGCGCTTCGTAGCTGCCGGGGTCGATGTTCATCGTCTTAAGCATTTCGGGCAAATGCTGGGTGAGATTTTCCTGCCGCAACGGGAGCTCGACGAACCGGTCGATCACGCCGTGCGCTGCGTAAATCAGCAGAAGCCCGAACGCGACGGCCGCCACGATTCGAAGAGTCCGCCAGCTGCGAACAAGCTGCTGTGTCGCCCACAGGAGTGAAAAAGCCGCGCAAAGATTCGCGGCATCGACGGCGGCGGCGAAGCGGTCGTCGGCGCGGAAGACCGAAAGCGCCAACCACACCGCCAGCGCCGCCATCAGCACGTTGGCCCAGCTTTTTCGGTGGGAAAACGAGCGATCAATCGCCGCGCGGGCCAGCACGATCAGCGCCGGCAATGCCGCGAGTAGATCCATTGCGAGCGCGGTGCCCGGGCCTGGCGCGCGCCCAGAAGACGTGCTGCCGACCGTGACGGGAAACGGATCGCGCAGGTATTCCATCACGGTCGATCGCCCCATGACCGTCGCCAGCACCAGCCCGAGCGCCGCCCGGCCCATCCACTTGCCGACCGTCGTTGCGGCTGATGGTGTGATCGAAGACTCGTGGGCGATCCTGCTTCGCATGGATTATTTCGGCGGGGAAACCGGGTGCTGTTCGAGCAGCGCCACCACGCCCAGCACCAGCAGCGTCTGCAGGCCGATCAGAAACGCGCCGAAGCCGCTGCGCACCTGCGGCAGAATGATCGCAGCGATCGCCGTCGCCGCCGTGAGCAGCCAGAGGCAGAGGACGGCCGTTCGCTTGCTCATGCCGCGCGCGACGAGTCGGTGGCTGAAGTGGTTGGTGTCGCCCACGAACGGACTTTTCCCGCGGCTGATGCGGATCGCGCTCACCACGACCAAATCATACAACGGCACGGCCAATACGATCACCGGGGCGAGCGTGGCGTACCAATCTTTCTTGAAATCCGCATCGTGCGGGAGAAACGTCGTGCGAACCGTCAGCACGCCGAGGATGAAGCCGATCACCAGCGAGCCGCTGTCGCCCATGAAGATACTGGCCGGGGGAAAGTTGAAGCAGAGGAAGCCGATTAACGCGCCGAGGAGCAGCGCGAGCGACGCGGCGATGAACCACTGCTCGATCGAGATCGCGGCGACGAGAAACGCAGTCGTCGCGACCGCGGCGATGCCGGCGGAAAGGCCGTCCATGTTGTCGAGGAAATTAAACGCGTTGGCGATCGCGGTGATCCAGAGCACGGTGAGAATCACGCTCGGCCAATAGCCGAGCGCGGTGAGGGCGCGAAGATCACCGACCAGCACGAGCGCGACCGTCGCCGCGAGCTGAACGAAGAGTTTGATGTACGGCCCGAGCGCCCGGCGGTCGTCGATCAATCCCATCACGTGCAGGGCGAAGCAGGCAGTAATAAACGCCACCGCCAGCGGCGTTTGCTGACGGGCGCCGGACCAATACGCATCGAGCGAGTCCGGCTCAGGATTGTTTAACTTCGGATTTTGGGTGAGCACGTCGTACATAAACCGGTACGTTCGCGCGCCGGTGTTTGGCTGGGACTGAAGGTTGACAGTGATCAGCACGGCAATCAGCGGCAGCGCGAACGCCCAAAAAATCCCCACCCCGCCGCCCAGCGGCTTCGGATTCGTGTGGATTTTCCGATGCCCAGGCTTATCGACGAAGCCGATGCGTGGCGCCAGCCGCTTCATCATGGCCGTCAGGCTGATCGAGAGAAGAAAGCTGATTCCAATCAGGCTGAGAAGAACGGCGGTCATGTCTGGGGAAGGATAACCCGGGCGGGTGCCCGAAAGAAAGAAGCCGCTGATTGTTCCACAAGTCTTTGAAGGGGAAAGGGCTACGTCAGTCGCTGGCGGAGCATCTGGATCTGCTGCTCGGTGTCTTCCAGGAGGTGATTCAGCACGCGCTTGTCCTGTTCGGTCCGCGCGTGTTCGATCCGCCGACGAGCGTTGCGGGATTCCATTTCCAGCCGCTCGATCTCAGCGATGGTTTGCTGTTCCGGGTTGTTGATCTGGCTGAGCATGTCACTGCCTCCGTCCATTGGAACTTACCACGCCATCCTTGGCATGCAATCGTTATACGGTAAAGATCATATGATTGTTCGATGAAACAATGCAAGAGGTGTGAATTTAGGCTGCTTTGACCGATTTGATGACGCTGGCGGGCACTCCCACGGCCGTCACGCTCGCGGGGAGGTCATGCAGCACCACGCTGCCGGCCCCTACGACCGCCTCGGCGCCGATCGAAAGGCACGGCAAAATCTTCGCACCCAGCCCGATAAACGCACACGGCCCGACCCGCACTCGCCCGGCCAAAGCGGCCGTCGGGCAGACGTGGGCGGCTTCCTCAACCACGCACTCATGATCGATGACTGCCGCGGTGTTGATGATCGCCAGATCGTGAATGATCGATTCCGTTCCGACAACCGCGCCCGCCGCGATAACCACGCCTTTTCCGATCTTGGCGGAAGGCGAAACAATCGCCCGCGGGTGAATAGCCGAAAGAAGCTCAAACCCCTGCTGGGCCAGCACCTGTGAATACGATCGCCGGGCGCGGTTGTCGCCGATGGCGATCACCGCGCCCTTGATCTTCTGCCCCCGGAGTTTGCCCAGAACATTGGCCGCCCCGAGCACCGGCAAGCCGCCGACAATCTTTCCCGCCAGGGCAGGATCGGCATCGACAAACCCGATCGGCTGATGCTTTTTCTGCGCTTTCAGAATTTCCAGGACGACCTTGCCATGCCCGCCCGCTCCGATGATGACACATTTCATGCAAGCTCCGGTTCGACTTTAGATGCTATCGGACAGAAGTAGGGGCAAGTATTAAGGGGCAAGGGGCAAGTAAGGAACTTTTCTTCACTTACTTGCCCCTTGCCCCTTAATACTTGCCCCTCTTTAAGTCACACGATCGCGTCCGCCTCGATCTCAATCTGAGCCTCACTATCGATCAACTTGGCGACTTCGACGATGGTCGTTGCGGGCCTGATTTCGCCGAAGATTTCGCCGTGGACTTTGGCGACTTGCTCCCACTTGCTTACATCCGTGACGA
Source organism: Tepidisphaerales bacterium (assembly GCA_038329865.1). Lineage (GTDB taxonomy): Bacteria > Planctomycetota > Phycisphaerae > Tepidisphaerales > Tepidisphaeraceae > JANMES01. Next base: position 31,997 of record JBBQNK010000038.1, on the reverse strand, counting down.
ACATGCGGGTCCGGATGACGTCGGTGATCTTTCCGCCGAGCTTTTCGATGGCGGCCTCGACAATTGCCAGCGACCGCCGGGTCTGCTCGCCGAGATCCTTGGAGTACTTTCCATCGGCCCCCACGCCGACCGTGCCTGTCACGGCGATGAATGCACCCTTCCGAACCGCCCGGCTGTAGCCCATTAAGGGTTCCCACTTGCTCCCGCTGCTGGCGCATGGTCGGCCGGCACGCTCGGTCACGGTGATGTTGATGTCGTTGCTCAAAACTCGGTCCTTTCTGAAGAGTGGGCAGGATCATACTCACAGGCGGCGGGTTCGTCGAAATCCAATGGCCGGGATTTGACGTAGAGTTTTAAAATCAAGGCGCCGCCACTAGAATTACGGCCACCCGGGCGTGGCGAAATGGCAGACGCATCGGACTTAAAATCCGAAGGTGTAACAACCGTGTGGGTTCGAGTCCCGCCGCCCGGAATCTGGAAAGTACCCAGTTTAAGATAGCCAAGCGGAGGAGCAAATATTATACTTCCGCTGTGTTGACGCCTACGTTGGTAGGTGTTTGCCAATCATTTCTTCGTGAAAAGCGTGGTCAGGGTCGGGACCAGACGTGTAGCGCAGTGGGGCTTTAGTATGTCCAGATCAAGTCGTTCCCGAATCTTCCAATGTATTGTCGCAGTTTTTTCCGTCATTGTCGCACTGGTCGTGACAATGCTGATGGTTGGAATCGACCAGAAACCAGTGTTATTTGTATTCCTCGGCGCCGTCATGATTTCCGCGGCTGTTGGTGGAATGCTACCCGGGCTACTGGCGCTCGCGCTCTCTGGCGCTTTGAGTGCATATTTCGTCCTCAAGCCTATCCATTCGTTTGCGATGGAAGGTGTTGGCTCCTTTATCCGGTGGGTGGCATTTCAGCTCATCGGCTTGTTGATCATTACATTGCACGCGTCCCGGCGCGCCGTAGCTGAGCGACTTTCTCAAATCGATCAGCGACTTCGACTGGCAATGGATGCAGGGCACATCGGCGTTTGGGATTACTCGATCGACACCGGCGAACTCTGGCTTTCCCTCAGCCTGACGAATCTGTTGGGTCAATCAAAATGGTTTCGGCCGACGTTCAACGAATTTATTGACTTGATTCATTCAGACGATCGCGAATTGTTCCACCAGACCGTGTTGCGCACGATCACCGACCGCGTGGATTACGAAGTGGATTTTCGCATCATCCGCCCGGATGGTTCCACCCGCCGGCTCGTTTCCCGCGGCCGAGGTTACGCCGCGGCGGGAAGCGGCGGTCGTCGAATAGTCGGCGTGATCACTGAGAATACGACGCACGAGTTCGAACCCTTTGCTCCGGCGGCCAGTAAATCAAATTTACCGGCCGGCGAAAAAGCAGTTTCCAGTTCCGTTTGAACCTTTCATTCCGCGGCCATTGCTCGATGCGGCCTGGCTATTTTGAACTGAGAATTTGCTCGGCCAACACCAGATCGATGGCCGTCGTGATTTTCAGATTCCGCTCTTCACCTTCAACGAGCCACGCCTTGATCCCGGCCAATTCGAGCAACTGAAGATCGTCCGTGATCTGCTCCAGCGGGATCGGACACGATTCGAATGCCGCCAGCAAATCGCTTCGTCGGACGATTTGCGGGGTCTGCATCGCCCACAAGGCTGACCGGGGAATCGTCTTCTCCACCGCTGCCGGAAGTGGGCCTGTCGCCTGCTTCACGGTGAGCGCCACGGGCATGGCGGGAGCGGCGGCGCCGTGCTCTTTTGCGGCGCGGCGAACGCGGTTGATCAACTGCGCGCTCACCAGCGGTCGGGCGGCATCGTGGACGGCGACCCACTCGATTTCCGCAGGCACGTGCGAGAGCCCCGCCCGCACGCTCGCCGCCCGGCACGAGGCGCCAGCGACAACCCGCAGCCGCGGATCGTTCGCAATACTGCCGAGCGCCTGTCTCAGCGCGTCCGGTTGCGACGCGGCGATGATCAAATGCGAGACATCGTCCCGCGACAAAAATGCCCCGACCGATCGCGCCAGCACGCTCTGCCCCGCGAGCGTTTCCAGCAGCTTATTCTTTCCACACCCAAACCGCGCGGAAGCCCCCGCAGCAGGCAGCAGCACGGCAAATGACTCGGTCGATTTCATGTCTTATACACGCCGGTCCTGAGCGTATCCGCGAAGGGCCGGATCTCCGCCCAAAAAGCGCCGGATCGCCGCCCTGAATTCTCACCGCGACGAATCGATCAGCAACTGCGCCGGCTTGCTGAAGATTGCCTGAATGGGTTTTCCGTCGATCTGGCTGTCGATCGGCAGGCCGAGCACGAAGCAGGCCGTCGCAAACGTGTCTTCGGTGTTGATGTTCAGATCGGCGGCCTGCGTGAGATCGTAATTCGCTCGCACGCCCGGTCCCACGGCGATCCACGGGATGAGTCGGCTGCGCACATCGTTAGGCCCGTGCGTTCGACCGGCGCCGCCGTGGTCGGCTGTCACGATCAGCAGCGTTTCGTCGAACGTCTTCGCGTCGCGCGCGGCGCCGATGACTTGGCCAAGCGACGTGTCGGCCACGTGGATCGCCGCCATCTGCTCCGGCGACGCCCAGCCCTTGGAATGGCCCGCAACATCAACGCCCGGAAAATGAACAAACATCACCTGCGGCTGGTGAGATTTGATCATCTCAACAGCCTGCTTGGCAACGGATGCATCGCTCGTTACCTCAATGCGCGGCACGTAGGACCAGTCGAGCGTCCCCGGCTTGGCCAACGCCTCGAACTTGCTCTTACCGGCCGACATCGCGGTGGTCAGACCTTCTTTTTTGGCGATTTCAAACAGCGTCGGAAACGCCGGATACGAATCACGATTCGCGGGCCGGTCTGCATTCCAATCGACCTTGTGCTTGGCGGGACTGACGCCAGTAAGCATCGAAACGTGCGACGGCAGCGTGATCGAGACTTCGGTCGTCCGTGCCCAGAGCGAAAACGAGCCGGACTGCATCAGGGCGTGGATCGTCGGCGTATCGGCACGAATCGCCAGGTCCGGTCGGAGCCCGTCGATGCTCACGATCATCACGCGGCGAATCGCCGGCACGGGCCGGGTCGTCGGGCGGGTGGTCTGCGCGTCGGCGACCGTACTGACGAGTAAAATCAGGCACGCACTAATGAAGAAACGCATCATGGGGTTGCAAGGGGTTGTATCTGCAACATCAGAACGGGGCAAGAATGCCGCTGTATTCAGGGCCTGATAGCGTTGCGCGAATATCAGAATTGTCGCACGGGTTCGCCGAAACTTGACACCCTTTCCCGTCGCTTCGATACTGCGTGCCACGCCTTGGCGTCGCGTGAGGAGTGAGTACCGCTTGAAAAAACCGCTGGCCATCTTGTGCATAGGTATTTCCCTCGTCGGCTGCGCCGGTAAGGGGCCGGAATCGGTCGCGACCGGCCCAAAACTTACCGCCGACTCCGCCGGCGCCGTGGCCATGGTCAACGGCCGGCCCATTCCCGCCGCGGAACTCAACAAGCCGCTGTATGAAGCGAATGGCCTGAACATGCTGCTGACAGTCATTCAGCTCGAGGCCGCCAAGCAGAAGGCGGAGAAAAATCACGTCGTTGTCACCGAAGAAGACGTGAAGAATGAAATGGATTCCACCCTCGCCACACTTTTCCGCGACAATAATGAAAAGGGCTTACGCGCCCTCGACGACGCCGAAGCCAAGGGGAACAAGCAACTGGCCGACCGCATCCGCCGCGACATCGACGCCGACAATCAGCAACTCCTCGACCAGATGCTGAACGAAAAGCACACCAGCCGGGCCGAGTTTGAGCTGGTGATGCGCACCAACGCGTACTTGCGGAAGATCGTCGAGCCCTCCTTAAAAGACGCAATCACTGACAAGATGCTGGAAGACGGCTTCCGCTTCCAATACGGCGAAAAGGTACAGGTGCGTCACATTCAATGTGCTACATGGCAGGATATTTCCACCGCCCGAAAGATGCTTGCCGAAGGGCAGGATTTTGCCGCCGTCGCCCGCGCTGTCAGCCGCAACGCTATGACCGGCCCGCTCGGCGGAGAGCTTCCGCCGTTCAGCCGCCAGGAGACGGGCCTGAGCGAAGCCTTCAAGCAAGCTGCCTTTGCGCTCAAGGAAGGCGAAACTTCGCAGGACAACGTCAGCACCAACGGCGCGTTCCATATTATCAAGCTGGAAAAGCGGATCCCGCCCAAGGCTGTCAAGTTTGCGGACGTTAAGGACGCTATCCGCAAGCAGCTGTACGAGGGGCTCGTCTTCAACGCGATGAAGCAACTCCGCAACGAGTTGGCCCAGGACGTCATGAAGTCGCTGGATATCAAAGACCCAATCCTGAAGGCCCAGTACGAAAAGCGGCTGAGCGACGTGAAGTCCAAGGTCAAAGGCCGCGACGATACCCTCAAGAAGCTGACCGAAGAGCGCGAAGCCGCCGAAAAGGCGATCGCGACCCAGCCCACCACGGCGCCGGCGACCATGCCGGTGTCTGTCCCCTCGACGGCGCCGGCCCAATGATGTTATTCGGTATTTGGTATTAGATATTGGGTATTTGGTTTGACGGATTGCGCAAGGAAGCTGAATAGTGCTTGCCTGCCAATCCAAATACCTAGTACCAAATACCGAATATCTCTCCAAACACTGTTTTTTCCCTTATCATTCATAATAACGAAGAGCATCCCATGAAAGACCAGACACCGTTCAAGATCGACCCTTCCTCCCGCATCGCCCGCCTGCCGCCGTATTTGTTCGCGCGCATCAACAAGATGAAGTACGACAAGCGCGTGGCCGGCGTGGACATCATCGACCTCGGCATGGGCAATCCGACCGACCCGACGCCGTCCGTGATCGTCGATAAGCTCGCCGAGGCCGCGAAGGATCCGCGGAACCATCGCTACAGCGACAGCAACGGCATCGCCGGGCTTCGGCGTGAAGTCGCGAAGAAATACAAGACGAAATACAACGTCGATCTCGATCCGGACACCGAAGTGATCGTCACCATTGGCAGCAAGGAAGGCATCAGCCACATGTGCCTGGCGCTGCTCGGGCCGGGCGATACCGCCGTCGTGCCGGATCCTGCTTTCCCCGCCCACCTCTACGCTCCCGCGATGGCCGGCGCGAACGTCATCCGCGTGCCGCTGGGGAATGATGAGGCGTTTCTTGAAAACATCGAGAAGACGATCAGCGGGCTGTACCCAACGCCCAAGCTCGTCATCCTCAACTACCCGCACAACCCGACGAGCATGACCGTCGAGCCGAAGTTCTGGGACAAGGCCATCGAAGTCTGCCGCCGGCACAACGTCATGATCATGAGCGACTACGCCTACGGCGAAATTAATTTCGACGGCTACAAAGCGCCGTCGTTTCTCTCGGCCGCGGGTAGCAAGGAAGTCGGCGTCGAGTTCAGTACGATGAGCAAAAGCTTCAACATGGCCGGCTGGCGCGTGGGCTTCTGCTGCGGCAACAAGGAGATGATCAAGGCGCTGGCCACCATCAAGGGGTACTACGACTACGGCCATTTCGCGCCGATCTGGATCGCCAGCGTGATCGCGATGCGCGAAGCCGCCAACACCCCGGCCGAGCAGAGCGTGATGTACGAAAAACGCCGCGACGAAGTCTGCCGCGGCTTAGATAAGCTCGGCTGGACGTACGACCGCCCCAAGGCCGGCATGTTCGTGTGGGCGAAAATTTCCGACGCCCACCTTGCCGGCCAGGGCACGCTCGAGTTCTGCCTGAAGATGCTCGACGAGGCGAAAGTCGCGCTCGCCCCGGGCCGCGCGTTCGGTGAACTCGGTGAAGGTTTTGTCCGCATCGCGCTGGTCGAAAACGAGCAGCGCCTGCGCCAGGCGATGCGAAATCTGCAGGACAAGCTGCAGCCCAAAGAACTTCGCCCGAAGCGGCAAAAAACCCGCGCCTAAATCGCGAGTCAACGCGACTCACTTGCATTCGTGTTGCCGGCGAGCTTGCTCGCCGTGAGGCACGATCAACTGCGAGCATGCTCGCCGGATACACAATGCGTTTCAGCCTGCATGGCGAGAAAAAAACTCATCGTCGTTTGGGATCGGCGGGATTACGGTCGCGCCCGACACCTTATGAATGATCTTCCGACCACGCCGCCCATTCCGCCGTTGCAGCGTCATCTGCAATTGGAAACCGATCTATTCTGCTTCGGCTGCGGCTACAACCTGCACGGGCAGGTCGTCACGCAGGATGATCGACTTGGCTTTCTCGTCTGCAGATGCCCAGAGTGCGGCAAATTCCATCCCGCCGCGATGGGCGTGAGCGCCTCCCGGCCGTGGCTGGCGCGACTCGGTGTGATGCTGGTGGTCTTCTGGGTCCTCATGGTCCTCGCGATCATGGGGTTGGGCGGATTTTTTACCGGCATGTGCACGTATGCTCACCTGGATACCTACACCATAGGTGATTACACCGGCGGCCAGTATTTGCTGCACCTGCGCCCTCCACCCAACCGTCAGACGATAGGCATTGATTACTACGAAATCTGGGAAACCGAATGGCGCACATTTGTAACGGTCGATGCCCTGTTGTCGATCGCGATGGGCGTGTTTATAGCGGCGATCACCTGGCACTTGCCGCCCCGACTCAGACTTCTATTCCTGCTGTTTCCGTTGGTCGTTCAAACCATCTTGATGTGGATCTGGACGACGAACAACGACGTGCATTACGTGATCGCCGCGATGCTCCCCGCCATCGGCATGTACACCTTTGTCTCCGCCGCCGGGATAGCGATCGGCCTGCGCATCGGCCGGCCGATCGTTCGGTTCTTGGTGCGGCTCATCATTCCTGCAAGGCTCCGCCAGCATGTGAATTTTCTCTGGACGTGCGACGGCAAAACACCGCCGGCGATGACGGCCTAGCCGATCACTCCGCGTACAACTCCTGCGATGATTGCCAATCGCCGGAGATCTTCTGCAACTCGAAATCTGAATCTTTCAAACCCGGATTCACGCGAATGTCGGTTAAATCGGTGACGCGGTGCGTGGCCTGGTTCTTGTCGAGCGTATCGATCCGCACGGGAAAGTGCGTCTTGCTCTCGACCCACACGTCGATTGCTTTAAACTTCCGCTCGAAGCTCGTTCCGGGCTTGGGCGTAAGTTGAAGGTGCACTGTATCGGCTGGATCTTCCTTGGCGGCGGGGACTTTCTTCACGTCGAAGATCGCCTGCACTTCCTCTCGCTTCTGCCCGATCGGCAGCGGGAACGGCCCTTCGCCGAGCTTGAGCATGTTGATCTTCGTCCCCGGCTTGGAGATTTGCCGGCGGATTTCAGTCCTGGATTCGTAATTACGATCGGTCAGCCAGCCGTCGTCGAGCAGGTATTCGATTTTTTTCTCCTGCATGCGCTTTCCGACGATTTTCTTATCGAACACCACGTGCACGCGGGCGTCGCCTTCTTTCTTTACCTGGTAGCTCACCTTGCCGGTGCGCCGGGTGTCCACGCCGGTGACGTCGTCGTTCTGCCCCATCGAAACTTGCGCGTCGAAATCTTTCAGACCCCGCCCGACCTGGTCGAGCGCATCCAGCGTCTGCTCCACCGGCGTATCGGCCGAGAGCGGTTTGCCTTTCATCTCCACCGTCGGCACCGCGGGCGCCGCTGGCACTGTGCTTGGCGTTTGCGCCACGGCGCAGCCGGCGGTGGCGAGGATCAATCCGATTGAGAGAACCAGTCGCTTCATCATTTACTCCGTTATTCATTTCGCAGCATGGGCTACTGGCCCATGTCTTTGTATCAAGAACATGGGCCAGTAGCCCATGCTACGAAAGATTCGCCGACTTCAGGCGATGTCGCATTTTTGATTTTTCGTGGCACGGGCGGCCCGCCCGTGTCTTGCCTTTTCCCTCGAAAACCGTGGGCGAGCCGCCCATGCCACTTCAAACTGCGTTACTTCCCGATTTTAGCACACTCGCCAATTCGCACAGATCGCGAACGGTCAACCACGGCTCTTCCGCGAACGGCCGTGGCAATCGGCCGTGGCTGATCCACACGCTGCGGATCTCCGCCGCGTTGGCCGCTTCGATATCGTACTTCCAGTCGCCGACCATCCATGCATTGCCTGGCGAAACGCCCAGCCGCTCGCACGCCAGCAGCAGTGGCTCGGGGTGCGGCTTAAATCGACCGTCCTCTCGCGTGATCTGCACCTCAAAGCTTAGACCGTGCTTTTCAAGAACCGTTTGTACGCTGGCCCGGGTATTCCGCGTGATCAGGGCCGACCGGATGCCGTTGGCGGTGAGCCAATCGAGCAGATCGAGACAGCCGGCGTTTAATTCCGACTCGCCGGCGAACTTCTGCTCCCATTTGAGCAACGTCGCCTCGGCGGCGGTCTTGCGATCGCCGATCATTCGACTCATCGCTTCCAAAATCGGCTCCTGGCCGATGCCCAGAGCCGCCCGGATGAGTTCGAAATCGATCGTATCCTGCGTGAGCGTGCCGTCCATGTCGAATAGGATGGCCTTGGGTAGAATCAACGGCTGCTGGTTCATAGTAGTATTAGAAGAAGAGGTAACCGCAGATGCACGCAGATGCACGCAGATTGAAATTGATTTTGTGTCTATCTGCGTTCATCTGCGTTTATCTGCAGTTTCAATCGCCATGTCCTGCCGGCTGGCTCGAAGGCCAATGGACGCTCCGCCGGTCGATCGATGTAACCTGGGACGCAGAGCACTCCGACGGCGATGACCTCGCCTACGCCGAATTTTATTCCGCCGGGAAGGCCGACCCTTCGGGCAAGGACATTCGCGTCGTCACCGATGAAGGCCGGCCCGTCGCCACCGACGTGCTGATGATGGGCCCGGGCGATCGCGTGCGCGTCGCCTTCGCGCTGCAGAAGAACGTTAAACACTACTACGTCTACTGGGGCAATCCCAAGCCGCCGGAAAGTAAGCTCACGCTCAATTATCACCGCGGATTGCTGCTGGACATGAAACTCCTCCCGGCCGGCGGGATCGAAAATTGGAAGATGATGAAGCACGCGTTCGATACCGCCAATGAAAGCGTCGGCAGGACGATGATCGAGCGGCCGTTCATCGGCAACAATGTGCTCGGCGATCAGCAGAACACCGTCTCGAAACTCACCGGCCAGATCTTTGCTCCGATCGACGGCGCGTACGAATTCGCGATGGCGGCCGACGACCGCGGCGACCTTCTCATCGACGGGCAGCACGTCGTTCGCGCCAGCGGCGCCCCCGGCGATATCCGCTTCAACGGCAAGATTGACCTCAAGCGCGGCCCGCACGAATTCGTCATCTACCACGTCAATTTCGGCGGCGACTGGAAACTCTCCGTCGGCTGGATGCGGCCGGACATGCAGAAGATCGATCTCATCAACCGCGACGCGTTCGGTTTTGCTTTCTCCGGACAGCCGGGGCCGCTGGAGGAGATGAAGAAATCGCTGGTCGCCGATTTCTCGCTCGAATACAAAGGCGAATCCTGGTACGCCGACCGAATCTCCTTCCGCTACCGACTCAATGCTTACGCGCCCAAGATTGAAGGCGCCAAGTACGAATGGGATTTCGGCGACGGCCAGACCGCAAACGAGCAGAAGGTCGATCACGTTTACCTCAATTCCGGCGTTTATCCGGTGAAACTGACGATCCGAATCGGCCCGAACAGCGATTCGCGCACGGAGCGGATTTTTGTCGATCGCGACTTTGAGCATCTGACGCCGCCCAACACTGATAGCGTGATCACGCATTCAAAAGTCGTGGCGAAGTACGATCTGACGAGCATGGAGCCGCGCGATCTCATCCGGGCGGTATTCATGCACAATCGCTCGGAACATTGGGACTACATGCAGGCCGCCGCGGAGCAACTGGCGTCGCTGAAGAAGCAGGCCGACCCGGACAACGCCTATGCCGCGGTGTACGAGGCGGCGGAATCGATGCTTACGCGCAAGGGGGCGGCGGCGGTTGAGGATTTGTGGTCGCGCGTGCCGGCGGAATCGAGCCTGAAGACCAAGGCCGCGCGAATGCAGGCGCGCACGCTCATGTGGGGGCTGGGCGATTTCGCCAAGGCCACCACCGTGCTGCGGGCGGCCAATCAGAAGGACTCGCAAAACCGCCGGCTGCTGGGCATGGCGATGGTGTTGAACGGCTCAGTGGACGACGGCGCAAAAATCCTCCGTGATTTACCCGAGCAAGGCGATCCCGACAAACGCGCCGCCATCAGCGGCGCCATGGCGAGGACGATCGAATTTTATATCGATGACAAGGACTCCGACTCCGGCGACGAGCAGTGGGACAAGTGGATGACACGCTACCCCGACGATTTCCTGCTCGGCTACGGCGTAGTGCTGAAGGCAAGATTGATCCAAACCCGCGGCAATTCCGCCGCCGCTGCGAAGTTGGCCGAGGCGTTCGCGCTGGCGGAGCCCAAGAGCAGCTATGCTCCGCAGTTGCTCGACCAAGCCAGTAAGCTTCTCGCAAAAACCGATGCGAAGCATTCGCAAGAGCTCAAGGCGCTGTTGAAGCAGCGGTATCCGGAGGATCCATTGAGTCAGTAAACGCGATTGGCGGTCTGCCCGCTTCAGCGGGTAGCGAATGCAATCTACCCGCTGAAGCGGGCAGACCGGTTTAAATGATGGCTCGATCGTTCCCAATCACTTCGCATCTCACTCGACGATAATTGACATTCCCTTCCACCTCGCCTCATATACAGTGTGTTGATGACGACCGAAGTCATTCCCATTTTCGAATCGCCGGACTACGTCGCGCAGGTTGCCCGCGGGGCCGCTGTGCTACGCGACGGCGGCATCGTGGTGCTGCCGACCGAGACGGTGTACGGCGCTGCCGCGATGCTCACCAGTCCCGGCGGGCTCGCCCGGCTATCGGCCATGCGCGGGGGCGATACAAATAAGCCGTTCACCGTTCACCTCGCCCGTCGCGAAGAGGCGGCGCGGTATCTCGGCAAGACCAGCGATTACGCCAACCGCCTGATGAAAAAACTCTGGCCCGGGCCGGTCGGGTTGCTATTCGAAGTTCCCGCCGACCGCCGGGCGGTTGTCTGCAAGGAACTCGATGTGCCTGAGCACACGATTTACGAAAGCGGCGAGATCGTGTTGCGGTTTCCGGATCATCTCGTCGCCGGCGACGTGCTTCGCGAGGCCGACGGGCCGATCGTGCTCATCCGCGCCGGCGAATCCAATCGCCCTGACGAAATTGCGAAAGAATTGGACGGGAAGGTCGATCTTTTCTTCGAGGCCGGCCCGCCGCAGTACGCCAAGCCATCCACGCTGCTCAAGGTGCACGCCGACCGCTACGAGATCGTTCGCGCAGGTGTTTACGACCAGCGGATCATCGAGCGGCTGCTGCGCACGACCGTGCTGTTCGTCTGCAGCGGCAACACCTGCCGCTCGCCGATGGCCGAGGCGATCGCGCGGCGGTACATCTCCAAAAAGCTCAACGCGACCGACGGCGAGCTCGAGAAAAAGGGAATCAGCGTGCTGTCGGCCGGCACTTACGCGATGCCCGGCGCCCGCGCCACGCCACAGGGCGTGGAAGCGTTGAAGGATCTCGGAATCGACCTGACGAATCATCGTTCGCGCCCGCTGACGGTGGAACTGATCCACCAGGCGGACGTGATTTACGCCATGGGCCGCGGTCACGCGTCGGCGATCACGTCGCTGGTGCCGAGCGCTGCAGACAAAACCGCCCTGCTCGACCCCCGCGGCGATATCGACGACCCGATCGGCGGCGATCTCAAGCTCTACCAATCGCTCGCAGGCACGATGCAGAAATTGATCGAACAACGAATCACCGAGAGCGACGTATTGCCTTAAGCGGCCCGAAGTCGGAAAATGGCGTTGGGCAATGGTGGTTCGCACCGGTTGAGCACGGTGAATGAGAGCATGGCGAGGCGTCGACTGCTCGCAGGCATATCTGGGATAAAGGGATGATGAAATGAAAGTGATTCTCGCCTGCGATCATCGCGGCTACGACGCCAAGCGCAAGTTGCTCCCGATCATCAAAAAACTGGGCCATCACGTCGAAGACATCGGGTGCGACAGCACCGCCAGCGTGGATTACCCCGACTACGCCGCCCCCGCCGCCCGCTCGGTGGCGGAGGGGAAGTGCGATCTGGGCATTCTCTTAGACGGCAGCGGCATTGGCATGTCGATCGTCGCGAACAAAATCCACGGCGTGCGGGCCGCGCTGGCGCACGACGAAGTCACCGCCCGCATCGCCCGCGAGCACAATCACTGCAATATCCTCTGCCTGGGGGTCGATCTGCTCAGTGAAGAGCAGGTCAGGAAGATCACCGAGATTTTTCTCTCCTGCGAACTCCTCGACGGCCGACACATGCGCCGGATCGAAAAAATCGAAAAGCTCGAACGGGAAATCTGCAGCGGGAAGAAGGCGTGAGTCGAGGACTTAGGACTTAGGACTTAGGACTTAGGACTTAGGACTTAGGACTTAGGACTTAGGAAATTGTATCTGCATCTCCTTCACTAAGTCCTACTCACCCGATCGCCAGTTCCGCATCGTCCGTCGTATCCGCCATCCACCACAGCAGCAGCAGCGGCACGACCCGGCCCACGAACATCGCGGCTGATAACAGATACAGACCGTCGCCGCCGATCGAAACCGCGTCGTGGCTCATGCCGACATTCCCGATAGCGCTGGCGGCGAGAAATAGCAGCCGATCGGCGGGGATTTCCGGAAGGCGGCTCAGCAGCAGCATCTGCGTGACCAGCACCATGGCCGCGTAAATGCCGATCCACACCAACGCTATGCCGAAGCCGCGCGAGTTGCGTTCGCCCCGCAGGGCCCGGCGAATCCCTGTAAACAGTTCGCCGAAGGTGGTTACTTTGATCCCCCCCGCCGTTCCGCCGGAAGCGGCCCCGATCGTCATCAGCAAAATCAGCAGCCAGACCACCGGCCGCGAGAGCGAAGTCGCGAACTCCAACGGCAGACCGAGCGAACGGCTGTTGAGCACCAGCGCGGAATTCGAAGCGAGCGCTTCGCGCCATTGGCCGAACGCCATCGAGCCGCCGGGCGAGCGGAGGTTGAGCATCACGATGAAACCGATCACGTAAACGCTCGCCAGGCCGACCAGTGAGACCCTCGCATGCCGCGAGAGCTTGGCCCGGCCGCGCACTCGGTCGAACAACTCGAGCAGAATCGTCACGCCCAGCCCACCGACGACTGACAACGGCAGCAGGAGCAAATGAGTGATCGCATCAGAAGGCCCGGGCGGATCGCCGGTGGTCAGGCCGCAATTGCTGAAGGAGCTGATCGCAAGAAAAAGCGAATCGAAGACCCCGCGGCCGCTGACCAGCGCCCCGGCCGACCCGATAATCGCCGCAGCGAAAAATGTGGCGAACGATGCGCCGATCACGCGGAGGTCGGAGTACGGAAGCCGCAAGATCCGAACGATCGCCAGACCGCCGCAGATCAGGCTGAACAGCGCGCCGAACGTCATGAGCGCGAGCGTGACGAATTGGCCGATGTTGCCGAAGTCATCGACGCCGACGGGTGTCTGGAATCCTGTCAGCGTGGCGGCGTTGATCGAGTAGAAGAGGCAGCGGTCGGTGCCGGTTGAAACTTTCCAGAGGAACAGCCCGTACGCGGTCGCAATCATCAGCACGTACGCGGGAAAGAGCCAGTTGACGAGATTTTTCCCGAAGTTTGACCGCACCGGCCCGGGCACGACCGCGGGGATCACCGGCTGCGGCCGCTGCTGTTGTTTTTTTGCGGAGGTGGATCGCCGCGCCATCACACGCTCACTTGTGGTAGACGGCTTTGGGATCGAACACTTTGTTGCCGACGATCGCCCAGTCCTTGCCGCGCTCGTATTGGCGGTAGAAGCAGGAGTAGTACCCGTCGTGACACGCCGCGCCGGCCTGCTCGACTTTGATCAGCAGTACGTCCTTGTCGCAATCGGTGGCGATGGATTTAACGGTCTGAATATGCCCGCTGGTTTCGCCCTTGAGCCACAACTTGGCGCGGCTGCGCGAATAAAAATGCGTCTTTCCCGTATCGATCGTGAGCTGCAGGGATTCGCGATTCATGAACGCAAACATCAGCACTTCGCCGGTGGCGAAATCCTGGATGATCGTGCCGATCATGCCGTTGGCGTCGTACTTGAGATTTTCCAGCGTGGGGTCCATGGGTGTATTCTTCGGGCGATGGGTGAGGTTTGTCAACGGCGGGCGTTACGGGGATGGATTCGTTGCGGCGGGGATGCGTTTCAAGACGGCTGCCAGTGAGCCAATTGGAATATCCTCGACATGCCCGTCGGCGAAAAGAACGTTGATATAGCCGCCGTGGAAAGGTGCTTTCTCGATGACGATCGGGTTGTCAGAACTGAGAGAGTAAGCATTCTGACCGGCGGCAAGAAATTGATACGAGCAGTGTTCGGGCTTGGCGACTTCAGCGGCGAGGTCGGAATCCAACACCGTCCAAGCGGGCGAGTCGTGTGACGTCGGACAGCAGAGCATTTTCGGGGTGATGTCGTCCGATACAACGATCGTCGTGAGATCCGGCGGGTACTGATTGTTGTGCTTTGCGGCGTATTGATTGAGCGCTCGCCCTATCGCCTTGAGATTTACCTGGCATACAAGGTACGGCGGAGGCAGGTGGCCTCGCATAAAAAAACTCGTTTTGGCCGCCACCATCCACGCCGCCGCGATGCCGAAGACCATGCAAGCGGCGACGATCGCCCTCGTACGGCTCTGCTTCCGCGGCAGCGGGCGGTAATAGATCTTCGTCACCATCGTTAGCGCCAATCCATCTGATGCTTCACATGGTGCTCTGGATGTTTTTCGTCAAGGCAAATCAGCTCGGCGGAAAAACCTTTGTCGGTCATCATCACATCCACCCAACCCGACGGTTTGCCCTTCGTAAACACGTAACCGGTCGGCGGCAGGTTGAGCCAGTGCAGGTCGTCTTTCTGCTTACTGTAATTCCACGCGTGCGTGTGGCCGAAGATCAGCGACTTCACCTGCTTGCGCGGCGAGAGGATGTCGAGCAGCGCCTGCGTGTCGGTCAGCCCCTTGGGTTGCGGGGTGAGATCCGGCTGGTGGTGGGTGAGGATGATCGCCGGCCGATCGGGGCGGGCGTCGAGCGATTTTTTCAGCCACTGCAGTTGCGGCAGCCCGAGCAGGCCCGGCGTGGTTTTTGGCTTGATGAGCGAGTCGAGCATGTACCAGTCGGCGGTGGGAAATTCCAGGTGCAGTATCTGCTGCGCGGGCACAGGCTTATTCGGCAGATCGGCGGCGGGGATGGCTTTCCAGAAGTTGTCGCGGTTGTCGTGGTTCCCCATCGAAATGTGAATCGGCAGGCCGGCCTCGCGCAGCGGCTTGATCAACTCGGCGAACAGTTCGTACTCGGCCACATCGCCGATGGTGTGGGCACAGTCGCCGTTGATCAGCACCTGCGACGGCTTGGGATCGAGCGCGAGGATTTGCTTCACCACGCGAGTCAGTTGGTCGGCCATGTTCGCGTCGCGGTCCACGGCGGTTCGGGCGGCGTCGATATGCAGATCGGAAAGCAGGATGATCCGCTTCGGATCACCCGCGGCGATCGGCTCAGCGATCGCGAGGCGGGAAAGAATCAGCCCGGCGCTAACGGCCATCCACCCGGCAAGAAACCGGCGTCGCGAGACCGGCGGCAACGTGATCGGCATGCAAAAATGGTATCGAGTGCGACCGATGAATACGAGCGATTCATGTAGGGGCTAATCTTCACGAGACTTACGTCATCCTGAGGTACGCCGAAGGACCTGGCGTCCATGGGAGGTCAGCCAGATCCTTCGGCGTACCTCAGTATGACGAGAGGCGTATGCGGTTGAGACCCGATTTGAGAGCGTGACTTACACAGGCAGATCATTCAGGTAATCGATTAGCATCCGCAACCGCCCGTGGTCGCGGCGGTTGAATTGGAAAACCAGGCGGTGCAGATTGGCCAAGTCCGGCTCGTCGCGCTCGACGGGCAGCGGTTCGGTCAGGCGGAAGTCGCCTTTCACTTTGATGTCGCTGAATTTCGCGCGGATCTCGTCCATTTGCGCGTCGGTCGGCTTGCGGTTGAGGCGCAGTACGATCTCGTCGCGCGAGTAGCGGACCGAGTGGTAGTTGCTGAAGAAGTGCGAGACTTCCCGTACGGCCACTTCCACGCTGTCGGTGATTTTGTAGAGCGCCAGATCGTGCTCGCCGATGAGCTTTCGGGCGAGCAGGTGGTTGGTGACGTATTTCTGCCAGCCTTGCCAGAAATCGCCGCCGGGGGCGTCGACGAAGACGATCGGGCAGGGGACGGATTTGCCGGTCTGCACGAGCGTGAGGACTTCGAACCCTTCGTCCATCGTGCCGAAGCCGCCGGGGAAGACGACGATGGCGTTGCTCGACCGCAGGAACATCAGCTTGCGGGTGAAGAAGTATTTAAAATTGACGAGCTTTGGATCGTTGGCGATGTGGATGTTGGTCGCCTGTTCGAACGGCAGGCGGATCGCCAGGCCGAACGAAGGTTCCCGCCCCGCGCCGTCGTGCCCCGCCGCCATGATTCCACCGCCGGCGCCGGTGATGACCATCCAGCCGAGCTTTGCCATCTGCCGCCCGAACTCGGCGGCGCTGGTGTAATCGCCGTGGCTTTCGGGCGTGCGGGCGGAGCCGAAGATGCTCACTTTGCGCACGTCGCGATAAGGCGCGAATACCTTGATCGCGTAGCGCAGCTCCTTGAAGCTTTTGTTGATGAGTTTGATATCGCCGCGATTGGTCTGGTCGCGCAGCAGCTTCATGCCGTTGGCGATAATCTCGCCGACCATGTCGCCGTCGGGTATGGCTTCAAGCTCGTGGATCAGCTCAGCGGCCAGGTCGTGAACCTTGCTCAGATCAGAATGCTGGGCCTTGTGGGGGGCGGCAACCGTTTCCTGCGACTGCTCGACGACATTACTTTCGGACGAATCGATCTCTTTCATCAGTGTGCGACTTTCTGCAAATTGAACGCCGGAGCATATCGCGGGCCGTGCAACAGGTCAAAGCTGGGATTTCCCCGAAGCGTGGACGGGCGACTCACTCGCCGAGTTGCGGTTTTGAAGGTCGATGCGAAAATGTTCGCATGCAAATCCCACTCTGGCTCGTCTACGCGATATTGGCGGCGCTCTGTGCGGCAATGATTAATATTTTCGGCAAGATCGGATTAAAAGGCATTAACTCCGATTTGGCTACCGCGATCCGGTCGATCGTGCAGGCGGCATTTGTCGTTTCGTTCGCGGCCATCGCCGGCGTTTTCGGAAAACACATGTCGCAGTTGCATGGCAACACCAAAGCGTATCTCTCCATTGTCGCGGGCGGCGTTTTGGGTGGACTCTCGTGGATTTTCGTTTTTCGGGCAATACAGGCATCAAGTGTTTCTAAAGTGGCGCCGATCGACAAGCTTTCCATGCCGATCTCAATTCTGCTGGCGGCCCTGCTGCTGGGCGAACGGCCCACCGGCTTAAATTGGACGGGAATTGGGCTAATCATTGTCGGGGCATACATGGCATCCTATGCCAAAGCATGATTGGCGCGATTCTGGAGCGGGAAATTACAATGACCCCGCCCCGCATTTTGCTTGATTATTAGCCATTCGCAGTACAATGTTCGCGGCGAGTTCCAAGCATTTCAATCGGAGAACGTTGCTGACAGCCGAGGCAAATTCCACGCTTACAGTGCCCCATCATTCAAAATCGTGCGGGTGTACGCCGATCCACGGCTTTACACTCGTTGAGCTGCTGATCGTCATTGGAATCATCGCACTATTGGTGGGAATCCTACTTCCAACACTCAATAAGGCCCGCGAGGCTGCGCTCCGCGTTCAATGTGCAAGCAACTTACGCCAGTGTGGCCAAGTCGAATTGTTGTATTCCAACGAGAATCACGGATGGCTTTTGATGCGCGGGAGCGGTTCTGCGGGTACGATCGGCTCTCTTTCACCGCCAGCGGCCGGATTGTTTTCAATAAATCTTGCGTCCCTTGCTCCACCATCCATTTGGTTTTGCCCGGAGTTCACATCCGTTGTGACAAGCACCGCTGATTTAATATCGAATTCTTCTAAATTATCTCAATGCACTGCCCATCGTACTGGTTACGGTTTTTTTGGTGCTTATTGGAATGGCGCGACCACTCTTCCAGGAAATCCGGATATGGGGTCGATCACTCTTTACACCAATCCCTACGCCACTAAGCAGGCCCATCTTAAACCCTATATGGTTCGAATGACCGAGTGGTACTCCAACAATGCAGCCAATTGGGGCGCCACTGGCGCATCCAAATGGCACACGTCCGGCACGAAGGGGCCGCAAGGTGGAAACATCCTTTACGCCGACGGATCCGTCGTTTGGAGTCGCAACATCTTTGTATACTTCGGTGGAGAGCGCTACACCATCCCGGAAGGATTTAAGACCGGGCCATAGTCGCCTTCTAGCGTTGACGTGCCAATCCCTTTAGAATCCCCTCAGAATTTCAGACCGGCCCGACCTGCTGATCGGGATTGACTTTTTGGGAACTTCTCGATGTCCACCGCCACCGATCCGGCTTACGACCCGAACTTCAAAACCATCGACTACGCCCTCCTCCCCGGCGGCGGCGATGACGACGTGGACGTGCAGTCCGAAGAAATGCTCGTCAATATGGGCCCGCAGCACCCTTCCACGCACGGCGTGCTGCGAATCGTCCTCCGCACCGACGGCGAAATGGTCCTCGAGGCCGTTCCGCACCTGGGCTATCTGCACCGCTGCAAGGAAAAGATCGCGGAGAACCTCGCCTACTACCAGTACATCGGCTACACCGATCGCCTCGACTATCTCGCGGCGATGAACAACAACCATGCCTGGTCGATGGCGGTGGAAAAACTCGCCGGCATTGAAGTGCCGATGCGTGCGGAATACATCCGCATCATCGCCGCCGAGTTGAATCGAGTTGCTTCGCACCTGGTTTCGTTCGGAACCTATGGCCTGGACATGGGCGCGTTCACGCCGTTCCTGTACGCCTTCCGCGAGCGCGAATACATCCTCGACTTGTTCGAACAGATGTGCGGCGCGCGACTGACGCTCAGCTACATCAACGTCGGCGGCGTGCACTGGGATCTGCCGCCCAACTTCCTGGAAAAACTCACCGAATTCCTCGACTACTTCGAGCCGAAAATCGACGAGTATAATCAGCTGCTCAGCTTCAACCACATCTTCATCAAGCGGACGGCGAACGTCGGCGTGGTGACGAAGGAGCAGGCCGTCCGCTACGCACTTTCCGGCCCGATGATCCGCGGCAGCGGCCTCGAGTTCGATCTGCGGCGCGATCGGCCGTACAGCATTTACGAGAAGCTCGACTTCGAAGTCTGCGTCGGCAACGGACAGGTCGGCACGGTCGGCGATTGCTGGGACCGTTACTACGTGAAGATGCTGGAGATGGTGCAATCCGTGCGAATCCTCCGGCAGGCGATCGCGCAAATCCCCGACGGCGCGTACCGCGCCAAAATCCCGCGCAACATGAAGGTCGATCCCGGCGAAGTCTACGCCGAGTACGAAAACCCGCGCGGCCACCTGGGCTTCTACATCGAAAGCCAGGGCGGCGTGATCCCCTACCGCGTTAAAATCCGCGGGCCAAGCTTCGTCAACCTCGCTATCACCACCGAACTCTGTCGCGGCGTACTCCTGGCGGACGTACCGGCCATCATCGGCTCAATCGACATCGTGATGGGCGAAGTGGATCGATGAAAGTAGGACTTGAAAGTAGGACTAAGGACCTAGGACTTAGGACTAAGTGGTGAAAATGTTTTGCGAAGCACGTGAATTGACTAAGTCCTAAGTCCTTAGTCCTAAGTCCTGTGCCCAATGCCCGACACCTGCCAACTCACCAATCACGCAATCATTGCCGGATTCGGCGTGCCCGGGCGGGCGGCGGCGGAGTGGTTGGCGGAGCACAACGTTCCCTACTGCGTCGTCGAGCTCAATCCGCAGACGGTTCAGCGGTGCGGCAAATCCGGCACGCCCATCATCGCCGGCAGTGTCGCGGACGAAAAAACGCTCGTCTCCGCAGGCATGGAAAAGGCTGCCCAGTTCATCATTGCGGTTCCTAATGACCATGCCGTCCTCGAAGCCGTTGTCATCGCCCGCCGACTGAATCCGAATGTGAATATCATCGCACGGTGCGCCTTCACATCGATCGGGCTCGAAGCAATGCGCCGTGGCGCTGACAAAGTCATCGTGGCAGAACAAATCGTGGCCAACGAGATCGTCCGCACTCTGGATCGAACGAATAATCCGCCCGTGCCGCACGAAGCTTAGCAAGCACTCCGTTTTTGAAATGGTTTGCATTCCTGTCACTTAAAATTTAGCGCCGCGAAACTTAAAGAATCGTAGAACTCGGTACGATAGAACTCTTACGACCGAAGGGGCTGCGGACATGGCTGTAGAAAAAGTAAAAATTATCGTCATTGAACCCGATCCACGATCTTTGAAAGAACTGGAAACCAAACTCTCAGAAAACTATCAAGTCATCGCAACCCACCGCACCGAAGCCGCCCTGACGATGCTTCGAGCAGAACCTGAAGCCAAGGCGATCGTCGTCGCTACCTACAAAGGGTTCGATGTGCTCGGCCTCTTCGAAGCGGTGCGTCACGATCACCCGCAAGTGCTCCGCATTCTCATCACGGCCTTTGAAGATCTCTCCCAAATCGTCGAGGGACTTCATCGCGGCGTGATTCACCGTGTGCTTTCCAAGCCGCTGGAATACGCCGATCTGCTCGGAACCGTGCCGGCGGCACAACATTCTGTGCCAAACATCACGGCCCATACTTGATCGCAATAGCGGCGTTGCGAGCCCTATTGCAAATATCGATCGATCAATCAATTTACATCTGTTCCGCAGCTATTATAGTTGGGAACTGTGTCGGCGATTGATCCCAAACCGAGCTCCCTCCGCCGCGCAAGGCATCGCGTTGAAGCTGCTGTGTTCCAATTTCTCGTTTGGACCATCTGTTTCATCCCTCGCCGCGTTGTCCTTAGTTTTGCCACGTTCATTGGCCGGATCGCCGGGATTTTCTGCGTCGAAGACCGTCGCGTGGCGATGGCGAATCTGGATTTGGCGTTCGGCGATTCCATGCCGCGCGCTCGCAAGAAGCAGTTGGCTCGCGGCGCGTTCTGCAATCTCTCGCGCACCCTTTTTGACCTCGTCCGCGCCAGCAAAATCAGCCGGCCGGAAATGATGAAGCTGGCGGAGTTTGATGAATCGCAGCTTCAACACATTCGCGACCTGCAGGCGGCGAAAAAAGGCGTGATCCTGATCATCCCGCACTTCGGCAACTGGGAATTGTGCGGCCTGGCGTTCGGCGCGGCGGGCGTGCTGATCACCACGATCGCCGAGCCCGGCACGAACCCGCATATCGACGACATGATCACCGACGCCCGCCGCTGCACCGGGCACCGGATCGTTCCGCCGCGAAATGCGATGCTCGCCATGGTCCGCGCAGCGATGCGAAGTCAGCCCGTCGCGCTGTTCATCGACGTCAACGCCCGACGCGGCCGCGGCGGCATCTGGGCGGAATTCTTCGGCGTGCCGGTGTACCAGTCCGTCGCAGCGGCGGAACTGGCCATTCGATCCAACGGCACGATCATCTGCTGCGTGCCCCAGCCACTGCCCGGCGATCGCGTGAAAGTCGATTTCCCCGCGTTTATCGATTCCGCCGAATGCGTATCGCAAGACCACGCCGGCCGCGTGCGCGAACTCACTCAGAAAACGCTCGACTACTACGAATCCGCCATCCGCAAGATGCCTGAGCAATGGCTCTGGACGTACAAACGATGGAAGCGCCGCCCGACAAAGGAGCGCGGCGCATTCCCGTTCTATTCCAAGTTCCACCCCGAGCCCGGCGACGACATCACTCCAGTCGACGCGAGCTCGCCCGATCAAACAAAGACTGCCGCAGCATCGGCGGCGCCGTCTTCGCCGTAGCCGGAGCTTCTGCAACAGGGGCCGGCTCGGTCGGTTCATCATTCGACCACACTTCGGAACAAGGCAGCGGTTCTGCCGGCGAACCCTGAACTAAACCGGAACGTGAAATCGGCGGATCGAACAGCATTGAATCCTCCTGCAACCGCGACCATCGCGGCAGCCGCATATGGGTGACGTACGATTCAATTCCACTGGAAGCAACCAGATTGCAAAGAGCAATAATATCCCGGCCGGCATGCGTTTTCGGCTGGTCCTGTTGCGATGAGACGTTGAACGCTTTCGCTCTGTGACTCAGTCGTGAAAGCGATCGGCCCTTTTGCCGAATTCATTCATTCGCTATTGTCACGTCCATGTTCAGTGATCCGCTTAAGATCCCGAATCTCATCGCGTTCTGGGATTTCCAGGAGCCGGCCGGTTCAGCGCGGGTTTCGCGCGGGCCTCAGGCGTACGCGCTGGTCGAGCAACCATCGCCGATCGAGCGGGTGAGCGGCGGCGTGTTCGGGCCTTACGCGGCACACGTGCGGCAAGGGCAGTGGATGCATATCGCGCGCCGCGATTGCCCGGCGTTGAACATTTCCGGGCCGGAAGCGCAAGTCACCGTCGTCGCGTGGCTGAATCGTCATCACAAATCCCCGCGGCAGTGCGAGGCGGTGGCGGGCATCTGGCACGAGACGGGCGCTCGCCGGCAGTATTGTCTTTTTCTCGATCTGCAGATCTGGCAAAGCGGCCAGCAGGTCGGCGGGCATGTGTCTTCGATCGGCGGGCCGACGCCTGGTCACAAGTGGTGCATGGATGCGTCGATCGGCGCGACGCTCGTACCGCTGAACGAATGGTCGTGCACCGGCTTCACTTACGACGGCCATATGGCGAGATCGTACTTGAACGGCAGGCTCGATCTTCGCGATGGTCGAAACCCTTACGCGTACGAGGGCGGACTGTTCGACGGCGGTCCCGACGGAGC
Organism: Tepidisphaerales bacterium; assembly: GCA_038329865.1. Classification (GTDB taxonomy): domain Bacteria; phylum Planctomycetota; class Phycisphaerae; order Tepidisphaerales; family Tepidisphaeraceae; genus JANMES01. The sequence goes on along the minus strand of JBBQNK010000038.1, from coordinate 9,091 downwards.
GGATTTCACCGTCGCAGCGGTTCACCGCTCCGGCGAAATGGGCAACTGGTTCACCGGCCTGCTCGGCGGGTTGGCGGTATTCGACCGAGCGCTGACCGACGCGGAGATGTTGCAGCTCGGGGCGATGTGAGAGTCGCCCGACACGAACAATTCTGTTTCAATTTTTCAGAAACAATTTACCACAGAGCTCACAGAGAACACGGAGAAATTCATTGGCATTTCTCTGCGTTCTCTGCGTTCTCTGTGAGCTCTGTGGAAAATGTTTTTGCGTGTTGCAACAGCGACACACGCCCTCGGCAAGCTTGCCCCGGGCTTTCAAGTTACTTTCCTGCTACCGGCTTCGCAGCAGGCTTGGCCGAGGCTGGGCGCGGGAGAGGTTTAGGAAGATCGAACGCTTTGCACAAGAATTCCAGCCCGTCGTCCACCGCGTGGGCGGAGACCGAGTGCCCGCCGTCGTAGTAGTGCAGCACGTCCGGGATATGCATGGCGGCGGCGAGCTCGTCGGAATTTTCCTTGGTGATCAGCGGGTCTTTCCTGCCGTTGGTCATGAAGACCGGCCTTGGTGCGATCAGCGGCGCGCGCGTCGTCGGATCGACGCGCGTCCAAGCGACCAAGAGCTTCTCGTCACCCTTGCAACGATCGGCCATGCCCGTCCACGCGCCGGCGATGTTGACGACGGCCGCCTTCACGCGCGGATCCGTGCCGGTGAGCAGGACGGCGATCGTGCCGCCGAGGGAAACGCCCTCAACTGCAATATGCTTCGAGTCCAGATCAGGCCGGGTTTGAAGGTAGTCAAGCATCTCGCGCGATTCGATCACGCACGATGAAAGTCCCTGGCAAACGGTGAGGAGCGTATCGGGCGAGGCTTGCTTGCCGCCGTCGGCGGCGCCAGGAATAAGGTCCCCGATTGGCAGGCCGCGCTCGACGGCAACGCTCAGCAGGAATTTTCCCAGTGCGGGGCGAAAGCCGGTCTTATCCTGCCGGATGCGACCGCCGTGACCGGGGAGATCGAACACCAGGCACGCGAATCCATTGCGAGTGAGCTGCGCAGCGAACAGGCGCATCATGTTTTCTTTGCGATCGTCATACGCGCCGTGAATCGCGAGGACCACAGGGAACGGCCCGTTGCCTTTCAGCGGCAGGCAGAGCACGGCCGGGATATCCAGCCCGCCCTTGGGCGTGATCGTCAGTGACTCCGTTCGATAGTTCGGCCCGGTCTTCTTCTCACCGGCTTTGACCGTCGGCGGAGCCGAGTGGTCGTAGTCAAAGGCGGCCGGCTGCGTCGTCGGCGGAGTGGACTGCGCGGTAGCTAGTCCCGCGAACGTCGCAAGGGCAATAAGAATAACCGCCGACCAGCTTGCGCCTCGAGATTTGAGCATTGCATCTCCTCTTGCCGCCAGACGTTTCGATCGGCCGGGCAGATTATCAGGGGCATTGTCCAGCGGCAACGCAACACGGGCGCGCACTCTAAGTAACAACCGCCAACGTCCGATCTTTTGTACGCTTTGCCCGAAGGTCTGGTTACAGCCAATGGTTCCCCCGCCTCAAAAGCCCCCAAATCGCGGGTTGGCCTGCAGTGCGTTCCCCTCTCACCAGCGTTTGCGCGCTGGAAAAGATTGTGGTCGATCGTGAAGTACTTCTGCCATTCGACGCGGATCTGATTCACTTTCTCGGAGAAAATACCGTTGCGGATAACGAAGTTCCGGTTGGAGGCTCCACTGAGGTTCATCGTACCGAACGGTTCTAAAGATCTTCCGCCTTCTTCTTTCTAAGCGCCGCGAAGGCGCAAGCGAACGGCGACCGTAACTGTTGGTCGCCGTTCGCTTGCGCCTTCGCGGGAGAGACAGGACGATCGGCAGGTTACCGATTCCCGCCCGAGACCAGCAGGGTTTCGCCGGTGACCCAGCCGGAATCATCCGACGCCAGGAAGACGGCGACCTTGCCGATGTCGTCGGGCTGGCCGATTCGACCCAGTGGGGTCGCGGTTTCAATCTGCTTCTGGAAATCCGAACCGGCGATTCCTGCGGCGTGGAATCCTTCGGTCTCGACCATGCCGGGGTTGAGCGAATTCACGCGGATCTTTTTCGGGCCGAGTTCTTTCGCCAGCGACTTGGTGACTGCATCGACGGCCGCCTTGGTGGCGCTGTAGACGGCTCCGCCCGGCGCCGGTGAGACGGCGACGACGGAGCTAATGTTGATGATGGTGCCGCCCGCGTCGCCGAATGCGGTGGCGGCTTTCTGCGAGGCGAGGATCAGTCCAAGCACGTTCAGGTCAAACTGCCGGTGAAAATGTTCTTCGGTCACTTCCGCCAGCGGCAGGAACTCGAACACGCCGGCGTTGTTCACCAGCACGTCGAGCTTGCCGAACGCAGTTTTCGTTTCGGCGAAGAGGCGGTCGATGTCGGCCTTCTTCGACACGTTGGCCTGTACGGCAATCGCCTTGCCGCCGGCCTTCTTGATCTCCGCGACGACTTTGTCCGCCCCTTCGCGGCTGGAGGCGTAGTTCACCACCACCGACGCCCCGGCAGCGCCGAGATGCTTCGCGATCGCCGCACCAATGCCTTTGGATGCTCCGGTCACAATCGCCACTTTGTTGCTTAACTTGCTCATACGAATCTCCTTCAAAAAAGAACTCTTAACATTTTGTTACTAATATAGTAACAGTTGATTGCATAAAATTACTTCTTCGCCATCTCCGCAAGTACCTCGCGGAGACTGATTTTTTTCAGTGTCGCCTCCATGGATTTCTGGGTCTTGTCGAGGACTTTTTCCAGGGCCGCCTTGATATTGCAACTGACCATGCATTGGTTTTGCGGCGCGTAGTGGTGGATGGCGAACGCCTTGGGCGCGCCGACGGCCCGGTAGATTTCCAGCAGCGAAATCGCTTCAGGCTGCCGCGCCAACCGGCAGGCGCCGGCTTGGCCGGTGGTGGCGTGAATGAGCCCTGCCTTGGAGAGCTTGGCCGTCACGCGACGCACGAAGCTCGCACTAGTGTTCACGCTCTGGGCCAAGTGCGTGGAGGTCAACTGTTCGCCACACCGGTTGGCAAGCCCGGCCATCACATGGACGGCGATCGAGAATTGCGTGTTCACTGCCATGATTGTTACTTTATTCGTAACAGAACAGGAAGTCAAGTCGACAGGAAGCAATCCCGGGCGCGATTCCAACTGCACCAACCAACGTTCTTATTTCAAAGTCGGTCACGGGTTATACTTTCGATTATGAGCATTCCGGAACACGCGAGCCCGAGACTCCAGGTCGCAATCTACCAGTTGACCGACGACAAGTTTTTCAAATCCCGCCGCTCCGACGGCACCGGCTGGGAATTCAGCTGGGCGAGTTGGCGGCGAGAATGGATGGACACCACGCCAAGTAAATATGCCTATCGGTGCCTGCCGCTTACGATGGCGAACCAGACGGGATGGTGGGTGCGAAATCCGGTCGGCTTCTGGGCCACCTGGAACGGCAACCGCGCGCCTGACACCATTCAATTCCAGTTCGACACCGCCGAGGACGATTGGAAAAGTGTGATTACCAGCCAGTTCGGCCAGGGCATTATCACCTGGTCCACGCCATTCCTTTTCCGCACCAAGCCGATCGGCTCGCGCCTGCTGGTGATGGGGCCGGCCAACCATTTCAAGCAGAACCTTCACGCGTTGACGGCCATTCTCGAGAGCGACTGGATCAGCATGTCCTTCACCATGAACTGGAAAATCCTGGTACCGAATGAGCCGGTTCGGTTCGACGTCGGCGAGCCACTGCTCCAGGCCATCCCGCTGGCGGGAAATCTCTGCGGCGATCTGGAGTCGGCGGACGTGACTTACCAGCGGCTGCAGGACGATCCCGACGTGCACGCCTCGTATGTAAAATGGTCAGCGGAGCGGCAGCAGTTTTTCGCGCAGAAAGCCGCCGGTGAAGTGAGGCCCGACAGCTGGCAGAAGGATTATTTCCGCGGGCAGGACGCCCTCGGCCGCGAGGGTTCGCCCACGCACATGACGAAGATCGCAACGCCAGAAATAAAGTTCAAGCACGGAGTGGATCAAAAGAAACTGGTTTGACTGCGGCCGGAAGGCCGAGGTCATTTATTACTTTTCCGCGTCGATTCTTTCCCGACCGCTTCCTGCACTTTACCGGCAGCCTTTTGCAGCTTGCCTTTGATCTGCTGACCGGTGTTGCCGGTGATGGCGCCGGCGATGTCGTTGGCTTTTCCCTTGGCTTGCTTCACTTTGCCGGCGACGACGTCTTCGCTACCCATGGTGTTGCTCCTTTTTAAAAATTAGTTGTTACTGCAATTATTGAAACGTCAATTTAAACGGGTGATCAATCGACTTTATTTGAAGCGTCCACCGCCGACGTTGCCGCCGGCTCGTCGTGGCGGCGCTCGTCGAGCGCTTCTTTAATCTGCTCGACCGCCTGTGTCGGATCAGTCTCGGCCTTTTTTTCCAGTTCCACTTCCTCGGGATCTTCTTCGACTTTGCCGTCGATCAGATCTTCCGGCATTTTGGAATAGGCCTTTCCCTGCGCACCCAAATAACCACTCATGCCGCCGCGTAAATTTTCGTCCCCGCTACTCGGATCAAAAATGCTTTTGGCCATGTGGCCTCCTTGCTGGTGTAGATACTGAATTGTTGGCGCGCCACGAGGGGAAAGCACTCCGGGAATCCCTTATTCGCCCCAGATATTGTTTATGGCCACTATGATTTGCGCAGGAGACTCTCATGAAATTCTTGATCCTCTCACTGCTGACGATCTTTTTGGCCGGCACGGCCGGATTTGGTCAGATCATTGTGCAGCCGTCCAACAACGATGACGCCCAGCGTGCCCAGGCCCGCCGCGCCGCAGTTCAGGCGGCCCAGGGCGAAGTCGACCGCGCACAGGCCATGCTCGAAGCCGCCAACGCGCGCATCCGCGCCAATTGGAAGGCCAGCCCGGATCTTCTCGCCGCCGACCGTGATTTGACGATCAAGCAGGCCGCGTTCGATCGCGCCCGCAAGCCGGTACTCGATAAACTCGCAGAGAGCGACGCCTACCAATCCGCCCTCGCGCAATCCAAAACCGCCGACGCGCAAGTGAAGATGAACCAGGCCGCCGGCAAGCTCGCAACCGGCGCTACGACAAAGCCGTCGCTCCTCCCTGCCACGCTCCCCGCGCCGACCGAAGCCCAAGTGCAGGCCGCCACCGATAAGCTCGAACAGCGGTCCGCGCTTCGCGAGATGGAAACTAAAGCCATCGCCGCCGATCCCGCCGCCACGCAGGCGCAGGTGGAACTCGATGCCGCCCGCGAAAAAATCAAAATGCTAAACCTGCAGTTCGACGCAGCGAAGCTCAACGATCCGGAGTACAAGTCCGCCCTCAATCAGCTCAACTCCGCCAAGAGCCGCCTGACCGCAGCCGGCGGACAATACTGAAGTTTTCATTGCCAAAAAAACAGAGCGAACATCATGCTCACCCTGTTTGTTTCGCAACTATCTCACCACTTTTCAGTGATGGTGTGCCGCGTGTTCATCCGACGGAACTGTCGTCGGCTGAGTCGATGGGATGCCTTTGTCGCCTCCGTGCTTGGCACCCATCATTCCTCCCATGGCCATACAGCCCATGCCGCTCTTGGCGTCCATGCCGCCCTTCGAACAACAGTCCGCCGCTGCGGTGGGTTGAGTCGTTGGTGCCGGGTCGGCCGCATACGCAATGCCTGCCAAACCGATCAGGATCAATGCTGTATTGAGGTTTTTCATAAGTCTCCTTTTGTTGGTCAACTCGGTCAGGAAGGGACGATCGCTTGCTCTTCAAAACAGGCTTGATCGACACTGCTTCCTTTCCTATTGAAGCGTAGCATTCCCCCGCCTGTGATCCATGAGGCCCGGCGACTGAAATTGTTGCGAGTACAAAGTCGCAGGCTACTACGAGGAAGTCCTAGTCTGAATCGACCGCAGTCGAATCGTCATTCCGCAGTACTCCGAAGGATCCGGCATTTCGTGTAGCCGGCGAGCTTGCTCGCCGTTGAAGTGCCGAACGGCGAGCAACCTCGCCGGCTACACGGACGATTCCAACACATTTCGAAATTGATTTCACATTTCGGGTTTTGCGATCGCACGTTCGCGATTAAGCTTCCGCCATGTCCATGATCGTTCGCAAAGCCGTTGTTCCTGCCGCGGGTTTGGGAACTCGACACTTCCCGGCCTCGCACGCGGTGAAGAAAGAACTCTTCCCCGTCGTCGGGCCCGACGGCATTGCGCGGGCGCTGCTGCACTATCACTTGCTCGAGCTCACCGCCGCCGGCATTGAGCAAATCTGCCTCATCGTGCAGCCCGGCGATGACAAGCCGATCCGCGACTACCTGCTCGGCCCCGACGCCGCGTACCTCGCGCGCCTCGCCAAGTACCCCGCGCTGCTCGCCGAGGCGAAACAAATGCGCGAGCTGGCCGAGCGCGTTACGTTCGCCGTCCAGCACACGCAGGACGGCTACGGCCACGCCGTCTTCCAGACGAAGACTTTCGCCGCCGGCGAAATGGTCCTGCTCTGCCTCGGCGATCACCTCTTCCGCGGCGCGCCGATCTCGCCGGCGACTGAGCTGGCCGGCATGGCTGCGAAGTGCGGCGGGAAAAGCGTCTCCGCCGTTAACCGCATCGGCCCCGGCGAGCTCAAAGGCTTCGGTACGATCGCCGGCCGGCGCCGCGCGGAGAACCCGCGACTAATCGACGTCTCCCTCATCATCGAAAAGCCGACGCCCGACGTCGCGAGAGAAACACTACGCGTCGACGGTCTGGCGAACGACGAATTCCTCGGCTGGTTCGGCATGCACCTCCTCGCTCCAAGTATTTACGACGTGCTTGGAGAAATGATCGCGAACAACACGCGCGACAATGGCGAATTCCAACTCACCCGCGCCCAAGAAATCCAGCGCCAACTAGAAGGCTACCTCGCCCTGGAGATGACGACCGCCAAGCGCTACGACTTTGGCGTGCCGGACGATTATCTCGCCAGCCTCGCGGCGTTTCGGCAGGAGTGATTTCCGCCGCGAAGTCTTCATTTCCGCGTCGGCACGGCACCGCACTCGGGGCAGCGATCGGGCGTGGCACGAAGATCGTAGCCGCAGCTTCGACATAAACCGGGACGGAGCTTGCCGAGTCGGCGAATCCGGAGCCGCCGGATCGTCGGTGGGATTGCGAAAAAGATGATGAGGAACCAGCAAGGAATTCGAACCGCGGTGAAGTTGCCGGAACCGAGATTGTCCGTTCCAAAAAAAATCCGCCGAATCGCACTGCGTTCTTGCCCCGGTACGGCGGGCCGTCCCAAATCGACGCATGATGATTTCGATCGCTGCGAAAAATGGGATAGCCCGGCCACGCCCCTTCGTAATACGCAAAATGGATTCCGCCAAGCATCGAGATCATCCCGCAGTGCCTGAACACGAGCGCATCGGAATAGAAATAGCCTCGCACCCACAGTGCAGTCGTCACCCCACAGAACACGAGCGACAGCGTTGCAATTTGTGGCAAGCGGCGATTCACGGGTTAATGATATCATGGCAACTTCATTTCAATCATTTGATTCAAGGCCCGGTTCAGAAGTGCTGGAATTTTTGCGACGATCGCTATAATGCCAACTCATGAACGAAGCCGAAAAACGCATCACCGAAACGCTCGCCCATGCCAAAGATGCGGCCGTGGTGCTTGAGCACATTCACCTCAAGCCGCAGACGCCTGAAGAAGCTGGTGTGCATGCGGAGATTAAGGCGGCCGAGGCATCGGTTGCGACGGCGATCGATTCGCTGAAGCGAATGCAGGACGAAGCCGGCGCGAGCGATAGTCCCCAGGCGGCGCCGAATAATCAGCCGAAGTGAACGTTCGAGTTGATGCGATCGCATGCCGGTCCTTTCCCGTGATTTCACGATTAATTTGTAGTCGCCGGTCGTCGGATTTTTCGACGTCGCCGGTCGGGTTGCAATCGAACATCGCTCGGGATACGGTCTTCAGCCCAATGAACCAAGGAGATTGCAATGTTCCCGCTGTCGGATCGTGTGAAGCAGGTGGCCGAGTCGATCACGCTGGCTGTGAGCGCCAAGGCGAACGCGCTGAAGAAGGCCGGTGTGGATGTCGTCGGCTTCGGTGCCGGCGAGCCGGATTTTGATACGCCCTCCTTCATCAAAGACGCCGTCAAAGTCGCGCTCGATAAAGGGCAGACGAAGTACACGCCCACGCCGTGCTTCCCGGAACTGCGCGTCGCGATCGCCGACAAATTCCGCAAGGACAACGGGCTCGATCTGAAGGCCGAGAACGTCTCCGTCTCCGCCGGCGGAAAGCACTGCGTTTATGCGGCGTTCATGGCCATCCTCAACCCCGGCGATGAGGTGCTGATCCCGTCGCCCTACTGGGTGAGCTACCCCGAGCAGGCCAAACTCGCCGGCGGCGTGGTGAAGATCGTCGAGGGCAAAGAAGCCAACGGATTTAAGATCACTCCGGCGCAACTGGAAGCCGCCATCACGCCGAAGACGAAAATTTTCCTGATCAACTCGCCGAGCAACCCGGCCGGTCACGCCTACACACCCGATGAACTCAAAGGCCTGGCCGACGTGCTCGCCAAGCATCCGAACGTCGTCGTCTTCAGCGACGAGATCTACGAGAAGCTGATCTACGACGGGCTGAAATTCGTGAGCTTCGCGACGTTGCATCCGAGTCTGCCGGCCCGCACGCTCACGTTCAATTGCCACAGCAAGAGCTTCGCGATGACGGGGTGGCGCGTGGGTTACGTCGGCGGGCCGAAGGAGGCGATCGACGCGATCAACAAGCTGCTGAGCCAGATGACGAGCCACATCACCAGCTTCGTGCAGGTGCCGGCGACGATCGCGCTGACCGACCCGCGCGGAGCGGAGAGCGTCGAGGCGATGCGGAAGGAATTCGAACAGCGAGGCCGGCACATGTGGGAGCGGTTGAGTGCTCTGCCGGGCATCAAATGCGTTCGGCCGCAGGGGGCGTTCTACTGCTTCCCGAACGTGAGCGCGTACTTCGGCAAATCGGCAGGTGGCGTGAAGATCATCGACGGCGTGAGCTTCGCCGCCGCGCTGCTGGAGCAGAATCACGTGGCCGTGGTGCCC
>JBBQNK010000037.1:0-46558 GCA_038329865.1 Tepidisphaerales bacterium | reverse complement strand
AGACTCAAGCTCAATAGCGCCAGATGGCGCGTCCGCCGGGCGGAACGAATCGGGATGCTGCGATGCCTGGAGGCAGGCGACCTGTGGTCCAAGTTCTGGAAAAAAGTCGCATAAATCTACCCGGTAGAGGAACTACACCCGGCAGCTTGCCCATGGTGCGTGTACCCACGCACGACGAGCCGTACGCGGCTCGTGAAGCAAGAGCGGAGCGATCTTTCCTGGTTTTCGCCGCAAGATGGCGCGTCGCTCTTGCCTCATCGGTCGAATACGACCGATCGTCGCGGATTACGGCTCGACTGAGCTCGCCGAAGTCCGCGACCATGGGCTGGCAGCCCATGCCACAAAAACGCTTCGCCACAGCGGATTCAACCTGCTTCCATTCCCCAAACCCCCGCAAATCTCGCGTATAATCCATTCCAGATGATCCGCGACCTCAAGCTCTCCCTCCCCGGCGCCCACGGCGTCGTCACCTACCCGGCCGGGGCGACGTTCGGGCCGCGCGTCAATCGCGATTACGAATTCGTCTGGATCATCGAAGGCGACTGCGAGTACCGCCGCGGCAAGCAGGTGTTTCCCGCACCGTCGGGCTCGATTGTGCTTTGCCGGCCGGGCGATACGGATTTTTTCCGCTGGGACACCGACCGTCGCACGCAGCACGCGTTCTTTCATTTCAATATCGAGAAGTGGCCGAAGAGTTGGCCGAAGGAAGCGGATTGGCCGCTGATCCGACTGGCCGTCGACGGCGATATTCTTCGACCCGTCTTCCGGCACGTCCTCCGCTACGCCAGGGGCGGCGATTCGGATCTGCTCCGACTCTCGATGGCGCAACTTTTAGCCAGCTTTGTACTCGGCCAGATCGACACCGGCGACATCCCGCGCGACGCGTTGCCCGACCCGGTCGAACGCACGTGGCAGTACGTTCGCCAGCGCCTCGACCGCGCCGCCGCCGAGCCGATCACGCTCGACGAGCTGGCCGAGGCCGCGTGCGTGACGAAGGAGCACCTCTGCCGAGTCTTCGCCGAGTCGATCGGGCATTCGCCGATGCAGACGGTGCGGCTGGTGCGCCTCGACCGCGCGCTCGACCTGCTCAGCCGCAGCAACTACTCCATCGGCCAAATCGCCGACCTCTGCGGCTTCGCCAGCAGCTTCCACTTCTCGCGGCGTTTCAAAGAAACCTTCGGCCAATCGCCGCGGGCGTTACGGAACGCCATCCGCGACGGCGCAACACCGCCGACGTCAAAACTGTTGACGCGATTTGAACCTCCCCGGTAGGACAGACATTCCTGTCTGTCACGAAGTGAGGTACGCCTCGATTCGTACGCGGATGCGCGACGGAGCGGTTGAAGAGTACGGACAAACGAGTACGTTCGTCCGTGACAGACAGGAATGTCTGTCCTACCGCAGAAAAGTCGATCCTTTCGGCCATCCCGTCCTATAACCCGCGCTAATTTCAGGCATATTTTCCCCAAACCCAACCATCCCTTTCCGGGTAGCCGATAGCAATAATTCCTCCAGTCACTTTGCAAAGGAATTCGTCCATGATTGCTGTGAAACCCGTTACGCCGTCGCCCGTGTCTGCTTCGTCGCCCGCCCGGGCGGATCGGTATCAGGTCTCGGTGGAAGAGTACGTCTTCTTCCGTAAGTACGGATTCCTCGTCGTGCCGAACCTGGTTTCGCAGGAGGAGATCGCCGAACTCCGCAAGCACACCGAAGACTTGATGGAAGGCCTGCTCCCTGAGCAGCAGGGACTTGAATCGAAATATCTCGACAGCAGCGGGAAGGCCGTTCAGGTGAACGAGTTCGGCAAGCCGCCGGCGAACCTCACCAAAGAAGAGCGGATGAACTACTTCCTCCGCCTGCACATGACGCACCGCAAGGTGGCGTTCCACGAAAAGACGCTGCTCCACCCGCGCGTGCTCGACGTGCTCGAAACGATCATCGGCCCGGACGTGATGGCAATGCAGACCATGCTCTTCCTCAAGCCCCCCGGCTCGGCCGGCCAGGGGTGGCATCAGGACTCGTACTACATTCCGACTCACCCCGACACACTCTGCGGCGCGTGGATCGCCATCGACGACTGCGACGAGCAGAACGGCGCCATGTGGTTCGCCAAGGGTTCCGGCGCCGAGCCGGTCTACCCGCCGTGCCCGGAAGTCGGCTACGGCTTCGGTGACAAGCTCGTGAAGGACGTGAAGTACGTGAAGAACGTCTCCGACACCGACGACAGCAAGAACGCCCTCACCCCCGTGGCGGCCAAGTACGACCAGGTGCTCTGCAACGCCAAGGCCGGCGCGGTCGTCTTCTTCAACGGGCACGTGCTGCACCGCAGCAAGCAGAATTGGTCGAAGGACCGCTTCCGCCGCAGCTTCGTCAGCCACTACGCTAACGCCCGCAGCTTCACCCAGTGGGGCGGCGACAACGCCACCAAGGACCCGGCCACCGGCATGAGTAACATCAGCCACATCCTCGCCCGCGGCGACACGCACCTACCGTTCGCGACGCCGAAGTTCGGCACGCCGTGCGCAGCGACGAAGACCCGCGAAGAACGCCAGCAGGAAAGCCTGCACGCGATGCGCATGATCGCCGACATGAACAATGGGTTGTTGGGGTGTGCGATCGCCGACCCGAACGTCGCGCACGACGACGATCACAAGGACGACAAGAAAGACGCCGGCGGGTACTAAACTTGGGACTCGCGATGTCTACCCGTCAGCCGAGAACGAAGTGAGTGTCCGAAAATTGACCCGATTAAAATCACAAAACCAAGGCGGCGATCCTCGGATCGCCGCCTTTTTTATTGACGCATCCGCGGTAATCTCATTCCGTGCGATTCTTCTTCAGAATGCTCGCAAAATGCTCACTCGCGTTTGTCTGCACCTCAGGATCACACCACACTTGAAGCCGACCTATACCGATGGCACGCGCTACGCGCGGCGCACGGATAAAACCCTATCATGCGCGGCGTAGTCCTTGATAATCCGCGCGTCGGTCCAACCCGCGATCAACTCCACCATCGCCAGCGCCGCCGCGGCCTGGTCGAAGGCGATTTCCAGATACACCCGGCCGGCGGGTGTGAGGTGGTCGAGGGATTCGTGCAGGATCCGCCGGTGGAGGACGAGGCCGTCCAGGCCGCCGTCTAACGCTTCGATCGGCTCGTAATCCTTCACGGTTCGATCGAGCGCCGCCAGTTGGTTCGTCGGAATGTACGGCGGGTTTGCGACGATCAGGTCGAACGGCCTTGCGTCGACGATCGTCGCCAGCGGCGCGAAGAGATCGCCGCACTCGACCGACACGCGATCGGCCAAGCCCAGTGTCGCGATATTTTTTCGGGCGATCTCCACAGCCTTCTCCGATTTGTCGATCGCCAGCACGATCGCCGCCGGCAGGTTCTTCGCCAGCGCTGCGGCGATGCAGCCGGAGCCGGTGCAGAGGTCGAGGATGCGCGGCGCTTCCAATCCCGCCACGCCGCGCGCGTAGCCGATCGCGTTTTCCACGAGCGTTTCCGTGTCCGGCCGAGGGATCAGCACGCCGGGCGAAACTTCAAATTCCAGGTTGAAAAAGTGCGCCTTGCCGGCGAGGTAAGCGATCGGTTCCTGCTCGCCGGCCCGCTTGACGAGCGACCGGAACGCCGTCAGTTCATGCTCGCCGAGGGCGCGCTCGTAATCGGTATAGAGCCCGATGCGAGGCCGCTTGGTTACATGCGACAGCAGCAACTCGGCCGACAGGCGCGGGGAATCGACATTTTTTTTGGTGAAGAAACCGGTCGTCCACTCGAGCAATCGCCGAACTGTCCATGGTTGATCTTGTTCCGCCATCGTTGGCGCGATTGTAGGTGAGGCGATGCGTTAAGAGAAACCGCAGAGGCATTTATCACAGAGTTCACGGAGGGCGCGGAGAAATTCGGACGAAGTATTCGCTGTCCTTGGAGGTGTCGAGGAATTCGAAAAGCGCTCTCAAGTCTCGTCATCCTGAGATACTCTGAAGGATCTGGCTGACTCGTCGTGGATGCCAGATCCTTCGGAGAACCTCACGATGACGAGGCGCGAATGGGGGAAGCAAATGAAAACGACTAGTTCACGATTCTCACAAGCACAAAAAGTGGCTCCGCAGCGGGTTAGACCAAGGCACGAAAATAAATTTTCATGTTGATTTCGTTGCACGGCCACAACTCCATCCATCACAACGACCTGCACGAATCCGTGTGCGAAAAAGAGGTGTCCGAAGGTGGCCAAAACCGACCCCATTGCGCCCCCCAAGCGCCCCCGTGGCGCCCCCGTTCCGACTCCATTCCGCCCCTAATTCGACATCATTCTGTCCCCATTCCGACGCCAGACCGTGCCAATCCGAGCACTAAGCGTTCAGGCCGACGTCGTACGGAAAAATATCGCGATCCATACGCGGCAATTCTCGATTATTCACTTTTCAAAGAGCCACAGGGCTCGAGTTCACCTGTCGAATCCGATCCTAACATCGTCCGTACATAAATCAAGTGGAAATTCGAGATTTTCAATCGATCGTGCTGGAACCGACCTGCGACTTCCGCGAAGGCGCAAGCGGCCACGGCCGCAACTATGCGGAGGCATTCGCTTGCGCCTTCGCGGACGAATCGGAAGGACTATTTCGCGCCTCGCGTGGGTTTTGCGGTGGGCTTTGTCGCGGGTTCGGGTTTGAGCGTGATGGTGACCGTGCCGTCCTTGGCGGTGTAATCCAGCGCGTGGTCGGCCCCGCCGGCTTCGGTCAGGACCATGTTGATCGCAGTCGAAACCTTCACATTGCTCGCGGCCGCGGTGACGTGCGTGTTGCGGTCGATGCCGGCCTTGGCGAGGCTGGGCCAATCGACGTCCATCACGATATCGCCGATGCGCCCGAGCCCGTCGAGCACGTCGCCCAGGCCCTGCTCTTCGACGCCGAAATCCGGCAACGGCGTGGCGAGCTTGTCGGCGGTGGGTTGATCCTTCACGTGCTGCGGGCGCCAGTCCCACAGGTGCATCTGCTTGGCCAGATCCTCGGGCGTGGAAATGACCCACACGCCGTCGCGCAGCGCGTAGCTGATCGACGCGTTAGGCCCGGCCAGGTCGCGAATGATCGTCTGCATCGCCGTGCGCGGGCGAACATGCTTCAGGATGACATTCACCCGGCTGTGCTGATCGACGCCGACCGTCCCCACCACCGCCCAGTGGAAGTAAACGTTGATCCCGTCGGCCCGCAGGGTGTTGTTCACCTTGTGCAGAGCGATGTTGTCAAAGTTGATGTCGTCGAGGACGCGATCGTCTTTGTAGGCCGCGTCTTTATCGTTTTTCTCCGCGGCGACGGTGAGAGACGCCCAGTTTTTATCGTCGGCAGTGGAGAAGACGATCACGCCATTATCCACCGCCCATTTCAGCGGCGCCTGCGGGCGCTCGACGGTTTTGAGCATGCGGTCCATCGCCACGCTGAGCGTCACGTTCTTCAGGCTGAGATAGACGGTGTTGAACTCGCGCTTGTCCTCCACGCCGTACCCCGCCGCCGAGAGCGCGGAGGCGTTGACGTAGATATTCGCTCCCGCCAAGTCCGCCAGAAACCGTCCGGCCGTGAGCGGGTTGAGCTTGTCTTTATCGAGCAGCGGCAGCTTGGATTCCAGCTGCGCCTTGATAACGGCCGGATCATCCTGCGGCGGCTCATCGGCCCGCGCGACGGCGGGCAGAATGCACAAGCTCAGGCAGCACGTCGTCAACCACCGGACGGCGAGGAGTGGGCGGGTTCGCATGACGGAAATAGTAACTCACCGCGGGGCGCGCGTGCAATTTGAATTCGGTACGTGATCCAATCCATTCATATCTTCCAGAATCGTCATCCTGAGGTACTCCGAAGGATCTAGCTTATTTGACGTGGCGGCTAGATGCTTCGGCGTACCTCAGCATGACGATTCTCGCGATTAAACACCGGTCACCTCGGCATGCAAATCATTCGGGTATTCCGTACAATCCCCCGCCCCATGCAGTCCATCGCTTCTTTTATCGTCGAGCCCGTCGGTTTAGTCACCGAGAATCTTCCCAAGCCGCTCGATTGGGGCGTGCTGTACGGCAACGATCATCGCGTTGAGCTTGAGATCGGCATGGGCAAGGGGACATTCCTCACCGACCAATGCAAAGCCCGGCCGGAGGTGAATTTCTTCGGTATTGAGTGGTCGAACTGGTACTTCTGCTACGCCAGCGATCGCTTGCGTCGCAACGGGTGCACGAACGCGCGCACGGTGCGGGCCGACGCGGTTTTTTTTCTGAAGGAGTTCGTGCCGGACGCGAGCCTTTCGGTCCTGCACATTTACTTCCCCGACCCGTGGCCGAAGGCGCGGCACAACAAGCGGCGGACAGTTCAGCCGTCGTTCATGCCGACGGTGATGCGCGTGCTCAGGCCCGGCGGGCAGATGCGCGTGGTGACCGATCACAAGGATTACCACGTGCAGATCGACGCGACGATCAACGCCTCGCCGCTGCAGGTGATCGAGTACAACCGCCCCGGCTCGGCCGGCGAAGGCGAAACCGTTGGCACGAACTTCGAGCGCAAGTACCAACGCGAAGGCCGGCCGTTTTATGCGATCGCGGCAAAGAAAGCGGATTAACCGCGGAGGCACTGAGGCACGGAGGCGCGCTCGACGATTCACGCCGCTTTTGCTTTCAACGTTTTCAAAACAAATGATTCAATCGGACGAGCGGTGCAGGCGTTAGAGCGCGCCTCCGTGCCTCAGTGCCTCCGTGGTTATTTCCGCATTTTTCTTTTAAGGTAAGGGAATGAACGTCAAACTATTAGATCTGCAGGCCCAGTATCTGCCGTTGCGGAGCGAGATTCAGAAGGTCATCGCTCAAGTGTGCGATGAGCAGTCACTCATCCTCGGGCCGCACGTGGAGAAGTTCGAGAAGAACCTGGCGGCCTACTGCGGGACAAAGCACGCCATCGGCGTTTCCAGCGGGACCGACGCAATTCTGTGCGCGCTCATGGCCTTCGGCATCAAGGCCGGCGATGAAGTGATCGTCCCCGCGTTCACGTTTTTCGCGACGGCCGGCTGCGTGGCGCGGCTGGGGGCGAAGCCCGTGTTCGCCGATGTCGAGCCCGACACGTTCAACCTCGACCCGAACAAACTCGCGAAGCTCATCACCAAAAACACCAAGGCGATCATGCCCGTGCACCTGTTCGGCCAATGCGCGAACATGGACGCGATCAACGAGATCGCCGCCCATCACGGCGTGAAGGTGATCGAAGACGCCGCCCAGGCGATCGGCGCCAAGCGCAACGGCAAGCCGGCCTGCTCGATGAGCAACGTCGGCTGCCTCAGCTTCTACCCGACGAAAAACCTCGGCGCTTTCGGCGACGGCGGCGCGATCTGCTGCGACGACGACCAGCTGGCCGACACCTGCCGCAAGCTCCGCGTGCACGGCAGCGGGCACACGTATTACCACGAGATGATCGGCGGCATGTTCCGCCTGGCCGCCATCCAGGCGGCGGTGCTCGACGTGAAACTCAAATACCTCCCCGGCTGGCACGAGGGCCGTCGCAAGAACGCGGCGATCTACGAATCCATCCTCGCCGGGAGTTCGGTGCAGACGCCGAAGATCGCACCGGGCAATTATAGCGTTTACAACCAATACGTCGTTCGCGTGAAGAACCGCGACGAAGTGAAAAAGAAGCTGACGGAAAAGGGAATCGGCTCGGCCATCTACTACCCGCTCAGCCTGCACCTGCAAACCTGCTTCGCGTACCTCGGCGGCAAGGCCGGCGATTTCCCCGAGAGCGAAAAGGCGTGCGCCGAAGTGCTGGCGCTGCCGATCTATCCTGAGCTGCCGGAAGAGCAAGTGAAGTTCGCCGCGACGACGCTGCGGGAGATCGCGGGATAATTCGCTGAAAGACGCTCGAACTGCTCAATCGCGTTGACCATCGAATTTTGTCATCCTGAGGTACTCCGAAGGATCTAGACTGATCGCGCAGGGAGGCCAGATCCTTCGGAGTACCTCAGGATGACAATGCGGTGTACTTCTGTGCCTCTTTTTTGTCGACAGGATTCACATGCTACATCGTGACGTTGAATATCTCGGTCCCGATCGCGCCGAAAAGCTCGACCTTTACCTGCCGGACAACGCCGGCCAATCGCTCCGCCCCGCCGTCGTCATCATCCATGGCGGCGGGTGGCGCGTCGGCGATAAGGCGGATTTTCGCGAGACGCAGATCGCTGAAACGCTCACGACGGCGGGGTACGTTTGCGTCAGCATCAATTACACGCTCTTCACCGATAAAAAACCGGCGTGGCCGGCGTATTTGAACGAGGCTCGCGAGGCGGTCGCGTTTCTCAGAAGAAATGCCGCGGAATACCGCATCGATCCGAGTCGCATCGGCGCGATCGGCTCGTCGGCCGGTGGGAATATCGCGCTGCTGCTCGGCTCGCGTGTGGAAGATTACGAACCGGTACGGGCCGTCGTGGCGCTTTACCCGCCGACGGATATGACGCTTAAAGGTTTCGGGCGCCTCCCGATCTTCGGGCCGGAATTGCTGACCAATCCGGAGATGGCGGTGGAAGCGTCGCCGGTGTTTCTCGTCACCGATTCATTCCCGCCGACGTTGCTGCTTCATGGCACGGAAGACAAGTTGGTGACGCTCGATCATTCAACGAACATGGCCGCCGCGCTGAAAAAGTTCGGCGTGCCGCATCGGTTGAAAGTGATCGAGGGCGCGCCGCACACGTTTAAAATTTTCGAACCGGGTTGGGATTTGCGCGGGGAAGTCGTGGGATTTTTTGATCAGTTTCTGAAAGCGTAATCGTGGCATGGGTAGCTTGCCCATGTGTGCGTGTATTCACGCACGATGAGCGGTACTCGGCTCATCAGGCAAGAGCGAAGCGATCTTTGCGTTGCCAGAACCAAGATCGCTGCGCTCATGCTTAAATCAGTCGAGTACGACAGATCGTCGCGGATTACAATGACCATGGGCAAGCTGCCCATGCCACTTAACGCATGAAAATGCTTTCAATAAACCTGTAGTCCGATCGCTTCGCGCCTGCCGTCGCGCCAGGCTTCGTAGCTGTTGTGGACGGGGAGTTGCTTCACGCGCAGGCCGCTCTTTTGCGGATTTTCGTGCCGGGAGTACCACGTTTCGAGGACGCCGTCTAAATCCGCTTGAACCATTGCAGTCGCGGGCAGGCCGGCGAGGTTTTTCAGCTCGCCGGGGTCGGCCTGCAGGTCGAACAGATCGTGCGGGCCGGTCGGGTAGCGTTTGACGAATTTCCATTCCTCCGTGCGGATCATTCGCAAATCGCCGTACTCGCCGAAGAGTTGCGGGCGCGGGCTCGACGTGCCGCCGCGCAAATTGCGAAGGTACGACTTGCCGGGATACTGCCGCCCCGCTGGCGGCGCGATGCCGGCGATCTCTAGCAGCGTTTGAAACGTGTCGTAATGGTCGATCAGCGAATCGATCACTTTCCCGCCGGCGAAATCCTCGCCGCGGATGATCAGCGGCACGCGCAGGCTCGTCTCGTACATGTTCAGCGGGCGCGTGGAGTTGCCCTTGCCCCAGAACCCGTGATGGCCGAGCGCGCAGCCGTGATCAGAAACGTAAACGATCACGGTGTTGCGAAGCTCGCCGGTTAATTCCATGTGCTTGACGATCCGTCCGATGTTGCGATCGATCTCCGCGACGGCGGTGTAGTAGCCGCGGTAGCACGAGAGCACTTCTTCCGGCGAAACATTCGCGCCCAGCCCTTCATTCTTTCGCCACGGGTGCGGCGGCGGGAGCGACGCGAGGTCGAACTGCGCATCCTTGAAAAGCTCCGCGCTTTTCGGATCGTGCGATGAAAGCGGGTACGGCGAGTGAGTCGCCTGAAAGCCAACGTTCACAAAGAACGGCCGATCCTTCGGCGCAGCGGCCAAAAACTCGATCGCGTGATCAGTGATGTGCCCGGATTTATTGCCCGTCAGCGGCAGCGGCGTGCCGTCGAGGTGGAACGTGTAATCGCCGAAGTGCCCGCCCTGGTGGCCGGGAAGGCCGAAGCAGCGATCGAACCCCGCCGGCGTTTTGTGCGAGGAGCCGAGGTGCCACTTGCCGGAGAGCGCGGTGAAATACCCGGCCTCGTGCAGCAATTCCGGCAGCGTCATCTCATCCGCCAGCCACGGCCGATTGGCGATTTCCGGAAACGCCTCCTGCAGCCAATCGTGAATGCCCACCTGGCTCGGCGTTCGCCCCGTCAGCAGACACGCCCGCGCCGGCGAACAAACCGGGCACGGCGTGAACGCATTGGTGAACCGCGCGCCCTCAGCCGCAAGACGATCGAGCGTCGGCGTGATCGCGCGTGCGTTGCCGTAACAGCCGATCGACCACGGGGCGTGGTCGTCGGTGATGAAGAGAAGGATGTTGGGGCGAGTCGGCATTGCGAACGAATTCTTGCTCCTTCTCCCGGTAGTCCGGGAGAAGGTTGGGATGAGGGTTCTGTTGCGACCGCCCGCAACTTTCGTATCGAGACGGAACCCTCACCCTACTCTCTCCCGGAATACCGGGAGAGGAAAAGAGCTACGGCTTCTGCAACTCCAGCCCTTTCGGATCGTATTTCGTCAGCCATTCCTTCACCGCCGGCGGGATTGTTTTGAGTTTGTTGTCGGCGATCGAAAGCTGCGTGAGATTCGTCAGCCCCACAATCTCCGGCGGCAGCGCGGTGAGGTTGTTGTTGTTCAGGAGCAGTTCTTCGAGCTTCGTGCACTTGGCGATCGCCGGCGAGACGTGCGTGAGCAGCGGCAGCTTCAGGTTGCGGTCGCCGTAGACGTGCAGCAGGCGAAGTTCGGGCAGTTTGCCGATGTCGTCGGTGATCGATTTGATGCCGCCTTCCTGCAGGTAGAGCTTGACGACGTGCCCGTTCTCCACCACCGCCACGCCGTCGACTTTTTTCTTCGTCAGGCCGTTGGCAGTGAGAATGGCTTGCACGGCCTTGTACTCGGGATTGCTTGGCGGGAGCGTTTCGGCTTTAGCCTCAACGCCGGCGGGCTGCGTCGTTGCGCCTGAGTCGCCGGCCACGCCCTTGGGCGGAGCTCCGGGGCCGTTTGGTGCTTTGGCCCCGTCGATCGGCTTCCACTTCAGTGTGTCGCGAAGCAGCAGCAGAAATCCCTTGGCCATCATCGTTTCGCCGGCGGGGAGATTCGGGTGCACGCTGGCGGGATCCTGGCTGTACTCCGGCGCATACGCGTGGCCGGAGCGGTAATCGTCGGACAGGATTTTCCCCAGATCGTACAGCGGCTGTTTGCCCTTGTACTTGGCGCGAACCAGTTCGCTCCAGGCGTGAGCGTTCTCATTTTCTTTATCCTTGGCCGGGCCCTGGAAGCCGGAGGTAACGTAGATGAACCGCGTCTTCGGGAAGTCCTTCACCAGCGCGTCCATCTTCTGTGAGTACTGATCAAAATTCCCCGGAATGGCCGTGTGGAAGTAGACGATCACGATATCCGCCTGCTTGCCGAAGTTGTGCGGGGGTTTGCGCATCAGTTCGTCGAGTTCTTCCATGCGCTTGGTGTGCGGCCAGTAGGTGGCGAGGGAATGCACGAAGTTCGTCTTCTCAAAAAGGTCGGCGGGGATGATGCTGAGATCGCCGCCGGCCTTGGCGACGTCGAACCGCTGGTACGACGAGAGGAACTCGTACTTTTTGTCGTCCTTGGCCAGCAGGCCGAGCCCGGCGCACAAGTTCAGCCCGAACGACCGGCTGAGGAACAGTATCTTCTTGCTGCGGAGCAAGTCCATGTCCTCCGCGGTGATTTCCTTGAAGCGGTCTTTGGTGATCTTGGAATCGACGTAAGGCGCGTCGCCGTCCGCCCTGGCGACGGAGCCTAAACCGGTGACGGCCATCATGACCAGAAAGATCGCGCCGCGACTCACGCATCGGCTGACAAATTCGAACATGGCGTTTCCTCGTTTCAATGGTGCTCCGGGCCGTTCGTGCATTCTACAATATCGTCCCATAATCGGGCAGACGATTGTACTGCGATCTCGTCAAGCCTCTCGACTCGATCGGCCGATGATAACCGAGCGTGAGTGACCAACGATCCCCCGTGCAAATCCTCGAAGACGCCGTTCAACAGCAGCTGGCCAACACCCAGACGCAGTTGGACTCGCTCAAGCAGCAGCTGACCGAAAGCCAGCGGCTGGCCACGATCGGCACGATCGCGGCCGTCATCGCGCATGAATTCAACAACCTGCTCACGCCCGTCGTCAGTTACAGCCAGTACGCGTTGCAAAGCGCCGAGAGCGACAAGCCGGACATGGAGCTGATCCGCAAGGCGCTGTCGAAAAGTTTCGCCGGCAGCAGCAAGGCGGGGAAGATCTGCACGTCCATGCTTCAGCTCGCCCGCGGCGAAGCCACCGTCGGCACGGTCACGGTGCAGAAGCTGATCGACGAAGTGCTGAACGTGATGGCCCGCGATCCGCAGAAGGACAACATCGCCCTCCGCGTGCAGTGCCAGCCGGATTTGAGCGTCGACGGCGATGCCGTTCAGCTCGAGCAGGTGCTGCTGAATCTCCTGATCAACGCCCGCCACGCGATGCTCGGCAAGGGCGGATCACTGACCGTCAAAGCGGCCGCGAGCGAAGCCCCCGGCGAATTAAAACTTCAAGTGATCGACACCGGCCCCGGCATTCCGGAGAAGCTGCTGCCGCGGATTTTCGAGCCGTTCTTCACCACCAAAGGCACCGCCAAGCGCGGCGAAACCAAGGGCACCGGCCTGGGCTTGGCGATCTGCAAAGAAATCATCGAACACCATCACGGGCGGATCGAAGTGAGCAGCGAACAGGGGCGCGGGACGACGTTTACGATCTTCTTGCCGCTGGCGAAGAATTAGGGGCAAGTATTCAGGGGCAAGGGGCAAGTTGAAGAGCGAAACGAATTCGCATTTTACTTGCCCCTTGCCCCTGAATACTTGCCCCTCTTCCTAGTTGTCCCCTTTGATCGTCCGGTGCATCGCCGCGAGCGCCTCGCGCCAGTTGGCGGTGGTGGCTGCGGTTTCGTAGGTGAGGACGTCGCAGAGGGTGACGTAGTCGCGGTCTTCGAGGCTGGTTTTGATCAGCTTGAGCTGCGTGCCGAACTCGTTGACGACTTCCTGCAGAGTTCTTTCGCCGACTTTGATCAGTTGCAGATCGATTCGCAACAATTGTGCGGTTTTGAGGAGTGATTCCTGCGCGTGGTGCCAGATCGTGAAGCAGCCGGCCAGCCGCTGCATCGCTTCAGAGGTTTTTTCCTCGCGAATGTAGCTGACGCAATCGCCGGCCAATCGGTCGGCCTGGTCCATTTGCTTGGAGACTTCGACGAGCACTTCCATCGCCATCCCGCGCGGGTCGGCCGTCTCGATGAAGAGCGTTTTGCCGAGGATTGACGACTGGCGAATCTCGCCGATATGCGTCAAATCCGGCTGGGCCCCGTCGATCAGCAGGTTCACCACCAGCCGATTTCCCCGGCTGACGTGCGTGAGCACCTGCCCCACCGTGTTAAGCCCGAGCGACTCCGCCGCCAGCGTTTCGTGATCGATTGTGACCGACATCCGTGTCTCCGTTAGGTTCCTTTGGAGTTATCGGACAGGGAAGGCACTTTGCTTGATAAAGCGTTGAAGAAATGCAGATTGCAGAATTCAAGATGGAAATGCGGCTTTTTTGCTCATTCTGCATTCTGCATTCTGAATTCTGCATTTCTCACAAAGATCACCCCGCCGCCGATGGTTTCGGCCTGTCGCCAGTGCGGGCTTTTGCTCGCGGCGGCGATTAGTCCGTCGTGGTAGTGCGTGTCTAGCAGTAACACCTCCACGCCGTGCGACATCAGCAGGTTTTCCCAACCCGGCTCGGCCGTTGTGATTTTTCGGTAGTCGGTCCAGAGCGTATCGGGATAAATTTCGATTCGGCCGTCCATGAAGATCGACTGCTTCCACGGCAACGCGAACGAGAGGTACTCGCCCCACTCCAATCGCGAGAAAACTCTCGCGCCCGGCGAGTGTTGCTCGATCGCGCTCGCAAGCTCGGCCAGGTTCTGCTCGGGGCGGTTGTTCGATCGATAGTTGAAGACCGGATTCAACGCCGCCAGCGCCGGCGCACAAATTACGGCGGCGGCGAGGATCGTCGCGGCGAAGCAGAACGCGGCGAAGGACGTGCGCTCCGGCCGCTCGATTCGGCGCGGCCAGAGCGTCATCGCTATCGTCGCGGCGGTGAGATACCACCAGATGCTCATCCGCACGCTCGTGCACGAGACGGCCGCGAATGCGACGACGACGACCGCCGCCCACAAGCGCACGTGTCGCCGGCCGAAGATCGCCAGGCACAGCATCGCCAGCAGCGAGGCGATCCAGATCGCGCCGGCGAGTGTGAATGCATCAGGCTTGAGCCATTCCTGTATCTGCCGCGATACCGCCAGCGCCGAGGTTCCGCGAACGTACGCGTAAACGTGCACGCCGTACGGGTTGGCGAAAGTCGCCAGCGTGCTGACGATGAAGCACGCGATCATTTCGAGAGGCCGGGGGCGTTTGCCCAGCGGCAGGCGGCGGATGGAATCGACGCACGCGCCGAAGGTGAAGCAGCCGATCAGCAGCAGGCCGATCGGAAACGCGCCGTGCACGTTCGCCCAGATCGCCATCAGCAACGGAATGTAGCCGAGCATTTTCCGGCGGTGCTCGGCCTCGAGCAGCATCGCCATCAACACCACGAACAGAAACATCGAAACCGTCTGCGGGCGAATCAGCAGCGTGGAGGAGAGCCCGAAGACCACGCACACGCCGATCAGCGCCGCCACACGCACCGGCGTGCCTTGGCGGATGCCGATCGCGACAACGCCGGCGACCGTCATCGCCAGCAGCAGCGAGTTGGCCGTTTGCACAAGATCGATCCCGCCGAGTTCATAAAGCTGGTACGCAACGACCTGTGTAAGCCAGTTGTTATCGATCAGCGGCTGGCTGGGGATAGTGTAGGTGAAGACGTCGTTGTTGACGATCGAGTGCGTCTGCACGATCTCGCGGCCGCGCGCGAGGTGGTGCCACAGGTCGGTCTGATAACTGCGGTCGAGCGAAGTGAGGATGAAAATCATCGCCGGCGCGAGCAGCGCGTACGCCCAAAGCAGCGTAGGACGTCGCAACCGCACCCGCGACGCCGGCCATTCCGAAACGGCGAGAGACATAGGTTGTACATCGGATAATCAGTCTGCGGACATTGGAGGAAATGCAGAAGTCAGAATGCAGAATGAAATTCGTGTTCATTCTCATCCACGTGCGTTTCTCTTCTCAATTCTGCATTCTGAATTCTGCATTCTGCATTTCTTCTCAGTTCCCCGTCACACTCGCCCAGTCCTGCAGCGTCCTTGGGTGGTACGTCATGTTCACCGGATCGAATGTGAGGAACGGCACGACGTGGCCGTCGGCGAAGAGGACGTTGTTGCCCGCGCGGTGCATGTTCAGGCCGCCGGGCGAGCCTTTGAAGACGATGCCTTCCTGCGTGGAGTCGTCCTTGTCGCAATCGTCGAGGGTTTTGCCGGCGGTGCCGAAGCCGGGCGGGTAGAGCGAGGCCTGCGTGCAGTCGCCGCTGATCACGTACTGCGAGGAGAGCTTCACGTCAGTGTACTTCAGCGGCCGATTGTACGGGCCGCTCCAACCCTGCGCCACGTCTCGCAGGTACGGCCAGCGCGCGGTGAGGAAGTAGTTGATCCGCACGCCCTGCGGAAACGCCTTGCAGTTGTAGATCTGCGATGTCGGCGCGACAAAGAGCGGCGCGAGTTCTTCAGTCCAGCCCGGCCCGGGATCGTCCTCGCCCGTGCCGTTCCCGCCGGCGACGTGCCAGCCGGACCAGATCGGGTAGCACCCCTTGTTGTTGTTCACGTACATCACCAGCGCCTGCCCGAGCTGCCGCAGTTGCGACGAGCAATCCACCTGCACCGCCTGCTCGCGCACGCGGTTGATGGCGGGCAGCAGGATGGAAATCAGCACCGCGATGATCCCGATCACCACCAGCAGTTCGACCAGCGTAAAAGCACGACGGATGCGGTTCATGTCTGCTTTCTACACTCGGGAACGATCGAATGTTGCAGGGATTCCCCAGATTCCCCCGCACAACTCCCGAATCACGATTTAACCCCATCAGCGGTGAACGAAGTGAACATTCTGTTCACGTTCACACATCCCACCGATACCTGCATTTCTGAAATTCCCCGCGCCCGTAAAATGGGTGCGTGATCGGGACATCCACCGTCTCCAGGTAGCTCGCGCCCAGGCGCTCGCACGTTCGACGCGAAGCGCCATTATCAGGATTACAAGTAATCCACACCGGCGACAACCCGTGAAAGTGCACCAGCGGCACGAGCAGGCGAGCAGCGCGCTCCGCAAAATGCCGGCCCCTCGCCGGCGGGTATACGTGATAGCCGATGTGACCTGCGAATTGCTCGAGATCGCGCGAGTTCCCCACGCGCAGGCTGATCCCGCCCGCCATGCGGTATCGGCCGGTGACTTCGTCTCGCCAGCGCATCCAGAAATGGTACGCCGGCACGAGATTGCGTTTCGGATCACTCGGCGATCGACCGCCGGGCGCGATATTCAGAAATTCCGCGAGGCTTTGCCGCGTGGTCGTCGCCAGCCGTGGGTCGATTTGCTGGGTGTGGCGATCGGCGCACTCGCGGAGGATGGCGTCGATCCATTTGACGTCGGGCGCGATGAGCTCCAATTCGCCGTCGACCATGGCCATCGGCGGAGCGAATTGAAATGGCGCGTAGGACACTGGAAGCATTTTTAGGCGCAAAACGCGAGGCGTCAACAAGTCGAAATTCTGAAATTGAAATGCGCCAGAAACGGGGGCGTTCGCGGATTGAGCCCGCTCAACCGAAATGTACAAAAGAGCGGGAAGAAAACAGGATCGACGAACGCGATCCCGTGACTGAATGTTTAGAGCATTTCACCTTCAGGTATATCGTCATCCTGAGGTACACCGAAGGATCTAGCCTCCCCACGCAGTCGGCTAGATCCTTCGGAGTACCTCAGGATGACGTTGACGAAAAATCATCCGACACAATTGAAAGTGATACGCTCTAGAAGAACAGGTGCTTGCCGGTCAGCAAGTCGGGGAACAGTTCCGCGTGCCGCATCGCGATCGCGATAATCCCGATCAATTCTACGACGACAGCAGCGATCACCAGCACGGTATAGATGTTCGGCGACGGCTTAACGATGATCGTTTCACCGGATGCAGCACGACTCATGGGAACTCCCAGGGAGAAATAGGACTAAGGACTTAGGACTAAGGACTAAGGACTAAGTGAATGACTAAGTCCTAAGTCCTTTTGCCTAAGTCCTGCTGTTTTACAGTTGCGTCCGGACTTCCACGCCCTTGTGGACGAGGTTGATGTTCGGGCCGTACAGGCGGCCGGTGGCTTCGGTGGAGTCGACGGATTCGACCGTCAGCACGCCGAGGAACTGGCCCTTATCTTTGTCGATGACTTTGAATTCCATTCCCTTGACGACCGCGTCGGCCGAGCCGACCGAGATGGTGGCGTACGGGACCGGGCCGATCATCTGCACGTCGGAGATGACCACGCCGTTGATCGGCGGGGCGCCGGCGCCGGTGCCGGGGGCTCGAGTCAGGTGGTCGATGTCGATGTTATGGTCCTTCAATGCGGCCACCGCGACCTTGTACTGACCGTCAAGCATCGAAACCCGCTCCGCCAGGTCACGCCGCTGCTTTTCGAGCACGTCGCGCTGGTTGGTGAGGTCGGCCACGGCCGTATCGAGTTCGAGCTTGGACTTGGTCAGGTCGTCAACGGTCTTCCGCAGGTCGGTGACCTGGGCGAGGTACTGGCTCTGGGCGGCCTGCGAGGCGGCGACGGTCTTGGCCTGCAACGAGTTGTCGGCCATCACGATCGCCAACTGCTTGGTCGCGTCGGCGAGCTTCACGTTCAAGTCGGCGACTTGCGTGGCGGCTTCGGCGCGGTCCTTGCGGGCGGCTTCAACCTGCGTCGCCAGATCCGCGTCGGTCTTCTCCAGCGCGACCTTCGCCGCGGCGGCTTCGTTCGCGGCGGCGGCGGCGTGATCGTTGCTCGTCGCGGCGACCTGCTTCAGGTTCAGCACGATCTTGTTGTAGTCGTCAACCCGGTTGACGAACACCACCACACCGGCTGTCAGCAACATCGACAGCACCACGTGCAACACCACGAATAACTTGGTAATCGGACTCACAGGCAGCTCCTTGAAGCGAGGCGAGAAACTCTGGTTGTCATTCTCATTACGCCACGATGACGCGACGCAATCGACTTAGCTTTTTTATGGCCGACGAAGCATCCTGCTTCAGGGAAATTCGCACGGGCTCTTCCAGTCATCACGAGAGACCTTCGAGCGACGATCCAGCGCCTCCGCGCCAGGCCCGCCTTCCGCCGGCAGGCCGTCGGGACGTTTCCCGACTCGTGCGAACTCTGATCCTAATACGGCCCCTAGGGGTGTCAAGTTTTACTTGCTCCCGCGAGAGCCGATAACTTCATTCCGGACAATGCTGTTGCCGCCGGTAGGTGTATCGACCTTCGGAGCGGGTTGGCTTGATTATCCTTGGGACGGTTTTGCCCTATTTCTCAGCCTGGCGGACGATCTGCAGTTCAGCGGTCGCGGCGGCGATCCTCACCTCGGGGTTGTCGTCCTTGATCAATTTGGCCAGGTATGGCTGGGCATCGAGCCTTCCGATCGAGCCGAATGCCAGTGCCGCCAGCGCCCGGCGACGCGGATCGGGGCTTTTAACGCCCGTGATCGCCACGCCGTAACCCTCTTGGTTGTACCCCTTCTCCGTGCCGAGCTGCCCCATCACGCGGGCGGCGACCAGCGCCACTTCCAGGTAGTCGGAGGTAAGGTTTGCCCGGATCGACTGCCGGATAGAAGGATCGCCCGGCGCCCCCAGGGACATCATCGCCGCCATCTGGTCGTCGGGGAATCGGCTGCTGGTCAGGACGATCAGCGTATCTCGCCCCGCCGTGCTGCCGAGCCGCCACATCGATTCCGCCACCTGCATGCGGACGGCGGCGTTTTTGTCGCGCTGCATGGAAGAAAGAATGTTCAGGGCCGACGGATCACCCAGCAATCCCAGCACGAAGGCCGCATTCCCGCGGACCTGGGCGTCAAGATCCTGTGCGTACCGCTCGAGATCATGGCTGTAGCGGAAATCGCCCAACCGATGCAGCGCATAGACGGCCGCCACGCGGACCGAGCCGTCCGGGTCGTCGACTTTTTCGAGCAATTCCGGCTTGGCGTCGGCGATTTTGAGCTGCCCGACCGCCATCACGGCAGCGAACCGGACGAGCGGATCGGTGTCCTTCATCGCCGCCCAGATGTCGTTCTGATTCTCATCGGGCAGAACCTGCTGGCTGGCCTCGATCGCGTGCGCCTTGAGCACCGGATCATGCCCCGCCATGGCCTTGGCGATTTCCTGCTTGGCGTCGCTCTTCAGCGCTTCATCGACCGGCACGTCACGTTTTTCCGGCGGCTTGGGCGGCTGGCGGACCATCGGCAGTTCCTTCTGGCCGAGCTCAGGACCGTGACAGCCGAGGATCGCTAACATCAGTAAGGTGGGGAGAATTCGTTTCATGGTTGACTCGTACTTTTAATCGGGAAAACGGAAATCCGAAAGGAGCGAGGCTTTTCTCCCGAGGAGCACAGGCATTCCTGATTGTGACGAAGCGATATCCGCGAATTTGGTGGCACAGTCATTCCTGTCTGTGACGAAGCGATGTACTCATCGATTCGTACTCGCTGATAAATCGTACGGGTGGATGAGTACATCCGCCCGTCACAGACAGGAATGTCTGTGCCACCGAAGAGAGAATGTCTGTTACTCCGAAGAAAGTCGCTCAATTCGTCGCGGGCAAATTCCTCTTCCGCGTCATCCCCAGCACCCACGCCGAGCCGGTGACCGACACGCAGATCCATCCGAAGACATCGCCGAAGCGGGTGTAGAAAGTGACGCGCGAATCGATCGAGAGTTTCGCCGTTGAGACGCCGGACGTTCGCACCGGCACGAGGTCGTGCGTTCGGCCGACGGAGTCGATGAAACCGCTGATGCCGGTGTTCACGCTGCGGGCGGTCGGCACGCGGTTTTCGATGCTGCGGAAAGTGGCGGCCTGGAGGTGCTGGCTGTTTTCGTTCGCCTTGAACCAGCCGTCGTTGGTGAGGTTGATCAGCACGTCGGCGCGCTTCTGGCCGTCGGCGCCGGGGCGGAACATGCGGGCGGTCAGGCCGGCATCAATGTCTTCAAAGCAGATCGGCGTGACGAACCGCCAGGTGTCCAGGTCCTGCGGATTGTTGGTCTTGATCAGTGGGAAGACGGTGAGATTGTTCTCGTCGCCGGCGTTGAGCTGGTAGTTATCCATGTCCGGCGGGCCGAGGCCCCACTTTTTGATCAGCTCGAACACCCCCGGCAGCGATTGCCGGAACGGCAGGAACTCGCCGAAGGGCACGATGTGGATCTTGTCGTACCGTAGATCGGAGAGTTTCGGTTTCAGGCCCGATCGATCGAAAAAGTAAGCGGAATTCCGCGAATCGTGCGAGACCGGCGGCTCGACGTTCACGTTCCAGTCACCTGCATAATGCCCGCCGACGATGAAACCGACCTGGAAGGTGGCGCTCATGTCTTCGATCAACTTGGTGATCACTTCCAGATTTTGCCCGTACGTATACCCGCGAAGCACCTGCCGGCTTTCGAGGTTCAACTCCGGCATCGTCGTCTCGCTCCAGACGACGAGATCGACCCGGCCTTTCTGCCGGATCAACTCCGCCTTGGTGGCCTGGTAGTAAAACAGCACGCGGTCTTCCAGCGATGCGCCTTTCTCGCCGGTGTTGGATTGCGGATCATTCGACTGCACGACCATCACCACCGGCCCGGGCTCTTCGACGGTCTGCACCATCCGCCAAACGCCGTAGAGGATGATGAAGAGTGTCAGCCCCGCCGCGATCGGAACCGCCCGCCGAACGGCTGCGTATTTAAATCCGCCCAGCCACCACGCCGCGATGATCGCGTTGAGCAGCACGATCCAGAATGAAATGCCGTACACGCCCAGCGTGTCGGCGATCTGGCAGACAACAAGAATCGGCGTCTGCGTGTGGCCGAGGTACAGCCAGGGCAATCCCTTCCAGATGAAATTGCCGCGGATGAATTCGAGGGCGGTCCAGGCGAAGGCGATGAGAAAAACGCCCCCGGTTGAACAGCAGGATCCGTAGCGGTCGGCCAGCTTCAGCGCGTCGTCTTTCCCGTTACTGTCAGAAGGACTTGAATCGCGCACCCCAAATCGAAATGCCCGAACCGCCGCCCCCATCAACCCCCAATACCCCGCCAGCACCGCCATCAGCCCTACCATGCCGGCGGCTGTGACGTACGCCATCCACCACATGTTCGCGATGAAAAACATCGTGCCGCTGAACCATCCCCAGAAGACGGCCGACTTGTACGACCGGCAGCGGGCGATGACGATCAGCCACGGCACGAGGCCGAACCACGCGAGGTAAAATTGCTTGATCGGCGCGTAGGAGAGCGTGAGAAGCGCGACGCTGAGGCTCAGCAGGGCCAATCGCCCGTACCACCGCTCCGACCACGGCACGGCCGGTGCGGATTCCCGCCCCTTCCTTCGAAATTCCGGCTCCGCCGTCGCTTTCATGAACGGAGAATGGTCGGGACGATGGCGGCGGGAGTCAAGGCGGGGCAAATCCAATTCCCAAAATCCGAATCGCGACGGAATTTTGGCGTCCGGGCTTCAGCCCTCATGTGTTCGCATCAACATGCGGGCTGAAGCCCGCACGCCGACACACCCCGAGCAATTTCTCTTTCCCTCAAAACCGTTCGCGCGGTACCATTCCGGCCATGCGGCGAACTACTGCCCTTGCAATACTATTGATCTCCGCCTTGCCCGTCATGGCTGCTCCTCGCGGCGGCGGTAAGGGCGGCGGTCGCGGCGGTGGCTTCGGCGGGTTCGGTGGATTCGGCGGCGGTGGGCCGAACAACGGTGGAAACATCTTCGATCTTTACGACCCGACCGCGCCCCAGCTCGCCCAGCAACCCAACGATAAGCCGGCCGACGTCGTCAAGTACGACAAATCCACGCCGGAAGAAGACGCCACCGAAATCGCCGACGCCCAAAAAAGCGCCGCCAGCGTCGCCGAGCAGTTCCGGATGAAATTCATCGAAGTGCAGACGCCGCACTTCATCATCTTCACCGACTGGGAAGGCCGCGACCAAACCGTGCTCAAAGACGCGCTCGAAGGCGCCTACACCGCCGTCGCCAAGCAGTTCGCGATTCCGGCAAAGGAAACCGTCTTCGTCGGCAAGCTGCCGGTTTATGTTTTCAAGAACAAGAGTGAATATCTGGACATGGCCGACAAGGTCGATCACCTGACTATTGCCAAGGACGTTGTCGGTTACTTCCTTTCCAAGAGCGACGTCGCGCCGCACCTGGTGATGACCCGCCCGACCGATATCACCGGCCCCAACGCCGCGCAGGCGCAGAAGAACTGGGGATTCGTGCTCACCCACGAGCTTACGCACGCGTTCATCTCTCGCTACCACACGAATCGGCCGCTGCCGAACTGGTTGAGCGAAGGGTTGGCCGAACTCGTCGCCCACACGCAGTTTCCGCACGACAAAACTCGCCAGATCGCCAAAACCATCGCCGGCGGAACGCTGCCGGTGTCGGACATCTTCAATGAGAAGGACAGCTCAATAAAGATGTATCCGGTGATGATGACAATGACCGAAGCGCTGATTCAGTCAGACCCGAAGAAATTCATGAAGTATCTGAACGAGATCAAAGACGGCGCCGACGCCGAGGACTCGCTGCGGACGAACTACAACGTCACCTACGACGGCCTGGAAAACGCCTGGCGGAATTACATGAAGACGGCGAAGTAAGGGCGGCGGATTCGGGCGGGAAATCAATTCTTGTCTATAGCACACCGAGTCGGAATTCGATGGCACAGACATTCTTGACTTGAGCGAGCGAGGTACGCGCATTCGGTGGCACAGACATTCCTGTCTTTGACGGAGCGAGGTACGCCTCGATCCGTACGCATAGCCGGTGGACGATTCTCACGGGTGGATGAATACATCCGCCCGTCACAGACAGGAATGTCTGTGCCACCGAAGATCACCTATTTAGAGCATATCAACTTCAACCGTAGCGGGCGTCGGATGTTTTGTCTCCGTCATCCCGAGGTACGCTGAGGGATCTCGGGAGCACGAGTACCGTTTGAAATCCGAGATCCTTCGGCGTACCTCGGGATGACGCTACACCTGAAGTTGACTCGCTCTAAATTCTCTCGGGAAAAAACTCACGCCGCCGGCTTCGGGTCGCTCTTGGGCTTCATTCGATCGACATACATCGTCAGCGACAGCGGCTGGCCGGGATTTTCCATCGCGGGCATCGGGTCGGCTGACTCGTTCGCCAATCGATCCGACGCGGCGTTCAGTGCCCGCAGTTCGCTCCACATGCTGTGGCGGCTTTTTTCGACCAAATCGTCGACGCGCCGGCTCACGCGGTCTTCCAGCCAGCTGACCATCGTCTGGGCCGACTCCTGAAGCTCGTTCATGTACGTCGTGATGCGCAGATCGAGATCCTCGCGCAACGCCTCGGTTTTTTCCGGCATGGCTGTGAGTTTCGCGTCCAGATCATTCACCACCGTCGAAACCATTTTCTTCGAAGCTTCCACCAGGCCCGCCACGCGGTGGGCGATTAATTTCTGCGTCGATTCCACTTCCGTCATCACCTGCGGGCGGATGCTCCTCACGCGGGCGACGAGGTTCTGCTCGATCAGCTCGACCGACGACTCGGCCGACCTTGAGAGCATCGCCAGGCGCTTTTCAACCGTGGCGTGCGAGGATTCGATGATCGCATCGATCTGCCGATCGACGTGCTCGCGGGCTTCGTTGAGTCGATTGACGTGCGGCCGAGCCGCGGCGGCGGCCTGGTCGCGGACTTGCTCTACCTGCTGCTGCAGAAGCTGTCGGAAGAGAATGAGCGTCTGCTCCGCCTGCTCGCGGCAATGGGCGGATTCGTCGTTCAGGCGATCGGTCACGTCCTGCGCGATCTCCGCCATCTGCTCTACACTCACGCCGGCCAGCGCGGATTCGATTCGCTGCTTGATTTGCGCGTCGATCTCATCGGCCGCGGTGTGGGCCAGGTGATTCGCCTGCTGACGGGCGGCGGCGAGTGCTTCCTGCACCGCGACCTCGACCGATTCCTTCACCTGCGATTGCATGTGCGTGAGATACGTCGCGTGCTGCTGAACGGAGCTCAACGCCTCGCGTACGGCCGAGTCGACCGATTCTTTCGCAAGATCGCCCGCCTGCGTGAGCTGGGCCGCCTCCTGCCGGGCGGCGGTGAGGGCGTCCTGCACGGCTGAGTCCACGGCGTCCTTCGCCTGCGTGCGCGCGAGATTGGCTTGGTGGATGACCGGCACGGTGTCGAGCATCTGCTTGCGCAGGGTGTCGATCATGTTCGTGAGGGAGCTTTCGAGCTTGCCGAGTTGCCCGAGCTTTTGCTCGATGCGCGACTCGGCCTGGCGGGTCTCTTCCATCTGCGCGGTGATCCACTTATTGAGCACCGCGAATTTTTCCAGGATGGCCGGCACTTGCGCCAACGATTTCTGACCCGCAACGTCCATACTCATGGCAACTCCTCTAGTGCCGATAACATCGGCTGAAGCGGGCCGATGCGATGAGAATTTGGGGACGGCGGGGAGTTATCGGACGTTGAACCATCCGAACAATTGATATGAACACAGAGACACAGAGGCGCAGAGAAAGCGCGGAGAAGTTGCAGAGCAATCGCTTTTGGGTCTGGTTTTTCCTCTTCTCTGTGACTCTGTGTCTCTGTGTTCATTCCTTCCCCGCCTTCCAACCGATAAACCAGTGTGAATCCACCACTCCACCCCGCCGTCTCCCCGATCCGTAAACGCCTTTGGAAGCTTGGCTTCGCCGTTGCGCTGGCGATGGTCACGTTTGCGATCGGCAATGCGCTGATCCCCGCCGACAAAGCCGTCGGCGGGAAGATGCTGGGGCATGATTTCCTCGCGTTCTACACCGCCGGGCATTTCGTTCAGGTCGAGCAGCCGGAAAAGCTCTACGACATGGATGCCGTGCGGGCGTACCAGACCTCGATCGTCAAATCCGCCAATCTCGAAGTCGAAAAAGGCTTCGGCCCGTTCTGGAACCCGCCGTTCGCCGCGTTGGCTTTCGCGCCCTTCGCCAACTTTGATTACCCCGACGCGCTCAAGCTCTGGGCGATCCTCAGCGGCGCGGTGATGCTCCTCTCGCTGGCCGTCCTCGCGAAACTGCTCGGCAGCGGCGACTGGAAGAGCTGGATGCTCATCCCGCTTTTCTTCATCGCCAGCATGCCGTGGATTCAGGCGACCAGCCACGGCCAAAACACGTTCATCACGCTCGGCCTGCTGCTGGCGGTCGTCGTGCTGTGGCGATCCGATATGGGCCTTGCCGCGGGGTTGATGGCGGGGTTGCTCTTTTACAAGCCGCAGCACGCGGCGCTGATCGCGGCGGTGCTCTGCTTCTCGATGGGCCGCAAGGCGATCCTCGGGCTCGGCGTCGCGGGCGTGACGATGCTCTGCATCAACCTCACCGCGTTGCCCGGCACGCTGCCGACGTACCTCGCCAAGCTGCCCGCCAACCTGCACATCATGCAGGAGACGCACCTTTACTACTGGGAACGTCACGCGACGCTCAAAGCGTTCTGGCGATTGCTGCTGATGGGCAAGGAGATCGGCGCGCCGACGCTGGCCGTTCGCCTCGCGTGGTTCGCCAGTGCCGCGCCGTTTGCCGTCGGCTTGATTCTCGCGGCTTGGCGCGAGGCCGGGCGGAAGTGGGTAGGGTCGTTCGGCGCTTTCCGCGCCCACGCCAACGCCCGCGACCGGCTGATCGCCGCGACGATCGCGTGCGCGCCGCTGATCATGCCGTTCTACTTCGATTACGACCTTCTGCTGCTCGCAATCCCCGCCGTCCTGTGGGCCCGCGAGTTGATCGCGACCAAACCGCGGCGGGCGCTGAGCAAGGTCGATCGCTTCACGCTCGTCGGCTGGGTCGGCCTGTACCTGTGGAGCTTCCTCAACCCGCCGCTCGCGGGCCGGATGGGCGTGAACCTGACGGTCGTGTGGGTCGCGATCATCGCGACGGGCCTGGTCTGGCGAGCCCTCGAAGGCGCGACCGTCGCCCAGAAGGCAGAGTTCGACGCCGACCCGATTGAAACGCCGCTGGCGAAAGCGGCGTGACGGCGTGCGGGCTTCAGCCCGCATGTCTTCTGGTAACTCACGACGCCATCAAGCCTCCGCGCATTTCTCCCTCGCTCGGTAATCTGGGAGAGGGCGGGGTGAGGGTTCCGCCGCGAGGCTCAGGCGATTTGCGATTGGTGGAGCGCAACGACGCGAAGTTCCTCTCAATTTGAATGTTGTTCGGCGCGGGATCAGAACCCTCACCCTACCCTCTCCCGGAATATCGGGAGAGGAACAATTCAAACGGACCCCAACTATTGACGTATTGAGTATTGCGACTTGGTCATTGGGAATTCCCCGCTCCCTTGCCTCCCCCGCCGAACAATCCGATACTCCCGCCCATGCCAACCGCAAAATTCCCCGTCGCCCAAACGCTCCAACCCTTCGTCGACTCCGGCCAGCTGATCGGCGCTGTGACGCTCATCGCCACCGTCGACAAACTCCTGCAGGTCGACACCGTCGGCCTGGCCGATCGCGAGGCCGGCGCGCCGATGAAGCCCGACACGCTCTTCTGGATCGCCTCCACCACCAAGCCGATGACTTCCGCTGCGTTGATGATGCTCGTCGATGAAGGAAAAGTCCGCATGGACGCGCCGGTCGAGGAATACCTCCCGCACTTCCGCGGGCAGCAGATCATTCTCGAGCAGGACGGCGACCGCGTCGTGCTCGGGAAGCCCAAGCGCCCGATCACCGTCGGCCAGGTGATGAGCCACACCAGCGGCCTGCCGGGCAAGTCGCGGATCGAAGGGGCGATCGATGCGATGTCACTGCGCGAGGCCGCCATCTGCTACGCGCTCACGCCGCTGAATGACGAGCCGGGTACTGTGTACAAGTACGTGAACTCCGGCATCAACACGGCCGCGCGGATCATTGAAGTGCTCAGCGGGCAGAAGTACGAAGACTTCATGCAGACGCGCCTCTTCGACCCGCTCGGCATGACCGAGACGACGTTCTACCCGACGACGGCGAAGCTCAAGCGGCTGGCGAAAACGTATCGGCCGAACGAAGGCAAGACGGCATTCGCCGAAGCGCCGATCGGGCAAATGTCGTACCCGCTCGACCGCCCCGATCGCCACCCCAGCGCCGGCGGTGGGCTGTTTTCAACAGCGGCTGATGTCACCAAGTTCGGCCAGATGCTCCTCAACGGCGGCACGATCAACGGCCGGCGGTATGTTTCCGAAACCGCCCTCCGCCAATCCACCGGCACGCAAACCGGCTCGCTCCTCTTCAAAGACGGCGAAGAAAAAGGCTACGGCTACGGCTTCGAAACCACCCGCCCGCCGAACGCGACCGGCCCAGTCCTCCCCGGCGAATGCGGCCACGGCGGCGCGTACGGCAACAAACTCTGGCTTGACCCGAAGACCGGCCGAGTGCTCGTCTACATGATCCAGCACGCGGGCTGGCTGACCGAACCGGGCAATCAGCCATGGACGGAGTTTAAAAAGGTGGCGCAGGCGGAGTGATTCCGGTCCCTCTCCCAACGGGAGAGGTTAGGTGAGGAGAGAAACGTTGTTCGACGAACGGCGTTCGCTTGCTAAGAAGCGGAACTCGTTGCGTAGTTTGGCCGGCGAATGCGGATTGACGCGGGACGCATCTCCCCTCACCCCAACCCTCTCCCCGCTGGGGAGATGGGGCCAAGGCGCGGTATGATGGCCGCCCGTGAAACGCCTCGTCGGCCATCTCCTCACAGCGATCTCGCTTCTGATCTTTCTCACCGCCGTTACATCCGGAGTGCGGAGTTTCTGGACCAGCGAAACACTGACCTGGACTCAATTAGAGTACGCCGATCAGTCAGCGGACAAACCTCATACCCATTTCAACACATTCCTCCTATGCGTCTCGCGCGGTGGATTGCAGTTGGCGCACATGAGTTGGGAAGCGAACTTTATCACGGAGTTTCGACTCCCCGACGGTCTTCAGCGAGTCACCGAGCCGGCCGGGAATTACCCGGGGCAATCCGGGCATTTTTCCGACTATAAGTCGCAATTTCACGCCGCTGGTTTTGAGTACTCGGACAATGTTCACACGGATGAGAATTTCCGGAATACCGAGAAGTCTATCACCGTGCCGTTGCTCGCGGTCGCGGTCTTGGCCGCGTGGCTGCCCGCGCGATCCGCCCGCCGGTGGTGGAAGCGCCGCTCGATCAAGCCCGGCCACTGCACCAGGTGCGGCTACGACCTCCGCGCCTCGCCCGATCGCTGCCCGGAGTGCGGAACCGTGCCGGCGCGAGACGTTCAAACGTGACGACCCTCTTAAGCCCCATCGGGGCGAAGAGCAAGTTCGTCGCCCGCCCGCACTCACGTTACTATTCCCGCACGCATGACCATGGAAGCCACGCCGCCGCCTGTGAGTACGATGCGACGCGATCTCGTGTCGGCGTATCTGGCGTCGGGGATGAAAGTGTTCAGCTGGGCATTGGCGACGCTGATGCTTTACCAGTTCTGCGGGCCGGCGGACTTTGCCCTATTCGCACTGATCCGCGGGACGCTCAGCTTTCTCAACTACACGACGCTCGGGCTGGCGCCGGCGATTGTCCACGCCCTCGCGCGGGCGGCGGCGAGCACGGCGGCAGCGGCGGGCGGCGATCCGGTGGCACCGGCGATCGCTCATGCGCTTGCTCGGGGTGCGGCAGAGAAAGTGCCGGTGCCTGGAGTCGATCCGGCCGCCATCGCGGCGGCGCGGTTCGCGGACGGGCACGTGCTCTCTTATCAGCCGCGCGAGGCGTATTCGCCGGAGCGCGATCCGGAATTCGCCTCCAAGCAGGTGGGATACAGCGCCCTGCTGCTGGCCGTGCTGATGGGCGTCGGCGGGTGCATGCTGGCGGGATTTTATGCGGGGAGCGTGGAATCGATTCACGGCATACAAAGCAAACATTCGACTGCGGAAGACATCGCACTGTACCTGGGCATCGGCATCGCGCTGCGGCTGGCGAGCGATGCGTGCGGAGCGCTGCTTCAGGCGTTCGGAAAAATCTCGGCCGACAACTGGGGGCTTTTGCTGGCCGAGGGCGTGTGGATTGTGCTCATGCTGCTGGTCGCCTTTTTCGGTGAGATGAATGCGACGATAGTTGCTGCGACATTTTTGATGGCGAGCGTGGCGCTCCTGATTTACCGAATCGTAGCCGTGCCCGCGTTGCTCGGCCCGAGCCGGCCGCGGCGGGCGTACTTCGATCTGTCGATCGCACGCTCGCTCCTCTGGTTCGGCGTGCTGGTGAGTGTGGCGCAACTCGCGGATTACCTCTACGCGCCGACAGATTTTCTGTTGATCAATCACCTTCTGGGGTTGAATTGGGTAGGCGTCTACGCGCCGGCAGTGCAGATTGACGCTGGGCTCCTGCTACTGGTGGGCGCGCTGGCAAGCGTCATGCTTCCCAGGGCCGCCATCGCTCACGCACGAGGGAACACTATTCTGATTCGCCAGTATTTTATTCGCGGCACGGTGGCCAGCGCCGCGATGCTGCTGATCGCCGCGGGCTTGGTGTGGCTGATGTCGCCCCTGATTTTTCAGGCGTGGCTGCACAATCCCATGCCCGCCACGCGCGCCATCCTGCCGCTGATCTTGATTCACACAGTCGTCGGCGGGAGCAGCGCGGTGGGCCGGTCGATTCTGCTCGGCATGGGGAAGGTCAAGCCGTTCACTATCGCGGTGCTGATCGCCGGCGTTTGCAACGTGGGGCTGAGCTACTGCTTCGTGCGATTCGGCGGGATGGGGCTGAACGGGATCGTACTGGGGACAATCTGCGCGGTGGTCGGCCGATGCGCGGTGTGGCAGCCGTGGTATGTGTGGAAGTGCCTGCGGGAGAATTAGGTCCCCGCCTTCGGTAGGACAGACGTTCCTGTCTGTCGCGCAGCGAGGTATTCTCTTCGGCGGCACAGCCATTCCTGTCTGTGACGAAGCGAGGTACGCCTCGATTCGTACGCGGATGCACAATCGGATCGCTCTGAAGAGCACGGACGGATGAGTACCTTCGCCCGTCACAGACAAGAATGTCTGTGCCACCGAAGAATTGCCCCGCTGGGCCACTTGGTCATTCATCGTCCGCCCCTACAATCCCCCGCGTGAAAGTCCTCTGCATCACCATCGGCAGCGCCGGCGACGTGCATCCGTTCATCGGCATCGGCCTCGAGCTCGCGCGGCGAGGGCACGACGTGTACGTCGTCACCAACGACCACTTCCAGAAACTCATCGAGAGCGTGGGGCTGAAGTTTATCGAGCTCGGCAAGGCCGAGTGGTACGCGGAGGGGATTCGCAATCCCAAGCTGTGGCATCGCCGGCACGGGTTTCAAACCGTGCTGGAATGGGGCGTGCTCCCGCTGGTTCGGCCGACTTATGACATCATCGCCCGCGAGAGCGCGGCCGGCGGGACGATCGTCGTCGCTTCATCGCTGGCGCTGGGCGCGCGCGTCGCGCAGGACAAGCTCGGCGTGCCGACGGTGACGGTGCATCTGGCGCCGTCGGTGTTTTTGAGTTTGATCGACACGCCGGTGCTGCCGGGCGTTTTCATGCCCAAGTGGCTGCCGACGGGCGTGAAGCGGGCGATGTTCAAGTTTGCGAATCGGCGGGTGATCGATCCCATTCTCGGGCCGACGATCAATCCATTTCTGGTGGAGTTGGGACTGCCTGAAGAGCAATCTTTCTTCGGCCAATGGTGGCACTCGCCGACGCGCGTGCTGGGGCTGTTCCCGTCGTGGTTCGCCAGGCCCGCCGCCGATTGGCCCGAGCAGGTGCGGCTGACGGGCTTCCCGCTCTACGACGAAGCCGGCGTTTCTGACATGGACGAACGCGTGACGAAGTTTCTCGATGAAGGCGCCCCGCCGATCGCCTTCACGGCAGGTACAGCGATGCTGCACGGCCAACGATTCTTCGCCGCCTCCGTCGCCGCCGCTTCAAAACTCGGCCGGCGCGCCGTGCTCCTCACAAGGCACCCCGAGCAGCTTCCACAGAACCTGCCGGCAGGCATGCTGCACATCGCCTACGCGCCGTTCAGCGCGCTGCTCCCCAGATGCGCCGCGTTAGTCCACCACGGCGGCATCGGCACGACGGCGCAAGCTCTACAGGCAGGCATCCCGCAGCTGATCTATCCGATGGCGCACGACCAACCGGACAACGCCGCCCGCGTGAAGCGCCTGGGCTTGGGCGACTCGATCCACCCGTTCTTCTATCGCAAGAAAGCGGTGGCGAAAAAACTGGATCGGTTGCTGAATGATCCCGCAGTACGAGCGAACTGCATCAAAGTGAAGATGCGTTTCATCGGGATCGATCCGATGAAAAAGACTTGCGATGAGATCGAAAACATTGCATCGAGCATACGAACGGAGGGAAGTGAAACGAAGATTTAAAAGATTGAAAAGATTAAATTCTGCTTTTGAATGGCTCCTAAATCTTTTCGATCTTTTTAATCTTCGTTTCACTCTGATTTACTTCACACGCGCTTTCGACCACGCGGGCGCGACAGGTTTTCCCACCGTCCCGATCGCTTTCCCTTTCTCCACCAGTTCCAGCACCGCTTTCATGAACGCCGGAAGATCGTCGGGCGTGCGCGACGTGATGATCGTTCCATCGACGACGCACGCTTCGTCCACCCACTTGCCCCCGGCATTCACGACGTCGTCGATGATGCTCATGTAGCTGGTGCAGCGCGTGCCTTTGAGCGCGTCGGTCGAGCAAAGCATCCAAGGCCCGTGGCAGATCGCGGCCATGGGGATTTTGGCGGCGGCGGCTTCTCTTACTAATCGCACCATGTGCTCGTCGCGGCGCATGTGGTCGGGCGACGTGCCGCCGGGGATGACGATTAGCGCGTAGTCTTTAGCCTTGGCGTCGGTGGCGCTGATCTCGGCTTTTTGCGGGTAGCCGTGCTTGCCGACGTAGGTTTCGCCCTGCTTAGGGCCGATGATGTCGACCGTGTGGCCGGCTTCTTTCAGGCGGTACTTCGGGTATTGCAGTTCTAAATCTTCGTAGATTTTCTCAGCGAGAATTGCGATGCGGGCCATGTCATTCCTCCGTTATTTTGCTGCGGGTTGGGTCGCGGGATAAAGGCGTTTGCCGCCTTGCCCCGCAGGGAGTTCGATGTACTTCCCGCGGAGCCACCCCGCCGCGAGCACGCCGCCTTGCCAGGGGTCGGCGGCTTTTTTGATGCGTTCGTTCTGGTACGCGCCGCTGTAGATCAGCGTCGCCAGTTTCGGTTCCCACCGCGCCAAGGCCGGGCAGATGAATCGCTCGTTCTTATCTTTCTCTCCCGGCTTTGCGCCGTTGACCATCGCGTACTCCGGCTTTTCGAGATCGCTGTTCCAGCAGACTTTCATCTGCGTGGCCACGAGCTTCTGCATATCAGATTCGTCGAAAACCAAATTGTTGTCGTACAGCATCACCGCGCTGGCAACCGTGACCGAATACCACATCCCCTTCGGCTCGACGTTTTCCCAATGACGCGCCTTGCCGTTGACGTAATCCCAATCGCCGGCCGGCGTCCAGTAGTTCCAGACGTAGTGATCGTCCTTCACCGTCATGCTCGATTTGAGAAACACCCCGAGTTTCTCCGCCCGGGTTCGGCAAGCCGGGTTGCCGATGGCGCGCGAAGCAGCCAGCAACCCTTCGATGATGATCGCTTGTTTCTCGTGCGGCAGGGTGATCAGCGACTTGGTCGGGATGTAATCCTTGTTCCACCGATACGTCGCGCCCTTGGCGCCGAGATCGACGTAGTAGCTGTCCCATTTCTTCATCAGCTGATCTTCGATCAGCGCCCGGTACGACTCGCGAACGTTGTTGAATTCATTCGCGTTGGCCAGGACTATGAAACGTGCGAGCATGCCGATGGCGCGGAACTCGTCCTGGATTTCGCAGGTCTGCACGTCGGGCTTGGCCGGGTCGACGAGCGGCGGGATCGGCTTGCCGTACCAGCCGAGCAATCCTTCCGGGCCTTTGGTGAGCGCAGCGCGGAAGGGCTCGAAGCCGGCGACAAAGTCGCGCAGGTGATCGGGGTTTTCCGTCAGCTCAAAGGCCGTCAGCGATTCGGACAGTTTCGGAAAATCCACCCAGCAGAACGTTTCCGGCGTGGTCACACTCTTCACGTGCTCGGGGGTCATCGCCTTTGCTTCAGCCCGCGCGTGAATGAGGAATTGTTCGAGTACCGAGGCGTCCTTCGGCTCCACCTTCACCGGTGCCGCGACAACAGGAACGGCGGTGGCCATCAAGACTAGCAAACCAAGCAACGATAAACTTGGTGCTGATTGATTTTGAAGTGGCATGGGCGGCTCGCCCATGGCTTTCTGCGGAAACAAAGATACCGGTGAAGACACGGGCGGGCCGCCCGTGCCACGAAAAATCAAACGACACCAATGCCGAAAACTTCTCATGCAACTCTCCGTCGAAGGCCAAGACGATTCGCCCCGCATGGTGTAATCTTATACGCATGAGCACGCAATCAAGATGG
This sequence comes from Tepidisphaerales bacterium, assembly GCA_038329865.1. Taxonomy (GTDB): domain Bacteria; phylum Planctomycetota; class Phycisphaerae; order Tepidisphaerales; family Tepidisphaeraceae; genus JANMES01. Next base: position 12,880 of record JBBQNK010000037.1, on the reverse strand, counting down.
GTGGGAAAAGAATCCGCCGAAGCGATCGCCGACGTGCGGCTGCGGTGTTACGGCTACACGCCGGCCGACCGGGCGCGATTCGTCGAAAAAACCCCGCTCGACCGCTTCGGCGACGGCGACGTGCTGCTGCTCGAAGACGGCGACACGACCGTCGGCACGGCCACCTCGCTCTCGCTGAAGATCGGCGTGCGCGGCGGAGTCGTCCCCTGCCAGGGCGTGGCGTGGGTCGGCACGGTGCGATCGCACCGCCGGCGAAAAATCGACGGCCTAGGCGTCGCCACCACCGTCATGAAAGCCATCGTCGCCAAGGCCCGCGAGCGCGGCGAAGTCGCGTCCGCCCTCATGCCGTTCCGGTCGAGCTTCTACGAGCACTTCGGCTACGGCACGGTCGAACGGCAGAACGTGTGGACCGTGCCCCTCTCGATCCTGCCGACCAGCGACTCGCTACGCTTCCATGAGGCCGCGCCCGCGGATTTCCCCGCGATGGCGGGGTGCCGGTCGCGGCAAGTCGCGGCCGGGCAATGCGACGTGGACGGCGGCGATGGGAGCATCGAGGGATGGATGCGGTATTGGGAGCCGCTGGGGTTCACGTTCGTCGACCAGCCCGTCGCCGGCGGGCCGATCACCGGGTTTGTCAACGTGCACGAAGTGATTGAAGGCGATCGCGCCATCGCCGATGTCGAAGAACCCGCCCACGACTCGCCGGATGCGCTGATTCGGATTCTTTCGTTCCTGGGCACGTTGAAAGATCAGTACTCGTTCGCCCGGCTGCGACTGCCGGTCGATCTGCCGCTGAACTGGCTGCTAAAAGAGCGCCAAGTGTCGCACCGGCGGATCGATCACGCCGCCGCCCAGTATTTCGGCATCAACCGCATGCAGTTGCGGGTGTTGGATCACGCGAAATTCATCGAAGCGATGCACCTGCCCCCCGGCCCCGGCGGGAAAGTGGTGATTTCCGTGCAGGAATCCGAAGGCCATGAAAGCCGGTTCGCCATCGACTTTTCCGCCGGCCGGGCATCGGTTTCGCCGAGCCAGGCCTCGCCGCAGGTGGTGGTGAAGGATTATGTCTGGTCCGCCGTCGTCACCGGCATGGTTCCGGCGACGCAGGCGCACCGATTCGGGCTCCTCTCCGCCACCAGCGATCCCGCCCTGCTCGACCGGTTTTCGACCGGTCCGGCCGGGTTTTCTTGGGACTATTTCTAGCCCGAAAACTTCAAAATACCCGCGAAGGCGCGAGCGATCCGCCCTCTTTCTAAGGCAGGCCGATCGCTTGCGATTTCGCGGAAAACACGCGTTGGATTACCTGATCCCAGCACCCAAACGTCCCATAATCCGAACTGCCCCTACACAGAAAACGTTTTTTTGTTGACTAAGCATGCATTAATTCGCTATTTTTAATCTATGGCGCAGTAAATGGCGTCGCAAACGGCGATAGAATCGAAAGTTGTAGCGGGGCGAATTACCAGTTTCAGCCCTCTCGCCTGATTAGTTTCCAAGATTTTCACTCGTTCCCCGGAGTCAACGATGGCCGACCCAACCGTTCCACCCGCAGCACCGAAGCTACCTCCCACACCACCGGCAGACGCTGTTGACCCGTCGCTGGAAGAGGTCGCCACTACTCCGCATTTGAGCTTCTGGCAGCAGCCCTGGGTGCAGAACGTGCTCCCTTTCGCGACTTCGCTGGTGCTGCACGTGGGGTTGATCGTGCTCGGCTACACCGTCTTCAAAGTGACGCAGAAGGTTTACAACGCGGTCGTGCAGGAACAGGTGATCATCCCCGAGGCCACGCTCGCTGAGAACGGCCCTCCGGGCGGCATTGTGAACCCGGGCACGGGCGGCGATCCGAATCGTCGCGCGGAGCAGAACATCGACGATACCGTTACACAATCCGAAGGCTGGGCGCAGAAAAAAGGCGAAGCCCTGCAGGCGAGCCTCGCCGGCGGCGGCGCGGGTGAAAACGACGGCGAAACCGCCATCGGCATCGGCGCTAACTCCGCGTTCGGCAAAGGAAAAGGCCAGGGCTCCGGCAAGGGCGACGGCCTGGGTATGGGCGGCGGCGGTGACGGATCGGGCGTGCTCGCCCCGTTCGGAACCCCGGGCGGCGGCGGCGGAATCGGGCCCAAGGCCCCGTTCGCCGGCATGGGCGGAAACGCCCGCAAAATCGTCTACCTCTGCGACGCTTCCGGTTCCATGCAGCAGGTCTTCAGCGGCCTGCGCGATGAACTCAAACGATCCGTCGGCGTGCTCGTCCCGGGACAGTTCTTCAACGTGATTTTCTTCAGCGACAACGTCGTCACCCCGTACAACAAGGGTGGCCTGCTGATCGCCAACCCCGACAACAAGAAAAAGCTCTACGACTTCGTAGACGACATCTCCCCGCGCGGCGGAACGAATCCGATCCCCGCGATCGAGCAGGCGTTCGCCAACAAGCCTGAACTCATCTACGTGCTCACTGACGGCTTCGACCAGATCGACGACTTCGAATCGGTCTACACCGCGTTCACCAAGCTCAATCCTGACAAGAAGGTGAAGGTCAACACGATCCTGCTGACCTCCGACCCGACCAAGGATAAAAAGCTGGTGGAGATTCTCGAGCGCATCGCCAAAGACAACGGCGGCCTGCTGCACATTATCAACAAGGACCAGTTTTAATCGTTTTGCTTAACTTTTAGCCGCTGCGTCATCCGGATCGAATTTTCCGAATCCCAGGGAGAACGCCATGGTACAAGTGAATCGCCAGAGCTTGGCTGAAGAAGCTTCCGCTCACGTTGCGTTTTTTCAGCGCAAGTGGGTGCAATCGTTCCTTCCGTTTCTGACGTCAATGGCGTTTCACTTGGCGCTGATCGTGTTCGGCTATTCGATTTATCGCGTGGCGATTGTGATGGTTCCGCACGTGGAATTGCAGACGAAGGCGATCGAAGCCGATTATCCGGTTGACGGCCCGCGGAATCCGAATGACGTTCTGGACAAGGGCTTTTTCGGCAATAATCACGACCGAACGAAGCAGCTCACCCAGCCGTTCGAAACCAACGACGTGGACGAACGCTCCTTCAACGTCCTTCGCGGTGACGGCCTGAAGTCGAACATGAACCCCGGCGCCGACACCGATGCCGACAACGCCAACATGATCGCGATCGGCACGCACACGGACCTGACCAAAGGCCCCCACCGAATCGGCATCGGGCCGGCGGGGCAAGGTCGCGTGACGAAGTTCGGGCCCGGCGGTGGTGGTGATGAAAACTCCACGCCCTCCACGGTATTCCCTACGCCTAACCCCAATGAACTGCACAAGATCGTTTACCTCTGCGACGCCACCGGCTCGATGAACACGGCGTTCAGCGGCCTGCGGGACGAATTGCATCGGGCCGTTCAAAATCTTCAGGTGACCCAGTCTTTCGGCGTGATTTTCTTCAGCGACGACAAGGTGATCAACCTGAATCAGGCCGGCCTGCTGCTGGCGACTGACTCCAACAAGAAAAAAGCATTCGACTTCATGGGCGACGTCACCCCGCGCGGGATGACCAATCCGATTCCCGCCATTCGTGCAGCTTTCGCGCAGCAGCCGGAGATGATGTACGTTCTCACTGACGGGTTCGACCAGGTCGACTCGCTGGAATCGGTTTACAACGAATTTGCCACGCTGAACAAAGAGGGAAAGGTCAAGGTCAACACCATCCTGATCGGAACGCCCGATCAGAAGGAACTGGTGGACATCCTGAAGCGGATTGCCAATGACAATCATGGCACGATGAAGATTGTTTCGAAGAGCGACTTCTAGACCTCAACAAAATATATGGCCGCGCGATCGAGTCGCGCTGGCAACAACTTTCGGGCCCGGGAAACATTCCCACGGGACAGCGATCAGTGACAGCGACAATGTTCCGGCTGATTCGCGCCGCGGCGAGCACGCCCCGATGCCCACCCCTGCGACCTGACGAACGGCAGAGAGATCGGCTCCGGTCTTCGATCAGGTGAGGGTCAACTTTGCTTTCTCCTTCGGGAGAAAAGGATAGACGCATGCGTCGTTACGCTACTTCCAAGTTCCGTCTGTTGCTCCTGGCCTTGGTCATGGGAGCTTCGCTGGCAATCGTCAGCAGCAGTTTCGGCCAAGCCGCGGCTGGTGCTCCGGGTGCCGAGGCTGAAGAAAAGCCCCTTGGCGTGTTCCAACTCATCATCGGGCACGTCGACGGCGTGACGATCACGGTCGCGCTTCTCTCGGTCGTCGGCCTGACGCTGATCATCCAGGGATTCATCAAGAATCGCGCCAGCGTGATGATGCCCGAGGAAACCACCAACAAGATCCGTGAGATGATTGAAGGCCGGCAGTTCAAGGAACTGATCGCCTTCACCGAAAGCGACCCGAGCTTCATCAGCAAGTCGCTGAATCCGGCCCTCAAGCGCGCCCCGAGCTTCAGCAGCATGAAGGAAGCGATGGAAACCGCGATCGGCGAACAGACGGCGGAACAGTTCCGCAAGATCGAGTACCTCAACATCATCGGCAACATGGGCCCGCTGCTCGGTCTGCTGGGCACGGTGCTCGGTATGATCGCGGCGTTCAGCGCCATGCAGGCCGCCCACGGGCAGGCTGATCCGTCCAAGCTCGCCGGCGGTATTTCAACCGCCCTGTGTCACACGTTCCTCGGCCTGTTTCTGGCCGTCCCGTGTCTCGCGGCGTTTGGCATTTTGCGAACGATGGTGGATCGGTTGACGGTTAAGGGCGCTTTGATCGCAGAAGAACTCCTCCTGATGATCAAGCCCGCCGAAGCCAAGCCGACCGGTGCCGCCCGCGCCCCCGCCGTCCCAGGCGCAGTCCGCAAAGCTCCAGCACCCGCGCCTGTCGCACAGGCGTAAAGGCAGGACTAAGATAAAAATGCTTAGGACTTAGTGAAGATCTTGTCTTCACTTAGTCCTGAGTCCTTAGTCCTTTTACCTTTTCTTTAAGGAGCTTTGCCATGGCCAAACGCCATATACCCGAATCCCACGGGGGCCATCCCAACGTCACTCCTTTGATCGACGTGGTGATGGTTCTCATCGTGTTCTTCATGCTCGTGGCCAAGATCGGTGTGAACACCGGGGCCGACGAGAAAATTCATATCCCTGAAAGCGTTCTGGGCAGCGAGATTTCCGACATGGGCAACACGCTCGTGTTGAACGTCACGCCGCAGACCGTCGGTTCCGACGTGCCGATCGTCACCGCTTTGGTGACTAACGCCTCGACGGGCGTTTCCGAAATCACGGAGCTCAAGCTCCAGGACGCCGGAAACCAGAACCAGGTCGTTAACACGCTCAAGTATTACCGCTACGGGAAGGACCTCAAGCAAGGCACCACCGGCGGAAAGCCTGAGAATACCGACAACGACAACTTCCAGGTCGTCATCCGCGGCGACAAGGACATGCACTACTCCGTCCTTGAGCCCGTGCTTCTTTCGTGCGCCATGGCGAACGTGAAAGCGGTCAACTTCAATACCGGAATACCGCAAAAGTGACCCAGGAAACTGTCGCAGCAAAATAAATTTAAACGGGCATTGCCGATTCGTCGGCAAGCCTGATTGAGAGCTGATTATGAAAATGAAAGGCGCTAAAGCCGTTCACTACGAGGCAGGCCCGAACATGACACCGCTCGTCGACGTCGTGATGGTGATCCTGATCTTCCTCATGCTCGCGGGCAAGTTCGGCGGGCAGGAGCATTTCCTCGCCAGCAATATCCCGCTCACCAAGGGCGGCGTGGGCGATCCGAACGCGGGCTCGGTTTCGATCGACGAGCCGATCAAGATCACCGTCGATACCGCCACCGGCGACCACTTCATCGCCGTCGCCGGAGGCATTCGTGCCAGTGACGGCCCGACGCTTACCGGGGCGCTCACCAAGCTGCGGAATGACATGATCGCCGCCGGTAGAAAGCCGGGCGATCTGCAGGTCCGCATCGCGCCGGGGCACGCCGTTAAATTCGAGCACGTGATCGCCGTTCAGGAAGCGGCGATGCTGGCGAAGTTCGAAAAGATCGGCTTCGCCACCGCGCACTGATCGGCGGTCAATCCGGTTTGATTCGAACCGATTGCAGTTGCAATTTTCTGCCGCCTGCGGCTTTGCGAGGACCGATGACTCGCAAAGCCGCAAGCGACGGTTTCTTTTCTCAAAAAAACAGAACAGCCATGAAAAATCCCACCCGAATTTCTCGATTCACGCTTTCATTGCTCAGTTCATCCGTCGCGCTGGCGTGCCTGGCCATGCCGGCCGCGGCGCAGTCGAAGTCCGGCTCCGGGCTCGATGCGCTCGATGACAACCGCGTCCGCGAGACCCTCGCCACGATGGAGATGGAGGATCTGCTCGAGCGCTCGTTCAACAACGACAACGTTCCGATGGCCGACCGCGACGGCATTCGTGCCATGATCTCGCTCAATCGGCTGGTAAACCAGGACACGAGCAAGCTCAACGCCACCAAGCGAAGGCAGATCGTCACCGACGTCACCGCAGGCTTGGACAAGGCGATGAAGACCATGAAGGACACGCGGGCGCTGATGAACCTCGCCGGCAAGCTCTACACGATCGGCGTGGCCAATGAGTCGGCCCTCCTCGAGTACTGGGGCGAAGACACCGCAACCCAGGCGCAAATGAAGCCTGCAGCCGAAGCAATCCTGAAGATTTACACCAAGGCTGAAGGCGAAGCGACCGCAAAAATGAACGCCGTCGCCAATCAGATCAAAGACCCAAATCAGGTGGCATTGATGAAGCAGCTCGATCAGCTGCAGATTCTCATGACGACCATTCAATACACCAAGATGTCGTCGCAGTATTTCGTGGCGCTCTCGCTCGACAAGGCCGACCCGAACCGCGCCAAGCTCTGCGACGAAACCATCACCTATCTCAAGCAGTGGGACGACCCGACATCGACCATCCAGCCGGCGGTAAAAAATCAGATCGGCAAGCTGCAAATCGTCAAGGGAGACTTCGATGCGTCCGTCACGATTTTCAAGTCGCTCTATGAGGATCCCTCAAAGCTGAATCCGAAGCCGACGTTGTTTGAAATGAACGACGCGCGGTTCTTCAGCGCGATCGCTTTGCTGTTGAGCCAGAATCCGGACGCGGCCGAGAAGCAGCTGCAGGAAACGATCGAGTGGCAGAAGACGAATTTCACCGAGCCAAAACAGCTGCAGGCAGTCGTCGATGCCGACGAAGTGTTGAAGGCGCGAATCGCGTGGCTTCGCGGCGACTTGGCCGCCAAGCCGGAGGACAAAGCCAAGTTCAACGACCAGGCCTCGACGATCCTCACCAAGCTGATGAGAGACAACCCCGGCCTCCGGTCGCTGATCCTCGACCGGCTCATCAACCGCCTGCCCGCAACGGCGGAATTGAAAAAGCTCGACCTGCTCCTGCTCCAGGCGCTGATGGAGCGCGGCAAGACCGAATTCGCCAAGGCCGAAGCCAAGGAACCGTTCGATAAGGCCGCGATCGAAAAAGGCATCGGCGCCGCCCGCGAAATCCTGGCGCGCAAAGGCCAGCCCGGCGTGGATAAAGAAGCCGTCACGACGGCATTGACGGTCATTCCGTTTTTCGCGCAGAAACTCGACCAGCCGAAAGTCGCCGCCGCTGGGTTTCTGGAATACGCCCAGGCCCAGCAAGCAGACATCGCCAAGGCCGACGACGCCTGGCAGCAGGCGATGAGAATCATCATCCTGGATTTCCATGCGCCGAACACCGACGACGCGGAAATCTCCGCTCTCTACGACCGCGCGATATCGATGGGCATTAATCCGCCATTCAATCACAAGGAACTGGCTTACAGCTGGGCGCGGCGGATTCAGTCGCTGCTCGGGAGCGATGAATCCACGCTCGTCGCGAAAAATGACGAAGTCATCCGCTACCTCAAAATGGTGCCGCCCACCGCGCCCGAAGCACTGAACGCGAAATACTGGCTGTCGATCGCGCTGAGCACGAAGCTCGACAAAGACCCGAAGCTGACGCCGGCCGAAAAATCCGCGGTGCTTGCGGAGATTCAGACCACGTCTGACCAGATTTCCAGCGGCGCGAAAGACGCGCTGGACAAGCTGCCGCCGGCCCCCGCCACGCCGCCCGCCGCGGGTGACACCGCGGCGCTTGCGACAGAGCGAAAGCGCAATACCTACCGCCAGATGCTCGTCCGCACACCGTTACTCGCCGCGGGGCTGGCGCAGTCGCAGCAGAAAGACCCGAAGCTCGCGCTCAAGCTGCTTGAAAATTACGAAGACCTCGTGAAAGGTCTGCCCAACGAAGACCTGCTCCTCGGCGATGCCCTGCAGACGCGCGTGCTGGCGTACATGGACATCGGCGAAAACCTCAAGGCCACTGATACGCTCGTGGTGGCCCTGCAGAAAAAAGGCGCCAACGAAGGCATCAAGATGGTCTACGACCTTCTGCAGCGCCTGAACAAGGATATCGACGCCGCCTTCGCCCGGGGTGACATGGCTAAAGTCGGCGAGCTCGCGCCTAACCGCGCCGTGCTGACCGGCTTCCTCTACAAATGGGCCAGCGAAAACAAGGACCCGAAAGTCCGCGAAAAAGCCTACGGCTACGGCGCATTCGATGCCGACTCCAAACGCCTCGCCGCTTCACTCGAGAAAGACCCGGCCAAGCGCAAGGCCCTGCTCGATGCAACGCTCAAGGCGTATGAAACCCTCGCCGCGCTGCCGCAAGGAGCGAATGATCCGAACATTCAGTTCGGCCTGGCGCTGACGAATTACGATCTGGGTAATTACGAGAAGGCGCGCGATTCGCTGCTCGATCTGCTCCGCAAGCGTCGGCTCGGCGAACCCATGACGCTCGTCAGCAAGAACGGGCAGTCGGAATTGCAGTCCAACGATCTGTACTGGGAAGCCCGCCTGAAACTTCTGCGGGCGAACGTAGAGCTGGCCAAAGTTCCGCCGGGAAATCCGGATTTGATGAAGCAGGTGGCCGCGGAGCTGCGCCTGATCTACACACAGTTCGGCAAGACGACCGGCGGCGCGAAATGGGCTCCGGAGTTTGAGAAGCTTCGCTTGGAGCTCGATCCGACGATCAAGCCCGATGAATTCGTCGCGCCGACGACGACGCCGACGACGCAGGACAGCTCGCCGGAGTTGTAGTCCGGACTGCCGCGGAACTTACCGGATCGGCTTGCCTTTGGCATCGCTGGGCGAGCGCGGGTACGCCTTGTCGGTTTTCGCGACCTTGTGAATCTCCACGATCACGTGATGATCCGCCCCGGGCAGATTGGCCGGGTAAATCTTCGCCGGCCCGCCGCCGACCCACTTGATCGCCTTGCCGGCCACCGGCAGTTCGTCCTTGATCCGCTCGCCTTTCATCGCGAGCATCCGCCCGCCGACGCGCACCAGCGGCAGGCACCACTCGGCCAGCAGATCGAGCGCGCCGACCGCCCGCGCAGTGGCGATATCGAACGCCTCGCGATTGTTGCTCCGCGCCACGTCCTCCGCGCGCCATTCTGAAACCGAAACGTTCGATAGCCCGAGCTGGTCGATCGCTTTCTCCAGAAAAATCGCCTTTTTACGAGTCGATTCCACGAGCAGAAACGTCATGTCCGGCCGGGCGATCGCCAGCGGAATCCCCGGCACGCCCCCGCCGCTGCCGACATCCACCATCCGCCGGTCGCGCACCCAGATGTGCTCCAGCAGCGTAAGCGCATCGGCGATGTGCAGCCGCTCGGCGCTTTCGCGATCGACGATGCGCGTGAGGTTCATCGTCTTGTTCGTTTCGATCAGCAGATCGAGGTACGCGCCGAGCTTGGCGCCCTGCGCCTCGCTCAACGTGACTTTTGCCCTGGCTGCAATCTCTACCCAAAGTGGATTCATGATTTCCTTGATGTCATTCTGCCCAATTGCTCAAAGATCCAGGCAACGCTGGGCGACGCCTCTCGTCATCCTGAGGTAATCCGAAGGATCTAGCTCCCTGCGAGATCAGGCTGGATCCTTCGGATTACCTCAAGATGACGAGGCGCATCTTCGCGAATTATCGGGCAAAGGAAAAGCTCACACCATCGCGACAGCGGCGAAATCTCACGATAAAATCGCTGGCATGAACACCGCCACGCTTACGCCGCTGACTGAAGAACAGATCGCCCTGCTGCCGAGCGATGAGGACATCAAATCCTATCGCCGGCACGGCTGGTATTTATCGAAGACGATCCTGCCGGAGGAATTGATCGACGCCGCCGTCGCCGGGAGCGAGCGGTACTACGCCGGCGAGCGCGATACGCCGCTGCCGCGCGTCGGCACGTTCCCCGGCTGGAAGTCCAGCGACGGCGATACGCTCCGCAAGAACGACTACGCCTCGCTGCAGAACCGTGAGCTCAAGCAGATCATCCGCCACCCGCTGATCGGCGCGATCGCCGCGCGCCTGGCCGGCGCGCAGGTGCGGCTGTGGCACGATCAGCTGCTCTACAAGCCGGTCGACAATCCCAGCAAGCCCGCGAACGTCGGCTGGCATACCGATCGCGGGTATTGGAAGACGTGCCTCTCCACGAACCTGCTCACCGCGTGGGTGCCCTTCCACGACTGCACCGCCGAGATGGGTACGATCACCATGATCGACGGCAGCCACCTTTGGCCGGACAACACCGAGGTGCTCAACTTCTTCTCCAGCGATCTTGAAGGCCTGGAAAAGAAATTCAACACCGGCGGCAAGGAGACGGTGAAAATCCCGATGAATCTGAAGAAGGGGCAGGTGAGTTTCCACCACTGCCTGACCATCCACGGCTCCGGCCCGAACCGCTCGAAGAGCCCGAGACGATCGATCGCCATCCACATGCAGGACGAAGCCAACCAGTGGCAGGAATACCGCCACAAGGACGGCGGCCTGGCGAAGCATGCGAATGATCGGCTCTGCAGGGAGGTCAACGGGCACCCGGATTACACCGACCCGGACGTTTGCCCGGTGCTGGGTGTTCCGTAATTTTTGTAGCATGTGCTACCAGTCCATGTTCGGATTCTCAAATAAGGCTTGCAACCATCTGATTGAAAGCAATCGAAGAGACCGCGAAATCTATTCCCCCGGGATGTAGTTGATCACGCCATCAAACGGGCTGCTCGCCGTGGCATAGCGTTTCTTCGGAATCCGCCCTGCTTGGTACGAAAGTCGCCCCGCTTCAAGGGCGTGCTTCATTGCCGCCGCCATTTTCACGGCGTCTTTCGCGTGGGCGATGCCGGTGTTGAGCAGCACGCCGTCGGCGCCGAGTTCCATCGCGATCGCGACGTCACTGGCGCAGCCGACGCCGGCATCGACGATCACGGGGTACGTCGGGTCGTTTTCCTTCAGCAGTTCCAGGCAGAGGCTGATGTTGAGCGGGTTGAGAATCCCCTGCCCCGTGCCGATCGGCGAGCCGGCCGGCATGACCGACGCAGCGCCGGCCTCCTTAATCCGCACGGCCGCGCGCGGGTCGTCGCTGCTGTAGGCCATCACGGTGAACCCTTCCTTCACGAGCTCGCGCGTCGCCTCGATCGTGCCGACCGGATCGGGCAGGAGCGTTTTTTTATCGCCGAGCACTTCAAGCTTCACCCAGCCGGCGCCTTTGTTGCCATTCTTCTCAAGCAGATCACGCCCGAGCAGTGCGACGCGGATCGCATCATCGGCCGTGAAGCACCCGGCCGTGTTCGGCAGAATGACGTACCGGCTGAGATCGAGGAAATCGAGCAATGACTTGCCCTGCGCATCGATCAGCCGCTCCCGCCGGACGGCCACGGTCACCACCTGGCAGCCAGAGGCGTCGAGGGCCTTTTGCATGACTTCGTACGAAGCGTACTTGCCGGTGCCGACGAAGAGGCGGTTGCTGACTTCGAAATTTTTGATTTTGAAAACGTCCATCGCCGCAATTGTATTCACAAATCGCGCGCGGCGAAACGAAGCTTCTTTCCGTGTTTACGCCGCCAGTAGAAATGGAGCACGATGGGGCTGCCGAAGATAGTCAGCACCCCGCCGACGTAAGCGCCGATAATTGACCCGCCGACCCAGCCCCAGCCGTGGAGGTCAGTCAAGTCATCGGGAATGATGGGAATCGCCGCTCGAAAACTACTTGGCGAAAGTGTCGCCCACAGCAGGCCGAGCACACCCCCGACGATCCAGAGCGCGAACGCGATGCCCACCGCGGTCGCCACGATTCTGATCACCGGCCGCACGGGGCAGCGGGCGCCGGTCGAGGCCGCATACGTTACGCCGAATATCAGAGTGAAGATGAGGCCGACGACCGTCGATTCCAGCAGTCCTTGAAAAACCACATCGCCGATTCCCATCTGACCGTACATCCAGCCGACGAGCGTCTGGAAATAAATCAGGCTGATGTGACCGTTAATGAAATTCGTGCCCGTACCGATCGTCCACGCAGCCGACATGCAGAGCAGTGCGACCAGCGGCAACCGCGCCCATCGAGCCGGCGGCAATTCGTCCGGCGCGGCATACGGCAGGCGAACGACGGGGGTCGGATCAATCACGCGAATTCCTTCGAACTAATTGAAACTATACTCGTCATCCTGAGCGGCCGGTAGCTTCGATCGCGATCAACTGGACGCGGTAAGCGGCAAGGCGATCGACGATCTGCTGAACCCCGGCGACGGTGTTGTTGTGGGAAAATAGCTGATCGGCGGAATCAACAAAGACGTCGAGCCTGGCCTTGACGACGTCGATGCCCACGAACACGGCGGGTGATGAATCGGTAGAAATGAATCGATCTCGTTCTCGCGAATGCGAACCATGAGAAGGCCGGAGCCCTTTCACGTTCGTGACGTTCTCCCCAAGAACTGATCCACGGATAATGAGAAAAGTTTGTTAGATTTGGCCTCCATCGCCGGAGTGAATCCGGCAAAGGAGTTGGCCATGAAGAAGTCGAGATTCAGTGAAGAGCAGATCGCCTTTGCGTTGA
>JBBQNK010000036.1:0-49540 GCA_038329865.1 Tepidisphaerales bacterium | reverse complement strand
AGATCCAGGGCGTCGGCTACAAGGCCGAGATGAAGGGCAAGAACCTTTCCCTGTCCGTTGGCTTCGCCCACCCGGTGCTCGTGGCCGTGCCGGCGGACGTGTCGCTGCAGATCGAGGGTCTGAAGCTCCACATCACCGGCGTGGACAAGCAGGCGGTCGGGCAGTTCGCCGCCCAGATCCGCAAGGTCCGCAAGCCCGAGCCGTACAAGGGCAAGGGCATCCGGTACGAGGGCGAGAAGGTCAAGATCAAGCCGGGCAAGGCCTTCGCGGGCGCCGGGTCGAAATAGGCGAGTTCTGAGTGCTGAGTGGAAAGTGCTGAGTTCAACGAGCTCGCAAGCGTCCACTCAGCACTTTCCACTCAGCACGCAGCACTGAAAGACCTTGGTCAGCCGGTTGGTCATCGGCGGGCCCGAGAGGTTGAAGAGGAAGCAATCATGCCGGATAAACAGGTTAAGAAGCAGGTCCGCCTGCAGCGGCGGAAGTACTCGATCCGCAAGTCGGTCGCCGGCACCACCGAGCGGCCCCGGCTGTCGGTGTTCCGCAGCGACAAGCACATTTACGCCCAGCTCATCGAGGACGTTAGCGGGCACACGCTGGCCTCGGCGGCGAGCACCGAGACGGAGGTCCGCGGCGACGCCCCCAACGGCGGCAACATCAAGGCCGCCGTCGCCGTCGGAAAGGCCATCGCCGAGCGGGCCAAGGCCGCCGGCGTGACGCTGGTCGCCTTCGACCGCGGCGGCCGCAAGTACCACGGCCGCATCAAGGCCCTGGCCGACGCCGCCCGCGAGGGCGGGCTGAAGTTCTGATCAACCCGGTACGACCCGAGGCCGGCACCCGCCGGCGCTGTGGCCCCAAAGCCTTCGGGCGGAACCTGACACTCACGAGCGAGACCCATGGCTGACGAACAGACCCCGCAGGCCTCTGCAGAGCCCCAGCCGGCCGCCGTGCCGGCCCCCCAGACCGATGCGCCGGCCACCCCCGCCGCAGCGCCGGCCCCGACCCCTGGCGTCGCCCTCAGCGGCGGCGGCGGGGCGGGCTACGGTGCCGGCCCGCAGGGCGGCGGCGGGTTCGGTGGCGGCTTCGGCGGCGGGCGCGGCGGCGGCGGTGGCCGTGGCGGCCCCGGCGGCGGCCGTCAGGGTGGCAATCGCGGCGGTCCTGGCGGCGGCGGGCAGCGTCGCGAGCGGCAGGCCGACGACTCGGGCATCGAGTCCTCCGTCGTCCGCATCTACCGCTGCTCCAAGGTCGTCAAGGGCGGCCGGACCTTCAGCTTCGGCGCGCTCGTCGTCGCCGGCGACCGCAAGGGCAACATCGGCATCGGCTACGGAAAGGCCAAAGAGGTCCCCAACGCCGTCGAGAAGGCCTCCAAGGACGCCAAGAAGTCGATGTTCAAGGTGAACCTCAAAGGCACCACGATCCCGCACCAGGCCAAGGGCACCAGCGGCGCCAGCACGGTGATCCTCGTCCCGGCCCGCCCGGGCACCGGCGTCACGGCCGGCAAGAGCGTCCGCCCGTGCCTCGAGCTCACCGGCATCACCGACATCCTCACCAAGGCCTACGGCTCGACGAGCCCGAAGAACCTCGTGAAGGCGACCATCGCCGCCCTGCAACAGCTGCAGAGCCGCGAAATGGTGGAAAACATCCGCGGCGTCAAGTTAGTGAAGGGCGCTGGAGAATTAGTTACGGCTTAAGACAAGGACTTAGGACTTAGGACTTAGGACTTAGTGAAGAAACGCAATCGGCCGTCTTCACTAAGTCCTAAGTCCTAAGTCCTTCGCACTAAACATGAGTATGCAGCACGATATCACGACCGGCCTTCTCAAGAACAAGACCAAGAAGCGCAAGGGTCGCGGCGAATCCAGCGGTCACGGCAAAACGTCCGGCCGTGGTAACAAGGGTTCGGGCGCGCGTAACGGTAAGTACATCCGCCGGGGCTATGAAGGCGGACAGACCGAAATCCACAAGCGCTTCCCGATGCGCGGCTTCAGCAACCAGAATTTCGAACGCCGCTTTTACATTGTGAATCTCAGCGACCTGAGCGAACTTAAGGGCGACACCGTCGATGCGGCCTCCCTTATCGATGCGGGCCTGGTTCCCGATGACAAGCAGCCGGTGAAAATCCTCGGCGACGGGGAAATCAGCCGGAAGCTGACAATCACCGCCAAGTGGTTCACGAAGTCGGCGTTGGAAAAAATCACCGCCGCCGGCGGCAAGGCGCTGAACCTCAAGGGCGAAGCGTTCGAAACCCCCAAGCCCAAGGCGATTTTCGTCAAGCGCGACAAGAAGAAGCCGGTTCTGGCCGAAGAAGCCGCCCCGGCGCCAGCGGAAAAGAAAGAAGCCTGATCGGCGGCGGCATGGGGATTGTAGAATCGGGGAGAAATTCTAACGGCGCGTTTGCAATCCGCACTTTATAACCCACCTTTCACGAATTATGTTCAAAACGCTGATCAATATCTTCCGCGTCCCTGATCTGCGGAACAAGGTGCTCTTCACTTTGTTGATGCTCACGATTTATCGCGTGGGCTACCACGTGCCGATCCCGGGCGTGGACCAGGACCACTTCAAGCAACTCGCTGAGCAGCAGAGCAAGAGCGGCGAAGACTCGGCCGCTTCGCGAATCGCACAATACGTCTCGCTCTTTTCCGGCGGCACGCTCAGCCAGAGCACGATCTTCGGCTTAGGCGTCATGCCGTACATTTCTGCGTCGATTATTTTCCAGCTGTTGGGGACGGTCCTTCCCTCGCTCGAAAAATTGCAGAAAGAAGGCCAGTCCGGCCAGAAAAAGATCCAGGAATGGACGCGCTACGCGACCATACCGCTTTGCATCATCCAGGCGGCGATTTTCATCGCCTACATGCGCAACTCGCATCTACCGCTCGTGCAGACCGAGTTCATGTACAACTCGCCCGCCACGTTCTGGGTTATGAGCGTCGTCTCGTTAACCGCCGGCTGCGTATTTTTGATGTGGCTGGGCGAGCAGATTGACGAGTACGGGCTGGGCAACGGCGTTTCGTTGATCATCCTCGCAGGAATCGTCGGCCGAATGCCCAACGCGATTTTCCTTCTCTGGGAACAGACGAGCATCAGCGGGGCCGATGCGTCGCATCCGATCACGCCGGGCAAAATCGCCATCCTGATCGGCACGTTCGTCTTCATCGTCGCTGGGTCAATTCTGATCACGCAGGCACAGCGGCGAATCCCCGTTCAGCAGGCCAAACTCACCCGCGGCCGGCGCGTGTACGGCGGAACCAAGCAGTTCCTCCCGCTCCGCGTCAACCACGGCGGCGTGATGCCGATCATCTTCGCCCAATCGCTCATGCTCTTCCCGGGCGTGGCGTTCAACTGGCTGAACTCCTACTTCCCGAACGTCGGCCTATTCAGCTTTCTGAAAGACGAGTTCGGCCGAGGCGCACTGATCTACATTCTCACTGAAGTGGCGATGATCTACTTCTTCGCCTACTTCTGGACGACCGTCCAATTCCAGCCCAAGGAAATGGCCAACCAATTGCGCGACTACGGCTCGTTTGTGCCGGGCCTTCGCCCGGGCAAGCGAACGGCTGATTACCTCGAGAAGGTGATGATGCGTATCACCTACGTCGGCGGGGCGTTTTTGTGCGTCGTCGCGGTGATTCCGTCCACGCTTAACACGTGGCTGGGCCTTGCCCCGCAGATCACCGCGTTCCTCGGCGGCACGGGTCTGCTGATCGTGGTGAGCGTCGCGCTCGACATGGTCCAGCGGATCGAAGCCAACCTCCTCATGCGAAATTACAGCGGCTTCCTCAGCGGCGAGGGCGGGACTAAGCGGATCAAAGGAAGACAGTATTGAGGAAATGCAGAAGTCAGAATGCAGAATGCAGAATGAATTAATTCTGCATTCTGCATCCTGACTTCTGCATTACGTCAGCCATGCCCATCGTACTCAAAAGTCGTCGAGAAATTGAGTTGATGCGGCGGGCGGGGCAGGTCGCCTGTGAAGTGCTCGGCCAGATGCGCGAAGCCGCCAAGGCCGGCGTGATGACGATTCAACTGGACGATCTCGCCCGGCGGTCGCTCGAGAAGGCCGGCGCGATCGCGCTTTCCAAGAATTACCCGACGTACAAGCCCGGCCAGGGATTTCCAGGGCATACCTGCATCAGCGTCAACGAAGAAGTTGTCCACGGCGTGCCGGGCCATCGCGAATTGAAAGACGGCGACGTCGTCACGCTCGATCTCGCACTGTCGATCGACGGCTACTGTGCCGACACCGCCACCACCGTGGCGATCGGCAAAATCACGCCGGACAGGCAGCGGCTGCTCGACGTGACCAAGGCCGCCCTCGTCCTGGCAATTCAGTACATGAAGCCAGACAAGAAGTGGTCAGAAATCGCCCGGCTGATGCAGCACCACGTGGAAAGCAACGGCTACTCGGTGGTGCGTGAATTTGTAGGTCACGGCATCGGACGATCGATGCACGAAGACCCGAAGGTCCCGAATTTTGTGACGGCCGAGCAACTCCGCGGCGATTTCCGCCTCCGTCCGGGGATGACGCTGGCGGTCGAGCCGATGGTCGTCGCCGGCAAGCGGGACGTGGAACTGCTGGCGGATGGCTGGACGGTTATTACCGCCGATCATCTGCCTGCGGCACATTACGAGCATACGGTGGCGATTACGGAGGTCGGAGTAGACATTTTGACGGACGGGAGAGCGCCGTTCCAACTTTGAACGAAGTTCAAAGCTGGTGGGAAACGAGGGTTCGAAGAACCCTGTTTTTTGCGTCACGAAGCGAGAAAAGCAGGGTTCTTCGAACCTTAGTTTCCCACAATAGCCTGCGAATCCGCGGTCTATTGAGAATTATTTGGATTTAGGTATACTTGACGATTCGCCGGTCAGTTTGCCGGTGCAGAAGGTGAAACCATGAAAGTCCGAACCAGCGTCCGAAGAATCTGTGAGAATTGCAAGATCGTCCGCCGCAAGGGGATCGTTCGCGTGATTTGCACCAACGTTAAACACAAGCAGAAGCAGGGATAAGGGGCAAGTATTCAGGGGCACCGGGCAAGTGAATTGCCTGCTACTTGCCCCTTGCCTCTAAGCACTTGCCCCTTTGATTTGGAGCCCAACAATGCCACGTATCGCCGGTGTCGACATTCCGAGTGACAAGAAAATCAGGATCAGCCTGCGCTACATCTACGGCGTTGGTCCGACTAACGCCATGGCGATTCTCAAGGAATTGGGAATCGACCCGGAGCGCAAGGCCAAGGAATTGACCGAAGACGAACTCGCCAAAATCATCGGCGTGCTCGATCGCGGCATCCTGGTCGAAGGCGCGCTGCGTCGGCAGATCGGTCAGAACATTCAGCGTCTTCGCGAGATCGGCAGCTACCGCGGCAACCGCCACCGTCGCAGCCTCCCGACGCGCGGCCAGCGCACCCGCTCAAACGCCCGCACCCGCAAGGGCCCGCGTAAGACGGTCGCCGGTAAGAAGGGCGTTAAAGAGCTAGGCAAGTAAACAATGCAAATTGCAGAATGCAAAATGCAAAAGTGAGAAGACGCTCTTCCATTTTGCAATTTGCATTTTGACTTTTGCAATTTCCATTGCGGGGACGGCCGTTGTGCCGGATGATCCGCAGAAAGTCAGAGAAAGATCATGGCCAAAGAATCATCCACCGGAGCACCGGCGACCGGCGCAAAAGCCGCCGCTAAGAAGAAGATTCGCAAGGGCGTCACGCGCGGGATCGCGCACGTCAAGGCGACTTTCAACAACACGATGGTGACGATCACCGACACCAACGGCGAGACGATCTCGTGGGCGTCGGCCGGCACAGTCGGCTTCAAGGGTGCCCGCAAGAGCACCCCGTTCGCCGCCGGTCGCGCCGCTGAAAACGCCGCGCAAACCGCCCGCAAGAGCGGCATGCTCGAAGTCGAAGTCAAAGTGAAGGGCCCGGGCGCCGGTCGCGAACAGGCGATCCTGCAACTGCAGAACGCCGGCCTGAAGATCAGCGGCATCGAAGACGTCACGCCGCTGCCGCACAACGGGTGCCGTCCTCCGAAGAAGCGTCGAGTCTAAAAATATTCGGGCTAGTCCTTAAATGGCTAGTCCAGTGAACACAACTAAAACAAGAAGCCTCTCCCGACGAGGTGGAAGTACAGATGGCTCTCAATTCTGAGAGCGGGAACTTTCCGCAATTCGGGTAGAAGCAAAGGAGAATGTTATGCGAATTCGTTGGCGTGGACTTGAACTGCCTTCGCGCGTGCAGCGCGACGAGCAGGTGTCGACTGAAACCTACGGCAAATTCTTCGCCGAGCCGTTCGAGCGCGGGTTTGGTACGACGGTGGGCAACAGCCTCCGCCGCATCCTGCTCTCGTCGCTTGAAGGCGCGGCTGTGACGCACATCCGCATCAAGGGTGCCGATCACGAATTTTCCTCGCTCCCCGGCGTGATGGAAGACGTCACCGACATCATCCTCAACATTAAGAGCCTCGTCGTGAAGCTCGATGCCGATGAGCCGAAGGAAATGACGATCAGCGTGAACAAGGCCGGCCCGATCACCGCTGCGGCGATCGTTGCTGATCCTTCGATCACGATCGTGAACAAGAATCACGTCATCGCGACGCTCACCGAGAACTTTGATTTCACGATGACGCTGACGGTCAGCAAGGGTCGCGGCTACGTGACCGCTTCGGAAAATATCGGCAACGCCGAAGAAGTTGAAGTCGGCGTGATCGCCGTCGACAGCATCTACTCGCCGGTGACGCGCGTGCGTTACGCGACGGAAGACGCCCGCGTCGGCCAGAAGACCGATTACGATCGCCTGATTCTCGAGATCTGGACCAACGGCACGCTTACGCCGGAGATGGCGCTGGTCGAAGCCAGCAAGATCCTCCGCAAGCACCTCAACCCGTTCGTGCAGTATTTCGAGCTCGGCAGCGAGACGGTGAACGAAGACGCCCTGTCGGCTCTTCGCGACGCCAACACCGCCATGATCGATCCGGAACTGCAGAACAAGCTGAACATGACCACGCAGGAGCTGGACCTTTCGGTTCGGGCCAACAACTGCCTGGAATCGGCCAAGATATCGAGCGTGCGCGATCTGGTGAAGAAGACCGAAGGCGAACTGCTCAAGGTTCGCAGCTTCGGCAAGACCAGCCTGCGTGAGGTCAAGCGTAAGCTGGCCGACATGGGCCTGAGCCTCGGTATGGATCTCGACGCCGCCCAGGCGGCCGCCGCGACCATGCCGGACGATGAAGACGAAGTCGAAGCCGCCGGTACCGAGAATTAGCTAAGGCCGGAAGTGTCCGTTGATGTAGGTCGAAGTTTTTAAAACTTCGCAGGAGTTTATTATGAGCAGTCACTTAGTACGCGGCCGGCAATTGTCTCGGGATACCGAGCACCGCCTCGCCCTTCGTCGGAATATGGCGCAGAGCCTCTTCGAGCACGGCAAGATCCAGACGACCTTGCCCAAGGCGAAGGAAGTTAAATCCTTCGTCGAGAAGCTGATCACGCTGGCCAAGGGCAAGACGCTCAATGACCGCCGCAAGGTCATCGCGTTGATGCAGGACCGCCGGCTGACGGACGAGAACCAGGAGTTCATCACCGAAGGCCCTAAGACGGTCGTCGCCAAGCTGTTCGACGAAGTCGCCCCGAAGTTCGCCGATCGCAACGGCGGTTACACGGCGATCGTGAAGACCAGCCGCTACCGCATCGGCGACGGCGGGACGATCGTGTGGCTGCAGTTGGTCACCGAGACCAAGGCCCCGACCGGCACGATCCGCCGCAGCGCGGGTCTGCGTCGCAAGCGCGCGGAGAAGAAGCACCAGTTCGCCGGCCAGGCGATGAAGAAGTCGAAAGAAGCCCCGGCGGGCAAGTCGGCGACCTAAGTCCTGTTTAGCCGCGCCCCGCGTGCGGGGCGAGTCGAGCGACGCGCCCCGTTCGCGGGGCGAGTCGAGCGACGCGCCCCGTTCGCGGGGCGGCTAAACGCTCGATTGGGTAGTGACAATTTCAATTGAAACGGGCCGGTCGATCCGTCGACCGGCTCTTTTTTTGGCATCATTGGTGAGCAGTTGCAACGATTCGTCGCCGGCTGGATAAATACAGCGGAAGAACGTTCGCACGGTTCGAGTGGAGGCGCGGTGCAAAAAGCCCCTTGCCGGTGCCTAAGTGACGGTCCTGCCTTCAATTGTTGACACAATCAAGGCATGATCTTTACAATCCGTCCCGACTTGGGGTCCTGTCTAGTTTCATGATGTTCGATGTTCCGACAGAAGGACGAATAGTTCGAATGACCCGATTGATGGGGATGCGGGAGCGATCTCCGATTCGGCCGGACTGCCGGAGCGAGGAAGAGTCGCGGGGTTGCAGTGTAACCCGGCCGAGATTGTCCGTTCGATGATTGTTTTTAACTGAAACGAAACGACATATGCTCGAGAAGAGCTTTCAATACATCCTGGTGGGACTCTACTTGTTCACTCTGGTGGCGGTGGCATTTTACGGGTTTCACCGGTATGTGCTCGTCTACCTGTACGTGAAGCATCGCCATAACGGCTACCAGCCCAAGGGCAAGTTCCCCGAATTGCCGCGCATCACAGTGCAGTTGCCGATGTACAACGAAGACATCGTGGCCGAGCGCATTATTCGCGCTTCGTGCGAGATCGATTACCCGCTCGACCGGTTTGAAATCCAGGTGCTCGACGACAGCACGGACCATTCCGGCGAGATCGCCCGCCTAGCGTGCGAGGAATGGGCCGCGAAGGGCTTCCCGATCAAGTACATCCACCGCGACAACCGTGAAGGCTACAAGGCCGGCGCGCTGGCCGCGGGGCTGAAAGAGGCCAGCGGCGAATACATCGCCATTTTCGACGCGGATTTCGTTCCGCCGCGCGACATTCTGCTCAACACGGTTAACTATTTCACTGACGATAAAGTCGGCATGGTGCAGGTGCGGTGGGATCATCTCAACCGCAACGCCTCCTTGCTGACCAGAAGCCAGGCGATCTTCCTTGACGGGCATTTCGTCATCGAGCACACCGCCCGCAACCGCAGCGGCCGATTCATGCACTTCAATGGTACGGCCGGCGTGTGGCGGCGTACGACGATCGACGATGCGGGCGGCTGGCAGCACGATACGCTCACTGAAGATCTCGACCTGAGCTACCGCGCCCAGATCAAGGGCTGGCAGTTCGTTTACCTGCCCCAGTTCTGTGCCCCGGCCGAGTTGCCGCCGGAAATGATCGCCTTCAAGCAGCAGGCCCACCGCTGGACCAAGGGATCGATGCAGACGGCCATCAAGCTGCTCCCAGGCATCCTCCGCAGCAAGCACCTGCCGCGCACGGTGAAGAGTGAGGCGTTCTTCCACCTCACCAACACGCTGGTGTACCCGCTGATGGTGATCCTGACGCTCATGATCTGGCCGGCGTTTTTCAACTTCTTTAACGTTGAAGGGCCGATCAAGCATTACACGTGGGGCCACTACCTGTTCAGCGGCACGCTGTTCATCCTGGCCACGTGCTCGGCGAGCACCTTCTTCGTCTTCGGCCAGCGCGAGCTGTTCGGCCGCGAAGCGGGATGGAAGACGCTGTTCTACCTGCCGGTGCTGATGGGTCTGGGCGTGGGCATCTGCCTGAATAACGCCAAGGCCGTCATGGAAGCGATCTGGAGCAGCATTCGCCCCGCGAAGGACGGCAAGAGCAAGGGCGGCGAATTCGTCCGCACCCCCAAGTACGGCGGCACCGGCGGCGCCCGCAACGCGTGGCAGTCCGACACCCCGCGCACCGTAGATTACGTCGGCCCAACCACGCCCCGCGCTGATCGCCCGATGATCTTCACCCTCAAGCGACTGACGCTGCCGATCATCGAAATCTGCTTCGGCATTTACATGTCGATCTTCATCTTCATCAGCCTGTACTACCAGTTCGCCTACGCGAGCGTGCCGTTCCTCAGCATCTTCGCCGGCGGGTACTTCTACGTCGGATTCTCGTCGTTGCATGTGCTGTGGCGCATGCAGCAGGACGCGGAAGACCAGATCGCGGCGCAAGAGGCGCTGTCAGCTTAAAAATTGCAGAAGTCAGAATGCAAAATGCAAAATGAAGAAAAGCGTGTGACGCCCTTCTTCATTTTGCATTCTGACTTCTGCATTTCCCCCTAGATCCACCGTTTCTTGTGAAACATGTACAGCATGGACACCACCACGCACGCCATGAAAGTCAGCGCGCCGATAAAGACGCGGTGATCGTGAAAGATCCACTCGTCGAAATTCATTCCAAAAAACCCGGTCACGATGCTCATGGGAACGCCGATCACGCTGATGATGGTGAGCGTCTTCATCACCTGATTGAGGTTGTTGCTCACGCTGGACAGATAAATATCGCGTGAGCCGAGCACCAGGTCGCGGTAAAGCTCCACCAGCTCCACGACGCGCACTAAATGATCGGAAACGTCGCGTAGATAAATCCGCGTCGTCTCGCGGATGAACGGAATGTCGCCGCGAGTCAGTTGCGCCACCACCTCGCGTTGCGGGCCGATCACGCGGCGCAGGTTCAGCAGTTCGCGCTTCTTCACCGCGATTTTTCCCAGCACTTCCGGCTTCGGATCGTTCAGCGATTTTTCTTCGAGCTCATCGATCGATTCCTGGATGTGATCCAGGATCGTGTCGTACGCATCGACCATGAAATCCAGCAGCCGATAGAGCAGCACGTCGATCCCCTGCGCCAGCACGGCCGACGTGTTGTCGTTGCAGCGACCCTCCAGGTGTTGGACCGTTCGCATCGGCTCGTCGTGTACGGTGACGAGGAACCGGTCGGAGACGAACATGTCGATCTCCTTCGTGCGGAGATTCTCGCGGAACGTGTCTAAATCCGGTCCGTGAAACACCAGGTAAAAATAGCTGCCGGACGGCCCGTTGGCGTCGTCGTTGTAAAGCTCGATCTTCGGCCGCTGCGTGTATTGGAAGCTGTCTTCGATCGCCAGTGGGTGGAACTGAAACACGTCCTTAAGCAGCGCCTTTTCCGGCTCGGTGGCGGCCTCCAGGTCGAGCCAGAACTTGCACCCCGGCTCCGCCAACGCGGCCCGAAGCGCGTCGGCCGTCGTATCGCGAGTAATCTTACCGTCGGCGTGGAGAATATAGGATCTGAGCATGGCGGATACTGTATCGCGCGGAGGGGAATTTGTGATTAAGTAACAGGTATTAGGTATTAGGTATTGGGTATTAGGGATTAGGGACTGCGCATCCGCGCGCGGATATTTGAATAGTCTGGTGTGCGTTATCGTGTATTCCAAATACCAAATACCAAATACCGAATACCCAATACCCAATACCCAATACCATTCCATCCGATAGAATCCCACCCCATGTCGTCGCTCGAACTCCCCCACACGCCCGGCTGTCTCGTATGCGGGCGATCAAACCCTGTCGGCCTCCACCTGAGCCTCCACGTCGATCCCGCGACCGGCGCGATTCACACGCACTTCGCGCCGACGCCACACCACATCGGCTTCGAGGGCCTGCTGCACGGCGGCGTGCTGGCGACGGTGCTCGACGAGGCGATGGTGTGGGCCGCCATTTGGTCGCGGCGGAACGCGTGCGTGGCGGGGGAGCTGAATGTGCGATTTCGCAACCCCGGCCGAGTCGGCGCGAAGCTGACCTGCAGCGCGGGTGTCACTGCTGCCCGATCGCGGTTGATCGAAACCACCGGCCAAATCGCCGACGCCGGTGGCGCGATCGTCGCGACCGCCACCGGCAAGTACATCCCGCTCACCGGCACCGCGACGATCGAATTTTTCAAAACGCTGGTGGTTGATCCCGCTACTGATGTTGCGACTCGAATTTTAATCTCCTAGAAAATTTACCACAGAGGACACGGAGAACACTGAGAGAAGAAAAACGTAGGCGTAGTTCAGTTCTCTGCGCACTCTCTGTGCCCTCCGTGTTCACTGTGGTAAATTCTCTTCAATGCTTAACGACGTCCTCAAAACCATTGATTCCCGCAAGCATCAATCTCTCGCCGAGCTGATCGAGTTTCTGAAAATCCCGTCCGTCAGCACCAAGCCCGATCACGCCGCCGACATGCAGCGGTGCGCGGTGTGGGTGGAGGATCATCTCAAGTACGCCGCGTTCAGCACGCAGGTCGTGCAGACGCCGGGGCATCCGATTGTCGTCGCCAAGAACGACCACCAGCCGGGCCGGCCGACGGTGCTGTTTTACGGGCATTACGACGTTCAACCGCCCGAGCCGCTGGAGCAGTGGAAGACACCGGCGTTCGAGCCGAACGTGCGCGACGGGGCGGTTTACGCCCGCGGAGCCGTCGACGACAAAGGCCAAGTCTGGGCGCACCTCGAAGCGATCACCGCGTGGCAGGCGCACGGCGGGCTGCCGGTGAATCTCACCGTCGTCATTGAAGGCGAAGAGGAAATCGGCTCGCACAACCTGGAAGCGTTCGTCACGAAAAACCGCGACCAACTCAAGGCCGACGTCGTCGTCGTCAGCGACACCAACCAGTTCGCCCGCGGCCTGCCGGCGATCACGTACGGCCTGCGCGGGCTCGTCTACGAAGAAGTCTTCCTCACCGCCGCCAGTCACGACCTGCACAGCGGCCTGTACGGCGGCAGCGTGCCTAACGCCGCCAACGTGCTGTGCGAGCTCCTCGCGACGCTGCATACGCCCGACGGCAAGGTCAATCTCCCCGGCTTTTACGACGGCGTGCTGCAACTCACGCCGATCGAACGGACGGAGTGGTCGATGCTCGCGTTTGACGAAGAAGACGACCTGAAGGAGATCGGCCTTACCGCCGGCATGGGAGAGGAAGGCTTCACCACCCTCGAGCGCCGCTGGGCCCGGCCCACCTGCGACATCAACGGCATCACCGCCGGCTACCAAGGCCTGGGCGCGAAAACCGTCATCCCCGCCAAGGCCAGCGCGAAAGTCTCGATGCGGCTCGTGCCGAACCAAAATCCAAAGAAGATCCAGGAGATATTCGAAAGCACGCTCCGCAGCCGCTGCCCGAAGAATGTGAAAATCGAGTTCCTCAACCACGGTCTGGCCGGCCCGGTGCGAACGCCGATCGAAGGCAAGGCCGTCAAACTCGCGACGGAAGCCGTGGAAGCCGGATTCGGCGTGAAACCCGCGCTCATCAGCTCCGGCGGGAGCATTCCCGTCGTCGAACTCTTCAAACGCGTGCTAGGCATCGACACACTGCTCGTAGGATTCGGCCTGCCCGACGACCGCGTGCACTCGCCGAACGAAAAGTTCGATCTGGAAGCGCTCTACGCCGGCACGCGCACGGCGGCGGTGCTATATGAGAAGTTATCACGGCTCACTAATCCCTAAAACTCGATTGTCCCATCCCCAGTGTGTATTGCCGTGCTGGTCGGTCTCGCTCCACTTGATGCTTCCTTCCGGTTTGAGCCAGCAGTTGACGGTGTAATGTTTATAAAAAACCGAGTAACTAAAACTGAAGTGTGAAGGATCGGCCGGATCTTCGGTTGCCGAATCAATTTGAAGGTCGTAAGACGAAGGGACTCTGGCGCTATTGCCGAAAATTCCGCCCGCAATCCATTTATCCTTCGGAAAATCTCGATGATCCATACCAACTGGCGGCATTGCACAGAAGAAGTTCACCACCACGTTGGGGCCCGGCTTGGATGTTACCGTGGCCATCGCCTGGACTACGATGAGTCGCGAGACTCCATCACTTGCACGACGCTGGCCCAAATAGACCGTTGCCGCGGTTCCGGGGTAGATCAATTGTGCCGTTTTGAAAAGCCCGTCCGCCGCGGGCGAATTTCTCGCCATACCCGGCGATCCAGAAAGAAAAACCGTCTGCCCTGGCGGAATCGGTTTTAAAATGCACTGGCGTTCCCAAAACCTGATCTTGAATTGCCAGATCGCTCCCGGCAGCCAGACGTAAGCAACAACCAAGCCGACGACAACGATCAACGCGACGATCAGCTTCCGCTGAAATGCCCGGCTTTTAATGTGAGGAATCGGCGGACTGTATTGTAGTTCGTGAGACGGAGGGATGATTGATTCAGATTCCTGCATGATGTGAGAATGCAGTAAAGCTTACCGGAAATGACTTCGGCGCGCTCGATATCCATGTCTCAGAGTTTATTGGTTGGCTTGTGGAAGAAGTTGTCGCGGATTTTCGATCATCAGGCGATCCACGGCTTCTCGCCCAGCAACGCTGATCGCAACATCGATCCCGCGCATGCGCAACTCCAGCGTGTCCGGCTTATGCGTATCGCTGCCGAGCAGGAAGTAGCGGCCGTCGAGCAGGAACTGCTCCACCAACTGCCGCGTGGCGGCGTGGGGCGGGTCGCTGAAGCATTGGAGATTGCCTTGCATCAACACGCCCAGGTCGTCGAAGTAGTCGGCCAGGCCGGGATCGTCCTGAACGGCCCGCATGCGTTCGGGGTGCGCGAGGATCACTTGCAATCCCATCGATTGCAGCCATTTCACACACGGCTCGAAAAAATCAGGAATCCGGTCCGCCCACATGTCGGCCAGCACATACTTCCCGGCTAGGCCGGCTGAGATGATCCGTTCCAGAGGTTCCTGCGTTAATTTCGGCTGGAAATTATGCTCGGCCCCGGGGATCAGCTTCAGCGGGACATTGACCGAGTCCAGTTCCCCCTGCAGATCGGCGACCCATTTCGCGATGTTTGTTCGCGACTGCGCAGTGAGATTCGGCCAGACGTGCGGCGTGCAGAAGCTGTGCGTGTACCCCGCGGCGACGAGCATTTTCGCGCAGGCGATCGACTGCTCGACCGTCGCGCAGCCGTCGTCCACGCCGGGCAGGATGTGCGAGTGAACATCGATTCGGCCGAACATGCCGTTGAACTTATGCGGCTCGGCGCTGCGCTGCAAGCCGGGGAATAAAATGGCCGCCTGGCGTGTGGTGGGGCGATCATAATTTCACGCCGGTCGCTGCGCGGCCGGATTCGGTCGCACAGCGACCGGCGTGAGACGCGCTGGCGCGTGAAAATCAAACGGACCCACTGCCGCCTCCGGGCCATTATGGGTCGCGGCCGCTTGATTGACGCTGCTGCGCGGCGCGCGTACCATCCGCCGGTACTTTCATTGAGGAGACGAATGTTCGATCCCAAATCCGCTGACCCTCAGCTTCTGGCGCGGGCGGCGAAATACGTCACGGAAGGCGCTTCGATGTCCCAGGTTCCCCAGCAAATCCCAGGTCGCGGCCCGGTGATGATGCCGCAGGCCGCCCCCGGCCCCGGTGGTGGCGGCGGCGGGTACAACCGCTATCGCGAGATGACCCTCGAAGAACTCCTGCTCGAAAATCGAGTGGTCTTCCTCGTCGGCGAAATCAACCACGTATCGGCCAGCCGCGTGATCATGCAGATGCTTTACCTGCAGAGCATCAAGCGCGACGCCGACATCAATTTCTACATCAACAGCCCCGGCGGGGTCGTCGATGACACGCTGGCGATGTACGACATCATGCGGTTCATCACGTGCGATATCGCCACGTACTGCATCGGCCGGGCTGAATCCGGCGGCGCGGTGGTGTTCATGGCGGGCAAGAAAGGCAAGCGGTTCATCCTGCCCAATGCCAAGGTGATGATCCACCAGCCGTTCGGCGGCGTGTACGGGCAGGCGGCGGATATTGAGATCCAGGCGGAGGAAATCCTCAAGACCAAGAACACGCTGATCAAGGTGATGTCCGACTGCACCGGCCAAACGCCGGAGAAGATCCAGGAAGACTCCGAGCGCGACCGCTTCTTCGACGCCAAGGCCGCTGTGGCGTACGGCATCTGCGACGAAGTGCTCGGCGAAGAATCGCCCGCGGCGGCTGGCGCGGTTGACGGCAACAAGACGAAGTAAGAAAGGACTGAGGACTGAGGACTGAGCACTGAGTGAAATTCCACTCAGTCGGCAGTCCTCAGTCCTCGACACTCATTATGACTAGCAACACACTGATTCCGATGGTGATCGAAAAGTCCGGCCGCGGCGAGCGGGCTTATGACATTTACTCACGCCTGCTGAAGGACCGCATCGTCATGCTCAACGGCCCGGTGACGGACGAGAGCGCGAACTCCATCATCGCGCAAATGCTTTTTCTTTCGAACGACGATCCCAAGAGCGACATCCAGTTCTACATCAACAGCCCCGGCGGCAGCGTTTCGGCGGGTTTCGGCTTGGTCGATACGATGAAATTCCTTCGCTGCGACGTCGCCACCACCTGCATCGGAATGGCGGCGAGCATGGGCGCGATCCTGCTGACAGCCGGCACGAAGGGCAAACGCTCGTGCCTCGCCAACAGCCAGGTGATGTTGCACCAGCCGCTCATCGGCGGCGTGCTGCAGGGCCCGGCGACGGACCTGGGTATTGAAGCAGCGCACATGCTTCGCCTGCGCGATCGCATGTACAAGCTGATGGCCAACTGGACGGGCAAGACGCCCGAGCAGATCCACCGCGATTTCGATCGCAACAAGTGGTTGTTTGCCGAAGAGGCCGTCGAGTACGGCTGCGTCGATCGCGTGATGCAGAGCGCGCCCGAAGCAATCCGTCGAGCACCGGAAGCGGCCGGCGACGATAAGGAATAGCATCGCGTTCCGCGCGAATTTTGTAGGGTGGGTTTGAACCCACCATCCGATGTTATTCTTGGTGGGTTGAAACCCACTCTACAAAGACTCATCGTTCATGAATTCACGCCTCATCGCCATTGTCGCACTTCTTGCTCCACTTGCCGGTTGCGGCGGGCCGAGCAAGGTGAACGTGCAGCTTCGCAAAGAAAACCAGGATTTGAAGCAGGAACTCACGGTCCTCAAGCACCAGCACCAGGCCGACACTGCTTCGATGGTGATGCTGCAGAAGAACGACACCACTCGCCCCGCCACGCTGTCGATCGAACGGCTGAATGAGCTGTTCACGGTTTCAACGATCGACATCGGCAAGCTCACCTCCGCCCGCAGCGACGGATTGAAGGTGTACGTCACGCCGCGCGATGCGCAAGGCGACCCGCTCAAGTCCGCCGGGGCGATTACGGTGGAAGCGTTTGACCTTGCGAATAAAGACAAGCCCCTGCTCGGCCACTGGGATTTTCCCGCTGCTGATGCGGGGAAGAACTGGTACGAATCGATCATCGTCCGCGGGTATGCGTTGACGTGCCCTGTCACGTTGCCCGCTTCGACGGCGGAAGTGACCATTCGTGTGACGTTCGTCGACTCGCTCACGCAGCGCACGTTGGCGGCGCAAAAATTGATCCCCGCAAAGGTGCCCGACAGCGCGGTCAACTAGTGCTGCGCAAGTGTCCTCTTCGTCGGCGTGTCCCGCTTCAGCGGGACACCAGAATCTCACTCCAAGTCCCGCTGAAGCGGGACACGCCGATGAAGATCATCAATTCCCCGCGCGACATCATTCACTTATGATTCAATACGCTGATTCATCAGGTGCCCTATGGACGACAAACCCATCGATCGCCGAAAATTTTTCCGCCGCGGGCTGAAGGAGTTGATCGCTCCGATCGCCAAGGCCATCGCGCCGCTGGAAAAAATGGCGAATCACATCGGCTCGATGGAAGCGCAGCTCGCCAAGGCGAATAAGCCGAAACTGGTCGTCAAGCCCGCTGCCAACACGCTGCCGACGACCGCGCCGCCCGCGTGGCTTCGCGCGCCCGGCGCGCTAGCGGAAACGGACTTCGCCAGCACGTGCACCAAGTCAGGCGAGTGCGTGAAAGTCTGCCCCGCGAAATGCATTTCGATTGACCCCACCGGTAAAGAAGGCAACGGCCTGCCGGTGATCGACATCAACCACATGCCCTGTGTGGTTTGCGATGGACTCTACTGCATGTACGCCTGCCCGAGCGGCGCGCTCGTGCCGACGCCGCTCGCGGAGATCGACATGGGCACGGCCGAGTGGCGCGAAACGCTTTGCGCCCGTTCGCACGGCGAAGAGTGCACCATCTGCATCGACCGCTGCCCGCTCGGCTCGGCGGCGATCGAATTGCTCGAAGGAAAAGTCCACGTGATCGAAGACGGCTGCATCGGCTGCGGCGTGTGCGAGCACGCGTGCCCGACAGCGCCCAAGAGCATCGTGGTGATTCCGAAATCCGCTCGGCCCGCGGGGGCGAACTGATGCGCATCCTGTTCATAGGCGGCACCGGCAACATCAGCGCCGCCGTCAGCCGGTTGGTGATGGCGCGCGGGGTCGAACTCTACCACCTCAACCGCGGCCAGCGCCGGCAAGATATTCCGGGCGTGAAAACGCTGTCTGCCGACATTAACAGTCTGGCGCAGGCGAAGCGTGCGATCGGCTCGCTTACGTTTGACGTCGTTGTCAATTGGATTGCGTACACGCCGGCGGATGTGGAGCGGGATTTTTCATTATTCGCGGGCCGCACGTCGCAGTATGTCTTCATCAGCTCCGCCAGCGTTTACCAGAAGCCTCCGACGCATTATGTGATGACCGAATCCACGCCGCTGGCCAATCCGTTCTGGGACTATTCGCGGCAGAAAATCGCGGCGGAAGAATGGCTGATGCGGGCGCACTTACAGCACGGGTTTCCGGTCACGATCGTCCGGCCGTCGCTCACGTACGACACGGTCATCCCGCTGCCGTTCGGCGCGTCGGCCAATTACACGCCCATCCGGCGAATGAAGCAGGGCCTGCCGGTGGTGGTTCACGGCGACGGCACGTCGCTCTGGACGGTCACGCACTCGGACGATTTCGCCGCCGGCTTCGTCGGACTGCTCGGCCATCCGCACGCGATCGGCGAGGCGTTTCACATCACGTCCGACGAAGTGCTGACGTGGAACCAAATCTTCCACGCCACCGCCGCCGCGGTGGGCGTGACGCCGAAGCTCGTGCACATCGCGTCAGAAGACATCGCGCGCATCTGCGACAGGCTGGGCTACTCCCGCGTGCGCGGCGGATTGTTCGGCGATAAGGCCAACAGCCTCGTGTTCGACAACAGTAAAATTAAACGGCTTGTACCGGAGTTCAGCGCGACCATCCCTTTTGCAACGGGCATCCGGCGAACGATCGATTGGTTTGAGGCCGACCCCGAGCGGATGAATCCGATCGAGCCGAAGCCGGACCTGAATCAGCTGATTCTCGACGCGTGGAACGCCGAGCGGCGGTGAGCGACCACTTGCTCTTCGGTACGACAGACATTCGTGTCTGTCACGAGGCGGAGTACGCTTCGACACGTACTCGGATGCAGATTCAAACGAGACGGACGAACGGGTACATTCGCGCGCGACAGGCAGGAATGCCTGCCCTACCTTCCGGCCAGTCGTGATTCGATCACGCGGCGCATCACGTCAACGGGCGCGTCGTGCCTCGTCCACTGTTTGAACTGGCCCGCCGCCTGGCGGACGAACATTTCTACGCCGCCGATGGTCTTCGCACCGGCGGCCTCAGCGTGCTGGAGCAGCTTCGTTTTCATCGGGTTGTAGATCGTGTCGAACACCACGGTGTCGGCCGAGAACTTCGGCGGGGCGTCGCCGAGCGGGGATTCGTCGACGTTCGGGTGCATGCCGACGCTGGTGGTGTTGATGTATACGTGGCAGCAGCTGTCGCAGAGTTTTTCCATGCGGGCGGCGACGACTTGGCCGGTCTTGCCGTTGAACTCCGCGGCCAGTGCGTCGGCCCGGTCCTTCGTGCGGTTGTAGACGACGACGGTCGCCCCGCAACTCGCCAGCGCCGCGACGGCTGTGCGACCGGTGCCGCCGGCGCCGATCACCGCGACGCGCAGGTCGGCCAGTTGCTCACGGGTGCAATTCAGCTTCGCGGTGATGCTGTCGAGGATGGCGGCGTAGTCGGTGTTGATGCCGCGCAGATTGCGAATTTCGGACTGCGAATTGCGGATTGCGATCGTGTTCACCGCGCCGATCCGTTCTGCGAGTGGTTCGATTTCCGCGCCTTTTTCCTTGAGATACCGCAGCGCATTCTCTTTATGCGGCAGCGTGATCGACAGCCCACTCAGGTGCAGTGGCTTGAACGCGAGGAACGTCTCCATGAACGCCTTGAAACTCTCGTAGCTCGGCTCGACGAGCATCGGAAGATAGACGCCGTCGTAGCCGATTTCGTCGAAGCAGGCGTTGTGGATGGCCGGCGACATCGAGTGCTTCACCGGTGAGGCGACGACGCCGAAGACTTTGGTATTCGCGTTGATCGCGTCCCAGCGGTAGAGGCGTTTCATGTCGGCGATGCTGATCTGGCCGGGGGCGGTGCCGGAGTCGGAATCGAGACTGGCGAACGTGAGAAACGCGCCGAACTTCTTAGCCAGCACGCGGCTGATCAATCCGGCCTCGCCCATGCAGAGGGCGATTGTCGGTTTTTGTCTCGTTTGCAGAATCTCGAACGCTTCGATGTTGTCGCGAATGGTGCGGGCGGTCCAGACGATTTTGTTGATGTCGCCGCCCAGTGAATTCATTTCCGTGATGATGTTGTACAAACGATCGGGACGGCCCTTGAAATCATGGCTGCTAACAATCATGGACGGGATGACTATTTCGCCGGCGGGCCGATTTTTCAAAGCCGGAACTTGGTCGCTCGCCGCTAATTCAACGTCGGCGTATTGAGCGCCGAAATCCCCCGACATGCGAAAGAGTCGTTCGAGGCGCACCGCGGTTGCTTCTTCAGAACGCCCGCCCTCGATGATCGACCGCCGGGTGACGATGAATGGAATGGTGTAAGAGGCAGCCAACGCGGCGACTGCATCGACGTCTTCTACGGTGTCGACGCGAAGCTCGATCATATCGCACCCGGCTACTAAGGCAGCAGCGATATCACGCCGAGTTTGTTCGACGCTTTGAACGAAGATGGCAACGCAGAGTCGGGTCATTCTTCACGTAGCACGGGCTACCAGCCCGTGTCCAACGGCGTTGATAAGGCGATTGGGGTCGTCATTTAGCAAAATCATGCTTCAAGAGTCGATGCGTAGGTCTCGAAGCGTGATTTTGGTAACTGGGTGCCCGGTTTGAGTGGGCGGCCTGTCGGTCACGGGCTGGTAGCCCGTGCTACGAGCTGACGGCTGACAGGCTACTTTAGCAAATTCAGCTTCTTCATCGCCGCGGCGATTGCGGTCTTTGTTGCGTCGTTCGCTTCCCACAGCGGCAGGCGGAGGTCGCCGCTGTCCAAGCCGGCCAGTTTCATCGCGTGCTTGATGCCGACGGGGTTGCCGTCGAGGAAGAGCGACTTGATCAGCGGGAAAAGCCGGGCGTGGATCGTCCGGGCCTCGGCGTAATTGTTGGCGTTGGCGAGGCTCGTCATCTTCGCCACCTGGCCAGGGATCAGGTTGCTGGCGACGCTGATCACACCCGTCGCGCCGATGCTCATCAGCGGCAGGGTGAGGCTGTCGTCGCCGCTCATGACGGTGATATCGCAGAGGGAGAGGATCTCGCTGGCCATGTCCAGGCTGCCGGTGGCCTCCTTGATCGCGACGATATTCTTGTGCGCGTTCAGCCGCGCGACGGTCTGGGCGGTCATCGTGATGCCCGTTCGGCCGGGGATGTTGTACAGCACGATCGGCAGATCGACCGCGTCGGCGATCGTCATGAAGTGCCGGTAAAGGCCTTCCTGGCTCGGCTTGTTGTAGTACGGGTTGACGCTCAGCCCGGCCGTCGCGCCGAGATCCTTGGCGGCCTTTTGCAGTTCCAGCGCTTCGCTCGTTGAGTTCGCGCCCGTGCCAGCGATCACCGGCACGCGGCCCTTGGTGAACTGCACGGTGAGCTCGATGACGCGCTTGTGTTCCTTCCAACCGACCGTCGGCGATTCGCCCGTCGTGCCGACGGGGACGAGTCCATTGATGCCTTGCGTGATCTGGAACTCGATCTGATCCTTGAACCGATTCTCATCGACGCCCCCACCGGCGAACGGGGTGACGAGTGCTGTTAAAGCTCCGCTGAACATGACGTCTTCCTTCGAGAGTGAAAGTGGGAGATTGTAGATCGAGCGACTGGATTTACCAAGCCTGAGGTTCGTGGTGATTGATGAGTGGTGCGTTACAAGGCATTTATCCCGTCACGGACCAATCACCAATCGCCAGATTCATTTCTTCCGCAATTCCCCGAGCAGATGGCGGATTTCCGGCAAGATGAGCTTCGTCATCGCCAGTTCAACGGCTTTGGTCGATCCCGGCAGGGCGAAAACGAGCTTCCGCCGCGCCACGCCGCCAACCGCTCGGCTGGCGATCGCGCCGGAGCCGATCTGCTCGTAGCTGAGCATTCGAAACAGCTCGCCGAAGCCCGGCAGCGGCAGGTCGATGATCTTTTCCACCTCCGGCACGGCCAGATCCCGCCGGTAGATGCCCGTGCCGCCGTCGGTGATGATTGCGTCGATTTCGGGATCAGCCAGGCAGCGTTCCAACTCTGCTGCGAAGCGCGCGGCCGGGTCGTCGGGCAGAATCGTGTAGAAGCCGACCGTGTGGCCCGCATCGGTGAGCAGGCGGCGGATCGTTTGGCCGCTCGTGTCGGTCTCGGGCGTGCGCGTGTCGCTCAGCGTGAGCACGGCGAACCGGCCGGCGATTGATTTCGACTGCTGCTGGTGCTCGTCGTATGCCATGGTTCAACCGCCTTACGGCGCGGCGTTGGTGACCGCCAATTTGCCGTCGCGATTGATGATGTCCAGGTCATTCTTCCCTGGCACGAGCGGCTGATCGATGCGGTTCGGACTGCCGCGGCTGATCGACAAAATTTGCAGCATGTTCAGGTGCCCGCGATACACGCGCAGGTAAGCGATGTCCTCATCGCCGAGAGTGGCCTTCATGTCGTGCTTGGTGGTGGCGGTCTTACCTGCCGGTACGAGGATGCCCCACGAGTGCGTCTCGGCGTTGATCTGCGGGTCGAGCGCGATGTCCTCCGGCTGCATCCAGTCTTCCTCGAACGGCTCGCCCTTCTTCGTGAAACCGATCGTGAGAGGCGTCGACGTATCGTTTCTCACCGAGACGGAATAGATCTCGGTCCTCGTACCACAGCCGACTAGGGCGGTCATCAACAGGAGCATGGAGATAGCGCGAAGTTTCATGCCCGCAATCGTATCGGCTGAAGGTTACGACGCAAATTCCGCGCTGATTTCGTCGTAGGCGATCTGCTTGATGTAGACGCGATAATGCTCCGAAATTTCCGGCATGGTCATGTTCAGATAACGCCCCAGCAGCGGGGCGACGGCGGCGGGGTTCCACTCCGCCGGGCCGAGACGCATCGCGCCGTTGCGGTCAAACGAAATGCCGGCGGCGGTGTCGGCGATCAGGCGCAGCAGGGCGGGGCGATACTTGCCGTTCTCGCCTTCCCACAGGAACTTGGCGAATGCCCAATTCTCGGCGTAGAAAGTCTCGATCGTCGCGCCGGTGCGCCCCACGATCTGCCCGGCATGCAGCGTGATCAGTTCTTCCAGCGGAATGAGCCTGTGCGAGTCGATCGCCGTCCGCAGCGCCTTGGCGCGCATCGGGTTCACCGAGAGATTAAACATCGGCAGGTTCGATTTGAATCGCACGTCTTCGAACATGCAGGCGATTCCCTCTTCCAGAAACGGCGGCAGCCGGCCTACGAAATTGCGGTACGCGAACTGGTGCCAGCCTTCGTGTGCTGCCACCGAATAGGTTTGGATCTGGCCGATGTCGTACGCGACGAACCAGTCGCGCAGGGTGTATCCGCCGCGGTTGATCTGCAGGTAGATGTTGGCAATCACGCCGGTATTTCGCCGGGTGAAATCGACCCACTGGCTGCGGGTGTCGAAGACGTAGCAGTTCATGCGTTGCGGGCTGGGTTGTGCGTTCGGCAGAAACTGGCGGTACTGATCGAAGCCGGCCTCGAGCACTTGGGCGATGCGATCGGAGTAGTCTGGATCGCGAATGGTGGTGTAGATGGTGTAGTGCGCCGTGGTGAGCCGATACGCCGGCGAGCCTTCGTAGCTCCATGACTCGACGGTCACGTCCGCCGGCTTGGTGGGCCCGAGCCGCTCGCCGATCGTGCGCTGCGCGGGCGCACAAGCGGTGAGAAGTAATGCGAGCGAAAGCACCAGCGAGTGGGCGGCCGCGCTACGACTAAATATCCGCGTGTAGCCGGCGAGCTTGCTCGCCGTTCGCGACGGAATGCAACGGCGAGCAAGCTCGCCGGCTACACGTAATCGCGAGTTTGATCGGCCCATGAAACATCCCGGGGCTTAGCGTTTTACACTGAGGTCAACTGCCGTCACGATCTTTTCCTGAAGCTGCTTGTACGACGAATTGCTCTTGGCCGGAATGCCGTTCATCAGGATGCTGAACGCGTACCACTGGTCGTCCTTGGCTTTGAAATAGCCGGAGAGTGCACTGACGCCTTCGACGAACCCGCTCTTGGCGAAGACGCGTCCGCGCAGGTCTGAGCCGCGGAAGCGGTCGTCGAGCGTGCCATCAAATCCGGCGATCGCGAGGCTGCTGAAAAAGGCCTGGTGGTTGGGGCTGTAGAAATCGTAGGTGAGCACGCGCGAGAGCGCCTCGGCCGTCACGTTGTTTTGCTTGGAGAGGCCGCAGCAGTCGTCAAACTGGTATTGGTTTTCCGCCACCCCGACGCGCTTCATGAACGCGGCCATCGCGGCGTTGGCGGATTTCCAATCGCCGGTGGAGTGACTCACCTCCGCACCGAGGCGTTTGCCCAGCGACTCGGCGTACAGGTTCATGCTGTCTTTGTTGGCCCGCCCGAGCGCGACGGTGATCGACGTTTCGTGCACCGCCAGCACGTTCCAGCCGCCTTTTTTCGAGTTGATTTGTGCACGGATCGTACGATCGCGCGAAACATTTCCGCTGAACGCGATACCGTCGGCCGAGAGGGTTTCAAGCAGCACCGTGCCGGCAAAAAGCGGCGGGTCTTCAACGTTCACCGAAACCGGCGCCTGCGTTGTTCCCTTGGATTCGCCGCCGAGCACGATGTTGTTCGTGCCGGGCGTGCGCGAAAAGACAATCGCGTTCTCATTCCCGTGCACGCAGTTGTTCTTGATCGTAACGTACCGCGTAGGTGGGTTGAGCGTGTAGCTCACGACCTGGCCGAACCCGTTCGATGTGACGGTCGCATCGACACAGTTGGCGTTGAGATTCAGCCCCGCCACGCCCGCCATGTAGCGGCGATCGGCCTGGTTCGTCGGCCAATTCGGGTTCTGAAACACCTGGTCGAAGATGCTGTCATCCACCAGCAGATTGCGGACGGCGTTGATCTTCAACTCCTTCAGCCGGTCGGCCCATTTGTTGTAGACCGTGAGCGTGTCCCAGCCGACTTTCTTCAGCAGTTCGGCATCGCCGAGCGTGGGGTCGCCGTCTCCGATGATCGCCAGATCTGGGCCTTTGCTGGCGAGGATGGTATGGAATTTGAAATCCGGCCCGAGTGCATCGAGCGCGGCCGACGTCGTCACGATCTTCAGATTGCTCGCCGGCACGAGCGGCAGGTTGCCGTTGTGCTCATAGACCACTTTCACGCTCGCGGGCGTTTCGCCCATGCGGACTATGCGAATCCCCACCTGCGTTTTGGCCAGCAGCTTATCGTTGAGAATCGCGCCGATATCAGTGTTGAGATCGCCGGCGATCGCGGGCACGATCAGCGTAAGACTGACGAAAAATGCGGCGAGGAAAGATCGTTTCATCCTTGAAATATCCGTTACAGCCAGATTGAGTGGCCTGGTTCGAGCGGCCCCAGAATCTACCATATCGGATCGCGCGCGTCTGGCAAGACCGCACGAGTCTTTGAATGGATATTACTGAACTGGAATGTTCCACGCCGGTCGCTGTGCAACCGGCGTGTTGATGAAAACAAATCAATCAATGCCCGTCTAATTTTCCCGTCGGCACGCTGATTTTTTTCACCGGCCTGGTGGCGTTCGCGAAACGCGGGAACTCCAAGTGCGATTTAAGCTCGCCGGTCTCGCGATCGGTGTAGCGTGCGTCGTTGCGGAAGTATTGCACGGCGTATGCCACGCGCGGGTCGGCGGTGGTGTTCGGGCCCGAACCGTGAACTGTCAACCGCGAAAATGCGACGGCATCGCCGGCGCGCATGCGGACGGGGAGAAAATCCTTCGGCTCGTGCTTCACCGTGCGATGGCCGTCGCCGACGTTTTCGCTTTCAAGCTGGCCGCCGGTGTGCGAACGGGGCACCATCATCAGGCAGCCGTTTTCGGGCGTCATATCGATCAGCGCGAACCAGATGTTGATTCCCTTCATGCCGTCGTCGAAATGGGTGTAGTTGTTGTCCTGGTGAAAGTTAAATTTCCCGCCGCCCGAACCTTTCACCGCGGTGAAGGGCAGATACAAGCTGCTCGGCCCGCCCATGAGTTGCCCGGCAACATTGCGGAGTTGCTCGCTGTGAACGAAAGCATCGAGCGAACTGTTCTCGAGATACTCGCTGGACTGTTTGAGCTTGTTGCCCTCGTAGCCGCCGATCTGGCTCATCACGTACATCACTCCGTCGCGAAGCTTGTCGGCCGTTGCGCTCGGGAGCAGGCCGGGGATCTGGAGATAACCTTCGCGTTGGTAAAAGTGCAGTTCGCCGTCAGTGAGCGTAACGGCGGGCACGGGATCGATGGTTTGTGATTCGGCGGTGAGCATGGTCGATTCCTTGTCGGGGTGGATTTGTCTTATGCAATCATACGATATCGCCAATTAACACCGACAAAATGGAAAAAACGATCGCCGATTTGTACTATCTGATCACATGACCGACGACCTGGTTTTCCTTCACGGCCGCGCCACGCCGCAGTGCGATTCGCGGGTGGATAAGCATTTCGAAGGGTATCACACGCTCCAGTACATGGACCGCGGCGCGGTGAGCCTGTCTTTCGGCGAGCGATCATTTCGGCTGGAAGGCCCGTGGTTTTGGCCGGCATTTCCTGGGCCGCGGATTCGGTTCGCGCCGGCGGCGGGGACTTCGCACTGGTCGCACCGGTACGTGGCATTTCGCGGGGCGGCGGTGGGGCGATGGATCGCGAGCAAGCTCTTTCCGACCGAGCCGCAAGTCGCGCTGGCAGGGTCGACGGCAAGCTTCGACGAATTGCTCGAGCAAACCGCGCGCGGCGGAAAGTGGGGCACGTTGCGGGCGATCAATTTGCTCGAGCAGATGCTGATTCGACTGGCCGAGGCGCGGCAGCAACCTTCGCCGCGCGAGGCATGGCTCGATCGGGTGATGCGGCGGATCGAGCGGCAGGCGGAGTTCACGCCCGATTACGCCGCCTTGGCGGCCGAGGCGGATATGTCGCTCAGCACGCTCCGACGGCGCTTCCGCGCCGCGACCGGCCTGCCGCTGCACGGATTCGCGCAGCAATGCCGCATCGCCAGGGCCCGGCAACTGCTCGGGGATACAGAACTCCCGATCAAGCAGGTAGCCGAGCGGCTGGGCTATAACGACGTTTACTTCTTCTCCAGGCAGTTCCGCGAGGCCAGCGGCGTGCCTCCGGCCGCGTTTCGACGCAGCCGGCAGGGGTGAAACGGGCTCAGGGCGGCCAAATCAGCGTATCGAACGAGCCTATCTCATGGCAGAATGAAGACTTCCGTGCGGAAAAGAATAAATCAGTTTTCCGCTAACAAACGGCTTCCGTAACGTACAATAGCGGTAGAGGCAACTATGCGGATCCGGCAATTGACCATTCTCGCGTTCTTCACGATCGCCCCGGCGTTTCTGGCGGCAGATCCCACGACGATGCCTACGACCGTGCCGGCTTCGCCTGCGGTAAAGCCGGCGCACGCATCCAATGAGCCGCGCGTATTGATCCTGCCGTTCGTGCCGAATCACGAGGGCGAGTCGCCGTGGATCGGTCGCGCTGTGCAGGACAGCATGGCGGCGGATCTTTCGCGAATGACCAGCGGTCGAATCTATCAAGCCACCACTGATAACACTGCCGTGAAAACCGCCGACGAGGCCATTGAAGCGGGTCGCAAGGCCGGCGCGCGATTCGTCGTTTTTGGCAGCTACCAGTTGAATGAGCCGATGCTCAAATTAACCGGTCAGGTGATCGACGTATCCACCGGTCAGGTCATCGGCGGGTTGAAGAGCAGCGGATACACACGCGAATTCTTCGACATGCAGGACACGGTCGCTTCGCAGGCGAGATGGGCGATAGGCGGCGGGCAAGCAGCAGCAAAGACCGAGCCGGCCGCTCCATCCACGCCGACCGCTCCGACCACTCCGGTCGCCAAACAGACGACAGAGATCGCTCCGCAGGGGCCGGTGCTGGTGAATCCCAGCCGGTATGACGGATCATCCCTTCGCCGCGCCGTGGCGGATGATCGTTCGCTGCTCGAATCGATGGATGCTGCCGGCCGGGCTTATCGGCAAGTTTACTACGACGATCGCTACACCAACTATCCCGTCTACAACTACGGCAACTACGGCTACGGATACGGCTACGGTTATGGCTACGGTTACAATGGGTATTACGGCTGGCCGTATTATGGAGTCGCTTTGCCGACGGTGAGTTATCCGCCGAACAATCCGGTGTTTTTTACTCGGGACCAGCGGAACTACAACGTCTTTCCTCGCAACTACAATGAACTTCCGCGGAATTACAATACGTCGCCGAGCAATTTCAATACCGCGCCCAGCAGCAACTTCAACAACGCCCCGGGCAACGTCAATTCGGCTCCGGCCAACACGATGCAGACGGCGCCGCGTCATTCCAACGTGACGGTTTCGAACTAGGGCCGAGTCGATGTCAAAATTCCACATTTGACCTGACCGGCTCCTTTTCCGAAGATGCGGGCATGACACGAGAACAGCTCGGCCAACGGATCGCACAGGTCTCCCTTCTTCACGGCAACTTCACGCTGCGCAGCGGGCGAACCAGCAATTACTACCTCGACAAATACCGCTTTGAAACCCAGCCCGAGGTTCTGATCGAGCTCGGCAAGCTCTTCGCCGCGAAACTGCAGCCCGGCGTGCAGCGAATCGCCGGCGCGGAGCTCGGTGCCGTCTCCCTCGCGGCGGCGGCGGCGATGGCAAGCGGGAAGCCGTTCGTCATCATCCGCAATCAGAAAAAAGACTATGGCACGAGCAAGCTGATCGAAGGCATTTTAGAGCCCGGCGATCGCGTGCTGATCGTTGAAGACGTCCTCACCACCGGCGGGCAGGTGCTCGAAGCCGCCAAGACACTTGAGGCGGCCGGCGCGAAGATCGATCGCATCGTCTCCGTGATCGATCGCATGGAAGGCGCCCGTGCCAACGTGGAAGCCGCCGGCTACGTTTACGAGAGCCTGTTCACCACTGCGGAACTGGGAATCGGGAAATGATCTGATCACGCCGGTCGCTGACTTCGACGAGCTCAGTCGAGCTGTGCGACCGGATTCCTCGTCCCGCTGAAGCGGGACGCACCGAAGAATAGTCCGTTGTACTGATGACGAATCGACCTGTCGTATAAAAAACGTTCGGACGTAAAACGGTTCTTGCGCCTACGAATTGAGCGGAAACACCATGGCTTCATTCACCCGCGAGCAGTTTGTCGAACAGGTGTTGCAATACATCGCGGAGAAATTCCCCCTCGTTAAAGTCTCACGCGGGGAAAACCCGTTCTCGCTGAAAATCGACGGGCAGATCGCGTCGCTGGAAAACATCTACCGCATGACGCTCCTTCGGCCCGAGCAATCGCGCCAGCACATCGAACGGTGGGTGGTCGAACTGTTACGCGCCGGCGAGGGATCTCCCGATCGCCACGGCAAGCTCGAAGACGTGAAGGACCGAATCCTGCCGATGATCCTGCCCGGGCTGCCGAGCGAGGAAGCGAAGGAAGGCATCTCACAGGTGCTGGTGGAAGGCCTGCAAGTCGCCTACGCCATCGACGGCGACCGCACCATCTCGTACATCACCCGCCAGCAGTTTGAAGGGTGGAAAATCACGATCGACGAGCTGCACGAGATCGCGCTGGCCAACCTGGTGCAGCGCAGCGAGGCGATCGAAGCGCAGGCGGCGCAGGACGGCTCGGGGAACATCAACCTCATTCTTTTCCAAACGCTAGACGGCTACGACGCCAGCCGCGTGCTGCTGCCGACACTGCACCAGAAATTACGGCAATACCTAGGCAGCCCGTTCGCTGCGGGAATTCCCAATCGCGACATCCTGCTCTGCTTCCGGAACGACGATGAAACTGTAGAACGTCTGTCTGCACAAATCGCCGAGGACTATCGACAGATGCCGCACCAGGTGACGGAAAAGTTGCTGCTGATCACCGCCGACGGTGTAGCGAGACGGACAGCGCCTCCAAAGGACTGAATTGTTTTTGTCTTCGGTAGGACAGGCATTCCTGCCTGTCACGAAGCGAGGTACTCCTCGATTCGTACCGAACGGCAACGGATAATTTACGGACAGATGCGTACGGCAGTCCATGACAGGCAAGTATGCCTGTCCTACCGAAGAGGGGGAAGATCAAAACGGCATCTTCGTCCCCAGCACGCGATAGCGCAGCATTGACAGCGCCATCTTCGCGGAACGGTCCCGAATCATTTCCCGATCCCCCGGAAAATTAAACGTCCGCGCGACGGCCTCCACGGTTCTTGCCTCGGTCTTGTACGCCATCGCGATGCAGACCA
The DNA here is from genome assembly GCA_038329865.1 of Tepidisphaerales bacterium. Lineage (GTDB taxonomy): Bacteria > Planctomycetota > Phycisphaerae > Tepidisphaerales > Tepidisphaeraceae > JANMES01. The sequence goes on along the minus strand of JBBQNK010000036.1, from coordinate 19,078 downwards.
TGCCGACGGGCTTGGCGGGCGAGCCGCCGTCGGGACCGGCGATGCCGCTGATCGCCAAGGCGATATCCGCCTTGGCAAGTCGCAGGGTATTTCGGGACATCGCATCCACCACGGTTTCGCTCACGGCGCCGTAGAGATTGATGATCTCCATGCTCACGCCCAGTCGCTCGTACTTGGCCTGGTTGGAGTAGGTGACGAAGCCCGTCTTGAAATACGCGCTGGAGCCGGGAATGTCCGTGAGCATTTTCGCAAGCAATCCGCCGGTGCAGCTTTCGGCCGTCGCGACCTGGAGGTGCTTCTCCCGCAAAAGTACCGCCACCACTTCCGCCAGCGTGACTTCGTCTTCACTGCAGATCAGATCGCCGAGTTTTTCGGCGCATGCCTCCACGGTTTTAACCATTTCATGCTCGGCCCGGTCGAGCGATTCGAATCGCGCGTTAACGCGCAGTGAAACCATCCCGCCGGCAACGGTCGTGCCGACCGAGGGGTTGCGGTCGCGTTTCATCAGGTCGCCGAGTTTTTCGGCCACCCAGCTTTCGCCCATGCCGAAGGTGTTCAGCTTTTTCTGCAGGATGACGGCGCCGCCGGTCTGCTGCTTGACGAAAGCGCGGATGTGCAGTTCGAACATCGCCTTCATTTCCTTCGGCACACCGGGCACGACGAAGATTTCGCACGGTGCGCCGGCGGCCCGCTGGATCGCTGCGCGAATACCCGCGGCCGTGCCGGCGGGGTTATCGAGCATCGTGGCGCCCTGCGGGATCATCGCCTGGATCTTGTTCGACGGTGGCATGGCCCGGGCGCGTTGCTTGAAGAATTCATCAAGCTTGGCAAGCCAGGTGTCGTTCATTTCCAGCGGCACGTTCAACACACCGGCCAGCGCCTGCCGGGTGAGATCATCTTCAGTCGGGCCGATCCCGCCGGAGACCAGCAGCAAGTCCACCAGCGCCGCGGCCTCGGAGATTGCGGCCGCGATCATCGATTGATCATCGCCCACGGTTTTGTGCGCGAGAATATCGCACCCCATCGCGCTGAGCTGCTGGCTGATCCAGGCGGAATTGGTATCGACCGTTTGGCCCAGCACCAGTTCATCGCCGACGGAAAGAATAAAGGCTTTCATGGCGGGAATAGTAGGCGATCAGGACGAAGACTGGCTACTGCCGCTCTGCATGAAATGCTGCAGCCGGCCGATGACGTTCCCCAGCCGCTTCTGCCGCGGCGCGGTGAGTTCGCGCCGGCCGTAACGGATGTGGTAGAAAATCACGGTCAATCGGCGGATCGTCTGGAACGTTTCAGCCGGCAGATAGGTGAGCGAATCAGAGAATTCCTGCGGCGTGAGATGGCTCGGCCGGGTGATCTGGTGCTTTTCGAGCAGTTGCATCAGGTCGTCGTAAAACCCGAGTTGCCTTGCGAGCTTGAGTTGGTCGGAGGCAGGAAGCGCGTCCAGCCCGATGCGCACCGCGCGCCGGCGGAGACGGTACTTTTCGAACACGAAGAAAATGATCGCGACCAGCAGCACGATCACCATCAGCCCGACGAATCCGGAAAGGAGCTTGAAGGAGATGATCATGTTGCCGCCTTCCTGAAGCCAGTCGCGGAAGGATTTGACCATGTCGGAACCCTGGATGGCGGAGTTCGTCAGGCGGCTGTTGAGATTGGAGACGAGGTTCTCGCGATTGTCGTTGTCGTACGCGACGACGTTCTTGGCCCAGCTGAATTCAAGGTAGTTGAACGCGTACTTCAGCGTCTGCCACGCGCTGGCCAGCGCGCCGGGCTTGGGCGTCTCGCGGCCGCTGGTCGGGTCGAACGTCACCCAGCCGCGCCGGGTGAGGACTTCCACCCACGCGTGCGCGTGCGATTGCCGCACCTGGTACTGCTTCGACATCGGGTTGTACTCGTCGCATTTGAAGCCCGCGACGACGCGCGCCTGCATGCCCAGGCTCTGGCACATGAGCGTCATCGCGCCGGCAAAGTATTCGCAGTGACCGCGACGGCCCTCCGGCGAGAGGAACCACGCCATCGGGTCCTGGCCGTTGAGGATTTTGGAGTCGGTCAGGTCGAGCGTGTAGGTGAACTGCGTCTGCAAGTGCTTTTCAATAGCGGTGGCGATGTCCTCATCGAGGTCAGTGACTTCAGACTTGGGATTTCGCTTAGCCGCCAGCCCGCCGGTGACTTCGGGCCGCAGCGCGTACGCGGCGACCGCGGGATCGATTTGCGAGTGTTCGAGCGCGTAGCGTGGGCCGCGGGTATTGGGGTCGTACACCGTTTCAGAGTCCGGTTCAAAACCGCGATCTTGTCGCCAGTTGTTGCGGCGAAGTTCCCATAGGTCGAGGTAGGAGTACTTGTTCGCCAGCGAACCGCGCGAGAGAACGGTGTAAACCATCTGCGAGTTAATCGGCTCGTTGGCCAGCAGGATTTCATCGCCGACGCCCTGGCGGATGTTGAGATCGGCGCGGGTCGACGAAACCGCATACGCCCCAGCCATTGCGAAAATCGCCGGCGTGCCGGTGGGGCTCAGCGTGATCTCCTGCTTCCACTCGGTATCTCCCGGCCCGTACTCGGGTGAAATCCACGAAGCGACCGACGAATGTGTATTATCGTCGTGAACCTTCATGTTAAGAAGTGGCGATCGCGACCACTGCCATTGGCCACGCGTCGTGTCGTTGCCGTTGTACACGTCGAACGTGATCCCGCGCAGCAGCAGCGTTTGCGTGCCTTGCACCGCCTTGCCATTCTTGGAAAGCCGCACGTAGGCCACCTGGGTCTGATTCTGCGTGATCGCGGCGATGCGTTGGAAGCTGATTTGATCGCTGAAACCTGTCAGCGCCTGCGAAGGCTGCAACTGCAGCGGCCCGAGCAGGCCAGCGCCTACGTTGCGCGGAAAAAAGAGGAAGACGATGATCGCCGTCGTGATCGCGGCGCAGGAGACGAGGATGGTCAGCCGCCGCATCGAGCGGGTGAGGTTTCGCTGGTCCTGCCGCAGCGTGAGTTCCGTCCGTGGGCTGTCCGGCAGCGCCATGGCCGAGCGGGCGTGCTCGGTGTCCACCTTCAGGTGAAACAGCAGGCAGCAGTAAAGCGAGAGGAAGAGATAAATGATCAGCAGCAGGCCGAACACCAGGCTCGCGGTGTTGATCGATGAAGCCACCATCAGGAGCAAGCTGAGGACGAGCAGCTGCGCGTAATCGCGATTGGCCCGCTGCTCGTACAGCTTCACCAACTGCAGCAGGACGAGGAATTGCCCGATCACCAGAACGATCACGCTCTGCCGAGCCCCCGGCACCTGCATGCCGGCCCACAGCAGGCAAAGCAGCGTGGCGGAGTTGGCGATCCACCGCGGCAGCGGGGCGAACCGGCCGGTCTTGACCAGCCACGCGTTGAGGATCACCAGCATCGTCGGAAAGAGGAAAAACCCAGGCGACTCCGCCGCCATCGCGTAGCCGACCATGCCCATCAGGATGAGCACGTACAGCGTGGGTTTGAACTGGCGGATGTCGTACATAAGTTAGTCCGGCAATTTCGGCTGCTGGTTCGCGGGCATACACGTGTGGAAATCGATCCGGTCGGAGAACTTGAACCACGCCCGATTCTGCGGCGAGTTGGCCGAGACGACGACCATCGACGAACGCGCCCGATCACCGAGGCTCATCGCCATCTCCTGAGGCGTGAAGACCACGCCGGTGGTGGCGGATTCCAGCAGCGGCTGGGCCTCGTCCATCAGTTCGCTGAACGGATGCTCGGTGTTTTTCGGCAGCTTGGCGAGTGCGGCAAGCAAGTCGACGCGATGGCGCTTGCCGCGCTCGGGCGCCAGCGCGATCCACCCGTTCGACCACGCCGCCATGCCCACGAGCAAGCCGCCTTCGATCCCGTGGCTCACCAGCGAGGCGGCCATCGCGATCGTGCGCTCGACGTTGGCGTAACTTTCCGGGGTTTCGTCCTTCAAATGGGTGTTGACCAGCAGCATGAGCCGCGGCGGAGAGACTTGCGTCATCTCCTTGCTCACGATTCCGCCGCCGCGGGCGCTGCGGCGCCAGTAGATCAGCCGCGGGTTCTCGCCGCCGCGGTATTCTTTCACGCCGTAGAACTCATCCATCCCGCCGTGGCGGGGCCGCATGACGGCGCCGGTTTTTTCAGCGGATTTGCACATCTGCATCAGCTTTGGATCGACCTTCGCGAGCGGCGGAAAGATCACCAGTGAATCCTTGTGCCCGCGCTCGATCGCCCGCTTGATGAAACCGAACGGAAAGCTCGTGATGACCTGGTAGCGATCCAGTTCGTGCAACCCGCGCCGCTTGGGCACGAGCTCCGTCGGCACGGATGCAGTCGCCAGCGCCGCCGCGTGCAGCATGTAGCTCTGCGGCTGCTTGGTGAATCCCTCGGCCCCGTCCAGCTCCGCTATCGTGACCGATACGCTCGGCCAGAATTTCTTCAGATTCTGAAACTGGTAGACGAACGTGACGGTCAGCCCGACTTCTGCATTTTCCGGCAGTATCCGGCGGATGGCGAGCTTGCGCAGCACCAGCCGGCTCACCACGCCGCTGATCAGCAGGATGCCGATCATCAGCCCGAATACGCCGAAAAGCAGATTCGCCTGGCTGTTAATTGCCGCCAAGCCCATGAACATCATCATTGAGCAGTACACCAGGCCGGTGAGTGAAAAATCGAGGGAAGGTTTGCGGCGGACGACCGTCGCGGCGCGATCAATCGGGATGCGTCGTTTGTGGTGCATACGGCTGCTGAATCTTAGGCGCGCCGGTCAATCTCACCGAGGCGTTGCGACGCGATCGAGGATCGACTGCAGCACGCTGCCCGTGGCGTTGGCGTCGCCGTTGTGGAGATACGTTTTACTGATCACGCGGTGAGCACAAACGGGCAGGAACAGCCCCTTTACGTCGTCCGGGATCACGTAATCGCGCCCGAGCAGCGCGGCCGATGCCTGCGACGCCTGGGTGAGCGCCAGCGCCCCGCGTGGCGAGACGCCAAGGTGCAGCCCGTCGTCGTGGCGGGTCATGTCGACCAAATCGAGGATGTAATCCACGATCGCCCGATCCATCTTCACACTTGGCACCATGTTCTGCATCTCGATTATCTCTTCGGCTTTCATTACCGGCTTGAGATTGTCCAGGATCGATCGGCCGGGTTGTGTGGTGAGGATTTCATACTCCGCTCGCCGATCGGGATAGCCGACGGCGATGCGAACGATGAAACGGTCGAGCTGATTTTCCGGCAGGTGATACGTGCCTTCGAATTCGAACGGATTTTGCGTCGCCACCACCATGAACGGCCGCTTCAGCGGCATGGTGAGATTCTCGACGCTCACCTGCTCCTCGCTCATCGCTTCGAGCAACGCTGATTGCGTACGCGGCGTGGTGCGGTTGATTTCATCGGCCAATACGATGTTCGCGAAGATCGGGCCGGGCTTAAAATCGAAGGTTTGCGAAGACTGGTTGAAGATTGAAACGCCGAGTACGTCGCCGGGAAGCAGATCGGGCGTGAGCTGGATTCGGCTGAATTTGCAGTCGATGCTTTTCGCCAGCGCCCGCGCCAGCACGGTTTTACCGACGCCCGGCACGTCTTCCACCAGCACGTGACCGCGCGCGACCAGGCCGATCAGAAGCAGATCAACCGCGCGGTTCGGCCCGAGGAAAACGGTTTTGATGTTGGCTCTAAGTCGATCAAGGGGTTGTTGAAGCACGCATCACCTGGTTGCCTGCAACTGCTGAACAAAATCTTCCGCAACCGCATTCTAACAGGCATGATCAACTTGTATACCTAAACGATATGAGTTGTTCGAAAGACTTCGACGCCGCGAATTTGCGGCGCGGCGTCGAAGTCGGAAAAGGGCAGCTATATCCCTATTTTTTCTGGAACAGGCGGTCGTCCCACTGCGGGCCGATCCAGCCGAGATTGACCTTATCGAAATCGGTTCCGGCGTAATTTGCAGGATCGCCCACGGGCATGGTCCACTCGAATTTTTCGGCGGTGGCATGTCCGTCGGCCCAGCCGATGCAGGCGCGGCGGCCCTGGTGGCGGAAGTGAATCGACGGCGTGTTGTGCCCGTATGCCGTCACCGGCTCGTTCAGAAACGAATACTCGTACAACCCGCTGGTTGCGGCGTAGGTGGCCATGTCGTAATTCACGCCTGTCGCGGTATCGGCGAACGCGATTTTTTCCGACGAGTTCTTGATCTGAACCATCTTCGCGGTGCGGGTGTACGCGTCCGACGGCAGCGGCCAGACGGCGCCGTATTCCGCCAGCGAGCTCCCGAAGAAATCCTGGTTGTAGCCGTACCCGCCGGCGCCGGCTTCTGCGCCGGCCACGACGTCTGTCGAGAGCGAAGGGCAGATCTTAATCCCATCGCTCAAGAATGGTTTGAGCGGTGAAGGATCGAGCACGAGCTTGAACGGCGAAGTGGCGTTCGGCCGTGAGCCGTGCCAGCGCTGCAGGTTGGTCGAATCCTCGTCCGCCGCCGCCGAGGGCCAAAGGCCGTGATTCTCGTTGGCGTAGAGGATGGAGGCGGTCACCAGCTGCCGAATATTGCTCAGGCACTGGGTGGTTTGGGCCGATCGGCGAGCACTGTTCAGCACCGGCAGCAGGATGCTGACCAGCAGTGCAATAATGCCGATCACCACTAAAAGTTCGACCAGCGTAAATGCCGCAATCCGACGGTGCCAACCGTGGCGTGAACCGTGGAGAAGTGGGGGGAATCCGCGACGCATCGATGCTCCTTCACCGGCCCAATCGCGGGGCCAGGAAATGAAACCTCGCCCGCACGATCGCGTGAAAAAATCACGCGTGAGAAGGCGAGTTAAGCACCAGATGCGAAGGAAGTCGGACGGCGAAATGCAAAGCCGCGCCGGCCGATCCGTAGCCTGCTTAACCGGCCGTCCCATTTCGCGAGGACGTATCCAGTCGCCCGTGCACACGTTGTGCCCGGGTCGTGAAAAGCAGGCCGGTCTTCTGGCTCAGGACTTTCATCGGCGGCCTTCCCAGGAATCACTTCCCAGTGGCCAATTGCCGATCTTTTTTTCGTCCCTTACAGCGGCGCGTCCGCGTCGGATTCTCACCGACTTCCCTACGTTGCTGACCGATCCGAAAGCTCAGAAAGGTCGCAACGGCCATCGCCCGATCAAGTCGGGCAAGCTGACGCCTGCAACAGCGAGCACGGTAGCGTGCGATTTGAAAGATTCAAGGACGGGAATGAACGACGCGATTTGCGATCACTCACTGCAGTTACGGGGGCGAACAGGTCGGCCCGCCGATCATTCTAACGTTGCCTGCGTCGCAGGCTGGAAAGTCTTTGATCGGCGGACGAATTCGGAGGAGCGGTGACACTCAGCAAGCCAGAAGATCTTGCGGCTGGTCGAAACGAACGCCGGTGACGCGGGCCAACGCTTCTCGCACCGTCACGACACGGTCGATCATTTCCTCGGCCATCGACTGACTATTCGTCGAGCCCATTTCCTGCCAGTGGTATCCGCCGACGGTTTCTGAAACGACGAATTCAGCGCGTTGGCGCGGCGGATCACTCTGCTCGCCTTCCGACATAGGATCGGCGTTGCCGTAGAAACTGACACGCTCGATTTTAAAGCCACGGTAAATCATAGTGCTTCTTTTTGAGTAAATAGGATTTCAAAGGCCGGACACCCGGCATAAGTTTGTGTTTCCTAACATATGCATCGACCGTATCAACGGACTCGGGTATGGGGGAATCGCTGAGGCCTGAGATAAGTCGATAAAAGCCGTGGAATTGGTGCCTAAGTCGCTATTGCGGCAGGAAACATTTATTGCAATCGCATAAAAACAAGCAAATTGCGTTGGATTGTCGCAATGGTGCGCTTACGCAGTCGGCTGAAGCAGCCCCGAACAGCGGGTGATTCCGAAAATTTTTCGGAATATAAATGCGGTTCATGAAGCAATCGAAAGAATCTCACCTCGCTAACGCATAAAGTTGGCATGCGATTCCGATTCTCGATTCTGGTCCTTTTACTTCTGGTTGCAGCAGGTCCGGCGACCGTCCCATCGACCCAGCTCTCGGTAAGACCTACGACGCGACAAGCTTCCCCGCCTAAACCAGTCATATTTCAGGACGGAATCTCCGTATACTTCTCGCCCGATGGCGATTGCGCGAACACAGTGGTCTTTTGGGTGAACAAGGCAGAGAAGAAAATCGACATCGCCGCGTACTCGATCACACACGTCAAAATCGCTAAAGCTATTGCGGATGCTCATCGGCGGGGCGTCGTGGTGCGGGTGGTCATGGATAAGACCCAGGCGGCAGGGAAGTACAGTTCAGCGACACCCCTTTTCAATGCAGGTGTCCCCGTCTGGACGGATCATGTAAGCGGCCTTATGCACAACAAGTTTCTCGTCCTCGACGATGAGACGGTTATCACGGGCAGCTTCAATTTAACAAAAGGCGCCGACGAGGATAATGCCGAGAACATGCTCGTCATCGAGGGGAAGGATCTACTCGTCAAAGCGTACAGTGACGACTTTGAAACGGTGAAATCCAAGTCAACGCCTTACGTTGGCATACATCCGGAGAAATGAAGAAGCCGTAAACGGCTTTTTAGCCTCTCGGGCCCGAGCGGAATCGGACCTTTTCTGATACCGCGATTTGAATTGTTTCGGGAAAATAAGCGGAATGGAGCCGACCAGGATCGAACTGGCAACATCCACGTTGCAAACGTGGCGCTCTCCCAATTGAGCTACGGCCCCGAGGCGAGGGGGATAAGATACGCAACCCCCTCAAAAACACAATGCGAATTTACCATAGAGAGCACGGAGAACACAGAGTAGTGCTGTTCTTAAGCCCCTTCTCAGTGTTCTCTGTGACCTCTGTGGCACATTCTCTTCTCTGGAAGACGAGAGGCCTTTCCGCTACCATTCCCCGACCTATGGCCAAAGCACGCGCGATTGTGAAACGCCGCAAGGCGGTTCGGAACATCAAGAAGATCACCAAGACGATGCAGATGATCGCCACGGCGAAGTTTCAGAAGTCGCTGAAGCGCGCCGTCGGTACCAAGCCGTACACGATGAAGGTGCGCGAGCTAGTGAAAGAATTGGCCGCCAGTGTCGGCAATGTCGAGCACCCGCTGCTCCGCAAGCCGACGGCTGAGACGCGGACGAACAAGATCGCGCTGATCGTCCTGACGAGCAACCGCGGCCTGGCCGGGGCTTACAACGGCAGCGTGCTGCGGGCGGCGTCGGCATTCCTCAAGCAGCAGGACGCGGCCGGCAAGACCGTCGAACTTTACGTGGCCGGCAAGAAGGGCATCAGCTTCTTCAACTTTCAGAAACGGACGATCACTGAAAAACTCGATGCCCAGGACGCGCCGAAATTCGAAGACGTGGAAAAAGTCGCCGACCGGTTCATGAACGAGTTCATCGCCGGGAAGATCGATGCGCTGTACGTCGCGTACATGAATTTCGTCAGCGCCGGCGTGCAGAAGCCTGATGTCACGGCGCTGCTTCCGCTCGCGGGCGTCGAAGAACTCGCCAAGCCGACCGGCGCGGAAGCCGTTAAGACTTCGACGGCTCTGAAGGCGGAGACCACCTACGATTTCTCGCCCGCCCCCAAAGCACTGCTCGACGAACTGCTGCCGCTCACGGTAAAGAGCGCGATGTTCCAAACTTACCTCGACGCCACCACCAGCGAGCACGTATCCCGCATGATCGCGATGAAGAGCGCCACCGACAACGCCGACAAGATGCAGAAGGCGCTGACGATGCAGTACAACCGCGCCCGCCAGAGCCAGATCACGACAGAACTGTCGGAAATCATGGGCGGCGTGGAAGCGATGAAGAAGTAGGTTGCTCAGTCACTGAGACGTTCGTTCCGCGTCCTGCGAGGGTGTCTAAAAAGTCGCCAATAGCGTCATCCCGAGGTACTCCGAGGGATCTCGAAACTACAAGAGTTGCTCGAGGTCCCGAGATTCCTCGGAGTACCTCGGAATGACGGCGTAGCGAAAATAGGTCTCCGGGAACTTTTATGTAGCTCTCTCAGGATGATTCCGTTCTACGAGTTTTCGCTACTTAAAAAACACGCCTGTTTGTAAACTCCCTTTCGTGAAAAAATCCCCATCGCCGACGTCCTTTCTTCTTGCACTGTTGCTTCTCGCCTCATCCGCCTTCGCCTGGAGCGGGAAGGAGCACATTCAAATCACTCGCATCGCGATGGAGCGACTCCTCGCCGACCCAGCCACACCGCCGGCGATGAAGGACTGGCTTAAACAAATCATGCCGAACGTGTTCGACTTGAAGCAGGAGGAAGCGTTCTACATGACCGGCCACATCGGCAACACCGACGGCACGGGTTTGACTGGCATCGAGTACTGGGTTGTCGCGCCGGACATTCACGCGCAGAAGGACCCGAAAGGCACGGAAATCAAGCCGTTCGGCGTGGCGGAGTTGCCGATGCACTTCATCGATCTGGAGTTATTCGTGCAGGGAGACAAGCCGCGGAAATATATGCACGATCTTTCGAGCAAGCCGAAGCTGGAGGACATTCCGCACGACATGAAAGACCCTCGGTTCATGCAGGCGGGCATGCTGCCGTTCGGGATCGAGTGGTGCTACAAGAATTTCGTGACCGCCGTGAAGGCCGGGAAGCTTTTGCCGAAAGATCCGAAGTCGACGGACCTGGCCGACGATAGTGCGCTGCGGTGGGGCGGGTATTTGTGTCACTACGTGGAAGACAACACCCAGCCGCTACATGCCACGATGGATTACAAGGCCGAGTCGTACTTCGCCGTTAAGCGGCGCGATCGCAATGTGCATGCCGAGACCGAATACGTGATGGTCGACGGCGACAAAGAGAACTTCCCCGAATTGCGGGCGAAGTTCTTTCCCATGTTTCTGAAGGAAATCGACGCGATCAAAGACCCCGGCGAGACGAAGGACCTGTTCAAGGGCACGCTTGAAGTCTCGCTCAAGAGCTACGACGCGATCCCGCTCATCGGCCTGGCCGCGATGAAGGCCACCGGCCAGGCCGGCACGCCCGACAAACCGCTCGGCAAGGCCGGGCCGATCGATACGACGGCGTTCTTCAATTTCGAAGGCGAAGTCGATGGGAAAAAGATGACGGTGCTGGAGATGAAGGCGCATCAAACCGCGTGGGCGGTGCGGCGTGCGGAGGTTATTCTTCGTCAGGCATGGGAAGAGGCGGGGAAGTAAATACTGGTGATTGAGGAAGGCGATCGACGCATCGTTCCGTCAATCACCACTCATCAATCACCATCCTCATTTCACTTCAATGATGATCATCGTCAGATCGTCCTTCGGTGCCAGGCTTCCCGCGTGCGCGTCGAGCCGTTCGGCGAAGTCGATCAGCAGCTGTTCGCTCGACATCTCGCGCCGTTGAATCAGTTCCTGTCGCCAGCGCTCGGGATCGATGGACTGATCGCCGCTGAATGCAACTTCAACGCCGTCGGAATAGATGAAGAGCCGGTCGCCGTCCTGCAGCTGGACGGCCGTTTGTTCGTAGGGCTCGCCGGCGAAAACGCCCAGCAGGCCGCCGTCGGATTCGAGTGCGAGCACCGATCCGTCGGCCCGCATCAGCATTGGGTGCGGATGCCCGCCGCGGGCGAAGCTGACCGTCAGGTCCTGGGTGTTGACCATGCCGTAGATCGCCGTCGCGAAGGTGGCGGCGGACAGGTTCTGCTCGAGTATCGACTCGTTCAGCCGCACCATCGTCTCGCTCGGCGTGAGCAGGCGGTAGCCTTCAGGCGTGATTTGCTTGGTGACCAGCGCGTTCTTGATGAACATCGTTAGCAGCGCTGCCGGCATGCCGTGGCCGACAGCGTCGGCCATGTAGAAGCCGACGTTCTTTTCGTCGAGTCGCATCACGTCGTACAAATCGCCGCTCACATAACCGGCGGGGCGGAAAAGCGTGTGGAAATGCACGCGGCCGACCTGCGGCAGAGTCTTGGGTAAAAAGTCCTGTTGCAATCTCGCGGCGAGGCGGAGTTCCTCGTCGAAACGCGCGATGCTGAAGTTGAGCGTCTCATCTCTACGTCGCAGGAAGTTCACTTCCTGTTGAAGATCGTTGAGTTGGATTTGCAGAAGCTCGACCTGCTGAAGCAGGTCGGCCGGCGACGAGGACAGGGAAGTTTCCAGGACTGATGACGTGCTCATTCTCTCGCGACTCCGATCTACTGTCGGCGTCCGGAGTTGGCGGCTTTACCGCTTATTACGGCCCGATGCCCGTCGATCGGGAAGATATCGGACCCGCGGCGGCGGCATAATCCGGACAGGCGGAATCATGGGGAGGGTTTGTCAGAAAGAGGCAGGATTCGGCTATTTTTTAGGCTCGCGAGCGTCGTCTGGGATTTTCAACGTCTGCCCGACTTTCACGCCCGTCTGTTTGATCGCCCCTGCGTTCAGCTCGATCGCGTATTTCGCCGGGGCGTTGCTGGGCACGAGCGAAAGATCGTACGGCGTCATCGTCGCCGTCGAAACGATCTTTCCGTTGTGGTCGAGAAAAAGAATGTCGAGCGGAATGCGAGTGTTCTTCATGTAGAAGAAGCGCTCGGCCTCATCGGGGAAGACAAAAACCATGCCGTGCAGATCAGGCATGGAGTCGCGCTGCATCAGGCCGTGCTCCTGGTTGAATTCGTTGTCGGCCACTTCCAGCGTGAACGGCTTGTCGCCGATCTGCATAGATACGGTGCGAAGCCCGCCCTGGTTTTGCGTGGCGGGTTTTGCGTCGCACCCGAGGAGGCAAACGCCCAAGGCCAGCACGACGGCGGCGACAAAACGATTCACTATCCTTCTCGCTTGCGGCGTTGCCGCAGTTGACTTGTCAGCCGGAGATCGAGCAAGGCGAGAAATGTAACGAGCCCGACCACAATTAGCACGCCCGTCCAAGTCACGAGAAACCAGACGGTCGGCGTGTCCCAGCTCACCACGGCCGATCCGATGTAGAAGAGCATTGCAAGCAGGAGCAGCAACACCCCGCCGACCCGGCGCAACCGCACCCGGCGGACGTTGAGCGCGGTGGATTCAATGCTCGCCAACTGCTCGGCGGCGTGGGTGTTGAAGAGGTAGTACCAGCCAGTCGCGCCGATCAGCAGGGCGAAGTTGGTAGGGAGAATCGGCATGATCTTATCAATGATTCAATTTTGTCTTTCGTCGGCGTGTCCCACCTCGGGACTTGGAATCTTTCATCACTTGAGCTTTCCGCTGAAGCGGGGCGCGCCGATGAAGATCGCAAAAACTCTAAATCGAATTCCCGGGGACTACGCCCATCGAAGCGAGCATCGGCACGGTCAGTTCCATCGGCAGGCCGACAATATTCGTCATGCTGCCGCCCATGTTGGTGACGAACGGGTCGTGGTCCTGAATTCCGTACCCGCCGGCCTTGCCTCGCCAATCGCCCGAGGCGACGTAGAGATCGATCTCGCTCACCGAGAGCGGCCGCATCGCTACGGTCGATACGTGATACGCCACTTTCATCTTTTGCGCCTGCTTGTGAATGGCACAGACAGCCGAAATCACCTGGTGGGTTGAGCCTGCGAGTTGGCCGAGCATCCAGCGGGCGTGTTCGGAATCTTCCGGCTTGCCTAGCACTATGTCGCCGAGCGCGACGACGGTATCGGCGCCAAGAACCACGTCGTCAGGGTAAAGGTGCGAGACCGCCTCGGCCTTACCCCGGGCGAGAAACTCTGCCACTTCGGCGGGCGTGATGGTGTCGGGGTAGGTTTCTTCGTCGATGTCGGCCGGGACGGCGACGAAGGAAAAGCCGGCTTCGGTCAACAGATCGATCCGCCGAGGCGAGCGGCTTGCGAGGATGAACCTGGCGGTGGCCACGCTGCCCATTATAGGCTTTGTCGGCGGCTATTTGAACCGCACAGCCAAATCTCCGACGATCGGAGGTCGACCGTTGGCGAGCGGGGCCGTGTATTTCACGTGAATCGCGCCCGGCAGCACGCGAATAATTTTGCCGGTGGTCAGCGGTTTCTGGTTGCCGTCGAGGAAGGTAACGATTTCACCTTCGGCCAAGCCGGTCGTATCGATATTGCCCACCGACGCGGTGTTTTCGTCGGGATTGACTTCATCCACCTGTCCTACGCGTGCAGACGGATCCATCTTGCCAAGCGAGTCACGGATGCGCATCAACGTTGGACCGTCAGCGACGAAGACCGGCTCTTCCTTCGGCGCGCTAGCGCACCCCGCCAACAAACCCGCGGCCAGAACTCCCAATGCGATGCGTCGAAAAACCATTGCTGTCTCCTTGACTCACTGCACTATAACCCAAAGCCGTTGCAAACTGCGAATCGGCAGAGCCCTGCAACACGCCGGGCGTACCAAAATAACCCGCCGCGCGACGGTTCGTTATCGGGCGTTTCCGGATTCGAACCGGCCGGTCGTCAATTCCGATCGTGCAGCTCGGCGAATTGAATTTCTATTTCACCATCCGCCGGGTGACAACTCGGTCGAAACGCCGGAAGCGACAGATTCGGCATCGCCTAAACCATTTCACAAATTGATCTTAGAAAATCCACTTGCGACTAATTTATTCTTTAATGACATGAAATGCAGCATGGCCGGCGATAGAATTCCCTTTCACCTAAGACCGAAAGGGGTCCGGATGCCTGCTGCCGCCGCCGATCTTCCACCGTCGAACTCATTATCAGCCGCGACCCAGGGTTCGCCGGTGACGAACGCGCACGTGCGAGCGTGGATCGCCGAATGCGCCGCGCTGCTTCGCCCCGATCGCGTTTACTACTGCAACGGCACGGCCGCTGAGCGGGCGATGCTGTACGAGCAGGGCGTGGCCGACGGCACGTTCATCAAGCTCAATCCGCAGAAATGGCCCGGCTGTTATTACCACCGGAGCAACAGCAACGACGTCGCCCGTACCGAACACCTCACCTTCATCTGCACGCCCAGCCGCGACGTCGCCGGGCCGACGAATAACTGGATGAAGGACAAGGAGGCGTACGCCAAGCTGAAGCTTTTGTATGACGGCTGCATGAAGGGTCGCACGATGTACGTCGTGCCGTTCGTCATGGGGCCGATCGGCTCGCCGCTGGCGAAGGTGGGCGTGCAGATCACTGACTCGATTTACGTCGCTGTTTCCATGGGCCTCGTCACGCGAATGGGCGAAGTCGCGTGGAAGCAACTCGGCGATTCGGATGAGTTCACGCGCTGCCTCCACAGCATCGGCGACGTGAACCCTGATCGCCGGTACGTCTGCCATTTCCCGATCGACAACACGATCTGGTCCTTCGGTTCCGGCTACGGCGGCAACGCGCTGCTGGGCAAGAAATGCCTCGCCCTGCGCATCGCCAGCTACCTCGGCCGGCAGCAGGAGTGGATGGCGGAGCACATGCTCCTCATGGGCGTGCAGGATCCGAAAGGCGAAAAAACCTACGTGGCAGGCGCGTTTCCTTCCTCCTGTGGAAAGACGAATTTCGCGATGCTCGTCCCGCCGAAAAAGTACCAGGACGAAGGCTGGAAAATCACCACGCTCGGCGACGACATCGTTTGGATGTGGGTCGACCCGACGAGCGGCAAGCTGCGTGCGATCAACCCCGAGGCCGGCTACTTCGGTGTCGTGCCCGGCACGAACAGCAAGAGCAATCCGAACGCACTGGCGTGCATGAGCAAGGACGCGCTGTTCACGAATGTCGCGCTCGTTCCGCTCGCCGACGGCACGTACGACGTCTGGTGGGAAGACAGCGATTGGCCCGCGCCCGCCAACGCCATCGACTGGCAGGGCAAACCGTGGACGCCCTCCAGCGGCACGAAAGCGGCGCATCCCAACAGCCGGTTCACAGCCCCGATGTTCAATAACCCCGTGCTCGACGCCAATGCCGACGACCCGAAAGGCGTGCCCGTCAACGCGATCATCTTCGGCGGGCGCCGGTCGAAGACGATTCCGCTGGTCTTCCAGGCTTTCAACTGGATGCACGGCGTGTACGTCGGC
Source organism: Tepidisphaerales bacterium (assembly GCA_038329865.1). GTDB lineage: Bacteria > Planctomycetota > Phycisphaerae > Tepidisphaerales > Tepidisphaeraceae > JANMES01. The sequence goes on along the minus strand of JBBQNK010000036.1, from coordinate 3,150 downwards.
GCCACCATCGGCTCAGAAACTACCGCCGCCGCGACAGGTGCCGTGGGCGTGGTGCGGCGCGATCCGATGGCGATGCTGCCATTCATTGGCTACAACATTCGCGACTACCTCGTCCACTGGTTTCAGATGCGCAAGAAGATGACCGACTGCCCGCGAATCTTCCACGTCAACTGGTTCCGCAAGAATGACGCCGGCAAATTCATGTGGCCCGGTTTCGGCGAGAACATGCGCGTGCTGCGATGGATCATCGACCGCTGCAAGGGGCGCGCTTACGCGAGAGAAACCCCGATCGGTTGGATGCCTAGAAGCGAAGACATCGACCTGCAAGGATTGAATGTGAGCGCCGAGGAATTGAAGGTGTTGGAGACCGTCAACATCGATGAGTTCAAAGCGGAAATCATCAGTCAGGAAGAGCTGTTCCTGAAACTCGCGGGTGATTTACCGAAGGAAATGATCTTTCAACGGGAGTTGTTGATCAGTCGGTTGTAACGATTGCCTGGCGCGCGAGTATTAAGCGGTGAACCAAGTGAACGTCGAGAAATGTTCACTTCGTTCATCGCTTAATGTGAAAATAACGTGGTTACAGAATTCCAAGACTTTTTCCGCGTTAATCCACCGAGAAACCGTGTTTTATCCGCATAAATCACCGATACTTACCCAAAACCACAATAAACCGACAATTCACGCGTTATGAATACGACGGGCGGACCCAACTCGATGCGTTTGCAAACCGCCCACGATGTGTCGCCTCCGCCGCCGGCAACGGATGAGCAGTTGGTCGACCGTCTTCGCGACGGCGATACCACTGCGGGGCGCGAGTTGGTCGATCGGCACTGCCAGGCGCTGTTGCGATACCTGCACCGGCTTTCCGGCAGCGAGCACGCGGCCGAAGAATTGCACCAGCAGACCTGGGTGAGCGTGCTGGAGCACTTGGACAAGTTTTCGAAATCCCCAGCCGGTGGGGGATTTAAAAGTTGGCTGTTCCGGATCGCCACGAACAAGGCCAACGATTCCTGGCGCTCGCGTGGCCGGGAGAAGGCGGCCAAGCAGGGATTGAAACTCGTCACCGACGAGGAACTCCCCGCCGCCGACCACCGGCTGGAGAGCACCGAGACCGAGGCGAAGCTGAAACGGGCGATCGAGCAACTGCCCGAGAATCAGAAGCAGGTTGTGATGTTGCGGTACTACAGCAACATGAAATTCGTGGACATCGCCGACATGCTCGGCTGTCCGTTGAACACCGCCCTGGGCAGGATGCACAAGGCGATGCAGAAGTTGAAACAGCTGATGGAGTCGGACGTGCGGAGCAAGCCATGAAATCATTGCTGCATACGCTGGATAACAGTGAATCGATACTGCTGATGTATCTATTCGACGAACTCCCCGCTGACGACCGTGCGGAGGTGGAGGAGATGCTCCGCACCGACGCCGGCCTGCGGGCGGAGCTCGAGCAGCTCGCGGCGGCCCATGAGTCCGTGATCGACGTACTCGAAACATCCGACAGCGCTGCCCGTGCCGCGACTAATAAAACAGCCGTTCGAAACGCATACCGTGCGATCGATCAATGGAACACCCGGCGGCTGCTGACCGTGCCGCAAGAGCCGGCGCGGCGTCGCAGCCTGAAATGGGTGGCCTATTCCGCGGGCATTGCGGCGATGTTCCTGGTCGGATTTTTATTCTATTGGGGCATGGAATCCGATACGACTCCTGCCGGCCTGCCTGCCAATAGACCGGAAATGGTCGATCGCATGAATAAGCTGATCGATTCTTTCGGCAATCAGCCCGACGCAAAAGATTCGAGCGATGCTATCGTCGCCGATGCCCGGGCAATGGATAACGCTGAACTCCTGCGGAAATCGCTCGACCCGAGCGAAGATCTGCTCAACGATTCATTGAAGCACGTTGACTTGAACGCCGCCGAGCAGGAAATCAACGCCGTGGCGCAGTTGAGCGACCCGAGCACGATCAACGGCGGATTGAATTTCCAGTAATCGAAGCCTTTTAGTGAGACGAACATGATGATCCGACAATCCTTATCGATCGCGGTGGCCCTGATCTGTGCCGCGCCGCTCGCAACGCTTGCAGATGGTCCGGCGACTCGCCCGGTCAATCGGCCGGGCATTGATCGCGGGCCTGATCGCGGCGTGGACCGCGGGACTGACCGCAATTCAACGGATCGCCCCCCGACCGATCGCTCCGATCGCCCGCGCATGTTCCGCCAGGGTGGCGGCGGCGGTGGGGGCGCGGCTCGTACGCCCATCTCCAGTGAGCAGTGGTCGCAGATCCTCTCGTTCATGCGCGAGCACTCCCCTCGCCGCACCGAAGAACTCGAAATGCTCATCGACGCGGCCGACGACAAGAAAGTCAACTTCCTCAAGTCGCTGGTGGCGGCTCAATTCGATTACGTGATGAGCCTGAAGTCCGAAGACACCAAGTTGTACGAACTGCAAATCGATAAAATTGCCGCCCAGGATGCAATCTACGGCATGCTCCGCGACGCCAAGGGCACCGGCATGCAGCCGGATCAAAAGAAGGAATTCCGCGAGCAGGTGGCCAAGCTCGTAGACGTCAACCTGAGCGAGCGCGGCCGCCGGATCGATAAAGCCCGCGAGTCGCTGACCAAGGCGAAGTCGACCCTGGACGATGACCTGAAGCGCAAAGACGCGATGGTCGACGAACGGATGGAGCAGTTCCTGAAAGAAGGCGCTCGTCCGCTGAAGCTCGATGCGCCGCCCGGCAACTCGCCGGCAGGTTCGCGTTCGCCGGGAGACCAGGGCGCGCGTGCAGAAGAGTACCGCCGAGCTGAAGTAGCAGCTGTCGATCAGCAACTCGATGCACTGCTTCTGGCGTCGCTGATTCGATAACGCTCAGATGGCGACAAAGAAGTCGAAAATACTCGACTTACGCAACCCGTCATCCTGAGGTACTCCGAAGGAACTAGCGTCCACGGTAAATCGGCTGGATGCTTCGGAGTACCTCAGGATGACGGTACACTTGAAGTTGGTCCGCTCTAAATAGCCGTTCGTGATTCTCGAACTCCCAATGGAGTTTGACGATTGTGGCGCATGAGATAGTACGTCACTTCACGCATCAGGTGCTCGATCGTCTCACATTGGTGATTCACGGTGACGTTGGCGTGCATCTCACGCC
>JBBQNK010000035.1:0-49753 GCA_038329865.1 Tepidisphaerales bacterium | reverse complement strand
CCTCAATTTTTAACGAGCGATGAAGTAATGGTGTGCGCCACAATCAGATTTTGTGCGTGCGGCAATTAGATTTTGTGCGGATTGTGTTTTGATCAATTAATCGTAAAGCGCATAAAAACGTCGCCGGCCCACGTGAAACGTGGGCCGGCGACGTCTAAATGTTAAGCATCTCAGTCGTGTGCTATCGGTCGTTGTAAGCTTTCAAAAATTGCACGAAGTTTTCAAGCACTTTGTTGCCCGCGCGCTCGTACCGCGAAAACTGCTGCTCGGTGCCTGCGTTGATCTTGGCGACGTAATCAGGGCCCAAAACCTGCTCGGCTTCGGCTTTATTGCCTTCAATAATATGCGCAATGCCGTCGCGTGTTAGTTCAATGTGATATTGAAAGCCGAACAAACGATTCTTGAAACGAAACGCCTGGTGCCGGCACGTGCGGGTGCTGCTGATCCATGAATTGCCCGTCGAGGGCGGTGGGGCTGGCGGCGGTGGGGCGTTGGGCGGCGGGGGCAATCGCGGGAGATCGAACGTATCGAAATGCCAGTGAAACATCGGCGTGCCGTCGACCAGCCCGTAAACAATCGGCTCGGTGCCGCCGGGAAAAGGGAAATTCACCGGCCCCCAGCCGATCTCCGGCAGCGGCTCGATCGGCTCGGCCGGCAATGGCGGCTTGCCCGGCGCGGTCGGCGGTGCCATCTTCACGTTCGGGTAGACCTTCGCGCCGGCCGCGTGCGCCAGAAGCTGCGCGCCTAAGCAGATGCCGAGCACGGGCTTGTCGCGCTGCACCATCTTTGAAAGCAGTTCGACTTCCTTGGCGAGGAACGGGTATTCCGGCTTACCGATGTCGGCCACGCCCATCGGGCCGCCCATGACGATGAGCATGCGCACGTCGTCCAAGTCGGTCGGCACTTCATCGCCGGCGAAGAGCTTGCGCACCTCGACGGGAATCCCAAAATCACGAAACACAGGAACAATCCGGCCCGGCCCCTCGTAGGGGACGTGCTGTAACACAATCGCACGACTCATAGTGCCGCCGATCATCCGGGAGAGCGGGCGCGGGTGTCAAGAAAGGGGTGAGGAGGCGTTGGGCGTTTGGCGGTGGGCGATAGGCGTTAGGTGTTAGGCGTTAGGCGTTAGGAAATACGAATTCCAGTTCCATCTTTTCCAAACGCCCAACGCCTAACGCCAAACGCCCGACGCCTAACGCCTGATACACCAAAATCCTGATAAAAATTAAAAATTCACATAAAGTTATGCCATAAAAGAAGATAAATTTTTAATTTTACCCTTTACATATACCTAACAAACGGCTAAGATTCCGCCATGTTTAATGAATAACAGACTCATTCATGTCGCATCGCATCATAGGGAAGGGAGACTATCGCATGACCAAGCTTTTAGACGCCCGAGTGCTCGGCCAACTCAACACCACCGATGTGCGATCGGTATCGATCGCCGTTTCGCATCGGAGCGAGGCGGTGCTTCGGCGGGCGGAAAACCTGGCGAAGGAGGATCAGCAGCTCGTCGAACTTTCGCTGCGGGCGCAGCTTTCGCATCGGCGGATCGGCGCGCTGATGGAACTCCCGCCCGGCACGGTGGCGCGACGGCTCCGCCGGATCGGCATGCTGCTGCACGACCCCTTGATCGTCCGCCTGCTCGACGGGCCGTGCCCGCTCGAACGCACCGACCGCCAGATCGCCCTCGGCCACTTCCTTCGCCGCCAGCCGCTGCGCGAACTGGCGATGATCCACCGGCAGTCAGTCTCGCAGATCAGCAAGCGGCTGCAGTTCGTCCGCGGATGGTTTCGCGGGGCGAGCGTTCGCAGAAATGCAGAATGAGGAATGCAGAATGCAGAATGAAGAAAATCGAGACATGCAGCTATTAGAAAAATCCGAATTCATTCTCCATTCTGCACTCTGCAATCTGCATTTCCCTCTCCCACCCACGAAAACCTAACTCGCCACCACCGCTTGCCGTCCTTCTTGTCGGGATAAATCGAAAGGAGCATTTTCCGCATGGCCCGCAGTGATTTGAAACCGTCCGCCTGAGCATCGTCCTCATTCAGGTCGGCCCACTCCACCGGTTCGACCGACTCAATCTCCAAATACCCCCGCCCCGGACAAAACGCCCGCCGACCTGGCGTCACCCTGGCCCGATCCCAGCGGCGCAGCGTCATCCGCTTGCGACCACTCCGGATCGGCTCGGCAAATATTTTCTTGAACAGGAGCAGCCCCATGAACGTTCCCCGTTCCAACAAATCCCCGGCGCGATCGATCAAGCGCCGCAAAATCCCTATTGCGACAAGCAGCGTCGCAGTGATCCCCGTGCCGCCGATCCGCTCGTGGCGGAGCGAGCGCGTCGCCCGCTGGTTCGGCCTGCCGATCGCGCCGACTGATGACACGCAAAACGTTACGCCCGGCGAACCGCCGTTGCAATCACTCCCGTTACCCGAAACAGGGCAGATCGTACTGCTCAGTGGTGCGAGCGGTTCCGGCAAATCCACGCTGCTGCGGCAGGTCATCGCCGAGCTGGAACGCACCGGCCGGCGCGTGATCGATCTCGCCCGCCTGCCGCTGCCGGACGTGCCGGTGGTGGATTGTCTGCCCGATCTGCCGCTGGAAAGTATGTTGATGCTCCTGGGTCGGATGGGGCTCGGCGAGGCGTGGACGTATCTGCGCACGCCGACGGAACTGTCCGACGGCCAGCGCTGGCGGCTTCGCCTGGCGATGGCGGTGCATGAGGCGGATCGCTGGCTGTCCCGCGAAGGCGCAAGCGAACCCGCCGCGTGCGTGGATGACGATGACGCGGGTGGGGGCGGCGACCTCCGCGCGCGCAGGGATTCGCGACATCGAATCGCGCGACGCTCGACGAATGAGAGATCGATTTCTCCGCATCAGGCGATCGAAACGCATCAAGCACGATCGCCGGTGATCGTCTGCGACGAGTTCGCCGCGCTGCTCGACCGCGTGACCGCCGCCATCGTGTCGCGGTCGATTCGAAAATTAATCGACGCCTCCCTTCGACTGTCGGCCGTCGTTGCGACGAGTCATGACGATGTCATTCGACCGCTTTTGCCGGATCGGCACGTGCGGTGCGACTTCGGCGAGTTCAAACAGACTTAGCCACAGATGGGGCACGGATGAACACAGATTGATCCAAAAACATGATTTGCCATCTGTGTCCATCTGTGCCCTGTCTGTGGCAAAACTTGGAGTGAACGATGTTCAAACTCCCAACCTATCTTCCGGGCCGATTTGTGATCGAACGCGGCACGATGGCGGATTACCACGCGCTCTCGCGTTTCCACTACCGCCCCGGCAAGCCTGCCACTGTCGCGGGCATCTGGCGGGTGCGATTCATCTATCGCAATCAGCGTAATCACGATCAAATCGCTGCCGTTGGCGTGTTGAGCTGGCCGGTGCCGTGTTGCCGGGAGCGGAATATCGTCTTCAAGCTCGGTGGGAAGGCGTATGGGCAGAAGCTGGCGTTCGCCAATCGCCGGTTGCGGACGATCAGCCGGGTGATTGTTCACCCGGCCTTTCGCGCCACCGGCCTGGCGACGATTCTCGTCCGCCATCTCTGCGAGAATTGCCCGACGCGGAATGCCGAGGCGCTGGCGACGATGGGTTGGATTCACCCCTTCTTCGAGCGCGCCGGCATGACGCGGACGAACCCGGCGGAGCCGGGCCGGCCAGTCTATTTCCATTTCGATCGGCGTGCAACGCAGCAATCGAAAGTCCGCAAATCAATTTAACCATGGAGGCACGGAAGCACGGAGGCGCGCTCGTCGAACTGCGCATTTCTCATCTCTGAAACTCATCAGATTGGATTTTCCAGTTCAGTTCATTCGGCGAACGCGCCTCCGTGCCTCTGTGCCTCCGTGGTAACTCCCTCCTCTTCCCAAAAGGAAAAACACCATGTCAGACAACTTCCCGCCCGAACGCAAAATCGAGCTCATGAAACCCTGCGACAACGCCGACGCGTTGCACCACTGGATCCACATTTATACCGGCCTGCGAATCCCGCGCCGGGCCGTCTGTCTGCATCATCAGGCGCCGTTCGATTACCTCGTCAACAGCTACTTCGAGCCGGCCAAGGACATCGTCGTCTGGGCCCCGCGCGGCGGCGGAAAAACCAGGGTGGCGGCGATCGCCACGTTACTCGATCTGCTCCACAAGCCCGGCGTGGCCGTCACAATCCTCGGCGGGTCGCTCGTGCAATCGCTGCGGATGTGGGAACACCTTCTGCCCGACCTCGAGCGGATCGCCAGCGGGCAGATCATCGGCAAAAGCCACAGCCGATCGGTCCGGCTGACGAACACTTCGCACGCCAATGTGATTTCGCAATCGCAGCATTCCGTGCGCGGGCTGCGCATTCAGAAACTTCGGTGCGACGAGCTGGAGCTATTCGACCCGGCCGTCCTCGAGGCCGCCAAGCTCACCACGCGCTCGATGAAACTCGTCGACGGCTCGCCGGTCGCGGGGACGATGGAGGCGCTCTCCACGCTGCATTCGCCGTGGGGCCTGATGCACACGCTCGTCGAACAGGCCACCGCCGCCGGCACGCCGATCGTGAAGTGGTGCGTACTCGACGTGCTGGAGAAATGCCTGCCCGGACGCGAGTGCGCCACCTGCCCGCTATGGGTCGACTGTAAGGGCCTGGCGAAAAGCGCCGACGGCTTCCTGCCGATCGACGACGCGATCCTGCTTAAGCAGCGTGCCAGCACAGAAAGCTGGGAGGCCGAGATGCTCTGCAAGCGCCCGAGCGTGAAGGGGAGCGTCTTTCCGACGTTCGATACGGACTTCCACGTGCGCGATGATGCGAGAGATAAAGTTGTCGCTACTTCGCATTCCCTCAGCACTCAGCATTCAGAACTCAGCACTCTCGCCCTCGCGATCGATTTCGGATTCGCCAATCCCTTCGCCTGCCTCTGGATCCGCGACGACGGCAGGACTGTCCACGTGATCGACGAGTACGTCCAGAGCGGCCGGACGATCGAGGAGCATTTGAGCGTGATCGAATCCCGCCCGTGGGGCCGGGCGAGGTACATCGCCTGCGACCCCGCCGGCAACAGCCGCAACGACCAGACGGCCGAGTCGAACGTGCACCTGCTTCGCCGGCGGCAGTACGTGGTGAAAACGCGGCGAAGCCTGATCATCGACGGCTTGGAACTGATCCGCCGCGGCCTGAAGACGGCGGTGGGCGATGTGTCGCTGTACGTGCATCCGCGGTGCAGGAATCTGATCCGCGCGCTCAAGAGCTACCACTACCCGACCGGCTTCAACAGCGAGCTGCCGTTCAAGGACGGCGAGAACGATCACCTGATCGACGCGCTCCGCTACTTCTATGTCAATAGTAGTAATAGAGATGGAAAGACGGCGGAGGCGAGGAAGTACTAAGAAAAGTGGCATGGGCAGCCTGCCCATGGAGCGTGTACTCACGCGGATGAGCGGTACGCCGCTCATGAGGCAATCGCCAAGCGACAATCTGGATGGGGCGACAAGAAAGATCGCTTCGCCCTTGCCTCATCGGTCGGGTACGACCGATCGTCGCGGGTGCGCGACCATGGGCTGGCAGCCCATGCCACGGGAAAAACTACATCTTCACCCGCTGCAGCGTTAGATCTTGCGTGAACGTTTTGTCCCCGTCAGAGAAGACGAAGTGGAACGTGACGGCCGTGCCGCCGTCCCAGTCCCAGTAGTAGTTTTCGTCGAGGTTCTGCACGGTCCTCGGCCCGCCGGTCTCGTAGCCGACGCCGGTGCCGAGTCCGCGGCCGTGGTGGAAGCCGCCGGCGGTTTCGATGCTCGTGCCGACGCCGAAGTGCACGCCGCTGTCGTCGCGCACGTACGGCTTAGGCGGGGGGAAGATGAACTTCGCGTAACCGCCGGGGGCGATGGTGATCCCCTGCACGTTGCGGGATCGGCCGTTGGGATCGAGTACGTAGCTCTTGGCCGGCGAGAGCGTGATCGGCTGATCAGTCGGGTTGTGGATCATCATGACCAGCTTGCTCTCGACCGTGATCAGCTCGTACCGCAGCGGCTCGATCGTGGTGGTTGCGGACGTTTTCGTGCCGACGTGCAGGCGATTGTCGGCCGGCTTGATCAGGTCGTACTCGTAGTGGGTGCATCCGGTGAGCAACGCGAGCAGTAGGATCGTGTATCGCATGGGGGAATTGTAGACGGAGTGAGTGGCCGCGGTCGAACGTGCGAAACGGCAGTCTGGCCTAAATTTGTAAGGCAATTTACCACAGTGAACACCGAGGGCACGGAGAAGAGTTATCCTCTGTTTTCTCTGTGCGTTCTCTGTGAACTCTGTGGTAAATCAGTATGGATTTGGACGCTCGCGGATTTTGTGACTCCGCCCGGTATTTGAGTTACGCTAGTCGTTATGCAGCGGTCTCCATTTCGACGGGGGCGGGAACCGGGCGGGTTTATCCTGTTCTTCGGGACGCGTTCGATCGTGAAAGACGAACCCACGCCGCCGGTGCGTACGCGCTGCCCCAAGTGCGAGCAGGAGGCCGACCTCATCGGCAGAAGCCATCGGCAGTGGTTCACGCTCTTTTTCATCCCCGTCTTTCCGATTTCCGGGAAGACGACGTTCAGCCAGTGCGCCAACTGCAGCACGACGTTCCGCGTCGCGCCCGAGCGGCTCAAGAGCCAGCTCGACAAGGCCGACTCCGCGCAGCGGCAGCGGGCGATCAGCATGTACAACTCGCTCCGCGCTTCGCCGGCGAATTCCGTCACGCTCAATGAGCTGATGACGCTGTACGCGAGCATCAACGAGCCGGAACAGGCCATCAGCGCCGCGAATAATTTTCCAGCCGCGCTGGAGGCCAGCGAGCAGTGCATGACGACGCTCGGTCGGATTTATCTTTCGCAGGATCAGCACGAGCAGGCGATCGAGTGGTTCGATCGCGCCATCGAGCGCAACCCGATGCACGCCGAGGCGCAATATTTCAAGGCCGTCGCGCATTACGGGCAGACGCCGCCGGACTTGGAGAAAGCGCAAGCCGCCGCCCGGGCCGCCCGGATCGGCGACCATCCGAACGCGGAATTGCTACTGCGCGATATTGAGCAGAAGCTGCGGGGGTGAGGGAAAATGCGGAATTCAGAATGCAGAATGAAGAGATCGCGAAATTGAATTTATTCTGCATTCTGCATTCCGCATTCTGACTTCAAAAATCATGGGCCTCATCTCCATCATTCTCCCCGTCACGGACGACGCCTCGCAGCTCGATCGCACGGTGCTGCACACGCAGTACGAGGCGGGACTTTGGCCTACGGAAATCATCGTCGCGAACATGCTCGGCGACGACGTGGCGGCAGCGGCGCGCGATCTGGGCGTGCGGGTCGTCGATTGCGCCAAGGCCGACCGGACCGACGCACTCAACTGCGGGGCGGCAGCGGCGAAGGGGGAGATTTTGCTATTTCTCGATCCCCACTCACTCGTCCCGCGGCGGTTCGCTGAGTCGATCTGGCGCGTGTTGCGCGACCCGCGAGTCGTCGGCGGGGCGTTCGATTTCGAATTCGACTCGATTCCCGCCGCCAACGGCTTGGTGCGGCCGTCGCTGGCGGCCGTTCGCGTGCTCAACCGCATTCGCTTCCGCTGGACGGGCAATTTCCTGATCGAGCAGGGGATTTTCATTCGCCGCGAGGTGTATGACAAAATCGGCGGTTTCCGGCCGGTGCGGCGGTTGGAGGACTTGTATTTCAGCCGGTCGATGAAGCGCCTGGGCCGAACGGCAGTGCTCAGTCCGCCGATGCAGACCTCCGCCCGGCGTTTTTTGCGCGGCGGGGTGATTCGGCAGTTTTTGACGGATATGCTGATGCTCCTATTTGACGGATTCGGCAGCCGATCGCGGAAAACGCGTCCAAAAAATCCGGGGAACTCTTCTCAACTTATCACGTCCGTCGATGTAGTAAATGGGAAGGATTGACAAGGAATGGGCCTGGAGAATCTCAAACGTTGGCATTGGGCATTGATCGGCCTGCTACTGGGCGCGATGTTCGGGGCGACACGCGCCTACTGGCGCGACCCGGATCCAGGTGGCGATCGATCCTTCGGCCGAAACCAATTCGCCGACGCGGTCGGACGCGGCATGGAGGTGCGGAATCTCGTGCTGCACCCGGCCGACGACGGGAAGGAATGGCTCACCGGCGAGTACTACCGCCTCACCTCCGGCAACATCGGCGGGCGCTTTCGGCCGCAACGGAAGGGCACGACGCAACCTGCCCAGGAACGTCCGGGCGAATGGGTGAAGTTCCCCATGCTCGCCGGCGAAGAACGCTCCGGGAAATTCGAGTATCAGCGCGTCTTCATCAATGGCGATGAAAAGAAAGACATCGAAAAACTGATCGATGAAGACATCCACAACGGCGGGAAGAAAAATCTCCTGCAGGCCAACGCCGCGTACATGGACGCGCGATCATTCATGGCGTACCTGCAAAAGCAGCACTCCTCAGCGGCGCTGACGTACAAGTTCGCCTGGTGGGAAATCCCCAAGTACACCGTGAGCATGTACGCCCTCGGCGGGTTGGTGCTGATTGGCGGGGTGTTTTCCACCGTGGTGAGCCTGATCAGCGGCGCGGGCTTTGGAATTCAGAAGAAAGTGGAAGACGATTACGACCTCTCACGCTTCAAGCCCGCACCCAAGCCCGCTGAAAAGACCAAGGCCGAGGTCGATCAAGCCGCGCTCGCCGAGCTCAACGCGAAGATGGAAGAAAATGTCGCGGACATGCTGATCGGCAAGAGCATCACGCAGCAGGAGGAAGAGGAAGAAGAGGCCCACGCCATCAAGCAACTGCAGACGCAGACGATGGACGCGACCGAAACTCCCCAGGAGCGGGAAGCCCGCGAGGCCAAGGAATACCAGGGCGAGTTCTACCCCGTCGCCAAGCCGACTGTGCACAAGGACGAGAAGCACTGACGATCAGCTGCTTCATTTGTATCGCGAAACTTTCTAAATCGTCATCCTGAGGTACTCCGAAGGATCTAGCCGCCACGGCGAATCAGCCAGATCCTTCGGAGTACCTCAGGATGACGATATTCTGGCCGCTGATTGATCAATAAGTTCACTTCCCCGCCATTCAAACAAGCCTATACTCCCGATAGATCGTGACGGCCGCCGTCGGTCGATTTCACGGAGAATTCGCAATGGAAGAGACGCTTTTCCAGAAAATCATCGCCCGCAAGATTCCCGCCAAGGTGGCGTACGAGGACGATACGTTCATCGCGATCTACGACATCGAGCCGAAGGCGCCGCTGCACGTGCTGGTGATTCCCAAGCGCGTGATTCCTTCGCTGAACGACTTGAAACCGGGCGATGAATTCCTCGTCGGCGGGATGTTCCTCGTCGCGAAGAAAATCGCCAACGATCACGGATACACGGATTTTCGAACCGTGTTCAACTGCGGGCCGGGCGCGCAGCAGACGGTGTTTCATCTCCACCTGCACGTGCTGGCGGGGCGATCATTCATTTGGCCGCCGGGATAATTTTGAGTCAAGACGCACCGCCGGCATCGGCCATTCAACCTCGCATGCACCATCACAAGCCTCACACGACTCGTCCGGAGAATCGCTTGTCGATTCAATTCTGGCGCTCGGTGGTGGTGCTGTTTTCGCGGCTGTTCCATCGCCTGAGCGTTCGTACGCGCAACCAACTGCCCCCCAGCGGCGCGGCGATCCTCGTCTGCAATCACATTTCCGGCTTAGACCCCGTGCTCCTGCAGGCGGCCAGCTCGCGGCTGATCGTCTGGATGATGGCCAAGGAATATTACGACATGAAGTCGCTCAACTGGTTCTTCAAGATCGTCGAGGCGATCCCGGTGAACCGCGGGCATCATGATTCGAGTTCCACGCGCGCGTCGCTTCGCGCCCTGGCGGCCGGCCGCGTGCTGGGCATTTTTCCCGAAGGGCGGATCGAAACCAGCCAGGAACTGCTGCAGTTCCATACCGGCGTGGCGTTGATGGCCATCAAGGCCGGCGTGCCGGTCTATCCCGCGTATCTCGAAGGAACCACGCGCGGCAAGGAGATGATTGCCGCGGTGTTAAGGCCGAACCAGATCTCCCTCCGCTTCGGCCCGGAAATAAAATTCGACCGCTCGACGACCGATAAAGAAGGCCTTCAGAGAGCCACCGATACGATCAAGGCCGCCGTCGAAGAACTGCGACAGAAGGAAATCGCCCTCCGCCACGAACTTTCTCTATAGTTTGATCCCGCCATCTGCCGATCCGATTAGTGTAAGCAAGCGAGACAATTAACATTTAGTTTGACCGATGGGCGAGAAACTCGGTATAAGATAGGTAATCTGAAACATCTGCGCAGACGGCGCATTTTCTCCCCTCCGGAAGACACCGTGCAGAAATGCCGGTGTCTTCTTTTTTTCCTTGCCTGTCGATACACTTCAGCCCACTCATAACCGCATTTAATGTAAATTAAACTTTCTCCCATATTCTTCGGAAGTTAGCGTTTTGTATGGAATGTTCTTGCATTTTTGAATCCCAGGCGATAGTTCAATAAACATGATTGAAGCGATCGGCCCACAAATTCGTCGAAACCGGCGCAAGCTCGGTCTCACGCTCGACGAATTGTCCGGCCGGACGGGAATCTCCAAGCCGTATCTCTCCCTGATCGAGACCGGCCGAGTGCCGAACCCGCCGAGCGACGAAAAGCTGCGGAAGCTCGAGCAAACCCTCGGCTTCCCCGCCGGCGAACTGCTGACGCAGGCCCATCTGCAGCGCACGCCGCGCGACGTGCGGGCGGTGTTGGCGAAGCTGATGGGGGAGAAAAACAAGGACTTAGGACTTAGGACTAAGGACTTAGTGCCGGCCGGTTCGGAATCTTCTTCACTCAGTCCTAAGTCCTCAGTCCTTAGTCCTTTCAATTTAGACGACGCCTATCTCTCCGGCGTACTGCAGGAGCTCGTCGATCGCTCCGCCGGCAATGTCGAGCCGATTTCGACCAACGCGATCCCGCTCATCAACCGCGTGTCGGCCGGTTACCCGAAGGATTTCACCGATCTTTCCTACCCAGCAAAGGTGGCCGATGAATACGTCGGCTGCCCAGACGTGCGCGACACCGACGCGTTCGCCACCCGCGTGCACGGCGACAGCATGATGCCCAAATACCGCGACGGCGACATCGTGATCTTCTCCCCCGCGCTCTCGCCGCGCAATGGCGACGACTGCTTTGTCCGCTTCGACGACGGCCACACCACGTTCAAGCGCGCTTTCTTCGAAAATGACGACGCCGGCGTAGCCGTCATCCGCCTGCAGCCGCGGAATGAAAAGTACCGCCCGCAAGTCGTGCCGAGCGAGAAAGTCACCGGGCTTTATAAGGCTGTCTATAAGTACCAGAGCGTGGACGAGGATTGATGGCCACCTTGCTGATCAGTGTCGTAATCCCCACGCGCCACCGTGATGACACGCTGGCGCTTTGCCTCGAGCGACTGCGCCCCGGCGCGCAAACATTCCCGGCCGAGCAGTACGAAGTGATCGTCACTGACGACGGCAGCACCTCGACGGCCGAAGCGATGATCCGTGAAAAATTCCCCTGGGTGAAATGGACCGCCGGCCCGCGCAAGGGGCCGGCCGCCAACCGCAATCACGGCGCAAGCCTCGCCACCGGCGAGTGGATCGCCTTCACCGACGACGACTGCCTGCCGTCGCTGGGATGGTTATCTGCGTTCGCCTCGGCAATTCGCGACGGCGTGCAGGTTTACGAAGGGGAGACGACTTGCATGGCCGGCCTCAAGTCGCCACGCATGCAGGCGCCGATCAACGTCTCCGGCGGGTGGCTCTGGTCGTGCAACATGATGGTGCGGCGGTCGTACTTTCTTAACCATACATTCGATGAAAGCTTCCCATATCCCCACATGGAAGACGTCTACTTCCGCGAACTGTTGAAACTGGCGAACGAGCCATTCGTTTTCATTCCCGCGGCGACGATCGACCACCCGCCGCGGCGAATGGCTTCTGGGCGAAAGTGGGCTGCAACGCACGAATGCCAGATAATTTATCGCTACAAAATGCACGAAGCGCAGTCATCATTGGCAGCTTATTTAACGCGGCTGGCAATAAATCGGCTGAAAGCCATCCTGGCTTATCCTGTCAGCCGCGATTCGTTTTCGGCGCTGTATCACATGGTCGTGGAATGTTTCTGCGTGATCCGCTGGTATAACACTTGGAAACGACGGAATAAAGCGATCGCACATGTCGCCGGCAGGCTCCCTTAATGGAATTGTTGGCGGGTTTTTCTTGAGCTCGGGCCCATCTCCACCTATTCTTGCCCCGGGCCATCGCAAAAAAGGATTCAAATCGCATGCGAGTTTTAGTCACAGGGGCGGCTGGTTTTATCGGTTCACACGTGGCAGAGTACTGCCTGAAGCTCGGCATGGACGTCGTCGCCACCGACGACCTCTCCGGCGGGTTCCTTGAAAACGTTCCGAAAAAGGCCAAGTGGATCCAAGGCGATCTGAAAGACCCGGCCTTTGTCGATAGCCTCTGGAAAGACGGCAAGTACGAGTACGTCTATCACCTGGGCGCCTACGCGGCCGAAGGGCTCTCGCACTTCATTCGCCGGTACAACTATCAGACAAACCTCGTCGCCACGATCAACCTCATCAACAATGCCGTGCTGCACAAGGCGAAGAATTTCATCTTCACGTCGTCGATCGCCGTCTACGGCCGCAACCAGGTGCCGATGACCGAAGACCTGGCCCCGTTGCCCGAAGACCCGTACGGCATCAGCAAGTACGCCTGCGAACTGGACCTGAAGGCCGCCCACGAAATGTTCGGCCTGAACTACGTCATCTTCCGCCCGCACAATGTGTACGGCGAACGGCAAAACATCGCCGACAAGTACCGCAACGTCATCGGCATCTTCATGAACCAGTTGCTGCAGGACGAGCCGATGAGCGTGTTCGGCGACGGCATGCAGACGCGCGCGTTCTCCCACGTCGACGACGTCGCGCCGCTCATCGCCAAGAGCCCGTCGATTCCGGCCGCCATCAACGAAGTGTTTAACGTCGGTGCTGACAAGCCGTACACGATCAAGGAACTCGCCACCGAAGTCGCCACCGCCTTCGGCAAGCCGGTGAAGCTCAAGCACCTTGAAGCCCGCAATGAAGTCGTCCACGCGTTCAGCGATCACACCAAGCAGTCCCGCGTGTTCGGCCACTCGGCCGGCGTGGATCTGAAGACGGGCATCCAGCGAATGGCCGACTGGGTGAAGGCGCACGGCTCGCGCGTGCCGGTGCGATTCGAGAACATCGAAATCCGCGAAAAACTCCCAGCCAGCTGGGGATAGAATTCGACCATGGCCGTCAGCGTAATCGTCAGCAACTTCAACGGGGCCAAGTACCTTCCGCGCCTGCTGGAAACGCTCCGCGCCCAGCGGAATGTGACGATGGAAATCATCGTCGTCGAACGCCAGAGCAAGGACGATTCGGCCGCCATCCTCAAGCAGAACCCGGACGTGAAAGTCGTGGTCGAGCCGCCGGAAAGCGGGCTGGTTTGCGGCTATAACGCCGGCGTGCCGCTGGCCCAATACGAGCACCTGTTCTTCTGCAATGAAGACATGTGGTTTGATCCGGATTGCCTGGCCGAGCTCGAAAAGCAGATCGACCTCTCGAAGCGAATCGCAATTTCCGACCCGTGGCAATGGACGTATGACGGCGCGACGTGGATTCACGGCGGCGTGCGTTTCACGAAGAAAAAGTGGGAGGTCAACTCTGCTTTCCCCCTGCGGAAGCAGATGCCGACGGTCGATCTGCCGCTGGGCTCAAAAATCCCGTTCGCCTGCGCGGGCGCCATGCTGATGCACCGCGACGTCTACAAGGAACTGGGCGGCTGGGATACGAAGTTTTTTCTCGATCAGGAAGACGTCGATTTATCCGTCCGCGCCTGGCAGGCGGGGTGGGACAGCGTCACCGTCCCGCAGGCCAAAGTGTATCACGCAGTGAATGCGTCGAACGTGCACTTCATTCCGAACGTCAAGCAACTCGTGAAGCGCCGGCGGTACATTTCCGGGCGATCGAACGTGGCGGTCATTGCGCTGAAGACTTTTTCGACAAGCCGCCTCTTTTGGCCGGTGCTGGGGTGGGCGGTCAACCTGATGAACAATCTGTGCAAGCTGCGATTCAGAATGGCGTGGTGCGATGTGCTGGCCGCGAAGGAAACATTCTCGCGCTACGGCGAAGTTCGAAAATACCGCGCTAAGACCAAGCAATTGCGGAAATCCAAGCCCGGCGAGAAGTTCTTTACGCTGCCGGAATACAACGCCTGAAGATCACCCTACGTTGACCGAGTGAACGGTCTCCACGCGAACGCTCACGCCGAGCAGCTCTTCCAGCAACTTAAACTTCCGCCGCCGGCGGTAGATCCGGCGGGCCTTGGCGGAGTCTTCTGCAAGGTGAACCTTGATGACCAGCCGGCCGTTGCCGAAGCGGATCGCCAGCCGCGGGCTTTCCATTGAGCGATTGTCCAGCGAGTCGGCCGCTCGCAGGAACGCCATCGCCAGGTACAGCTGCTTGCGGTCGTCCTGAACCTTGAGGTAATCGTCGTTGCCCATTCGCGGCACGGCCCCGCGGTGGTAGCGTGTGAGGTAGCACAACGCCCGCCGATCCCCTTTGCTCAGCGGCAACTCATCGGCGGATTCGATCATCTTCGCCCCGACCTGCGGATGCCGCTCGTCATTACGACATCGGCCGACGTCGTGGACGATCGCGCCGAGCAGCAGTAACCGACGGTGGCGGGCATCTAAATGCTGTTTAGCGGAGGTGAGTTCAATGAGGCGAAGCGCGATTCGGGCGACGTGCCGCTCGTGCTCGATCGTGCCGAGTTGGTGAGCCACCCATCGTTCAATGTTTCGATAAGCGGGACCGATATGGTCTGCAGGCGACATCGCGTGAACCTCCGGTGTTCAATACTATCCTTCGATCGGCTGAACCATCGGAAAGTCTTATGAAGATCGCGATAATCTTTTCCGATGCATCCGTGACTGATCAGCCCGAAGGGGATAATTTAGGACGTGGCGCGCGCGGAGACAAGATAAATCTTGGGAATGGAATCAGGCGGGTGCGGGCGAGTGCCGCGCATCACTCCCGCCTACATCGCGAGAGTTCGAACACTGTCATCCTGAGGTACTGCGAAGGATCTAGCCTCCACGGCAAGTCGGCTAGATCCTTCGCAGTACCTCAGGATGACGATTCACACGAAAATGCGGGGCACTAATCGTCGAGGGTCCCGTACGGCAGATTCGCCGGCATGGGCTTGGGCCGCGCGTACTTGATTGTCGGCTTGATCGCCTTTCCTTCGTCGGAGCTGTCGAGGAACGCCTGCATCAGATCGAGCACGGCGTACGCCTGCTCGGCGCTGGCGCGGTGCGGGCGCTTGGTGCGGATCGCGTGGGCCATGTCCGCCAAACCCACCGATCGGCCGTACCCTTTGACGAACGTGCTCGGCTGCCAGCGCCAGTCTTCGTCGGCATTTTTGCGGTAGTGGACCAGGCCGTCAAAGCCGTTCGGGTCGGGCACGCGGATCGTTCCCTCGGTCCCGAAGATCATGATCGGCTGCTTGCCGTTGTGCTCACTGAAACGCGTGGCGAAGCTCTGGATGATCGTCCCCATCGCGCCGTTCTCGAACTCGATCGTGCCGGCGATGTGGTCGGGCGTTTCCACGCTGATCTTCTTCCCGTGCTTGGGCTGGCTGGTGATGGTGCGGTCGGAGATCGCGATCGTCGCGGCCCCCATCACGCGCTTCACCGGCCCGAGCAGGTTGAGCAGGGCGGTGAGGTAGTACGGCCCCATGTCGAACATCGGCCCGCCGCCGACTTCGTAATAGAACTCGGGATTCGGGTGCCAGTGCTCGTGCCCCGGGCACATCATGAAGGCGGTAAACGCCACAGGCCGGCCGATCGCGCCGTCGTCGATCAGCTTCCGCGCGGTTTGAATGCCCGAGCCCATAAAAGTATCCGGCGCGCAGCCGACGCGAACGCCCGCCTTCTTCGCCGCCGCCAGCAGCTTCTTGCCCTCGGCCCGGTTGATGCCGAGCGGCTTTTCCGCGTAGGTGTGCTTGCCCGCCTTGATCGCCCGCAGGCCGATTGGCACGTGAGCCTTGGGGATCGTCAGGTTCAGAATGACTTCGATCGAGTCGTCCTTGAAGATTTCATCGACGGTGTAGACCTTGGGAATGCCGAATTTATCCGCCTGCGCCTTCGCCCGGGCCGGATCGAGATCCGCCACCGCCGCCATCTCCACGATCGGGAAATTCTTGGCCATGCCGAGGTATTGATTGCTGATCGCACCAACACCGATAACACCGACTCGAACTGCTTTGGGCATAGCTCGCTTTCGTTTGGGTTCGGTATCGTGCGCGAGAAGGAAAGTGGATGCAAGCGGGAAGAGACATACCGGCGCGCGGTCTCGTCTTACTCCTTCTCCCGGTACGCCGGGAGAAGGGGGGATGAGGGTTCTGTCTCGATTCCGCACCACATGGGTATTTTGGCAGAACCCTCACCCCCCTTCTCCCGGAATACCGGGAGAGGGACACTTCAGCGTGCGTACTCGACGCTCCGGACTTCGCGCATCACGGTGACTTTTATCTCGCCGGGATACTGCATGTTTGTCTCGATCTTCTTCGCGATATCCCGCGCGATCTTCGCGCTGATGGCGTCGTCGACCATCTTCGCATCGACGATCACCCGCACCTCGCGGCCGGCCTGGATGGCGTAGGCCTGGCGGACGCCTTCGAACGTCGTCGCGATGTCTTCTAACTCGCGGAGGCGTTTGACGTATCGCTCGAGCGATTCGCGGCGGGCGCCGGGGCGGCTGGCGCTCATGGCGTCGGCGGCCATGATCAGCGGGGTGTACGGCGTGGTGGCGGGGACGTCGCCGTGGTGGCCGAGGGCGGCGTTGATGACGGCTTCGGGCTCGTTGAAGCGCCGAAGGAATTCGGCGCCGAGTTGGGGGTGGCCGCCCTCCTGGTCGTGGTCCATGGCTTTGCCGATGTCGTGGAGCAGGCCGCACCGGCGGGCGAGTTGGCCGTCGAGGCCGAGTTCATCCGCCATCATTTGGGCGAGGTACGCCACTTCGAGCGAGTGCTTGAGAACGTTCTGCCCGTAGCTGGTGCGATACCCGAGCCGCCCTAGCAGCGGGATGACGGCCTTGGGAATGTTCGGCAGGTTGGCTTCCTGAACGGCCTCTTTGCCGATCTTGATCAGTTCGTCGTCCATCTCCTTGGTGGTGGCGACGACGATTTCTTCGATGCGGGCGGGGTGAATCCGGCCGTCCTGCACGAGGCGCTCGAGACTGATTCGCGCGATCTCGCGACGGACCGGATCGAAGCAGGAGACGACGACCAGCCCGGGCGTGTCGTCGATGACGACATCGACGCCGGTGGCTTTTTCAAAGGAGCGGATGTTCCGCCCCTCGCGGCCGATGACGCGGCCTTTCATGTCGTCGCTGGGAATCACCACGGAGCTGACGGTGTGGTCGCTCGTCTGCTCGGCGGCATAACGCTGGATCGCCTGGAGGATGATCTGGCGGGACTTTTCCTTGGCCTCTTCCTGGGCCTGTTCGGTGGCCTTCATGATGATCTCGCCGGCCTCGTGGCGGCAGTCGATTTCGACGTTCTTCAGGAGCATTTCCTTGGCCTGATCGACGTTGAGGTTCGTGATCTGCAGCAGGCGGTCGCGCTGCTCGCGAAGGGCCTGGGAAATCTGCTCCTCCTTGAGGGCGGTGGATTTATCGCGGGCGGTGAGCTTGACGGTGAGGTCGTCGAGCTGCTTTTCCTTGTGGCTGAGGACTTCGGTCTTGCGGGCCAGCGCGTCTTCCCGCTTGCCGAGGGAGATGTCTTCCTGGTTGAGCTGATGGCGGGCGGCCTCGAAGCCTTTTTCGATCTGCTCTTGCTTTTTGAGCTGTTCCTGGCCAGCGGCGAGCTCGATTTCCTTGGCTTTGTTCTCGGCCTTCTTCCGGGCGGCGACGAGCATTTCGTCCGCCTGAATCTTGGCTATCTTGATGGCGCTGGAGGCGGCGTAAGAGAAGTAGGCGAAGATCAAACCCCCGCCGAGAACGACACCGATGACGGAACCAATGAAATAATCCATGTTACGTATCCCCAAAGGCCGGCTGCTTAGGCCCGGGTGGGCGAAAGTCGTCGGTAAAACTTTGCGGATTTGGGAAGGAGCTTTTGAAGTCGCGTCAAATCCATCGAGGCCGGTTGCCCGGCTCGTGGGTTTGGGGAGACGCGAGGAAAGTGGGTGGAGCTCGCCAGGCTTGATTGGCCGGTAAGACGTCCGCGAAAGTCAGCCGATCTTGCGGGCCTGCAACGCGCGTCCGCCCGATTCGGGCCGGCACGAGCGCCTGCGCCGGCGGGCGGGTCTGGTCGAACCAGACCACCCACAGGCAAGGCACCACCGCCACGGCCACCATGAGGGCCGACAGCAGCATCGAAATGACTCCGTAATCATCCACGTTCATGTCATAACCCTCGAAAAACGATCGTAAGACCAATTTTACAAGGCTGTTATGTCAAAAAGTTCCGTAAACAAGAGCGGCCCAATCCGCAAACGAACCGCTCACCCAATATTATGCGCGGTAGAGCAAACGATTACAAGATTGTGAGCGCGATGAGAGAATGATGAGCATTGGAAATGAAGAATCGTCCACACGCCGGTGTCTGGGCATACCCGCGAAGACCCGGATTCTTCGTGGGAATTCTCCGGAAATACGGGCCTTCGCGCGTACGCTCAGGCACCGGCGTGAAGGACTTCTACCCGGACCGCGCGGCTCATTTCCCGCCCGATTGCTTCTCCGCCGCCGCGTCGAGTGTGGATTTGATCTCTTCCCGCGCTTTGATCTGTTGCGGTTGATTATCGACCGTCACGCAACTGGGGAATGCCGCCAGTAAGGTCTGGGCTTTCTTGGTCGCTTCATCCTTCGGGGCCGATGCGGTGATGGTCTTTGATCGGGCGACGTAGCCGGCGAACTCGGTGCCGGAAGCGACGTCAGGCTTGGCCCAGGACTTGGCTTTGGCGGGCAGCTCGCTCGCCCGGCGCTTGGCGTTGTCGACGCGCTCGCCCAGCGGCGGGTGATCGCCACCGGCCTTGGGGTCGTTGCCGGCATCGATCAGGTGCTGGAAGAAATCCCCGAACTTGTTCGGATCCCAGCCGGCCTGGGCGTAGATGGCGAAGCCGAATTTGTCCGCCTGGTTCTCGTCGGAGCTGGTGAAAGACGTGAGGAACGGCGTCGCTGCCGCATAGGCGACCGCCGCGCTGCCGGCGCCGTATTCGAGCGCGTTGTCCTTCCCGCCAACGGCTGCCCCCGCCAATCCCGCCGCGCCGGCCACCGCGAGCGCCTTGTACTGGTTGTTAGTCCCGTGCTGCACATGCCGGCAGTAGACGTGCGCGTACTCGTGCGACATGACGGCCGCCAGCTCGTCCTCGCTCTTGCACATGTCGAACAGCGCGGTGTAGATGTACATGTACTTCCCGCCGGTGGTGAAGGCGTTCACCGTGTTGCTCTTCACGAGGTAGAACTTCATGTCCGAGTACATCCACGAATCGTCCTGATTCTTATCGAAGTGCTGCTTCGGCCCGATGCCCGCTTTGTCGGCCTGCTTGCCGGCGGCGACGATCCGGTTGCCGACCTGCTGAATGTAATTCGCCAACTGCGGATCGGTGACGATCGCCGACTGCAGCTGCTCGTTGGTTTGAGTGGCCTGGCTGATGACGGATTTGTCCGTCGCGCACCCTCCCGCCGTGCAGGCCGCCGCGAGGAAAATCAGGGTGAGCCAATTGAATCGAGACGTTCGTCCGATCGGATTTGCGTTCATAGATCCCTCGTTGAAAAGTTGCGCGATTTTAGGCCCGCGCCGCGTAAAATGCGCGGCCGATCAATGTTTCGGCGGCGACGACACCGACTGGATGAGCGTGGCGTACGGAATGATCATCGAAAGCGCCAGCCAAAGCACCGTCAGCAAGGCGATCAACCGAAGTCCTCGGCACACCCATTTTTCGCGGCGATAAATCTCTTCCCGTGTCGGATTGCCCAGGCCCAGCATCGCCGACAGCAAGAACGGCAGAGCCAGCGCGCACATGACAAAGAACACGCACACGATCCAGTAATTGAACAACCGCGAAATCGCCAGCGTGAACTTCGTGATGGCCGGCAGCTCGACTTTGAAATCCTTGAAGACCGATTCCAATTTAGGAATACCAAGCATCGTGGTCAGGAAGATCGCCATCGCGATCGCCCCGACGTGCAGCGCGATGCGATGCGACAGGATCGGCGCGGTCGCGCGATCAGACGGCGCATTTCTGTACGGCCCCGGCGTGGCGTAATCCACGGTCGGCGGGAGCGGAGGTGGTGGAGATCGGTCTTGCATCGATTTTTGAAATGCGGTTTCGATCGTGAACTTCGGACGAAACGGAATCATACCCGCACGCCGCTTCTGAGCGTACTCGCGTTTTTTCCCTCTCCCGGTATGTCCGGGAGAGGAACAAATCAAGGCGATTCGCGTTTCCGCTCAGCCGAGTTTGCCGCCCTCGAACAGTGCATCCACAAACCGCTGCGGGTCGAACGTTTCAATGTCTTCCGGCGTTTCGCCGAGGCCGATGAATTTCACCGGCACCGCGAGTTGCTCCTTGATCGCCACCACCACGCCGCCCTTGGCGGTGCCGTCGAGCTTGGCGAGGATCAGGCCGGTGACGTTGATCGCCAGGCCGAAGTTCTTCGCCTGGGCGATTCCGTTTTGTCCCGTCGTCGCGTCGAGCACGAGCAGCACTTCGTGCGGTGCGCCTTCGATCCGCTTGGCGACCACGTCGCGGATTTTCGTCAGCTCGCGCATGAGGTTGTCCTGCGTGTGCAGCCGCCCGGCGGTGTCGACGATCAGCACGTCGATGCCGCGCGTCTTGGCGGCCTCGCACGCGTCGTACGCGACGGCGGCCGGGTCGGCGCCCATTTTGTGCTTGACGATCTCCACGCCCAGTCGCGTCGCCCAGATCGTGAGCTGATCGACGGCGGCGGCGCGGAAAGTATCGCTGGCGCAAACCATCACTTTCTTGCCCATCTGCGTCTTGAGCAGCCACGCGAGCTTGGCGATCGACGTCGTCTTCCCCGCGCCATTGATGCCCGCTACCAGAATCACCGTCGGCCCCGCGGCTGCGAAACGTATCTCCCGATCCGCCGCGGGCCAATTCGCCAGCAGTTGCTCCTTCACCACGACTTCGGCGTCTTCCGCGTTCTTGATCTTGCCCAGCCGCCATCGGTCGCGCACGGCGGTGACGATCCGCTCGACATTCTTCACACCCATGTCGGCCTGGATGAACTTGGCTTCCATCTCATCGAGAAATGCGTCGTCGATCTGCCGCCCGGGAATGAACAGCGTCCGCACGTCGGTGTTGAGCACCTCGGCAGTCTTCTTGAGCGCTCCCTTGAGCTTGTCGAGTGTTTTGGAGAAGAATCCCATGTAGCGGAGGACTTAGAAATGAGGACTTAGGACTTAGGACTTAGGACTTAGTTAAAACGCATATGGTGCATTTCACTAAGTCCTAAGTCCTAAGTCCTTAGTCCTCAGCCTTCAGTCCTATCCTCCCGTCAGCGCCTGGTTTTCCTTGAGGATCGCGTCGAGCACGCCGTTGAGAAAGGCGGCGCTTTGTTCGGTGGAGTATTCCTTCGACAACTCGATCGCCTCGTCGATCACAACCTTCGGCGGCGTGGGCAGATTCGTCAATTCCCACACGGCCAGGCGGAGCAGATTGCGATCCACGCCCGGCTGCCGGCGCGGCGGCCACTGCGGGGCGAGGCGCTCGACGCGCGGGTCGATCATCGTCCGCTGCGTCCATGTGCCTTGCGCCATGATGAGCGACTCGCGGCGCGTCTCGTCGTCGTCGCTCCCGTCGGCCAAAATCTGCTGCGCGGCGATGGCGTCGTCCTTGCCGGTGGCGTCCCACGCGAAGAGCAACTGCATCGCCAACTCCCGAATTTTCCGCCGGTTCGTCATCGTCCGACGAGTATAGGGGGGAATGGGAGATTTAACCACGGAGGCACTGAGACACGGAGGCGCGCTCGTGATTCCGGAACGAATCGAAACGAGCTAACTCAAGACAGAGACTTGAAGAAGGTAGATGCGCTTCGATCGTCGAACGTATCTCCGTGCTTCCGTGCCTCCGTGGTTAAATATTCGTCTTGAGTGCCACCATCTCCATCGCCGCTTCCGCTGCACGTTCCCCGGCGTGGCCGTGGGTGGGACCGCCGAGGCGGTCGAGGGCTTGCTGATGCGTGTTGGTGGTGAGCACGCCGAAGATGATCGGCACGCCGGTTTGAATGCCCACTTCCGCGATGCCCCGGGCCGCTTCGCCAGCGACGTAATCGAAGTGCGGCGTATCACCTCGGATCACCGCGCCCAGGCAGATGACGGCCGCGTACTTCTTGCTGTCCGCCGCCCACTTCGCCGCGACGGGCAGCTCGAACGCCCCCGGCACGCGGAAGACATTCACGCGGTCGTCGCGAATCTTCATCTCCCCCAGCCGCCGATTACACCCGGCCAGCAGTTCATCGACGACATCAGCATTAAATCGCGCCGCGATGATCGCGAACTTGGCCGTTGCGGGAATGTCAGTCGCGAGAAACGCGGGGGCTTGGGTGCTCATGGTGGTAAGATACCGCATCGGATTGTGAATGGTCGAATGTTTTGCGTTACTCTACTCCCGTGCTCTCGCTCCTTTCCAACAGGCTTCTGCCGTTGCTGCAGCTCACCCGGCTGGCGCTGGTGTTTACTGCCATCGCCGACGGGTGGTGCAATTTGTTGATGCTGACTCGGCAGCAGGTCGGGCCGGGGGCTTCGGTGTTTGATCAGCTGGGGTTTTCGACGCTGGCGCTGGTGGCGGGGATTTCGGCCGGGCTGTACGCGTTTGGGATGAGCTTGAATGACCTGATCGATCGCCGGCGGGATCTGGCGATCGCCGCGCATCGGCCGTTGCCTAGCGGGCGGATTTCGCCGGCGGCGGCGCAGCTGCTTTGCATGCTGCTGCTGACGATCGCGCTGGCGTGCGGGTTCGTCTACTCGCAGCGCACGCCCATCGGCTGGCTGAGCCTTGTGCTGGTGATGTTCACGGCGATGCTGATCGGCTTTTACGATTTAGCCGGCAAATACCTCGTCGCACCGGGATTGATCACGCTGGGCCTGATCCGGTTTTTCCATTCGCTGATCGCCGCGCCGCAAATGCCGGTGCTGTGGCATCCGCTACTGTTGCTTGATCATGTGACGATCGTTTCGATGGTCGCGTACGCGTGGGAGCAGAAGCGGCCGGCGATTTCGCGGCGGCAGGTGGCGCTGGTCATCGGCGGGCTGGTGATTCTGAATGCGATGGTGATCGGGCTGGTGCTGTGGCGGCGCTTCGACCGCACGCCGCAGATCGCGCTGATGCTGCAGCCGGGATTGCTGCTGCCGGCGATCGCCGTCACGGGGTTTTTCACCGTGGCGCAATTCATCCGACTTCGCACCGAGTCGCCGCGCGAGGCGGGGCAGCGGCTCATGCTGTTCGGCCTGCTGTGGCTGATCGTTTACGACGCTGCATTCGTCGGCGGGTACGTGTCGCTCGCCTGGGCGGGCGTGATCGCAATGCTGCTGCCGGTGGCGTACGTTTCGGTGCTGGTCATGCGGTGGTGGAGCACGATCGTCTCCCTTTCGCAGCGGCCGAGCTTTAAGCGGGCGGAGTAAAGAGTTCGATTCCGAGCGATTGAGAAATAGTCGTGCAGGTGTTTAGCCGCCCCGCGTGGGGGGCGATTCGCGCCGACTCGCCCCGCACGCGGGGCGGCTAAACAGGCGATCCGCCGAAAGTCACGACGAGTTGCCGCTACCCGCGCGAACCGCGCCTCCCTATCATTTAACAACACTTCGCGCCGCGCTGCCGGCTTCAGCGCTGCACTCGATTGGAGAATTTATGCATCACATGTGGAACGATATGTTCGTGCTCGGCCTGCCGATCCTGGAGAAACTCCTTCGGCCGGTCATCGTCTACATCTTTCTTATCGTCGGCCTGCGGCTGGCGGGGAAGCGCGAACTCGCGCAGCTCAACCCGTTCGATCTGATCGTCCTGCTCACCCTTTCCAACACAGTGCAGAACGCGATCATCGGCGATGACAACACCATCACCGGCGGGGTGATCGGCGCTTCGGCTTTGCTGGGGATCAACTACTTCGTCGTACAACTGCTGTTCCGCAATCGGCGGCTCGCGCGCGTGATCGCCGGGCGGCGCGACTGCCTCGTGAAGGACGGCAAGGTGCTCAAGGATCACCTCAACCGCGAGCTGATGACCCGCGCCGAACTGGCGGCGGCGGCGCATAAGCAGGGGATTGACTCGATGGACGAAATCGAAAACGCCGTCCTGGAAGCGAACGGCACGATCACGTTTATCAAGCGAACGCCGACCGTCGACGATACCCGCCACAAAGAATTGCTCGCCAGGCTCGAACAGGTCGTGCAGGAATTGGCGGCGATGCGGGCACAGTAGAAATCCGCGGGAGATGTCTATACGGTATGAGCATACCACGCCGGTGTCTGAGGTACGCCGAAGACCCGGATTCGTCGCCCGGGAAATCCGGGCCTTCGGCGTACCTCAGACGCCGGCGTGTCGTGTCGATCAGGAAAAAGTCCGACGAAACCATTTAGCAAAAGCATGCAACTCCCCGTCGTCCCCGACTCCAAGACTGATGCCCCCTGGTACGCCGCCGGGCTCGAGTTCACCTGCCAAATCTGCGGCAACTGCTGCACAGGCGGGCCGGGCTACGTGTGGATGACCGACGACGAAGTCGCCAAGCTCGCGAAGCATCTCAAGCTGTCGGTGGAAGCCACGCGCGAAAAATACTGCCGCACGATCGGCAAGCGCACCAGCCTAATCGAACTCCGCAACCCCGCCGGCGAGTACGACTGCGTCTTTCTCGTCGACAAAAAAATCCCCGACGCCGCCGGCGTGATGCATACCCGGCGAGTCTGCGGCGTGTACAAAGTCCGCCCATTGCAGTGCCGCACTTGGCCGTTCTGGGACGGCAATCTCGAATCCCCCGAAGCATGGGACCACGCCGCCGAACGCTGCCACGGCATGGCCGTCGGCGGGCGGAAGTTCAGCGGTGAAGACATCGAAAAAATCCGCACCGCGGCGGAGTGGCCGAAGAAGCCGCCGACATCGGGGAAGTGACTCGTCGAAAAATTCCCGCGAAGGCGCAAGCGACCGGCCACACAAATCGGGCCGCCAGGTCGCTTGCGCCTTCGCGGCGCGAATTAAGAATGGCTCCAGTCCCTGCGGTTTTTCACACCCCGCGATTTCCAAAGACAAACCCTACCGCGATCAACCCGACCGCAAGCCCAGTCGCAAGATACGCGTGCCTAGGTGGAATGCTGTGGGACGTTTCCCCCAATCCCAACCGCGGACTAATGCGATGCCACACGATCAATCCGCCGATCGCGCTCGCCGCTCCGAACAGGATCATCACGACGCGCGATGATCCCAATCGCAACAGATCTTTCGCGTCACCCACCGGCGAGAATGCGCCTACGCCGACATACAGCCCGTTCGCCAGCAGACAGAATCCCGCGAAGAATTGAAGGAAGTATGCTACGCCAAAGCGGAATCGCGCGACGACGATCGCCACGAGCGCCGGCAGCATCGCACCGACGACAGGCCCGGCCCACACCACCACCAACGGCGACGGATTCGGGCTGACATCCGTCCGCGAAAAAACCGTGGGATACCAGACGACGCGCTGCACTTCTCCGCCGGTGCAGATTGCGCCCAGCACATGTCCTAGCTCGTGCGCCAGCATCATGATCAACCACGATGAGATCAGCAGGCCCACGATCAAAATGAATTGATGACGGCGATGCATCAGCATGCGATTTCCGTCAGAGAAAGAAACGCGTCATCCCCATCGCCATCTCGGCGGCTCGCCTTTGGCGTAGCAGATGGCGATCAACACGCCGACGAGGATCGCGACCGTCACCAGGTAAAGAATGAGATGGCCGGCAGCGAGCGTCATCCCCGCGATCAGCATCGCGATGATGAACGCGACCAGCACAATCCATCCCTGCCACGTCACGGGGATGCCCCAGCCCCAGCCGTAGCGTTTGGCGGGGAACCAGTATCGCGGATTTTCGGGAGGGTCGGTCGGCACGGGCCGAATCATACCGCGCCGCGCGATCTTACGCCGCCAATTTCGTCGGCTGGAACTTACTCTTCACCAGCCACGTTTTGAGGGCGGCGAAGACGTTCGGACACAGTCCCGCGCCGACGTTTCGCGTGAGAATGTCCATCACCTCTTCGCCGGTGAGATCCTTGCGGTACGGCCTCTTCGCGGCGAGGGCTTCGTACATGTCGGCGACTGCTAAAATGCGCGTCGGCACGGAAAGCTGCTCGCCGGAGATGCCGCGGTGGTAGCCTTTGCCGTCGAGGCGCTCGTGGTGCGAGGCGGCCAGGTCGGACAGATTTCTAAACCCCGCGACGCGGTTCAAAATGTCGTACGTGTACTGCGTGTGCCTGCGCATCTCGGTGATTTCTTCCGGCGTGAGCTTGCCGGGTTTGTCGAGAATGAGATTGGAAATGCCGAGTTTCCCCACGTCATGCAGCAGCGCGGCCCGGCGGAGGTAGCGCCGGTCCTGCCAGCTGAAACCTAGAACCTCGGCAATGCCGACGGAAATTTCCGCGACGCCTTCCGAATGCTTGCACGTCCATGGCGATTTCGCATCGATCACCTGCGCGAACGCCTGCGCGATGCGATCAAGCGAGCCGTCATCTGCGGCGATCACCTGGTCCTGCGGCTCGAAGCCGATGACCGCCTGCCGCGGGTCGTTGCCGCGGAGTTCCTGCCAGAAGGCCGTGTCGTTTTGCATCGCAAGGAAGACCTGCACCAGCCGCGGGTCGAACCACGTGCCGGAGCGCTCGCGTGCCATTTCGATGGCGGCCTCGAGCCCCTGTTCGCGGATGAACACCTCGGCCGTCTGGGCGAGGGAGAGGATGCGCGCCAGGAACGGAATTTCTTCGCCGGACAATCCGTCGGGGTGGCCGAGACCGTCCCAGTGTTCGTCGAGGGCGCGGATGGCGCGTGCCGTCGCTTCGGGCAGTTGGAGTTGGCGGGCGATATTTTCACCGCGCTCGCAGCGGATCTGGATCAGTTCCTTCGACTGCTTCTGCCCGACGATGGCGACCTGCACCAACTTCGCGGCCCGACGGAAGATCGAGCCGTGCGGCGCCGCGTGTCGGGCGATGTATCCGATCGATCGGCTCACGTGTGACCAATCGACGGTCTTCACGTCGCGCTTGGCAGCGCGATCGTCGGAGCCGAAAAGGTAGCACATCTTGGAAGCATTGCTGGAGCAGCCGAGGTCTTTAAGCAGCAGGCCGTAGAAGAGGGCGGAGGATTGTTGTTCGGTGAAGCCGAGTTCGCGGGCGATCCGCATGCCGAGCATGCACGTTCGGGCGGCGTGGCCTTCGGGTTGGCCTTCGGTGATATCCAGCGCGTACGACATCGCGCTGATCACTTCAGACAGCTTGAGTTGAACAGACGTATCGGTCGCGAAAAGATCGGGGGGCATACGGCTTCTCCAAGTGACTATCGTCACGCCGGCGATCAGCCTGAGGAGCGGAGCCCGAATTGCGCGGAGCACTACGAATCGGGTTCGATGCATGGATCGCAATTGCCCTTGCAACGGCCGGAAGTGGGCGAATATCGGACGCGAGGCCACGACCTTGCTTGCAACCCGCGCGGGCCTGGTCAAAATGACGCGCTCACCAACCGGAGCGAAAACGAATGGCCTATCTCCTCGGCATCGACATCGGCACCAGCGGCACGAAGACTCTTGTTTGCGACGAAACCGGCAAGGTGCTGGCCACCGCGATGGCGGAGCATCCCATTCATTCCCCCAAGCCCGGCTGGAGCGAGCAGGACCCGGAAGACTGGTGGCGGGCGGCGGGGATCGCCACCAAGGCAGTGCTGAAGAAAGCGAAAGTGAAGCCGGCTGATGTGAAGGCGGTCGGCCTGAGCGGGCAGATGCACGGCAGCGTTTTTGTCGGCGCGGGCACGAAAGCTTTGCGGCCGGCGTTGCTCTGGAACGATCAGCGAACAGCCAAGCAGTGTGAAGAGATCACCGAAAAAGCCGGCGGGCGCGAAAAGCTGATCGGCCTGGTCGCCAACCCGGCGCTCACCGGTTTCACTGCGCCCAAAATCCTCTGGGTGCGCGAGAACGAGCCGAAGGTCTACGAAAAAACCCGGCAGATTTTGTTGCCGAAGGATTACATCCGCTTCCGCATGACCGGCGAGTTCGCGACGGAAGTTTCCGACGCCTCCGGCACGCTCCTGCTCGATGTCGCGAATCGGAAATGGTCGGACACGCTGCTATCGCTTCTGCAAATCGATAAAGGACTCCTCCCGCGCGTTTACGAATCGCAGGAAGTCACCGGCACGCTCCACGCAGAAGGCGCCAAAGCCCTCGGCTTGGCCGAGGGAACGCCCGTCGTCGGTGGCGCCGGTGACCAGGCAGCAGGCGCCGTAGGCAACGGAATCGTCCGCGCCGGAATCGTCAGCGCCACGCTAGGCACCAGCGGCGTCGTCTTCGCGCACTCCGACGCCCCCGTCCTCGACCCGCGCGGAAGAGTCCACACCATGTGCCACGCGATCCCGAACAAATGGTGCGTCTTCGGCTGCATGCTCTCAGCCGGCGGGAGCTTTCAGTGGTTCCGCAATCACCTCGGGCTCGCGGAAATCGCCGACGCGAAAAAGCAGAAGCGCGACCCGTACGAGTTGCTGATCGACCTCGCCGCCACCGCGCCGGCCGGCAGCGAGGGGCTCTACTTCCTGCCGTACCTCACCGGCGAGCGCTGCCCCCACCCCGACCCGCTCGCCCGCGGCGGCTGGATCGGCCTGACCGCACGCCACACCCGCGCGATGATGATCCGCAGCCTGTTAGAAGGCGTCACCTTCGGCATGCGCGACGCACTCGAAATCATGCAGCAGATGCAAATCCCCATCACGCAGGTAAGAGCCAGCGGCGGCGGGGCGCGAAGCGATTTCTGGCGACACCTACAGGCGGATGTGTACAAGCAGCCGATCGTCCAGACCAACGCCGCCGAAGGCCCCGCGTACGGCGTAGCGATCCTGGCCGGCGTCGGCACAGGCGTGTGGAGTAGCGTGGAAGAAGCTTGTGCTGGGTCGATCAAGCAGACGGCGAAAGTTTCGCCAAACAAAAAACTGTCGGCGATTTATGACCGGTATTTTGCGGTTTACGATAAGCTGTACGGTGATTTGAAAGAGCGGTTTGTGGAAATGGCTGCAACGTGATTTGATTCAATGGCCGATCGTGGCATGTCAAACAGCGAGGGGCAAATGAAATACGCAATTCTCTGCGCGGTCATCTGTCTCAGTCTTTCCTGCACCTCGAACAAAGCCACGATTCCAGCGGCGCCTGCTGCTCTCACTAACGAGCAGTTGATCGACCGCCTTATGCTCGTCGGCAACGACGAATTTTCCGTACGTACCAACATCATCGGCATGGGCGCCGACGGGCAAGGCGAAATACCCAAGGGCTTGCTCAAGCTGCAGGATCCTGAGCCCAAACCCGGCGACGCGATGCAAGAATTGGTCCGGCGCGGCCCGGCGGCAATGCCGGCGTTGTTGGCTCATCTCGATGATCCTAGGAAGACCCAGGCGCGGGTCGAGGGTTTTATCTCATTTCGGTACGTGCCCCACTATGACCGCAACTGGCGCGGCAAGATCGTGTCTGTGGAAGGCATCTTTTTCGATTGGGATCCGGGTTTTGCAGACAAAGAGTCGATCCGCCCCCGCGCCACCACTCGGCCGGGTGATGGCGGCGTGAGCGACGATGACGATGGCTATACCATGGCGGTTGGGGACATTTGCTTCGAGTTGATCGGGCAAATCACAAACCGTGATTTTAAACCAAGCAAGTACATTCCCAGCGGTAACATTCGTGTCAGTCCGCCGGTCGTCTTCCCCTCTCTTGCAGCGGCCGTGCGAAAAGAATGGAGCGGACTCACGCCTGCGCGTCATCGCGAATCGCTTATCGCAGACGTGACGATGCCCGACAACTCCAGCCGCGCGGTGAACGGAGTGCGGTTGCTGACTACCTACTACTCCGATGTCGTGCCACATGCAGTCAAAAGGCGGCTGGCATTGCCTGAATACCACAGCGAGGCTGTCAACGATTTCGTGCGGAACGTCTACTTCAGCTACGACCTCCCGGAAGCCAAGCGACGCGTTCGCGAATTCGCCGGCAGGTCGCCGGGCGAACGCGACGGGTTGATCGAGGCGTTGTGGCAAGACAGGAATCACGAGGTTGGCTACAAGCTGACGGAGACGATCAGGATAGAAAATTCTCCCCGTGTTTTGCTCGGCGAGTTGGTTCCGAAGATCGACGAAACGATCCCGCCGCGTCTGAGCGGCGTCGATGCAAATGACACTCTTGTGTTTCTTGGTGCGCTAACCTCGATTCAAACGCCTGGGTTACTCGTTGTGTTGCGGCATGAACTGAAAATTCGCGCCGACATCCATTCCACTGGAATGACCGACGGCGACCAATTTGTGCGCACGTTTATCGTGCACTTCGCGACGGCCAGTCAGCGTGACGACCTGCTTAAAATCTGCAATCGCCGGCAGTCTGAATTGAAAGATCCGGAGGATCAGAAATCGTACCAGGAATCGATAGAGCGATTGAATACTTTGAAGTTATAGCGCCTATTTCTTTAATTCGCCGAGTCCCAGCCGGGCGTTCCCCTTTCCATCGAACAAAGAAAACGCGCTCCACATCTCCGAGTCGTACCATTCCGGGCTCCAGCAGAAGACGCCGGCGATATTCGGGTTGTTGCGGGCGGCGGCAAAGTAGTCTTTGATCCATTTTTGCTGGCCGGGCTCGTCTAGCGTGTAACCTTCGACGGGTTTGTTCCACTCGGCGAACTGGCCGGGGAAATTGGCGGCGGTGGGATAGCCGGACTCGCAGAGGATGACGGGTTTGTGTACGGCGGCGGTGATTTTGTCGATTTGCGCTTTGAGGAAATCCAGCGTTCGTTCCTCCGGCTTGGCGGCGGCGGTGGGGAAGTAGCTTAGGCCGGCGTAGTCGAGCTGCGCGCCGCCGGCGAGCATGAATTGGTGGAAGGCAATGCAGTAGTCGGGGTTGTTCCACTGGGCCAGGTGGAGGATGAACTTCGCGTTCGGGCGGGCTTTTTTCACGCCCGCCTCGGCGGCGAGGATCATCGGCAGCACCTTCGGCCAGATGGTTTGCCGCATGTACTCGATGCTCACGCGGTGTGACCATTCCTCCTCGAACTCGCCGCAAAGGCCGAAGTCGATCTCGTTGCCGATTTCGAAGAGGTCGACATCGATCTTCGCATCGGCGAAGTGCTTGGCGACGCGCTCGGTGTATGCTTCGATCGCCGTGAGCTTGGCGGCGGGCGTGAGATCTTTCCAGATCGCCGGCGCCGGCTGCTTGACCATGTCCGCCCAGTTTTCACTGAGAAAAATCACGACGTACGGCTTAATTCCCGCCGCCTGCGATCGGCGGGCGACTTCGGTGGCGTAAGTCAGGCCGTTGGCGCCGTCGTCGCCGGTCCAGAGGCGGATGCGCATCGTGTCGACGCCGGCGGATTTCAGGATCGCGAAAAGATCGCCGGGCTTGCCGCCCGTCGACCATGTCTTGCCGCGCTTCTCCATGTCGAGCGAGTAGTTCGCGTCGACGCCGGTGAGGAAAGGGCGAGTGGATTGCGCGGGGGCGCGGCTCGCCGCGAGTGAAAGGAGAATCGCGAGTACGAACAACATCGCCCCGGCGAGCCGCCTGTGTAAAGCGTGAAACATCCCCAGACCATACCGATGACCCGCGGGGGGTCGTCAAATGTTTTTATGACGAACTGCATCTTCACCTAATTCGCCCGACTCGCATTGACGTCATCCTGAGGTACTCCGAAGGATTTAGCGTCCTGCGCGATCAGGCTAGATCCTTCGGAGTACCTCAGGATGACGTTGTACTTGATGGAAATATGTTCGAGTTACGAAAAGATCAAACAAAAAAAAGACTGGCCGCTTAAGCGACCAGTCCGGGGAGAAAGATTGAGTTCAGCCGAGACTCAGGTCGCGACTTTTTCAAGAACCGCTCGGCGGGCGGCTTCCGGGCCGTTTTCCAGGCCGCCCAATCGAAAGGCCAGGTCCGCTTCGCTCGGGCGGATGGCCGGGGCTTCGGCGCGGAGTTCGCGCTCGAAGACTTCATCGATCTGCGACCGGATGGCCCGCAGTTCGTCCTGTACGCGCTGGCGCTGGGCAAGAATGTTGTTCAGCTGGTCATTGATCCGCTGCAGCGTCACCAGCTTGCCGTGGGCAGACTGGAACAGCTTGATGGCGGGGGTCGTGGTTTCTTCGTTTTGCATGATAGACATGGCGGTAATTTCCAAGTGACATCTAAGACCTCTCAATTATCCCCCAAACGCGCGAAAGTCAAAATGTTTCCGGGAGGGACGACATTCTTTGCGGGCCGGTTCGATGAGGCCGGTCCGGATTATGCGGTTTATGACGATGATTCCGCGTGTGCCCTGCAACTTCGGTTCCGATAATGATTTACGTGATCTAATTCGGCGCGGATCGTCTATTTCATCATAGTTATCGCCAGTTTTGCGACGTTCATACTCGCGCCGGGCTTGTCGAGTTGCTTGATCAGCGCGTTCAGCTTTTGCTGCTGCAGATCAAGCTTGTCCGGATGGCGGAGCAAGTCGATTGCGCAGTTGGCGACGGGATCGTTGCTGCCGTACCAGGGGATGAACTCCGGCACGATGTGCTTATCCACGCCGGCCAGCAGATTGACCAGCGAGAAGACGCGGACTTTGATCAGCCATCGCCCCACGCCGTGCCAGAGGAGCGGGCTGCCGCGATAGACGACGATCATCGGCACGCCGAAGCCCGCGACGTGCAGCGTGGCCGTGCCGCTGGCGACGATGCACAAATCGCACTTGGGCACGAGTGTATCAAACTGATCCTGCGCGAAATCCAGCCGCGGGAAGCTGCCGGCGAGCTCGGCCACCACCGGGTGCGTGGCGGCAACGGTCGGCACGATGAACTTCGCGTCCTTGAACGCCAGACGCAGCTTGCGGGCGACATCGAGCATGTGCGGGAAATTGTTGCGCGCTTCACTCTCGCGCGAGCCCGGCAACAGCCCGATGACCGGCGGGCGATCGGGGAAAACCGCGCCTTCCGGCGGCATGCGGTTGGTCGGCAATTCATCGAACAGCGGATGGCCGACGAACGTCGCCTTCACGCCCAGGTCGCGGAAGTATTTTTCCTCGAACGGCAGGATGCAGGCGATCTGGTCGACCACCGGGCGGATTTTTTTAATACGGTATTCGCGCCAGCCCCACAGCTGCGGCGCCACGTACTGCAGCACCGGCACGCCGTGCTTCTTCGCCAGCCGGCCGAAGTGAATATTCATGTCCGGGGAATCGACGCCGATCAGCAGGTCGGGAGGATGCGCGAGGAAATACGTCGCCGTCCACTTCAGGACTTTTTTGATCTCGAAGTACCGCAGCGCCCCGCGCCAGCCCATCGCGGCGCGAGTGACGGTGTTGCGATGGATCGTCGCCCCCGCCGCCCGCATGAGGGGCCCGCCGTGGCCTTCGATTTCGAGCGAAGGATCGAGCTTTTTCAGCGATTTGATCAGCGCCGCCGCGTGCTGATCGCCGCTGACTTCCGCCGCCGTGATGAAGACGCGCTTGCCCACTCGTCGCAGTGCAACCGGCGGGGGAGGAAGTGTCAAGCGGGGGTGGGAGGAGCGCGAGCGCGCGAATCTACTTCTCTGGTGCGTCCCGCTTCAGCGGGACACGACTCTCCGCCCGGACTTTTCGAAAATAATGACGAACATCAAACACCGCTCGCCGTTCGCCCTCACTCCTGCTCTCTCCCGGAGGGAGAGAGAGGTTGGTTCTCGACGAATCAAAAGTTGTTAGCGATTCGACGCGTTTCCGGGCCCTCTCTCTCCGGGAGAGATTAGGTGAGGGCGAATTGCAAGTTGCGTTCGCTTTTTTAGCAGACCAAGAACGCAACCCCTTCAATACCCGCTCGCCAGCGCCGTCGCCGGCGCCGATCGTTCGACCAGCTTGCCCGCTTCGGCCCGGCGCTGCGCCTCTTCAAGCATCGCTTGCGTCGCCGTCGCGCCCACGCGCGTAACGCCCAGGCTCCGCACCATGAGCAAGTCATCCAGCGACCGCACACCACCGGCCGCCTTGATCTGTACGCTCTCGGGGCAGTGCTTCCGCATCAGCTTGAGGTGCTCGACCGTCGCGCCTTTGTACGAGTACATCCCGCTCGGCTGTTTCACGAATCCGTAGCCGGTGGAGGTTTTCACGAACGCCACGCCGATCTCCGAGCAGATTTCGCAGAGCTTGATGATTTGCGCGTCGGTGAGGTAATCGTTCTCGAAAATCACCTTAAGAATCGCGCCGCCGGCGACGACGGCGTCGTTGATGGCCTTGATTTCATCCGCAACAAAACGCCATTCGCCGCTCATCGCCTTGCCGATGTTGATGACCATGTCGATCTCCGGCGATCCTTCCTTCGCCGCTGCCGTCGCCTCGATCACCTTGTTCTTTGTCGTGCTGTTGCCGTGCGGAAAGCCGATCACCGCGCACGGCAGCACGCCTGAGCCGTCAAGAATCTCCCGCGCCATCGCGATCGAGTACGGCTTGATGCACGCGGTGGCGACATCGAACTTTTTAGCGAGCTTGCAGCCGGCGATGATCTCGGCGTCGGTCATCGTCGGGTGCAGCAGCGAGTGGTCGATCATTTTCGCGAGGGAAAGAACGGTAAGGAGTGGTTGTGTCATTATTCGAGAAATATAGCAGTTTTCCGGGCCGTCGGCGCGTTAAATGTTGACCGCGTGGCGGCGTCGTTGATAATGCCTCGCGTTCACTTCTGCTGGAAAGGGATCGTCATGCGAAAACTGAATTGGATCGCCGCGGCCTGCCTGTCGTTGTTGGTTTGCGCCGGCGTTCGTGCCGGTGCGCCCACGGTGGGAGAAAAGCCGGAACTGACATTCACCGACGTCAACGGCGAACAGGTGAGCCTGGCCAATCTGAAGGGGAAGATCGTGGTGGTGGATTTCTGGGCCACGTGGTGCCAGCCGTGCATGCAGCAGGCGCCGCACATCGTCGATCTGAACAAGCGATACGCCGACAAGGGACTGCAGATCATCGGCGTGAGTCTCGACGACGACAAAGCCAAGATGCTTTCCGTCGCCAAGCAGTCGAGCTTCACCTGGCCGCAGTATTACGACGGCGGCGGGTGGAAGACCAAGCTGGCGGTGGCGTGGGGGATCGACAGCATTCCGCGGACTTTCGTTTTCTCCCCCGAGGGCGAGCTACTCTGGACCGGCCATCCGGCCCTTCTCGACCAGGTGCTCGATGACGCGTTCAAAAAGCACCCGCCGTTTCTGGTGGACCCGGTGATCGTAGCGGCGGCGAACAAGCAGCTCGACGGCGTGGCCGCGTCGCTGAAGGACGGCGACATAATTCAAGCGATGAAGCTGATGGCGGCGGTCACGCCCGACGCGAAGAAGGACGGCGTGTTCGCCGCCCGCGCCGCGACGGTCGCGAGCAGCCTCGAAGCCAGCGGCGATAAGCTGGTGGCCGAAGTCGATTCGATGATCGCCGCGAAGCAGTACGGCGCGGCGTCGTCGAGGCTGGCGGATCTGATGAAAGCGCTCCCCGGCACGAGTGTGGCGACCAAGGCGCGGGCGAAGCTGGACGAGATGAACAAATCGCCCGAAGCTCGGGCCGGCATCGAGGCAGAAAAACGCAACACCGCCGCCGCCGCCGCGCTGGAGACGGCCACGAAGCTCAAAGCCGCCGGTAAAGACGAGCAGGCGTATCCGCTGTTTAAATCGGTGGCGAAAACCTACGCCGGCACCGCCCCCGGCACTACCGCCGCCGCTGTCGTGGTCGAGTACGAAAAAGATACCGCCTTCGTGAAGCGCGTGAACGAAGCCGCCGGCGGCGCCAAGGCCAAGGCCGCCATGAGCATGGCCGCCAGTTACGTCGAGGCGGGGCGGACCGACCTCGCGAAAAAGAAGTACCAGGAAGTGATCGACCAGTTCCCCGGGACGAGTTACGAAGCGACCGCCAAGACGGAGTTGGCGAAACTCCACTAAAAACATGCAGAAGGAATGAACACAGAGACACAGAGGCACAGAGAAAACGCAGAGAGGAATCAATTTTTCTTTGCTCTTCTTTGTGCCTCTGTGTCTCTGTGTTCATTTCCTCTGCGCTTGGCGATTCAAATGTCGATTCCGTTCCTACGCATCACGTCCGCCGACGCTTTGCCCGCGACAGTGCCGGCCGGCGCTTCGTACCATCCCGGGTCTTCGTAGTTCGCCGGATTTTCCCGCACTTTCAGCACCGTGAACATGCCGCCCATGGTGATGTAGTCGTATTTCCCCTGCCCGCCGAGCATGGGAATGCTGTTGGCGGGGTTGGCCATTTTCATTTCGCCCATGTCGGCCATGCCTTCGGTGCCCATCGTCATGTAGGACGGTAGCAAGTCGCGCACTTTGTCGTCGATCGGTTTGGATTTCACGCCGATCATGTTCGGCGCTCCGTGGCCCATCTGGTTCATCACGTGGTGCGTCATGTGGCAGTGCATCGCCCAGTCGCCGGGGTTGTTGGCGACGAACTCGATCGTCCGCGTCTCGCCGACGGGCACAAGAATCGTCACCAGCGGCCAACGGGCGCTTTCGGGGATTACGCCGCCGTCGGTTTCGGTCAGCATGAAGTTGTAGCCGTGCAGGTGGATCGGGTGGTGATCCATCGGCCCAAGGTTCGCGAAGCGAATGCGCACCCGGTCTCCCTTCTTCACCACGAGCGGGTCAGTCGCGGGGAAGCACTTGCCGTTGAAACTGAGTACGTTGAACTCCACCATCTCCAGCGGATTAGGCCGACTTGTGCCCGGGTCGATCCGCCATTCGTGCATGAGCAGCGCGAAATCGCGATCGACTTTCGGCCCGGTAGAATTCTTCGGGTGGATGATGAACAGGCCGGTCAGCCCAAGGCCGATCTGCGTCATCTCGTCGTGGTGTGAGTGGTACATGTGCGTGCCGTGCTGCACGAGGGGGAATTCGTAAACGTACGTTTCGCCCGGCTCGATGGCTTTTTGATTCAGCCCGCCCACGCCGTCCATGCCGCTGGGGAGGATGATGCCGTGCCAGTGCACGGTGGTCGGCGCGGGGAGCTTGTTGGTGACGAAGATCCGCACGCGGTCGCCTTCAACGGCTTCGATCGTCGGCCCGTGTACGCTGCCGTTGTAGCCCCAGCAGGTTGCCTTCAGGCCGGGCGCGAATTCGTGCTCCACTTCCTCCGCGATAAGGTGAAACACCTTCACGCCGTCGATCATCTTCCAAGGCAGCTTGGAATTATTCGGCGTAACAACCGCCGTGTAGCCGGCGGGCTCGCCCGCCGTTTCCGCCGTACCAGTCGTCGCGGGTTCGAGCGCCTTGGCGTCCACGTTTTTCAAAAGCATCGCCCCGCCGGCCAATGCGCCGCTGATCATCATGTTGCGTCGTGAAATCATGTTGGTTCTCCATGGGCGTTCTCGCCCGTGCAGGAAAGGTCGCGTTACATTTTCATGTTCTTCATCGAGTCGTCCGATTTTTCCGCCGGCCTGGTCGCAGGTTGGGTTGCGGGCACGGCTGCGGGCGGAGTTCCGGGCGGGAGCGCGCCGCCGATGGTCTGCTTCAAGTCGGCGCGGGCGAGGGAATAGTCCTTGAGCGCCTCGATGTACATTCGGCCGGCATCGATCTCCGCCTGCCGGGCCTGCAGCAGTTCGAACACGCCGATGAACATGCCGTTGTACTGGCGCTGCGATTGCTCGACGATCCGCCGGCGAAGCGGGAGCAGGGCGGTCTGGTAGGCGTGCACGCGCGCCCGTGCGGCGGTCATGCGCGCCAGATCGGCGCGCACGGCCGAGCGAATCTCCACCAGCTTCGCCGCGTGCATCTGCTGGGCGCGGCGAAGCTCCGCGGCCGCCCGGGCGCGGGCGGCCGTGCCGATATCGAACAGCGGGATCGGCACCGATACGCTCGGCCCGCCTTGCCAGCTGCCGCCGTGATCGCGCTCGGCGACGGCGCCGATCTTGGCGTCGTTCGCCCAGCTCAACTTCGCAATGCCGAGCCGGCGCGCGGCGACTTCCGCCTCGGCGCGAAGCGCCGCCAGGTCGGTGCGGTTCGCCAGCGCGGTTTGTTGTAATTCGACTTCGCCCGGGTCGGCCGGCGGCACGTCGGGCAATCGCTCGGCGATCGTCCAGCCGGGCGAACTGGCAAGGCCCATCAGCTCATCGAGTCGAACACGCGACAATTCCATCTGTGCCCGGGCGGCGGCGGAATCGAGCTTGGCCTGCTCGTACTGCGCCCGCTCGTTGGCGAGCCTCAACTCGTTGAAGTTCCCCGCGTCACGCAGCTGCTTGGCCGCCTCGGCGGATGCATCGGCGGCCTGCTCTACGCTTTGCCGCAGTTCCAAC
Organism: Tepidisphaerales bacterium; assembly: GCA_038329865.1. Taxonomy (GTDB): domain Bacteria; phylum Planctomycetota; class Phycisphaerae; order Tepidisphaerales; family Tepidisphaeraceae; genus JANMES01. The sequence goes on along the minus strand of JBBQNK010000035.1, from coordinate 11,215 downwards.
TCCTGCTGGGCGGCCTGCAAGTCGATGTAGGCGCGCTCGGTCTTGCTTTCCAGCGCGATCACCTCGTTCGTAACGCGCAGCTGCGTGGCCAGCAGGTTGCCCTCCGCGATTTTCTTCTTCAGCGGCAGTTGCAGGATCGACAAGAAATCTTCCGACACCGCCGCCTCAACGTGCGGCTTGCCTCCGCCTTGCAGGAATTTGAAGTCGATGTCGAAGACCGGGTTTTTCAGCAGGCCGGCCTGCACCAAATCCGCCTGCGCCACGCCGATGTCTTCGAACGTCGCCTGCAGGTTGGGGTTGTTGAGCAGCGCGATCTGGACGGCCGATTCGCGCGAGAGCGGGCGGCTCAGCAAATCCGCCACGGCGAGATCCGCCTTGGCGTCCGCTTCGCTCGACTGATTCCACTCCACGCGATACCCGCCGCGACTTTGGACCGACTGCTGGACGGATTCAAAATCATTCCGCGCCGGCCCCGCACACCCGGCGAGCGCGGCGACGCTCGCGCAAATCAGAAAACGTCTGAACATGGGAAATCCTCTTCGATGACGAATCAGTGACATCTCGGTGACAACTCAATGACAACTGGATGCCAACACGGTCGACGACGAATCAACGCACGCGTGATTCGGGAAGAGGCCTAGCAGTTCAGCGCGCAGTGGAGCTCAAGCAGTGTGGGAGCGGGCGGAGAAGTGAATGGTCCAGGACAGGGCGAGTGATTGCACGCCAAAATGAACAGCCCGACTAACGCAGGCGAGGCGATCGGCAGGCACGCGAAATCCAGAGCGGCCGGTGGTGTGGCGGTTCGGTCGATCATTCCCGCCGTCGCCGTGCCATTGCAATGAGGGCAGAGGTGATCGACCGGCGCAGCCGGTGTCGCCGGCGCCGGATCGCTTTCGCAGCACGCGTGGGCCGCGGGCTTGGCGCGGACGAGCATCGTGGCGAGCACCGACTGGCAGCTGCAGAGCAGCTGGGCCGTCGCGATGACCGCGATCAGCAGAATCGGAATGCTCTTCGTGCGATGCATTGCGAGCAATTATAGACCGGGCGGCGCGGATGTATCCAGACAATTGAGTTGCGAAACTGCGGCCGACGAAATTCTATTTCGCCGGTTCGATGTTGATCGATCTTGCTTCTTCTGAGAGCGATTCGATCCGAACCTGAACGGCGGCCTTAGGAATCAGCGATGCGACCTTGCCGGCCCATTCGACGACCACAACGCCGCCCTGGTCGAGCAGTTCAGTGAAGCCGATCGATTCGAAATCATCGGCCCCGGCGATGCGGTAGGCGTCGAGGTGGTAAAGCGTGAGCCGGCCGGTGTTGTAGATGTTCAGCAGCACGTAGGTGGGGCTGGTGACGGTTCGTGGATCGCCGCCCAGTCCCGCGAGCAGGCCGCGGACGAACTGCGTCTTGCCCGCGCCGAGTTCGCCGTGCAGCGCGATGCATTCCCCGCCGACCAGCGAGCGGGCGAGATCGGCGGCGATGCGTTCGGTGTCGGCGACGGAATGCGAAGTGGGCATGGGATAGTGAAAATGACTAATCAAAGCGCAACGCCCGAGCTCTAGTGCATTTCAGCATCACCTGTATCGCCCGACTCTCGTAGTCGTCATCCTGAGGTACTCCGAAGGATCTAGCGTCCATGGAAAGTCGGCTAGATCCTTCGGAGTACCTCAGGATGACGGTGCACTTGGAGTTGATCTGCTCTAATTAGTCATTGTGACTTGGTCATTAGTCATTGCACAACTTACGCCTGCGGCGCGATCGGCCGTGGCGTGGTGTAGGTTCGCTCAGCATCGCCGGTGATGTTCGACACCGTCGTGCCGCGATCGGTCGATTCGCCGGCGAGCCACAGGACGGCCGGGCGGCTTGATTGCGCGGGTGCGATCAGGTCGGCGACGGCAGACGCGATCTGCTCGGTCTTCACGAAGTAGCCGGTGCAAGGAATGCCGCCTTCATCACTACCGACGGCGGCGATGGCGACGCTCCGCCCGGTCGCGGCGACGGCGGACATCACCTGCCGCGCGTTCTGCGATGAATCACAGATGACGGCGGTCGCGCCGGCTTCCACGGCGGCGGGGATTTCGCTGGCGAAGAAGACATCGACCGTGGCGGCCGGGTCGAACCGTGTCACGACTTGCCGGATCGTCTGGACGAATCCGCCGTCGTTCCGATCGGCCGCGACGGCGAACCGGCGATGGCCGGCCGTCACCAGGTCGCGGGCGAGGCGCGTCGCGCCCAGTTGCGAATCGACCACGACGGCGTTCATCGAGTACGTCTTGGGCTCGCGCCCGACAGCGACAACGGGGATGTTGCGGACCGAGAGATCGCGCAGGAAAAGCTCCGGCGTCTCGGAAGCAAGATCGATCACGGCGCAGTACTGATTGATAAAGCTCGGACGGATGCGGTCGACCGATTCGGTCATCACATGCAGCCCGTCATTGTGCTTGTGGAGGGCGGCGATCAGGTCCGGCGACGTGTCCGGATCTGCCAGCACCAGCCATCGACCGACGGTGGCGGCGGGGGCTTGGCCTTTCACGTACGTGCCGCGTCCGATCGAGCGATCCAAGACACCTTCAGCCGCCAAGTCCGTCAGCGCTTTGCTGAGCGTTTTAGCGTTGACCTGAAACTGTTTCGCTAACGCGCGCTCGCCGGGCAGTTTGCCGGCCAGTTCGCCGGAAGTGATGGCTTCCCGGATGCGTTCGCGGAGGCGTTGGAATTTATAGGAGTATGATTCGTTGGTTTCAGTCATAGTGCCCGCCCCATCCCTAGTAATTTGGAAGAACTTCCCCTGTGATTTCGACACAATATGGAGAGTCCGATCAAAAAACCGGGCTACTCCTATATACAATATAGCCATCGGCCACATTTGTTGACAATCGGAGCGACATGGCAGTCAAAGTTCACGCTATGTGCGTCATTGATGGAGTCCACTCAATTCCGGGCCAATTGCTATGTAAACCTTATTGCAGTAATTATTTATGATTCCACAAGGCACGCAACCGTCAGCCAATATCAATCGATTCATGGGGCGGCGCAAAATTTTTCAATTTTTGATGGATTTCGGCCAGAAAACAAGTGATTTTTCCCCTCTCGCCGGTCTAGGATTTCCCTGAAAGAGGAGAAAATGAAATCACGGAAATCCCCCGCCCCGAAAGTCTGCAGCTTGTGTGGCCAGCCGATCGCTGCGGCGCGGTTAGAGGTGCTCCCAACCACCACGCTTTGCCTCGACTGCGCCAAAAAGAATCCGCCGAAAGTCGATGCCAGCCGGTTTGATCTGAGCGAGGCCAGCCCGATCAACCGGAATGGCTTTGCGCCAAAGGACTGAACCGACGTCCAAATTCAAAGAATGGAGTGTTCTTGGATTCATGGACCTTTCCGTGTCGCCCTAATTGAACTTCCAGACGTCAGCCAAAAAAATTATGTGCGACTGAACGTTCGGCCCTGTCACGGATCGGCACGCGTAGTCTCAAACCCATTATCTGTAATTACTTGCGACTTATCAGGTGCCAAAGCAGCGTGTGCCCAAAGGGGTCATTTAGCGCCCCCATTTCAACCCCAAAGCGCCCCCATCTCAACATCAAAGTGCCGCCATTTCGTCCGAAAGTGACGCGTTTCGGAGCAATAAATGATTCACTTTTCAAAGATCCGCAGGACTTCCTTTCCCTGCGCCACGTAATCCTAACATCACCCAAACTAAAGTCAAGTGCTATCTGAGGAATTTTCGGTCCATCTCAGGAGAATTCGGAGACGAGGCTTCGGGTTTTTAAATCCGTGTTAGACTTCTCCAGGCCCAAGGGGAAACTCGCCATGCCGCGCCCGCTTTCGAAAAATCTCCGCAGCGGGCAGGCGCGATTCACGCTCGTGCAACTGCTCGTCGTGATCGGGCTCGTTGCGATGATTTCGACGTACGTCCTTCTCGCATCGCACCGAACCTACGACAGCAGCTATCGGCTTAGGTGCCATTCCAATCTCATGCAGATCGGCAATGGGCTGATTTTGTACACCAACGAAAACAACGGCGCGTTCCCCCGCACGCACGCGATCGACGGCGCGCCGATCAGCCAGACCAACGACGGCTTCGCCGACGCCGACGCGTTTTTGATTCCGCCGACGGGTGGAAAGATCAACAACATCCCGCAGGCGATGTTCCTGCTGATCAGGCAGGAGGATTTAACGCCGGCGGTTTTCAACTGCGTGTCGGGGGATGCAGTTGCGGACACGATGGCCGGCCAGCCCGCGACTCGCCGCTCCAACTTCACCGGCGACGGTCTGCCCGGCGGGGCGGTGATTCCCAACGTCTCGTACAGCTTCGTCAACGTCTACCCCACGTCGGCGGCGCTCAAGCTGGGATATCTGCTGAAGATCAACAACGGCCCGTCGGATTTTCCGCTCGCGGCCGACCTCAGCCCCGCGGATATCGGCGACGCCGTTTGGCCGACGATCAACCTCAACGCCCCCCGACTCCTGCTCACCGCCGGCAACAGCCCGAACCACGACGGTGACGGCCAGAACGTTCTGTACGCCGACGGCCATGTCGAATTTCAGCAAACGCCTCTGTGCGGCGTGGCAGGCGATAATCTCTACACGCCGCAGGATACGTCGGCTGCGGGCCTGCCACGGGCGGATTCCGCCACCGGCGCCGATCCCGATCCGCGATCGGCGACGGATTCAGTGTTGCTGCTTCACGCGAAGTGAGTAGGGAACTTTTGAATTGTCCCTCTCCCGGTACGCCGGGAGAGGGTAGGGTGAGGGTTCTGATCCCCCGCGCCAAACGACAAAATATTCGAAGAAATTGTCGCGTCTGATCCTCTTTCTCAATCGCCAATCGTCCGAGCATCGCGGCAGAACCCTCACCCCGCCCTCTCCCGGGAATACCGGGCGAGGGAGAATTACAGGATCCGCCTTGACCTTCGTCGCGGTACAATGTCTGCCGAGAGGACGGCCAACCAAGGCGACGAATTCATCGCCATCGCAAACGATCCGGGCAGGCGCAGTTCACACTGATGCACCTTCTGGTCGTGATCGGGCTGATCGTCGTGATCGGCTGGTACACGCTGCTCACCCGCGTTCACAAGGGCGAAGGGGCCGAACGCATTAAGTGCACCGCCAACCTCAAGTGGATCGGCAATGCTCTGGTGCTCTACTTGAATGCGAACCGCGGGCTCTTCCCGCGCACGCAGTCGGTTGATGGCGCGCCGATCAGCTTGACCAACGACGGGTTCGCCGATGTAAATGCGTTCGTGATCCTGCCGGCCGGGGGAAAAATCAACAACATCCCGTAGGCGATGTTTCTTTTGATCCGCGAGGAAGACCTGACGCCTGCGGTGTTCATTTGCGCGCAGACGAAAGATGTCGCCGACACGATGGGCGGATTCGCCGCGACCAACCGTTCTAATTTCACCGGCGACGGCAAGCCGGGCGGGACGGTTCGGCCGAACGTGTCGTACAGCTTCATGAACGTCTACCCGACTAGCACCGCCATTGGGCTCGGCCACAAGCCATTCATCACCGCCTTTTCTTCCGATTACGTCACCGCGGCGGACATCGGCCCGGCGGCGATTAACGACCCGCTCTGGTCGACGATTAAAGTCGGCGTGCCGTGGGAGGTGATGCGCCGAGGGAACAGTCCGAATCACAATCAGGACGGCCAGAACGTTCTCTACGCCGACGGCCATGCCGAATTTCAGCAGACGTGTTTGTGCGGCAACAACAACGACAACATCTACACGCCGCAGGATACGACACTGACCGACGGAACGAGTGCGCTCGGAGCAAACCCGGATCCACGGTCGGCGACGGATTCGGTGTTGTTGCTTCATGCGAAGTGAGGCGGACGCACAAGATACATCGTTCGCCGCTGGCGGTTTCGCACCGTTCCTGCCCATTAATGCTGCGAAACCGCAAGCGACTCGTCGAGTCGATTGAAAGGTCGAAAGTGGTGGAGCGCGTCGATTCCAAAAATCGTCCGATTTTCTCCACCCTCTTTTCAGAAACCCGCGATACAACTTGGGAGATTCTCCATCGCGTGAAAGGACTCTTATGCGACGAACAGGAAATTCGACGAAACTGAAATGCGTGCTGCTGACGGCGGTGCTGCTCGCGCCGATGACAACGGGCGCATTGATCGCGCGGGCGGATGAGCATGAAGTCACCGTGCCGCTGCGCGACGGGAAACTTTCGCTGCCGGAGTTGTCGGCGGCGCTGTCGGAAAAGCTCGGGCTGCCGGCGATCGAGTTCGGCACGGTCAGCGTGAGCATGCAGGGGCTTGGTTCGACGGTGTTCGTGAAATCGTTCAACACCGCGCTCGGCGACGGCTGCCGGGTGACGGTCGATCAGAACGCGGTGACGGTTCACTTCGACACGGCCAAACTCCCGCACAGCGTGAACGAGGCCAAGCTCGCCGTCCGTACATTTACCGCAGCGGCGGCGCCTGAAGCGACGGCGAAACAGGCGGAATCGTACGGCCTGCTGCTCCCGGCGAAGATGAAGGCCGGCGCGCCGATCGTCATCCTACTGCACGGCGTCGACTGCACGCGCGACGGACTGGAGCCGCTCGGCAAACTGCTGAACGACGACGGCTACCAGGTCGGCTATTTCGGCTACCCCGACGACCAGCCGCTGGCGGATTCGGCAAAGCGATTCACCGAGCAACTCGCGGCGTATCGGCAGCAGTTTCCGGATTCGCAGGTCGACATCGTCGCGTTTTCCATGGGCGGGCTGGTCGCGCGATCTACGGTTGAAGGTGCGAACTACCCCGGCGGCGTGAATCGGTTCATCCTGCTCGCGCCGCCCAACCACGGCAGCCAGTGGGCGCACGTGCGGTTCATTCTCGAGGCGCGCGAGCAGTGGCAGTTGTTCCGCCACAACGCCAACTGGCGCCCGAGCTGGATGATCACCGACGGCCTGGGTGAGGCGGGCGGCGATCTGCTGCCGGACTCGAAATTTCTCAGCGCGCTGAACGATCAGCCGCGCCGCGCGGGCGTGAAGTACACGATCATCAACGGCGACGTTCACCCCGTGTGGCAGGCGGCCGGCTCCGTTGCGGGGAGCGCGGTCAACGTGATGGGGCCGAACGTGGCGGGGTGGATCAAGGCGGACGTGCTGGCCGACAAGCTGCGCGACCACCGCGCCGATTCCGACGGCCCGGTCTCGAAAGAAAGCACGAAGCTCGAAGGCGTGAGCGATGTCGTCACCCTGCGGGCCGATCACAATTCGCTCTACGAGCCGCAGGGCAACGACCCGCCCGCGGCGTGGGCGACGATTCGGGCGCGGTTGAAGGACGGGAAGTAGAGTCTGACGAAAATCGGGGAGAAGAGTTTTACCACAGAGAAGGAAGAGGGGCACAGAGAGGGAGAAGTGGTGGTGAATTATTACGTGGCATGGGCGGCTCGCCCATGTCTTTGCTTCAGAAAACCAAGACACGGGCGAGCCGCCCGTGCCACGGAAAGGGAATCCCGATCAGCCCCGTCCAGAAATCATTCTCTTCTTCCTCTCTGCGCCCTCTTCCTCCTCTGTGGTAAAATTCTTTCTTCTGTGCATTAAGATATTCCCATGCCCGAGCACAATTTCATCCAATGGCTCCGCCAGCAGTCGCCGCGCGACGAGCGAGTGGTCGTGCCGATCGGCGATGACCTGGCGGCGATGAAATGGCTCGGCGAGGACCTGTTGCTCGTCGGCGTCGATCAGGTGCTCGACGGCGTGCATTTTGATTCGGCGAAGCACTCACCGCGGCAGATCGGCCGCAAGGCGATGAACCGGAATCTGTCCGACTGCGCCGCGATGGCGTGTCTTCCCGCGGCCGCGGTCTGCACGATCGCGCTGCCTTCCGGGTCGGGCGATGAGTACGCGAAAGAGTTGCTTCTCGGCGCTCAGGAGGCCGGCGCGGCGTTCGGTTGCCCGATCATCGGCGGCGATACTGGCTCGTGGCCGGGCAAGCTTGTGGTGACGGTGACGATCCTCGGCCGCAGCGCGGGCGTGCCGCCGGTCACACGCAGCGGCGCCAAGCCCGGCGACAAGCTCTACATCACCGGCCCGCTCGGCGGGAGCATTCTCGGAAGGCACATGACGTTCGAGCCGCGCGTGAAGCTGGCGCGCTATCTCGCGCAGAATTTCAGAGTCAACGCGATGATCGATCTCAGCGACGGCCTTGGCGTAGATTTGCGAAATCTCTGCGAAGCCAGCGGCGTCGGCGCGAGTATCGAGCTGAGTAGTCTGCCGATCCACGACGACGTGAAAAAGCTCGGCGATGATCGCCCGGCGTATCTGCGCGCGATTGGCGATGGCGAAGATTACGAACTGCTCATCGCCAGCCCGGACGATCTGCCCGAGCCGTGCGTCTGCATCGGCCGGATTGAAAATCGCGCGGGTCTAGAATTACGAACCGACGGAGTAGACGTGCAAATCGGCTGGGCCGACTTGGGCGGATGGGAGCACAAGCTCTGACTATTGCCGTCGCAATTCCGTGGCACGGGCGGCCCGCTCGTGTCTTTTTTTTTCGGAAGAAGATCATGGGCGAGCCGCCCATGCCACTTCAAACTGAACCACGATCGAAATTCAACAATTCGCCTTACCGCCCGTAACTAAAGTAAGTAGTATTGAACGACTCACCCGGAAGGAATTCATGTCAGGATCGTGGAAAACTCGTGCGGCATTGGCGGTTGCAGTCACTCTTGGATTGTCGGCGGGCTTTGCGCGCGCGGCCGACCCCGCGCCGTACACCCCGGCGCCTACGCTGACGGATGAAATCAAAGTCACTGACGTGAAACTCATCGCCGGGTATGAGAAATCGCATCCGCGATTGCTCTTCACCAACGACGACATTCCCGCGCTGAAGAAGAAGGCCGAGAGTCAGCCGGACTTGTGGAAGGAAGTGCTCTCGAGCGCCAAGCGGCTCGGCAATGCCGCGCCGGACGGGCCGACGATCTCTGAAGGCACGAAATACTGGCGGATTGAAAGTGTGGAGTCGGCGGCGCTGGCGTACCTCGTCACCGGCGACAAGACCCACGCCGATCGCGCCGCCAAGTGGATGGTCGCGCACTGCCAGCAGCCGATCTGGGGCACGAAGTTCAACGCCAATCACGATCTGCAGGCCAGCTGGTATCTCTACCACATCTCCATCGGCTACGACGCGCTGCACGACGTGCTGAGCGACGCCGACCGCAAAACAATCGTTGAAGGGCTCACCTCGCACGCCAAGGCGATCTACAAAAACCTCGCGCCCGATCGCAAGGATCCGTTCACGTACGATCAGAATCATCTTTATATTCCAACCGTAGCATTAGCCACCGCTTCTCTCGCGCTCGCCGGCGATGTGCCGGAAGCCAGCGACTGGCTCAAGCGTTCGTACGCGATCATGCAGCGCTGCCGCTACGTGATGGGGAACGACGGGTGGTACTACGAAGGCACCGGCTACTGCTTTTACGCACTGCACTGGCACGAGCGTTACGCGGATGTCATGGGCCGGGCGACCGGGCAGAACCTGAACGATCTGCCGGCCCTGCGTGAGACATGGCGGTTCCCGCTCGCGATCCTGCTGCCCGCCACGCCGGGTGCGTTCGACATCGGCGACAGCGATTACTGGAAGGACGGGAAGCGTTCGAACTTCACCACCAACAATCACGCCATGCTGTGGGGCATCGCGTCGGCGGATAAGTCGAGCGAGTCGCAGGCGGTGGGGGATTTGCTGCAGAAGCGCTCGCCGGAGAAGGACTATCCCGCGGCCGCGTTTTTGTGGTTTGATCCGTCGGTAAAAGCCACGCCGCTGGAGAAGATCGAGCCGTACCACTACTTCGCGGATGAAGATTACGTGACCTGGCGTTCCGGCTGGGGCCCGGATGATACGTCGTACCTCTTCCGCTGCGGCCCGCCCGAGGGCCACGCCGCCGCGGTCAAGGCGGACGTGATGAAGGACTGGCGCATGAATACGGGCCACGTCCACGCCGACATCGGCAGCTTCTGGATGTACGCGAAGAACACCTACCTCGCCTCCGGCACCGGCTACACCGCGGAGAAATGGACGCGCGACCAGAACACGATCCTGATCGACGGCATCGGCCAGGCCGACGACGGCGCTTATCACAACGCGCGCAACTACCCCTACGAGAAACTCGACGCGTGCAAGATCGATCACGTGAAACTCACTGCCGATTACGCCTTCGCCAGCGGCACGTACGGCTCGGCCTACCCGGAAGCGAAAGTCGGCAACGTCTCACTGCGCCGCACCGTGGTGATGACCAAGGGCTGGATGCTCGTCATCGACGACATGGCCAGCGAGAAAGAGCACAAGCTCACGTGGATCTGCCATTCCGATGACGAGTTCAAGAAGGACGGCGACGCCTTTATCTCGCAGCACGAAAAGGCAAGCCTCGCGATCGTGCCTATCGACGATAAGAACATGGAAGACAAGCCCGAACCGAGCATGGTAATGGCCGGCAACGCGCCCGGCGCCGGCAAGCTCGCGCAGCACGGCTTCCAACTCACCCGCACAATGACGACGGCCGCGAAAACGCAGAGGCTGGTGCACTTGCTCGTGCCGCTGGGGAAGGATGAGAAAGTGCCGACCGTTGTGGTCCACGAAACAGCCGCGCCGGGATTATCTATCAATATCGTCGGGGCGGATAAGATGATTCAGACTGTCACCATCGATGGAGACTGGCTGGCTCCGAAGAGCGCGGAGCCGGTTGGCGAACCAGTCAAAATTTCAGAAGCGCGGTTTTGAGTGGAATTTCGTAGGGCAGGCTTCAACCTGACGTTTCTTTTTTCTCTGATCAATACAATGACAGGTTAAAACCTGCCCTACAAGAATAGTGCGGATGGGAAGACGCAGGCTGTCACGGTCGACGGATCGTGGGCGAGTGAGAAGACTGCTCAGACGAGCAAGGACCCAGTGACGATCACGAGCGAGTGAGTCGGCTGGATTGGATTGAATTCCGTGGCACGGGCGGCTCGCCCGTGTCTTTTTTTAAGAACATTTCCACTTCAGGTATATCGTCATCCTGAGGTACTCCGAAGGATCTAGCCTTCCAGAGCAGTCGGCTAGAGCGAGTCAACTTCAGGTGTAGCGTCATCCCGAGGTACGCCGAGGGATCTCGGATTTCACAACGGTTCTCGAGCTCCCGAGGTCCCTCGGCGTACCTCGGGATGACGGAGACAAAACATCCGCCGCCCGCTACGGTTGAAGTTGATATGCTCTAGATCCTTCGGAGTACCTCAGGATGAC
>JBBQNK010000034.1:0-51582 GCA_038329865.1 Tepidisphaerales bacterium | reverse complement strand
CGTGCTGACCGAGACGGTGTGCGTCGCCACCAGGGTGTGGTTCGCCTCGGCGGCCTTCATGATCCGCGAGTCGGTGTTGGTGGTGATCACCGTCCCGTTGGGGTTCAGCGGGTGGACCGCCGGCGAGTAGGCCGCGACGCCGAGGTTGGTGTAGGTGAAGGTGGCGGTCGTCGACAGGACGCCCCCCATCTTGATGACGTCGACCGACCTGTTGTCGCCGTGCTCGGTGACGAGCCACATCGGGTCGCCGGCGGCGGCGTCGTGCATCACGGTCGGCCGCAGGCTGCCGTCGTTGAGGTCGTTCTTGAAGGCGTGCAGCGAGGCGGGCGCGACGTTGGCGGCGAGATCGGCCTGGTTGACCGAGACGACCATCGAGTGGTTGGTGGTGCCGAACATGTTCAGGGTGAAGACGAAGGCGTCGTGGTTGTAGCCGAAGTTGCCGGGGTAGTCGGCGTCATAGCCGCTCTCGGTCGTGGTGATCGAATAGAACGTCCAATCGCTCGTGCCGAGCGAGCCCGGTGTGCTGGTCTTGGAGACGGCGATATCAAACTTGCTCACGTGCGAGCTGAAGTTGACGTCCTGGTCGCCGACGATGAATCGCCCGATCTGCTCGTCGTATGCAACGATCGGATCAGAAAGCCCCGACCCGCCGTCGGCACGCGACAGCCCGCCGGTGGTGAAAAAGAAAGTGCTCAGCGCCGCCGAGGCCGAGACACTGTTGGTCGTCTTGTCGGGGAACAGGCGGATCGCCTGGTTAACCGTCTCCACATAAGCCGCAGGCCCCGCCGCACCCGAAGTATCCGGCGGCACGTATCCGCCGCTGGATTTAAAATCGATGCCGATATAGTCGCTGACGATGCTGACCGACAGCAACGTGCGCCGTTCCAGCGCTTCGACAATGAACGACGCCGCATCGGCGCAACGGAAGCGGGAACGCCGAATATTCTTCGACACGAGTTTCGAGTTTTTATTCATGATTTTTCGACTGGAAATGTATTCCGAGGCCACAATAATCGATGCCCTCCAAAGCATCTGATTCACGACCTTGCCATCGCCGGGGAAATCTGCGGCGGATTGTACTCGACTAGCAAATATTGCAAATGAAATTACGATGAGAACCGCTCAAACAAAACGCCCTGCACCGGCTGCGACGACAGTTCACGTGCAGTTTACATAGGCGAAAACCAGGGGCCTAGCCTGCTCATATTCCCCTCTTCGTCGGCAACGACCTATTTGCCAAGGTTTCACCGCCGGCTAGTTTTTCAGTTCAAGAATACTGTTTCCGACCAACTTGCGGACGGTGGGCACAGAGTAGCCGACGATGCCCCAGGAATTAATCCCCGCCAAGCCGGATGTGATATCGCCGCGCGTGATATAGATCGCCGGGCGGTCTTTTTGCTTTACGGCGAGCAGGCGCGGCTTTTCTCCTTCGTTGTATTGGCGGTAGCTGGCAGTAGAGAGCAGGTAACCGTTCTTCAAGTCCTTCCCGGTGAACATCGGGAGTTCATTCGCGTAGATCAGATCCGTCTGGGTATAGCCGAGTTGAGCGAGCAGCGTGTCGGCCCCAACGGCCACGACGTTCGTGCCGCCGGCGGTGTCGATCCAGAGCGTGCCGCCGGCGTCGATCCATTTTCGCAGGGCTTTGGCCTGGTCATCCTTGAGCGATCCGCTGTTGCCGACGGTGATGAAGGCCATTTTCTCGTCCTTTAGCTCGGAGGGCGTGCAGGTCGTGATGGCCAGATCGATTCCGTTTTGACCGGCGAGCATCGCCCGCAACTGCGGGAGCGCCATCGGCTCAGGATCGAAATTTCCATCGTACTTGATGCGAGCGACCTTGATCGTCTTGCTGATTTTCCCAGCCGCGGCGGTGAGATAGTTCGTGCTGATTCGCGGCCGGCGCGAGTTTTGGCCGGCGGCGTAGAGGTAGAGATTGGTCAGCAGGTCAAACGACTCCCGGTTTTTCGCGGAGTCGAACTGCAGATCGCGGCTGATGTCTTTTTCGATGATCACCATCATCGGGCGAATGCCATTGCTCACGGAGTACAGCGGATATATCGCCGGGTTGACCTTCTGGAACAGCGAATAGAACGGGTGCTTGGCGTCGACCTTTTGCGGCTCGTTGCCCGGGAATAAGTCTGCAGCCAGCGTGCGAAAGCTTTTCAGCACGCCGGCCGTGCTGCTGCCTTCGGGCGCGGCGATCAGCAGTCCGCCGGCGAGAATGTATTCGCGCAGGCGTTGCACCTGCTCTGGCTTTAGTGTGAATGGCTTGTCGGTCGTGAGATAGAGCGTGGCGCTTTCGGCCAATTCATAAACCGGCTGATTCAGATCGGCGATCTGCCAGCTCGTCGGGACTTCGAACTGCTTGGATACGTAGTCAACGAAGTTGACCATATCGTTCGGCCGGTTGTTCCAGTTGGCGCCGGCGTCGCTGTCGAACCGCACTTTGCACATCGCCAGCGGCCCGCGGGCGCGCGAAAGATAAAGCAGGGCGAACGATGTTGAAACGATCGGTCTCTTCGGGCCTCTCCATTGGCCGTCGGCCTGCTGCTGGTTCAGCAGTCGCGCGGTGGCGGCGCGGAACCAGTCGATGTTATTGAACGTTCGATACCCGCTGGCCTGGCCGACGTTCTGGATCGTCCAGAGGTAGTAGTACAGATCTGAATCGCCGTCGATCGCATCGAGGCTGAAATTCTTGTCGAGCCATTTCAGACCGTCGGCCAACTCCGTGCTCGGCTTGTTGTTGACGCCGAGGAGCTTGGGCCCGTTGAGGTATCGCTCGCTGAGACTCAGCGAGAGGATGCCCGCCGCGGTCATCGGGCAGGCGACGCGGTTGGCGAACGCGTTGGCGTTGTCGCCGGCCTTGAGCGACTTGTAGCTCACAGTCGCCCAGCCCGCGCCGGCATCGGCGGTCGGGGGAAACTGCGCGGTGCGCCAGTACTGGTCGATCTTCCTCCACACGTTGTTGTTGACGTCGTACCCCGCCTCCTGCGCCGCCCAGAAACCAAGGACGGCGTACTGGCTGTTGGCGTTGTCGCCGTACCCTTTGTTTGTTCCGCCGGCGTATTTATCGGTGAACCCGCCCAGGTCCGTCATCGAGCTGGTGAGCCACTCGACGTCGCGCTGGATCCACGGTTGCCACTGCTTGTAGGGCATTTTCGCCAGCGCCTCGAGCCGGATCGCCCGGTCGTAAACGCTGATGCTCTCCATGCACGCCAGCCAACTGATGCGCTTGCGCATCCAGGGTTCCTGGGTGGATTCGCCGGATTCCATCATCGCCCAGCTCGCCAGCGCCTGCTGCCCGGACATGAAATACTGCGGGAGAATCCAGTCGGCGCGCCCTTCGACCAGGCCCGCCGCGACGTAACTCCGCACGCCCAGATCCGTGTCCGGCGGGCGGAGCTTTTCCAGCGAGGCAGTGGCGCGGGCTATGGCGTCTTCGATCATCGCCAAGTCGATCGCCTCGGGCTTGACGTTGCGCCTGACGAACTTGGCAAGCGGCGGATCAGGCTCGGGCCGGATCAGCGACATGTTCGGCTTCCGCGCCGGGACATGACCGGTTTCCATCGCGGTGATGATCGTGAACGCCAGCTCGCTGAGATTCTTTCGGCGGTGCTTGTCGTTGGCCTTGGCGGGGGCGGCGGCGTTGTCGGCGGCGATCACCACCGACTTGAGCTTCGCGGCAGCGACTCTCAACTTCGCCGGGGGGTACTGCGCCAGCCAACCGTCGAAATACGCCGCGTTGACGAAGCCGAGCAGCTCGGCCGTCAGTTCCGGGTCGGACTGGGCGCGCTGCGTGATCTGCCCCATGACTTCATCGAACGAGCCGGGGTCGCCGCTCATCAACATGCCGTACACGCCCTCCCCGCGGACCTGGTGCAGCATCCACTTCAGCCACGCCATGCGCTCGTTGAACGCGTCCGCGTCGCGATCGATGATGGCCTTGAACTTGCCCTTCAGCGTCTGCGCCTCGGCCCAGATGGCGTCGGCTTCGGCGCGGTGAGCGGCATCAATGTACTGCAGCGACGCTGGCGGGCCGATCGTCTTCTCGAACGGCGGAAAGCCGGTCTACACGTAGAGCTTGGTGACCAACTGGTAATACCGCGTCGCGATCTCCGGGTGATCCCACGACCTGGCCTGCTTGACTTCATACGTCACCTCGCCCGGCAGCGAGTTGACCATCTCGGCGAATTTCTTGCTCGAAAATTCATTGTGGCTGTTGGCGTCCTGCAGCACCACCCACAGCAGGTGATAACGAATGTAAGTGTCGCGCAGCGGGTCGCCGGTGAACGGCTGGGCGATGCGCGCGAGAACCCTGAGAGCCTTGTCGGGCTCCAGCTGTTGCACGATCGGATGCGGCCGACTGAAGTAAAACGTCTGGTCCGGATCCATCAATTTTTCCGACTCGGCCGTCAGCTTGGCGACCACTTCGTCGAGCTTGAGAATCGGAAGCGGCGCTGGAACAGTTGCGGGCGCGGCGGCTTTGGTCGTCGGCAACGTCGCAGGCGCGGTACTGGGCGCGGCGATCGTTGCGATGCTCAACCCAGTCCACAAGAGCACACATGGAATAACATGTCGCACGGTCATACAACCTCCAAGTCTCGACCAATCACGCCGCGACGAATGAAAATCGAATTGAGAGCTGCCTTTTCTATCTATCCGTCGATCGAACACCGTCGATTCTGTGCAAATTTGACGCACCCGAATGGCGGGCGCAGGAATGGCATTCGATAGGGCAATGAACTATTTCGCGAACCTTGAACGTTTTAGCCTACAAACTCATCTATATCCATAACGATTTTCATTCTTAGGCAGGAATTACAATTCCTCGACTACCCTGAAATAAACGCCGAAGACCGCCGGAATGGATGATCATCAAAATAGTGAGCAGAAGGTTCGTCGCCGTTCGGTGCCGCGAGATTGTCAGGACGGAGGAGCGTAGAACGCGTGAGTGAATATTGAGCCGGTGTCGGCACAGGGCCTCGACGGCGACGCTCAGGATCCTTCTCCCGACAGTGCTTTGTAGCGCGATGCGGTTTATTCGCAGGTTGATGTGGAAGAATTCGTCGACTTTTTTCAGCGATCGGTCGGGAATGACGAGCCGCCGGGCGCTGGGATTGAAGGCACTTCAAGGATTGCCAAGGTCACCGCGCGCCACCATATTCCGTTCCGATTTTTTCAACAGCTGGCCGTGGAACGTTCCGATTCGACTGGGGTCTCGAAGCGCCGAATATGAGAGCTAGAATGCTGTCGACCATCTGCTGGTCGGTGAGCTCGGCCGTATTAAATGTCAGGGCGAAACTCTCCGTTCCAACGTTCTTGTCCGGCCAATATCGACGATAGAAGGCCATCCGATTGTGATCGGTCTCGCGGACTTTAACCGCCGCCTGTTCCGGAGAGATGTGCAGGCGGTCCGCCATGCGGTGAACGCGCGATTCAAATGGAGCCACAAGTCTTACATGAAGTCCGCCAGGCAACCCCGCCGTGATAAACACCCCGCCCCGGCCGACGATAATCGCGCGACCCGCAATGGCCAGGGCTCGGACCGTCATCGCAACGCGCCGATAGACCTTGAACTCGCCAGGCTGCTCTTGAGAAGACAGCGAGGCGATGAATTCGCTGAACCAGTGGTGGCCGCTGTCCTCCAGCGCCTCGACGAATTCCGGCTCGATGTGGTGCTCGGCTGCGACTTTATCCACCAGTTCGCGATCCCAGGCATACCACGCGTCTTCGTGAAGCTGAAGGCAATTGATTGCCTGTGCGAGTTCCTTCGCCAGGCTCTTACCACCGGTGCCGGCTTGGCGACTGATCGTCACATAGCGGATTCCCAGCGTCGCCCCGACCGGAGAATTCGCCAGTTCCCGCGCTTGCGCCGTTGCCTTCAGAGAATGCACAATCGACTGGTAACGTTGTTCATTTGCGATACTCACAATGAAACCTCCCAGATCAGTTTGGGCCATCGCCGCAGGGTATCGCTGAATCAGAATGCGCTGAAATGGGATCGGCGCAGTCCGAGCCCACGCCTGTCCATTCCTGTTGCTCGATTGATTGAGATTTCGGTTCGCTGGCAACCGTGATGACAGGGCATGGTGATCGACGCATGACTGCGTCGGCCGTGCTACCGAGCACGAGCTCTTCAAGGCGTCCGCGCCCGCGCGTTCCCAGGATGATGACGTCGGCCTTCCATTCTTTCGCGACGGCCAGGATTTCCGGAGCAGGGAAGACGCCGTCGCGTAAGGCCGTCTCCACCTCCACGGCTAGCGGAAACGAGAGTCGCGCCTGCATTAAAAGGGCTTCCGCTTGATCTCGCAGGACGCTCGCCGCAAGTCTGGCCAGTTCGCGGCCCGGGACAATCGGGCGAGGTTCAATGACGTGTAAAAGCATGACCTTACCTGCAATCTGCTCGGCAAGTCCCAGGCCGACGTCGACGGCCCATTTCGCAGGTTGGCTGTCGTCGATCGCGATGAGAATGCGGTGGATGTTGTAGGGTTTGCTCTGTGACATGAGTTTATCTCCCTCGTACAAGTCATCGGCCTTCTTTCAACCGAACCAATGCGACACGGTCGATGGACACTTCCGAATGTTCGATTGCAGCCAATTCAACCAGTGAATCATACCGCTGCCTTTCAGTGCGGATAGTTCAAACAGCTCGGCACGATCGTTTAGATGACGGACGCCTGTTTGAAATGCAGCCGGATTCCGGGCGCAGTCGGCCGTTTCAAACAGGTCGGCTTTGCTCAAGATGACCACATCCGCTGATCTGACAATTTCGGATTGCCGCTCGATCTGATCCAGCCCGCCGTCCGCGCTGAGCAACACAACGGATGCATCCTGCCCCAAATCCGGCAAGCTGCAGTCAGCGGTCGCCGCTCCACTCTTGATAAATAAGAGGTCAAGCCTGTTGAGATCGAGGCATTGCAGCGCATCGTAAATCTGCACCGAGTCGGGCATTGTCGGGCAGTCCCTGTCCACATGGACCACCTGGTTATCGCATTTCATCTTGCGATCACGGTCGTGATACGTTCCGGCATCACACGTGATTACGCCAATCCTTACTTCAGGACGCAGTCCGTCGATCGTGGCCTCGAGCAACGAGGTTTTTCCACTGCTCGCTCCACCCGCCACGCTGACGGCAACGATCCCGTGATTCGCCAGTAAGGTGCGGTTCAGTTTTACAATGGGGTCCGCATCGCCGAGTTGCTTTCGCGTCAATACCGCAGCCATTTTGCGCTCCCTTCTTCACCTCCAGCGAACCAGTCATGCCTGCAAGGTCTGGACGTGCTTGATCAGTTTCTCGATCTGGTGTTTTCGCTGGATGAGTTCTTCGTGCATGCGGAAGCCGTCTGTGTGGTGAATTTCCCCCGGAAGCTCGTTCCGCTCGGCTTCGAGGAGTTCAAGAATCAACTTCCAGTCGGCCTGCTCCAGGCCCTGTCGCGCGCAGTTGCAGCCATCGGATGAATCTTTGTTGTCCGCGGGTTTGGAACATTTGATAGAAGCGGTTGCCATGACACTGTTCTCCTTGTTGAAAGAAAATCGTTTTTCAAGACAGACGGTCAATATCCGAATACTTTTGCCAAAGTGCGCGTGATCGCGTGACGGTAGCGCTGTAACTTCCGGCGCTTGCCCCGCGCGCTCGGCGGCGGCGTCGTGTGCTCACAGATATTGGTGATGCTTTGATTCATCACTTGTTCAAAGGAGCCGACCATCGGCTCCACGCGATTTGCGGCATCGACCAGCTCGGGCAGATGCGTGAAGACCTCGCATTCCCGCTCACAATCGGGTTGATCGTCCAGTTCGAAGGACGGAGTCTTCGTCCGGTGCGGGCAATCCTTGCAGATGTCGGCCCGCAAAGAGAGCTTAGCCCGCTCGAGTTCCCGTGATGGCGGTTGAACGATCAGTTCGTTGTCCATGGCTAGCCTCAGAGTTTGGTGCCCTTATGCATTGGTGACGGGGAAATAGTCCGCCTGTACCGGCGCGGCGATTCTCGCGACGGCACGCGGTTCCATCGGATCGTGCGCTATGCACAGCACAGGGCACGTCGCCTTTCGCATCACGCCCTGTGCCACGCTCCCGACGACGGCCGAAGCGAATCGCCCGCGGCCGTGTGTGCCAAGGACGATCAGGTCCGCTCCCAGGCGAGTCGCGGCATCGGCGATTTCTGTCGCGGGGTCGCCTTCACGAAGGACCTGTTCGATCGGCGCAAACGCCGCCAGCCGCTTGGCGGTTCGGTCGAGAAGCGATTGGCCCCCTTCCAGCATGGCCGGGTGCATCTCAATCTGTTCGAATGCGAGATCAGGATTCACCATTGGTGGAATGTGGACGACGTGAATCAGCGAAAGATCACACCCCAATTCCATGGCAAGCCGTGCCGCCAGCCTGCCGGCGAAACCGGATTGCTCGCTGTTATCCAACGCAACCATGATCCGTTTGAATATTCGGCCCGTCGTGTGATCGATGGAACACGCGCACGCCTCCCCAACCGCCAGCTCTTTTCGCGCTTCCGAAACCTGCTGATACAGCAGATTCCTGTCGGCCTCGATGAACTTCGAGTTCCCGCATGCCGTCTCCGATTCAAGGTAATTTTGAACGGCCTTTAGTAGTGTTTCGGTGTTCATGGTTCTCCTCGATCTCGATGTTCGTTCAAACCTCACATATGAGTATGGGTGGATTGAGGAGTGCGAACAATCGGACTGGAGAATGAATTTCTTCTAGAGCGTTCTTGCAGGCGTCTAGGTCTTTCACCTAATGGCAGGCCGAAAGGGATTGAGTACAGCTCAATTTAGTCGAGGTTCAGCTCGGCTCGAACGGTCTGTTCGCCGGGGGATGAGGTCAGCACAAAACCGAGCTTTTCGAAGATGCGCTGCATGTCCAGGTTTTCTCCCAGCACTTCGGCCGACAGCCGTGAGAGCTTTTCCTTGCGGGCGATATTGACGAGGGATCGGATCAGTTCCATCCCCAGGCCGCGATGCTGCATCGTGTCACTGATCAGCACTGCCACTTCAGCTTCGTCGCGATTAGGAATTTTGCTCAGGCGGCCTACACCAGCGATCTCGTGGGACTTTGACGTCGGATCGATGTAATCCACGACGAGGGCCATCTCGCGGTCGTAGTCGTTGAAGCAGACACGCGTGAGACGCTCGTGGGCGACGCGCATATCGAGAATGAGCGAGCCGAAGTAACGCATCCGTACGCTGCGTTCACTCAGCGATTCGTGAAACCGCACCAGCAGTGGTTCGTCTTCCGGCCGAATCGGACGAATGGTGACGGGAGTTCCGTCCTTCGCCGTCCACGGATGCACGTACTCCAATGGATAGGGGCGGATCGCAAGACGCGGAAGTTCTTCTTCGCGCACTGATAGATCGTGCAGAACCACGCGAGCGTCCAGCGCAACTGCGCCTCTTGAGGACACCAGGAACGGATTGATGTCGATTTCCTTGATCCATCGTTGCTCGGCCACCAGTTGGCTGAAGCGCACGAGCAAATGCTCCATCGCGACCAGATCGACCGGCTTTCTGCCACGAACGCCCTTGAGCGCCGTATAGATTTTCGTCTGCTCCATCATTCGCCGGGCGAGTGTGGCGTTGAGTGGCGGGAGCGCGAGGCACTTGTCCTTGAAGATCTCGACCAATTGCCCACCCGTGCCAAAGAGCAGGACAGGGCCGAACTGCGGATCGATCGAACTGCCGAGAATGAGCTCGTATGCGTCGGTCTTCAGGACCATAGGCTGGACGGTCACGCCGTTGAATGCCGCCTCGCCTACTTTGCTGATCACGGCCGTGCGGATGTCGGTGAACGCGCGCTCCACCGCGGCACGATCAGCGAGGTTGAGTTCCACCCCGCCCACGTCCGTCTTGTGCGTGACGGTGTGGCTGTGCAGCTTCAGTACGACGGGAAAGCCAAGTCGTTCGGCGGCTGCAACTGCTTCGGTCGACGTGGTGGCGACAACCGTCGGCACGGTCGGCAGGCCGTAGGCGTTCATGAGCGCCTTCGATTCAAACTCCGTCAACAGCGTGCGGCCAGCGTTTCTTACGGCGTCAATGATTTTGGCCGCCTCCGTACGATCAGGTGCTGCATTGTACAGATCGTCTGATAGCGCCGGCGTTTCATACAAGCCCTTCAGGTTGTACGAGTACCGCCACATGTAAGTGAACATCCGGGCGGCCGTGTCCGGATACGGAAACGTCGGAATGCCGCAGCGATTGAGCAGATCTTCGCCGGCGGCGACGTCGGGCCCGCCCATCCAGCTGGCGAGAACGGGCTTGGGATATGGCTCGGTGATCTTCGCGTATGGCTGCAGCATCTGCGCGGTTTGCGTGGGGTCGGTCATGTCCTGCGGCGTGAGGATGACGAGCAGACCGTCGCTTTGCGGGTCTTTCGCGGCGATTTCCAGCGTTTTGGCGTAGCGGTCTGCACTGGCGTCGCCGAGCACGTCGATGGGGTTGCCGTGGCTCCACGGCGCGGGGAGAAACGCGTTCAGCTGATCGAGTGTTGCAGGTGAAAGCGTTGCGAGTTCGCCGTCGCCGCCGATGAGCGCATCGGTCGCCAGCACGCCGGGCCCGCCGGCGTTGGTGACGATCGTAAGCTTCGGCCCGCGCGGGCGCGGCTGCTTGGCGAGCACTTCGGCCATGTAAAACAGATCGGCGATGTTGTTCACTCGCAGCACACCACATCGACGAAACGCCGCGTCGATCACGTCGTCGCCGCCGGTGAGCGCGCCGGTGTGCGAGGCGGCCGCCTTCGATGCCTGCTCGCTTCGCCCGGGTTTGATCACAATGATCGGCTTGGTCAGCGCCGCCTGCCGAGCTGCCGAAAGGAACGACCGGGCGTCGCCGATGCTTTCCATGTAAATCAGGATGGCCTTGGTGTGTGGGTCGTCGCCGAAGTAGTCGATCAAATCGCCCCACGACACGTCCAGCATGCTGCCGACGGAAACGAACGAGCTGAAGCCGACCTGCTCGCGAAAACTCCAATCGAGAATGGCGGTCAGCAGCGCCCCCGATTGGCTGAGAAACGCCACGTTGCCGGGCTTTGCGATCCCCTTGGCGAACGTCGCGTTCAGTCCCGAAACGGCGTTCATCACGCCCAGGCAGTTGGGCCCGATCAGCCGCATATTCGCGCGGCGGGCCTGCGCGAGAACCTCGGCTTCCAACAACGCCCCGCTCGCGCCCAGTTCCTTAAATCCAGCGGAAATGACGATGGCGCTGCGAACCCCCGCATCGACACACTGCCCCACGATTCCCGGCACTGTTGCCGCCGGCGTGACGATGACGGCCAGGTCTACCTTCTCCGGCACGTCGCCGATGCTCGGGTAAGCCTTGATCCCCAGCACGTTCGCGCGTTTCGGATTCACCGGATAAACCGCGCCGCCGAACGGCGTGGCGATGAGATTCCGCAAAACAGTTCGGCCGACGCTGTTGGGCGTCTCGGTCGCGCCGATGACCGCAACTGTCTTTGGATGAAAGATCGACCTGAGCGATCGCGTCGACCGGCGCGGACTATTGGCGGCTTCGGTTTCTGTGGAAGAGGGATCGAGCTCTTGAGGGGGCATTGTGTCTCTCGAATCGAACGACCTTCAAGATCGCCACGCCGATCAATAGAGGATAGGCAGGAATTGCTTTACGGCAAATCGCACGCGCTCGAAGGAGCGGCGGATGCAGGCCCGATCAGTTCGATAATGCGCGCAGCGGTTTCTTCGACGGCCTGGTCGGTGACATCGAGCGTCGCCCATCCCTGTCGCTGAAATAGCTTGCGACTCCATGCGATTTCATCGGCCACGCTTTCGGGTTGGTCGTAATTCGTCTGACTCATCTGCCAGGCGGCCTGCCGTCGCGCGCGAATGAGGGCCAACTGCGAGGGACTGATCGACAGGCCAATGACCTTGTTTCCCGGCATCTTCAGTAGCGACGCGGGCACCTCAACTCCCATTGCCAGCGACACATTGGCCGTCCGGTAGCCTTGCTGAGCGAGAAGGATGCTGGTCGGCGTCTTCCCTGTACGTGACACGCCCGCCAACACGATGTCGGCCTCGGCGAGCGTTTCAGTGCCGAGACCGTCGTCGTGATTGAGCGTGAATTCCATCGCTCCGATTCGCTGGCGGTACGCTTCGTCGATCGGATGGAGCGCCGTCACGTCACTGCACGGCTCCACGCCGGTGGCGCGGTGGAGGAATCGCACGAGGCCGCCGGTTAAGTCGTAGCACGGCCAGCGTTTCTTGCGGCAGTGAGCGGCGATTTTTCGCTTCAGCTCCGGCGAGATGATCGCGTGGCAAATGATGGCCCGCCGATCAGCGATGTTGGCCAGCACCTCCTGAAGCCGGGCCTCGCTTCGTACAAACGTCTCGTAGCGCACGCTTGCAGAGCCGGCAGGGAATTGCGTCAGCAGCGCCATCAGCAGATGACGCGGGAGATTGCCGGTGGAATCCGACAACACGTAAATCACCGGCGCGGGACTCGGCTTACGGCTTTGGCGTTTGCGATGGATGGTTGTTGTGCGAGGCATCGGAGTTCTTACTTTAGTAGCTGTCTTCGTTCAAAACGACCTTGCCGTGAAACGCTTTGTAAATAAACGCCGTGTATCCAATGACCAGCGGCATGCCGATCAGGGCGATCACCAGCATCGCAGCGAGTGTGCGCGGGGTGGAGCTGGCGTTGTAGATCGTAAGGCTCGCCGCCGGGTCGGTAATCGACGGCAGGAGGCGCGGGAAAAGACCCGCCCCGGCCAGGCCGATTAGCGATCCGACGACGGTGCATGAAATCAACATCGCCGCCTGGAAACGCGCGGCGAAGATCGCCGCCGGCAACAAAGCGCTGCCGACGACAATAAGCGCGAGGAAGAGCCAGGCGGCGACGTTTGACGAGAAATGATCGACGAGCGTCGGGCACGCAAACAGCGTTGCCGCCGTCGTGGCGATGAAGAGCACCACGAACGCCACCCATGCACGGACGGCGTGCATCGCAAGGCGGGCGCGGAACTTTCCTTCGGTCTTGCCGGCGAGATAAATCGCACCGTGCATGAAGAACGTCACTAGCGTGAGCACGCCGACGAGAATCGCGTACGGGTTGAGCAGGCCCAAAAACGTGCCGGAGTAAGTGCCGTCGGCCGCAAGAGGCACGCCGCGCAGCACGTTGCCCAGCGCCACGCCGAACAGCACGGGCAGCAACGTGCTGCTCACGCCGAACGCGATGTCCCACACTTTTCGCCACCGCGTGGAATCCACCTTGCCGCGGAATTCCATTGCAGTGGCGCGGAACATCAGCATGGCCAGCACCAGCATCAACGCGATGTAGAAACCGCTAAAGACAGTCGCGTAAACCGGTGGAAATGCAGCGAACAGCGCCCCGCCGGCGGTGAGGAGCCAAACTTCATTGCCGTCCCAAACCGGGCCGATGGCGTTGATGCTGAGGCGGCGCTCGTGTTCGTCCTGCGTCAACACGTGCAGCGCGCCAACGCCCAAATCAAACCCATCGAGCATGGCGTAACCGGCCAGCAGGACGAAGATCAGAATGAACCAGATCAGTGCGAGCGTCATGCGATCACCTTTTCCCTTTTCCCGACCGATCCCGCCTCCGCCGCGAGACCGGCCGGGACATCGGGACCGTGTTTAATCTTCTTGACCAGCAGGAATATGTAGAGTGACCCCAGCATGATGTAGAGCAACACGAACAGCGTGATGGAGAAAATCAGCGTCGCCACAGAGAGATTGGTGGAAAACGCGTCGGCGGTCCGCAGCACTTTCCACACCGCCCATGGTTGGCGGCCGACTTCGGCGGTAATCCAGCCGAGCTGACATGCGATCAGCGGGAACGGGATCAACCAGACGAGCAACTTGAGGAATCGCCGGCCGCTGAAGATCGTGCCTCGCCAAATGCGGTAGACACCGAACGCCATCGAGAAGATGAAGACGAGCCCGAGCACGACCATGTTGTGGAAGGAGACGAACGTCAGCCACAGCGGTGGCAGTTCGTCGGCGGGAAACTCGGAGACGCCGCGGATTTTGGCGTGTACGTCGCCGAACGCCATCCAACTCAGCAGGCCGGGGATTTCAATCGTCCCCTTGAGTTCCGGCGGTCGCACGAACGGCACGGCGAACATCACCAGCGGCGCCTTGTCGCGGCTGGTGTAGAGGCCTTCAATCGCCGCAAACTTTTCAGGTTGCGTGCGGGCCACCTGCTTGGCGTGTTCGTGGCCGGAGGGGAAAGCGACCAGCACGCTGAAGATGAACGCGTATACGATCGCCAACTTCAGGCAATAGCGGCCCACGGCATTGGATCGATCTTTCAGCAGCAACGCCGCCGAGATACCCGCCATGAAGAAGCCACCCGAGACTAGGCACGCGATGAACGTATGGAAAAATCGCGGCCACATCGAGGCATTGAAGATCGCATCGTAAAAGCTCGTCAATTCCGCGCGGCCGTTCTGAATCACGTAGCCCGCCGGCGTTTGCATCCAGGAGTTGGCGGCAAGGATCCAGAACGCCGACATCGTCGAGCCGATCGCCACCATCAGGATCGCGAACCAGTGCCACTTTTTCGAGACTCGCTTGCGGCCGAAGAGATAGAGCCCGAGAAATGCACTTTCCAGGAAGAACGTGAAGACGGCTTCCGCAGCGAGCGGCGCGCCGAAGATGTCGCCGACAAACTTGGAGTAGCGCGACCAGTTCATGCCGAACTGGAATTCCATCGGAATGCCCGTCGCGACACCGACGACGAACGTAAGCCCCAGGATTTTCCCGAAAAAGCGCCCGGCCGATTCGGCGACGGGATCTTTGCGTCGCCAGGCACGCCATTCCACGATCGTCAGCAACCACGCCAGGCCAATGGTGATCGGCGGGAACAGGAAGTGGAATGCCGCGGTCATCGCGAACTGAAACCGGCAGAGGGATCCAGCGTCCATTACCGATCTCCTTCGATTTTAAAGATCGAGTCGCTGTCGAGCGGCTCGCCCGAACAGAATCGCCGGCGCTGTTGCGACGACGGCCGCGCAGGACCGCAGCATTGGCCTAACCACGTGAGCCACGCGGCAAAACCTCGGCTGGACATCGCAGCCGTCGAAATGATCGACGCTTCAGGATTGAGCGTGGAAACGTCGGCCCTGAATGAATCCAGATCAAAGGTTACGTACGGCAGGAGATCGGCTTTGGTCAGAACGATCAAATCCGCATCGGCCACCAGTCGAGGTTGGGCGGCACCCTTGTCATCGCCCCCGGCCACACTGAACACAGCTACGCGGGCCGTCTGGCCGAAATCGTATTCGACGGGGGATTCGACATTTCCACCACTTTCAATGAACAGAACGTCGCACGGCTCAGTCTCGAATTCTTCAAGAACTTCCGCGACATGTTCAGCGGTAAGATTGTCGGTCAGTACTGGAATGGCCCGAACGCCCAGCCGCTGCAGGCGCTCGGCGTCGCGCGATGCAGCAAGATTGCCGATGATCGCGCCGAACGTTGTCCTGTGGGCCAGCCTCGCGGCCGCTTCGATCAGCGCTGTTTTCCCCGAGCCGGCGCTCCCTACCAGGCTGATCACGTCGGTCCCCATCAGCGCAAATGCCTTGCGATTGATGACGGCCTTTTGCGAGTTGGATTTGAACTTCGAAGCAAGTTGTTTCTGATTCGTACTCATGGCCTACTCCTGATGGACATTGCAGATGCACTGGGAATCACAACCGGCTGATCAGCAGTTCACGCTGAAAGACCATTTCCTTCGGCAAATCGCCGGCAAGTTTGAGGAACAGTTCTTCCTGGCCGACGATTTCTGACTTGAACTCCTCGTTCGGTACGCTTTGCAAGGCGGCGTACGCTTCGGGCGGAAGATCGAGACCGGCCAGGTCGATGTCGTTGTCTCGCGGCATCCAGCCGAGCGGCGTTTCAACGGCATAGGCGCGGCCATGGCAGCGATCGATGATCCACTTGAGCACGCGCATGTTTTCACCGAAGCCGGGCCAGATGAATCGGCCTTTATCGTCTTTGCGGAACCAGTTGACGTGGAAGATCCTCGGGCAATCAAGCATCTTCTTCCGCATGCGGAACCAGTGCGTGAGGTAGTCGCGAATGTTGTAGCCAATGAACGGCAGCATGGCCATCGGATCTCGGCGGACAACGCCCACCTTTCCCGCAGCGGCGGCGGTGGTTTCGCTTCCGACGGTCGCACCAATGTAAACGCCGTGAACCCAGTTAAACGCCTGATAGACCAGCGGTATCGTCTTGCCGCGCCGCCCGCCAAAGATGATCGCCGCGATCGGCACGCCCGCCGGATCATTGGCGGCTGAGTCGAGCGCGGGATTGTTCGTCATCGGCGCGGTGAATCGGCTGTTGGCGTGGGCGGCCTTGCGATCCGTCGTGGCGGCGAGCGCGGGCGTCCAGTATTGGCCGGTCCAATCGGTGCATTCCGCGGGCGGCTCTTTGGTCTTGCCTTCCCACCACACGTCGCCGTCGGGCAGGAGCGCGACGTTGGTGTAAATCGTGTCGCGCGACATCGACTCCATCGCGTTCGGATTCGTCTGCCAGTTCGTACCCGGCACGACGCCGAAGTAGCCGTTCTCCGGGTTGATCGCCCGGAGTTTTCCGGTGACTTTATCGACCCACATCCAAGCAATGTCGTCGCCGACAGTGGTGATCTTCCACCCTTCCTTGCGGTACTTTTCCGGCGGGATCATCATCGCGAAATTCGTCTTCCCGCAGGCGGACGGAAACGCGGCGGCTACGTAAGTTTTCTCGCCGGCCGGATCAGTCGCGCCGAGAATGAGCATGTGCTCGGCAAGCCACTCCTGGTTGCGGCCCATGTAGCTGGCCAATCGCAGGGCGAGGCATTTTTTGCCCAGCAGCGCGTTGCCGCCGTAGCCGGAACCGAATGACCAGACGGCGTTGTCTTCGGGAAAATGGCAGATGTACCTGCGATCGGGATTGCAGTCGGCCACGCTGTGCATGCAGTGCGTGAAGCTGTCGCTTTCGCCGAGTTGCTCGAGCGCCACGTTGCCCATGCGCGTCATGATTCCCATGCTGATGGCGACGTAAATGCTGTCGGTCACCTGCACGCCCACGCGCGCCAGCTTGCTCCCGGCCGGTCCCATAAGGAACGGAATGACGTACATCGTGCGGCCCTTCATGCAGCCGTTGAAAAGCGATCGAAGCATCTTTTTCGCAATGCCCGGCTCCATCCAGTTGTTGGTCGGGCCGGCGGAATCTTCGCCGGCGGAGCAGATGAAGGTGCATTGCTCGGTGCGGGAGACGTCGTTCGGATTGCTGCGATGCAGGTAACAGCCGGGCAGCTTCTGTTCATTCAGTTCGATCAGCACGCCTTCGTGAACGGCATCGGCCAAAAGGTGCTTGCGCTCGTAATCGCTGCCGTTGCACCAGTAAATCCGATCCGGCACGCAAACGGTGACGGCCTCGTTCACAAAATGACGAACGTGCTCGTTAGCCACATGCCACGGCTGATTGTCGACGTCGGCCGTCACGGCGTCGTCGGCGGAATAGGACGTTTCAGGGCTCGGTGATACGATCGTCATTTAAATTCCTCGGGTTAAGTCTTAAGAAATGATCGGCGCGACAAGCATTCGTTACCATTGGGCTGCCGTTTGATTTTGTTTCGGGCTGATCGACTTAGGCCCGTACGAGTTTCACCTACCCCCGAGGGACTGAGAGCCACGCCGGAGACGGACTATGAAATCGCGATCAAATCCAAACCGTGGATCGATCCCGGTGGCTAAACACAGGGGTGCGCCGCGTCACGAAGCGATTGCAGCGATCGGACAGATCGCACTCAGCGCAGAGCCGTCAAATGCCGTGATGTCCGATGCGGCCGCACGGTTGACTGAGACGCTCGATGTCGATTGCTCCGAAATCCTCGAACTCTCCGCCGACGGACATCGACTTACGCTACGCGGCGGCAAGGGTTGGAAGAATCGACCCGTCGGCCAAAGCAGCATGGCGGTGGCAGAGCACGGGCTGGTGGAGTTCACACTTCTGGCCGGTGAGTCGATCGTATTGGCCGACGCTGAAAGCGAGCGGCGATTTCGCCCCACCGGAATACTCAAGAAACATCGGGTCGTCAGCGGCGTTTGCACGCTTATCGCCGGCGGAGACAGTCCATTCGGTGCGCTGGCCGTGTACTCCACGAAACGTCGCGATTTCAGCGCGGAGGAAGTTCATTTCCTTCGCGCCGTCGCCAACATGCTTGCCGCGGCGGTCAAGCAGCGGCAGGCCGAGTCGGCGGTTCGCGACATCGCAGCCCGCATGACGGCCATCGTGACGACGGCCGTCGACGGGATTATCAGCATCTCAGAGCGCGGCACGATCGATACCGCCAACGCCGCCGCCGGGCGATTGTTCGGCTATTCGGCCTCGGAGATGATCGGGCGGAACGTCAATATCCTCATGCCCGAACCATTTTCTGCTGAGCACGATGGATATCTTAAGCATTACCTCCGCACCGGAGAGGCGCGCATCATCGGCATTGGTCGCGAAGTGATAGGCCGTCGAAAAGACGGAACGACCTTCCCCATGGAACTGGCCGTCAGTGAGATGCGCGTGCAGGACCGACGGATGTTCACCGGCTTGGTGCGCGACGTCACCGAGCGCCGCCGCCTTGAGTTGGAGATCATCAAAGTTGCTTCTGAAGAACAACGGCGCATCGGCCAGGACCTGCACGACGGACTTTGCCAGCAGCTCACAGGCGTTGCCTTTGCGCTTGAAGTGCTGGGCCAAAAGTTGGCGGGCCGATCGGCGCCGGAAACGGCGAGCATTCGCAAAATCGCGGAATTGGTGGATCAGTCGATCACGCAGGCGCGCGAACTCGCCCGTGGCTTGCAGCCGGTGACTTTGGATGCCTCCGGGCTCGTGCTGGCACTCCAGGAATTTGCCGCCAAAACCGAAGCGGTTTTCAACGTCTCCTGCCTCTTCGTTTACAGCAAGGCGATTCTCGTTCACGACAATATCATTGCCACACATCTCTACCGCATCTCGCAGGAAGCGGTGGCCAATGCGATCAAGCACGGCAAGGCGAAGACCATCGTGATCGAGCTGGCAGCCAATGCGCAGTCGCTGAAGCTTTCAATCACGGACGACGGAGTTGGCGTGCAGAAAATGTCCGGCGACTCTCGTGGAATCGGCCTGCAGACCATGAACTACCGCGCTCGCGTCATCAACGGCACGCTTAACGTGCGGCCTGGTAAACTGCGCGGTACGATTGTGACCTGCGCGGTGTCGCTTAAGAACGCCGGACTTTTTCACGCGGCGGCGCCAGTCGCAAAGGATTCGGATCATGCCCAAAAAGCAACCCAAGCCGACGGCGGTCGAACAAAAAAAAGTGTTCGTCGTCGATGATCATCCCTTGGTCCGCGAACGCCTTTCCGAGTTGATCAATCAAGAGCCGGACCTGCACGTCTGCGGCGAAGCAGAAGACGTCCAGGGTGCGCTCAAGGCGATCGGCCAGTCGCAGCCGGACATTGCGATTGTCGACATCACTCTCAAAGACACGTACGGCATGGAGTTGATCAAGGAACTGAAGCAGCGGCACCCCAAGCTGCCAGTGCTTGTGCTTTCCATGCACGACGAATCCCTTTACGGCGAGCGTGCTCTCCGTTCCGGCGCCAAGGGATATCTCAATAAGCAGGAAGCGACGAAAAAAGTTATTCCCGCGCTGCGACAAATCCTGGCCGGCGGGATTTTCGCCAGCGAAAAGATGACTTCGACCATTCTTTCCAAGGTGGCCGGTGGTAGTTCTGCAGAAGGATCGAGCCCGATCGACGTTTTGACCGATCGGGAACTCGAAGTATTTCAGCTGCTGGGCCAGGGGCTTGCCGTGCGCAAGATCGCAGAGCAACTGTTCGTCAGCATAAAGACCGTTGAGGCCCATCGCGAGCACATCAAACAAAAAATGAAGATGAAGGACAGCGGCGAACTCCTGCGATTCGCAATCCAATACAGCTTGAAGGAAGGTAAAGCATAGAGTTGCCGATTCGTTGAGGAAGCGTTCAATGGGGTTTGTCGACGTTCGTTGTTCACGAAGGATCGCCTGATAGATACAGGATTGGCATCATTCCTACCTTTCTCATTAGCAACGTACTCAACCCACTGCGTAACGAGTTTTTTTCACCGACCGGAGAACCGAATTTGCTCCAAGGCCGGCTGCATTCGTTTCGGCATTACTTCTGCAGCAAATGTGCCTGGGCCGGCGTCGCCATCACGACACTGATGCTTTGGCTCGGCCACAGCGATTAAGCAATGATTCATCACTATTACCACCTGCACGACGACCAGGCACAAGCACAATTGAACAAGATCAAATCCGTCAGTGGCCCAAGCGCAGCGTAGTGCAAAGACACGCGGAATTAAATTCGGAGATTCTGAGTCCAGATGGTTGACGCGACGATGACAAACGACTGCAACGACGCTTTCCGGTGTAAAGGAAAGATCTTGAATCAGCTTTCAGAATCTCTGATTGCCACAGTATTGCCACATTAGACTGTGGCGATCCAACACGCCGATGTAAGCCTTCTTCCTTACATCAGTTACTGCTCCACCAAAAAATTAACGGAGAGGCAGGGATTCGAACCCTGGTGACGGTTTAAGCCGCCAACAGCATTTCCAGTGCTGCGCCTTCAGCCGCTCGGCCACCTCTCCTGGGCTGCAATTCATGCAGGGGGCCCAATTTAGTCGATCGGGCCGGCATTGGCTACTGGGCGGGCAACGCGATCAGGCGTGGGCGTATTCCTATTGAGTTTTGCCTCGATCAATCGCAAAATCCCTCCGTCGTCACATCGGAGTTACTTCAAGGAGATGTTCAATGACTCTTACGATCCGCCGAGCTACGCCTGCCGACGCGCCTATCCTCGGGCAGATTATTAAGTCGGCCTTTGACGGGATCGCGCAGCAGCACAACTTCCCGCTCGATTTCGCGTCGCCGGATATGGCGATGGGGATGGCGACGGCGTTCACGGGCCATCCGAAAATCTACGGCGTGGTCGCGGAGATCGACGGACGCGTCGTCGGATCGAACTTCCTCGACGAAAGAAACGTCATCGCCGCCGTCGGGCCGATCTCGGTCGATCCCACCGCGCAGGCCAAGGGCGTCGGGCGGCGGTTGATGCAGGCGGTCATCGAGCACGGGCGAACCTCGCCGGGCATTCGCCTCGTTCAGGATGCCTTCAACTCGCGCTCGCTTTCGCTGTACGCCTCGCTCGGGTTCGATGTCGCCGAGCCGCTGTCGCTGATCACCGGGAAATGTTCCGACGTGGCGCCGGTGGAGCTGGAAGTTCGGCCGATCCAGGAATCGGATTTTGCCGGTTGCACCGAGCTTTGCCAAAGGGTTCACGGCTTCGATCGCACGAACGAGCTTCGCGACACCAACCAGATGTGCGGCTCGCAGGTACTCGTGCGCAAGGGGAAAATCGCCGCGTACATGGCCGCGCCGACGATGTGGTTTCTCAACCATGCCGTCGCGGAAACCGAGCAGGACTTGCGCGACTTGCTGCTCGGCGTGAGCGCCGGCGCATCGGCCCCGCTCTCGTTCCTGCTGCCGACCCGGCAGGCGTCGCTGTTCCGCTGGTGCCTCGGCGAGGGGCTACGCGTGCTCAAGCCGATGACGCTGATGGTGATGGGCGAATACCAGCAGCCGAAGGGCGCGTACTTCACGTCAGTCGGATACTAAAGCGTTTCACCTTCACTTGTATCAAATGATTTTCGTCGATGTCATCCTGAGGTACTCCGAAGGATCTAGCCGACTGCGCGGAGAGGCTAGATCCTTTGGAGTACCTCAGGATGACGATATACCTGAAGTTCAACTGCTCTAAACAAACTTAATCCGCCACGCGGCGAACCAGAGCATTCTCAGCAGCATCAAGCCGTGCTTCCAGCGCTGGATGTTCGTCGTGCCGTAAGTGCGTTCGCGGTAGCGGATGGGCAGGTCGATCATCTTCAGATTCAACTTCGCCGCGCCGAAAATCAGATCGAAATCGCCGAACGGATCGAAGTCGCCGAAGTACGCGCGGTTGGCGGCAATGCGGTTGTAGTCTCGCTTGAAGAGCACCTTCGTGCCGCACAGCGTGTCGCGGACAGGCTGGCCGAGCAGCCAGCTGAACGCCCGGCCGAAGAATTTGTTGCCGACCATGTTCAGGAATCGCATGGCCTGCTTTTCCATCGGGTAGACGAGCCGCACGCCGTTGATGAACTCGCCCTTGTTGGTGACGAGCGCTTCGTAAAATCGCGGCAGGTCTTCCGGCGGAACAGTGAGATCGGCGTCGAGGATCATCAGCACCTCGCCGCTCGCCGCCGCGTAGCCGACGCGGACGGCATCGCCCTTCCCCTTGCCCGGCTGCTTGAGCAGCTTGGCGCGCCGGCCCGGCCGCGCAGCGATCTCTCGCTCGATCGCGGCGAACGTGTCGTCGCTACTGTGGCCTTCAACAAAAACCAGCTCCGTGCCGCCGCCCATCTCCGGCGTGCGGTCGAAGATCGCGGCGATATTGCCGGCCTCATTCCGCGCGGGAACAATCACCGAAACCACCGGCGGCGGATCCATCAAAACGCCGCTCGCGATCGGGCGCGCGACCAGCACATTGCTGAGCGCGAACCACCGCCACGGCGAGAACCGTACGAAGAATCGGTTCATCGCCGCATCCACGCCCGGCGTGCGAAAAAGCCAGAGCAACTCCTGCCCCCGGCGGATCGGCTCAAGGCCGGAAAGCGTGAGCAGGTGCGAAACGTCTTCGTGCGCCAGCCAGTTCTGTTGCAGGTTTGGCCGCGCCAGCTTCAACCGCCGCGCGACGCGCAGCGGCCACTGGTACAGCTGGCTGAAGAAGCTCATCACCACGCGCGTGGAAGGCGTGCAGTGCTTCGCGACGGCCTGCAGAATCGCCTGCACGTCCCACACGTCGTTGACCAGATCAGAGACGATGATCACGTCAAACGTCTCGCCGAGATTCAGCTCGTGCGCGTCGCCCTCAATGAATTTCAAATCCGGGTGGCGCGACTTGGCCCGCGCAATCATCGCCGGTGAGAAATCCACTCCCACGCCGTACGCCGGCTTCATCGCCGCCAGCAGATCGCCCTGCCCGCAGCCGATTTCGAGCACGCGAAGGCCCGGCGCGATCAGGTGCTGATGCACCTCTTTGAGCCGCCGATGGTAATACCCGCCCACGCCGCGCCACGAGTCGGTCGTGCGGGCGACTTCATCCCAGTGCTCGCGGCGTTGCTGGTTGTAGGATTCGCGGGTGGTGCTCATGCGTCGGTTGCTCTGCGAGTAGTTATAGCGTGGGACTTCACGAGACCGAAGTTTGGCGTGCGGATTTCAGCCCGCATGGTATTGCAGACATGCGGGCTGAAGCCCGCACGCCAAAGAAACAATCCTTAGCAAATCATCGCGGCGATTCCGCGTACGCCAGCATCTGCCGCGCGATGTCCTGCAGCGGCAGGATCTTCTCGACGGCGCCGACTTTTATCGCCTCCATCGGCATGCCGAACACGACACTGGTGAACTCGTCCTGCGCCAGCGTGTGAGCGCCTGCTTTCCGCATCGCCAGCAGACCGGCCGCGCCGTCGGAGCCCATGCCGGTGAGGATCGCACCCACTGCGTTCGCGCCGGCGAATTTGGCGACGGATTGAAACAGCACGTCCACCGCCGGCTTCTGGTGATGCACCTCCGGGCCGTCCTTGATCTCCACGTAGTACCGCGAGCCCGATCGCCGCAGCAGCATGTGAAATCCGCCGGGCGCGATCAGCACCCGGCCGGGGTGCACGGTGTCATTATCCGCGGCTTCTTTCACTTCCACGCGACAGCTGGCGCTGAGGCGGTCGGCGAAACTCTTCGTGAACTTGGCCGGCATGTGCTGCACGATCACCGTGCCGGGCGCGGTGCCGGGGAAGCGCATGAGGATTTCCGTCAGCGCCTGCACACCACCGGTGCTGGCGCCGATCGCGATGATCTTTTCCGTCGTCGCCGAGAGCGAGTGCGGGATCGCCGGCTGCGCCGGGTCGCGCTCGTCGATCGGGTGCACCGTTGCCCGCGCGGCCAGCTTGATCTTCTCGATCAGCTCCGGCCCGAGATGATCCACGCTGTACGCGCCCGACGGTTTGCAGAGCACGTCCACCGCGCCGGCGGCCATGGCATCGATGGCCATCTGTGTGCCGCGCGCGGTGAGCGAACTGACAACGATCGTCGGCAGCGGGTGGTGGCGCATCAGTTTTCGCAGGAAGGTGATTCCGTCCATCCGCGGCATTTCCACGTCGAGCGTGATGACATCCGGCTCGAGCTCAACGATTTTATCGCGCGCGATGTATGGATCCGCTGCCGTGCCGACCACTTGGATCTGCTGATCGCGCCCCAGCTCGCGCGTGAGCAATTGCCGCACGACGGCAGAGTCGTCCACCACCAATACTTTGATGATGCCGGTCCGCGAAGTTTGGAGTAACGTCTTCAAACTCATTCTCGCTGCGTTCTAAGGTCGAACGTAAATCGTCGGCTCGACGTATTTCAATCCGTGCTCCGCGCCGGTGAGCGATTCGCTATGGCCCGTGAACAGCATACCACCCGGCGCGAGTCGGCTGTAAAACTGCTCGACGATTTTTTCCTGTGTCGGCTTATCAAAATAAATCATCACGTTGCGGCAGAAGATGACATCGAACGGCCCCTTGAACGGCCACGGCTCGATGAGGTTCAGGTAGCGGTAGCGGATCATGCTTTTGATATTCGCACCGGCCTGGTAAGCGTTTCCTTCGCCGCCGAAGGGTTTAAAGTATTTGCCGCGGAGTGAAAGCGGAATCGGCTTGGTCTTGCTCACGTCGTACACGCCCGCTTCGGCCACGCTTAGCATTCGCCGCGAGATGTCGGTCGCGAGGATTTTCGCGTCCCACTTGCCGTGGCCTTCCAGCGCTTCGGCGATCGTCATCGCCAGCGAGTACGGCTCTTCGCCCGACGAGCAGCCGGCGCTCCACACGCGCAGCTCGCGGCGCGCAGATTGGGCGATCAGCCCGGGGAGCAGCACGTCCTTTAAAAACTCAAAGTGCCGATTTTCACGGAAGAAACTGGTGAGATTGGTGCTGATCGAATCGATCAGCGCGGAAAATTCCTGCCCGCTGTGATCGGCCCGGATCACCTCCATGTACTCGGCGAAGTTCCTAAGGCCCTTGCTCCGCAGCTGCTTGGCGATGCGCGCGTGAACGAGCTCGCGCTTCCCCTTGTGCAGGTTAATGCCGCAATGGCGATAGACCAGATCGCTGATCTGCTCAAACTCGCTGTCGGTGATTTGCGTGTCGATCAGGTCAGGCATTACTCAATTCCGTTCGAGCAATTTAACGTCGTACAACTCGGCCGATGGACCGATCGACTCAGGCGGCCTTGTTGTTGAACTCCGAGAAGTCCTTGGAGCGGGGTTCATCGTCACCCAACGGAATCAGCTTGGCGGCCTTGGATTGCGTAGAGGTTCTCTTGACCATTTTCTTTTTCGCAGATGTCGCCGATGTTCGGGCGGCGTGCGCGAATCGGGTGCCGCTGACGATCAGCGTCAGCTCCTTCACGATGTCCGACATCGCCACCGCCTGGCTGGCGAGCTGCTCGCTGGCGGAGGCAGATTCCTCGGCATTCGCAGCGTTTTCCTGCGTGACTTTGTCCATCTCCGCGACGGCCGTGTTCACCTGGCCGATGCCCTGGCTCTGCTCGGCGCTGGCGGCGGCGATCTCGCTGATCAGCGCGTTCACCTTGGTGCAGCCGGCGTTGATTTCTTCCAAGGT
This sequence comes from Tepidisphaerales bacterium, assembly GCA_038329865.1. Classification (GTDB taxonomy): domain Bacteria; phylum Planctomycetota; class Phycisphaerae; order Tepidisphaerales; family Tepidisphaeraceae; genus JANMES01. Next base: position 25,865 of record JBBQNK010000034.1, on the reverse strand, counting down.
TTTGGCGACATCGCCCGCCAGCGTCACGCCGCCGCGCGCGTTCTGCACGGATTGGTCGATCAGCACAGCGGTGTTCTTGGCCGCTTCGGCGCTGCGGATGGCGAGGTTGCGGACTTCATCCGCCACCACGGCGAACCCGCGGCCAGCGTCGCCGGCGCGGGCGGCTTCCACCGCCGCGTTCAGCGCGAGCAGGTTCGTCTGGAAGGCGATCTCGTCGATCGTCTTGACGATCTTGGCCGTCTCGGCGGCGGACTTTTGAATGTCGGCGATCGCTTCGACCATTTTGCCCATGGCGCGATTGCCCTTGTCCGCAGCGGACTTCGCGTCGGCTGAAAGAGCGGCGGCTTGCTGCGCGGTCTCGGCGTTTTTACGCGTCATGCTGCTCATCTGCTCGAGCGACGAGCTGGTTTCTTCCAGGCTTGCCGCCTGTTCGCTCGCGCCTTGTGCCAGCGCCTGGCTGGAGCTTGCGACCTGCCCGGCCGCTGATGCAGTCTGCTCCGCGCCGACCGAGAGCGTTCCGGCGACGCGCTTGAGAATTCGGTTGATTGACATGATCAGGATCGTCCCCAGGATCGCCGCCGCCATCACCGCCGCCACCAGGCACCACACGATGCCCGACTTGCCGCTTTCCACCGAGGAATCCGCGAGTGCCACTTCGTGCTCGGCCAACGACTGATTGGATGTGGCGATCTGGCTGATCTGTCCGACGAGGTTATCGAAGATCGCGTCTCCTTCCTTCACGTAGAGACTCGTCGCGCCGACCACATCGCCCTGCTCGCTGAGCAACGCCATGCGAGTACGCATCTCTTTCCATTTGGCGTGCTGCGCTTCGACGGCCTGAAACGCGCTGCGCTGCTGATCGGTATGCATCGTGCCGGCGAAGGTGGCGAAATCCTTTGTAATCTTTTCTTCCTGCTGGGCGATAGTCCGGGTTTGTTCGGCGCGAACCTGCGCATCGGCCGAGATGGAGAGGATCAGCACGTCGCCGCGCTGTTCCTGCACGTCGGCCTCCATGCCGCTGGTGGCCTTGAGCGTCGGCAGCGCCTGCGCGGTGACCGTATTGATGTGCTCGTCGATCGCGGTGATCTGCGTGTAAGCAAAAATCCCCAGCACCGCCGTCATGCCGACGGCGAAGGTGAAACACATTGCGATTTTTGTTCCGATGGTCATGGTTCGTCTCCGGTTCAATGCTTCGTCGATGAAACTCTTATGAATCTGCGTCAACTTCCCTTGTCCAAACTAAGCGGCCGACTTTGCCTTGGGTAATCCGTCGAGCACGATCACGTCGGCGGTGCTCAGCACGCGGTCGATGTCGAGCAGGATCTTTACGCCGCGCCCGATCTTCCCGAGGCCGAGGATGAAATCACTGCGGACGGATGGATCGAACGTCGGCGCCTCTTCGATCGATTCGGCCGGGATGTTCAGCACCTCCGACACGCGATCGACGATCAGCCCCGTCTGAATCCGCCGCCCCGCCTGCTCCATCTCGGCCACGATGATGCAGGTCTGCTCCGTGCGCGGGATCGCCGGCATGGCGAACTTCGCCCGCAGGTCGATCACCGGAATTACCTGCCCGCGCAGGTTGATCACGCCATTCACAAACGCCGGCGTTCGCGGGACGGCGGTCATCTCCATCCAACCGATGATCTCGCGGACTTTGAGGATTTGCAGACCGTACTCTTCAGCGCCGAGCGCGAACGTGAGGTACTTGCCACCTTTGCTGGTGCTTGACGCGTTCGACGCGCTCGGTGAGCTCAATGGTGCGGCGGATGATTCAGTTCGATTCATAGCGTTCTCCACAGTTACAGTTCAAGCAGCAGTCTTCTCATCAGCGGTGAACGAAGTGAACATTCCTGATATTTCACTTCGTTCACCGCTCACTCCGGACAGCGCCAGATCCATCACCCCCGCGATATCCAAAATCAGACTCACGTTCCCGTCTCCTAAAATCGCGCCACCGTTGATTCCTTGTACTTTGCTCAACCCTTCACCGAGCGACTTGATGACCACCTGCTCCTGCCCGAGCAGTTCATCAACCATGAAGCAGCACCGCCGGTCATTCTCCTGCACGACGACGAGGATTGCGTTCGTCGGATCCGTCGCCGCATCCGCCACATTGAACAACCGGTGCAGTCGATACACCGGCAGGCACGTGCCGCGAACGGTGCACATTTCCGCGCGGCCGTTGACGCTCGACATTTGCCCGACCGTCGGCCGAATATTCTGCTCCACGCTCAGCAGCGGCAGGATGTAACGCTGCCTGCCGACTCGCACTACCAATCCGTCGATCACCGCGAGAGTTAGCGGCAGGCGGATCGTGAACGTCGAGCCCTTGCCCGGCGTGGACGTGATGTCCACCCGCCCGCGTAGCGACTCGATGTTTTTCTTCACCACGTCCATCCCCACGCCGCGGCCGGAGATGTCCGTCACCTTCTCGGCCGTGCTCAAGCCGGCGGTGAAGATCAGCTTGAAGATCTCCGCCTCGCTGAGCTGCTGGCCGGCGGCGACCGTGCCGTTGTCGATCGCCTTCTTCAGGATGCGTGCGCTGTCGAGCCCTTTGCCGTCGTCGGAAATCTCGATGACGATGTTGCCCGACTGGTGCGACGCCTTGAGCTCGATCCGGCCCTGCCGCGGCTTGCCGTTTTTCATTCTCACGTCCGGCGGCTCGATGCCGTGATCGCACGCGTTGCGGATCATGTGGATCAGCGGATCGCCGATCGCCTCAACTACGTTGCGATCAAGTTCCGTTTCCTTGCCGACGACGACAAGCTCTATCTCCTTGCCGGCCTTGCGCGAAACGTCGCGCACGAGCCGAACCATTTTCTGAAACACGCCGGCGATCGGCACCATGCGCATCGCCATCGAAAGCTCCTGCAACTCGCGGGCGATCTTGCCCAGGTGCGACATGTTGCCCGCCAGCCGCGGGTTGCCGCGCGTCAGGCCGGCCACGTCTTGCGCGACCATTGAATGAGCGATCACCAGTTCGCCCACGTGGTTGATGAGCGAGTCGAGGCGATCCGTCGCCACCTTCACCGTCTGCTCGCCGCTCGCGGGCTTGGCGAGTTCGGTGACCGGTGCTGCGGCGGGGGCCGCAGTTTCCGTCGTCGCGCCGACAGGCCTCGTCGCGCCGCCGTGCAGGTAATCTTTCAACCGCTCGATCAGCCCAATCACCGGCGGCCAGATCGGCATCACGCCGCCGAGTTTGATCGATTCTTCCAGCAGCGCCAGCAGCCGCGTCATCGCGTCGACCGACTCGAGCACCAGATCCAGCGCCCGCCCGGCCAGCTGCAGCTTTCCTTCGCGGGCGCGATCGAGCAGGCTTTCCGCCGCGTGGGCCAGCTTGCCGATCTGCGCAAGATTCAGAAAACCGGCCACGCCTTTGATCGTGTGGAAGCTGCGGAAGATGGCGTTCACAGTTTCGAGATTGTCCGGCTCTTCCTCCAGCTTCAGCAACTCCGCCTCGGCGGCATCGACGTGTGCCCGCGCTTCTTCGACGAAGTCGACAACGAGCGAGCGGTCCTCGGCGTTGCAGCCGATCTCCACAATGCCGCCGTCGTCCGTGGCGGGAGCGATCTCCGATGCGGCCGCCGGTCGCGGCGGCGTCGGGCCGCTCGACATCGCGCTCTCGACCATCCGCTGGAGATCCATCGCCGATTGACTCACGCGCCGGAGCGACTCTTCGGCGTCGGGCACTTCGTTCATCACGATCTGCTGCACCAGCGTGGCCGTCCCGCTCGCCAGCGACTGAATCGGCCGGCCCTGCTCGTCGGCCAGCGTCTGGGCGGCTTTGCCGATCGACTCGAGGTGATCGAAAATCGCCGCGAGCGTCACCAGGTCGGCGGTATCCGCGCCGACCACCGCGATGGCAAGTTGCTCCGTCAGATCGAACAGCGACGTCATGCTTCACCGATTCCGGGCGCATCGATTCCGGCCGACTCCCAATGAGCGGCTACGCTATGACTTCGGGAAAACAGGAATCATTCAATCAACAAAATCGAAGCAGCGCACGAGAGGGTGGCCGACGGTATGGAGGCGGATCATTATAGTCGCTTCGATCGAAAATTTAGCAGGGCGGCGAGAGATGAGATTATCAGACGTTCACAGACGGATTGGTAGACATGCTGCGAAATCCTCCCGCTTTAGTAGTACGACGAATCGACCGGCGCCTTCAATTAAGCGCCGGTCGATCGCCATTTATCGGACGAGATTTCACATCTCGTTTTCGGCCGGATTACGCCACAGAGTACTTGCTGCCGCGCACGCCCTTGAGGTTGATGCGCTTAAGCTTTTTCGTCTTCACGAGCTTGGTTAGCGCGTTATCCGCGCTGCCGCCGCGGCCTTCAGATTTCCAGTGCTGGTTGACGTCCTTGGTCGTCGGCGAACCCGCGGACTTGACGAACGCGAGGATGGACTGATCGCCGCTCATTGTGAACTTCCCGCGCCGACGGCGGCGCTTCTTGCCGCCGGCGACCTTAGTGACGTTCGTCGATCCCGGCGGTCGGCCGCGCTTCACTACCGTGCCGCTGCCGCCCAGCGCGATCTTGATCCGCCCAAGCGTCGCGTCGATCTGCTCAATCGCCGATTCGTGAGCCATGCGGCTTCTCAATAATGCTTCGATCTGCCCGGTCAGTCCGCCGGGTTGTGATGTTCGTGCCATGCAATCTCCCAAAAGTTGTTACCCCATCAAACGGGCTGGGAATGATAGTGGTAGATAGGAGGTGAGGCAAGTTACCAATGAATCTGGCTACGATTGTCTACATCTTTCTACCTAGATCGATCTCGGAGTTGAAAGACGACCGGCGTGGTAATTTGCACGTCCATCGCCACGCCGTTCTCGCGGTAAGGAGAAAGAACATAGGTACTGAATTTGCGAACGGCCGACTCATCAAGCAGTGCATATCCGCTGGATTGCACAACTTTCACGTCCTGCACGTGGCCGGCGGCGTTGACGATCATCTGCAGCTTGACCGTTCCCTGCCAGCGCTTGCGGCGAGCCTCTTCGGGGTACTCCGGCGGGTCGTTGTAGGCTTGTATAGATAAGCCGGTCATCGCCAGCCCATCGCCCCCGCCGCCGGTGCCGGAACTGGGCGGGGCGACGTGATTTTCCTCCGCCGCCTGGCCGGTTGCCGCGCCGGCCGGTGCGCCGGTGGGCGTGCCGTTCGCTACGCCGGCGGAGACGTGCTGCGGCGCCGGTGAAATATCCGGCGACCAGCCGCTATGGCCGATCGCGATCGCATCAGACGGCTCGGCAATGGAATCGCGAAGTACGCTGGGCGCTGATTGCGCGACGCCGGTCGGCGCAGCATCGTCGAGCAGGTCGGCCGATTCGATCTTTGCTGCCGGCGGTGGATCCGGCAGATCCGTCTTCGGCAGCGTGGTGCGAGAAAGCTCCTGCGCGGGAATGTCGTCCGAGGCTCCCGCGCCGATTGATCCGCCGACGCCGGACCGAATCGCAAAGTCCGGCCACTGGATCGCCGGCCCGAATTTCCACACCGCCGCCGCCATCGCCACGTGGCAGGTGACCGAGAGGATAACGGGCGTCCACCACGACTTGTCGGCGCGGCGCTTACGCATGGGCCGGGCGATGAACGCAGCGACGCACACGTCATCAGCAACGTCTGCGTCGGCTTGCGAATCCGGGGGAGTGGACTCCGGATCGTCTGCAAAATTTCCCGGCACGAGTGCGACGGGCGGCTCGTCGCGAATCACTTCGAACGCGACGTCGTCGGCTGCAACTTCTCCGTTCGCGGGCCCGGCCGACACGGCCGCACGCGTTTCGCGATCGCCGCAAGCCTCCTGCCCCGCGCCGCCGTCGTCGGACGCCCGGGTGAAGAGCGCTTGCGAGATTGTGAATCCGTTAGAACTCATATCCGATGTTCAGCGTGATCTGCCCGTCCGGGGAAGTATGGCCGATGCCGACCAGGCCGACCAGGTTGATCGTCACATTCGGCAGCGGCTTATACTGCACGTCCGGGCCGATCAGGTACGATTGCTCGTAACTACCACGATTGCCATGGAAGTCGGTGAAGTCGGCCTTGCCTTCCATACCGATGGAGAATTTCGGATCGATGACGGTATAGCTGATGCCGCCGTCGATTTCGTACTCCGCCGCCCGGTCTTCGCCGAGGTCGATTTCCAGCGCCAGGTTCACGCCCCAGTGCCAGCGCGGCGCGAGTTCGCCGCCGAGCAGCAGTTTCGGCTCGAACGTATCGGGCGCGTTTTCATGGCGGATGTATTCGAGATAAATCGTCGGGTTGCCGGGGATCACGCCCCAGTTGGCCAGCGCCCAGCGCATCTCCAACTGCTGCGCCCACTCGTATTCGCCTTTGCCTTCCTGGTCGCTGCGGAGATAGATATCGAGCTGGAACCGGTACGGCAGGCCGAGCTCCAGCTCGTACAGCGTGCGGATGTTCACCTGGTCTTCAAACGTGGGGCGAACCCAGTATTCGACTTCGACTTTGCCTTCGGGGATGACGTATACGCGCGTGTTGGTGAAGCGGCGGTCGGCCGTCCAGCGCGGCTGGTTGTAGCTTCCGATGCGGTCTTCAGAGAGAAGCCCGTCCGGGTTCTCGCCGATGACAGTGACGGCCGGCGCGTCGTAACTGTGAATGCGCGTCGGCGCCTGCGGCGACAGCGTGAGGCCCGTCGTCGATGACGGCTCGCGCGTTCCCTTCGATGCGTCGGCCGGGTTGGTGATGTCCATCATCTGCGGCACTTGCGGGTCGAGCGTGAAGTTATTTTCCGCCGCCCGCACAAAGCTGGCCGAGCACAACGCCACGGCCCCGATCAGCAATCCTGTCTTGATTCGATTCATCCTCAACCCTTTCTAAAAGATGTTTTGTTCCCTGCAATCCGCCGGGCGACGGGCACCCTATACAGACTGCGACATGAGCCAAAATTTGTGCACAAAGTGCGCGCCGCCGAGTGGCGCGGGCGCGTACTTATTGCGCAGCCGCGGGCTTCGTGTCCTTGGGCGCATTGGGATTGTCCGGCCCTTTCGCGCGGGCTTCTTTCAGTAAGCGAAAAAGCTCCCGAGCCCGGGCGGGGTTGGCGGCGTGGATCGGGTGAATAATCATCGGCTCCGGCGGGCGCTTGATGTCGATCAGCTGTTGTTGCATTTCCGACTGTCGGAGTTCTTTGGATCGCCAATGCGCCACGCGCACGAGTTGAACGAGTGAGGCGATCTGCAGCTTGTCCGCATCATGGGCACCGTCCGCCAATCGAGCCACCAGTCCACTCGAGGCAGTTGCCGCTGCCGTGAGGAGATTCAGATCCGACTGCAATTGAATGGCGATGCGTATCGACGCAATCGCGCGGCGGAAACCCGGATGCCGCATCCATCGTCGCAGAGCGACCGCTGACGGGAACTCGCTGACGGGCAGGCCGCGCGGATGCTCGCGCATTTTCTTCAAAAACTCCCGCTGGTGACGATTCAGTTCGATCACGTGTGCCATAACTTTCTCCTGGCCAAGGTGTTGGCCGTTAAGGGTGTGAATTTCGGCAGGGGCAAAAAGGGAAGGAAAGGTACAGAAAGGGACGGAAAGGGACGGGGATTTTTTCGCGTCTGGCTGGGCACACATCTGACGCCCGACCTCTGCTTTTCGCGGCACGGGCGGGCCCGCCCGTGTTGTTGCTTCCGGCGGTAGACCATGGACCAGCCGCCCATGCCACTTCAGGCCGATTGTTCGTGACGCGTCGTTAAAGAACGCGCCCTTGTCCGCGGCGGACGCGGACCGAACAATACCCTAATTATATCACGACAAATTAAGGAAGTCGGCCAAAAAATGCGGGAAACTCGAAGATTTTTTCGGTCGAAGGCCAACTTCAGGGCCGGCCGGGAGTTGGGGCGACAGGTGTGCGACAAAATCCCAAGAAAGTCACGGTTTTCATGCGGCGAGCAATTTTCCAACGTCAGAAATGAGTACCGGAATCTTTTGTTCGATCACGCGCCAAGATATAGCGTCGTCCAGTTTTCCATATCCGTGAACGACTTGATTGCGAAGTCCAACGATCCGTTGCGACTCGGCAATGCCCTCAACCAGTTCAGGGTTACGCAGACGGAGTTGTGACAACGCCTCGCCGATCACGATGAATTTGAAAAAGATGCTTGACCGCAATTGATCGTCGCCGCAGAAATCCTCGAACGATTTGCCCCGGACAAAGGTTGCGATGGACCGCGCGGCCTCAAGCATATCGAGCAGAAGTTTCCCGATTTCAGGCGGCATAGAGCGTGACCCGGCTGCGATTGGCGACTTCGATGAAATACGGATTGGTAGCCGTGCGCGTGCTGACCAATTCAACGGGAGCTTGCAGGAGTTCCTGCAAATCCTCCTGTAGGCCGAACCATTGGTCGGCAATTGCCGGCGAGGTGTAATCGACGAATTCGACGAAGAAATCCAAGTCGCTCTGCCCGACCACGAATTCGCCCCGGGCGGCCGATCCGAAAAGTTCAAGCTTCTTCACGCTGTGTTTGACGCAAAGAGCCTGAATTTCCGTGCGATGCTGTTCGATTAAATCGATCATGCTTTCACAGTATAACAGACCGACTCGTGCCGTTCAGCACTCTTCATCGAGCTTCATCGAGCTTCATTGAGCCGCACGCTTCGCCGGGTTAGACTCCACCCGTGATCGCCGAAAGAGCAAGGACGCATCCGCCCAAGCGATGGAACCTCGCCCCCGTGCATGCCGGCGCGGCGGAGCTGGCCGGGCGGCTGAAAGTCTCGCCGCTGGTCGCGCAAATCCTCCTCAATCGCGGGATTTCCGAGCCCGAGGCCTGCCACAAATTCCTCAAGCCGACGCTGAAAGACCTGCACGACCCTGCGCTGATCTTCGGCCTGCCGAAAGCCGCCGAGCGCATCGCACGGGCGATCGCGGCCGGTGAAAAAATCACCATCTACGGCGACTACGACGTCGACGGCATCACGGCCACCAGCATTCTCTGGCACGCGATCAAGCTCCTCGGCGGCGACGTGCACTACTACATTCCGCACCGCATCGACGAAGGGTACGGCCTGAACGGTGAAGCCATCGAAGAGCTTTGCAAATCCGGCACGCAGCTGCTCATCACCGTCGACTGCGGCGTCACCGCGATCGAACCGGCGAAAGTGGCGGCGGCGTGCGGGGTGGATTTGATTATCACGGATCATCATGAGTGGAAGGAGACGGAAGCGAATGCAGAATGCGGAATGCAGAATGCAGAATTAAGAGAAAACCAGACGGCCTCTGATTCTGCTGTTCATTCTGCACTCCGCATTCTGCATTCTGCATTGCTTCCTGTGGCCTACGCCATCGTCCACCCGCGCCTGCCTCTCGCCGACGGATCGACATATCCCAATCCCAACCTCTGCGGCGCCGGCGTGGCGTTCAAGCTGGCGTGGGGCATCGGCCAGGCGGTGAACGGGGCGGCGAAAGTCAGTGACGCGTTTCGTGCTTTCCTCGTAGAAGCAACCGCGCTGGCGGCGCTCGGCACGATCGCCGACGTCGTGCCGCTCGTGGGCGAGAATCGCATCCTTGCGCACTTCGGGCTCGGCGGGCTCAAGGCGAGCAAACTCACCGGCATTCGCGCACTGATCGAGTCGGCCAACCTCACCGGGAAGACGCTCGATAGTTTCCACGTCGGCTTCCTGCTCGGTCCGCGGTTGAACGCGTGCGGGCGGATGGGGCACGCGGCCTTGGCGGTGGAGATGTTGACGGTGGCGGATGAAGGTCGCGCGATCGAGATCGCCACGTACCTCGAGCAGCAGAACCGCGAGCGGCAGGCGATGGAGAAGACAATCCTGCAAATGGCGATCGACCAGATCGCCGCTTGCGGCTACGCGAGTGAAGAATGCTCCGCCCTGGTAGTCGCCGGCGAAGGTTGGCACCCGGGCGTGATCGGCATCGTCGCCTCGCGCTTAGTCGAACGTTACCACCGCCCGGTGGTGATGATCGCCATCCACGAAGACGGCCACGGCCAGGGGAGCGCGCGGTCCATCGCCGGCTTTCACCTCGCCGACGCGTTCACCACCTGCGGCGAGCACCTGATCAGCTTCGGCGGCCACGAGATGGCGGCGGGGTTGAAGATCGATTCGAAATGCATCGAAGCGTTCCGCGCCGCGTTCTGTGCGCACGCGAAGGAGCTTCTCACCCCCGAGCAGATGCTGCCGCAGATCAATCTGGATGCTGACAGCAGCCTCGGGCAGATCAACCACGCGCTGGTGACCGACTTAAAACGCCTCGGCCCGTTCGGCCAGGGCAATCGCAAGCCGCTGCTCTGCTGCCGCAACATCACGCTCGCGCTCCCGCCGCGGCGAGTCGGCAAGACCGGCGATCATCTGCAACTGTTCCTCAAGCAGGGAACGACCAGCATGAAGGCCATCGTCTTCAACGGCAGCCGCTGGTTCGACGAGCTGCAGCAGGGCAAGACGGTGGACTTGGCCGTCGAGCCGACGATCAATGAGTTTAATGGCCGGGTGAGTGTGGAGCTGGACGTGAAGGATTTGAAGATCGTGTGAGTTCAAGCCCGGCGACACAGAGTCGCAGAGGCACAGAGAGGAGCAGAAGAACCATTCTCTGCTCTGCAATGGCTCGGTGCCTCAGTGACTCTGTGTCGCTTCATTCATTTTCGTTCCCAGCTATCATTACCGTAGAGAAGCCAATTGACCGACGCCGCGGATTCATCCTCGTCGCTCGAGCCGGCCGTTCAGAAGATCGGCCGGCGGGTGTTGGCGGATCTTCGTCGGCAGGTGCCGCATCGGCCGACGGATTGGATCGCCGATCGGTTGATGGCGCTCACCACCACCGACGAGCGGTTGAAAGTCGAGTTGTTCCGCTTCGTCGACGCCCTGCCCGCGCTGCAAACGCCGGCGGCCGTCGCGCGGCACTTGCGGGAATACCTCGACCAGGCCGGCGTGAATCTGCCGGCCGGCGGAAAGCGGCTGCTTCGGCGGCTGGCGCGATGGCCGTGGACCGATCGCCTGCTCGCGGCGGCGAGTGAGTTCGGCGCGAAGCAGATGGCGCGCAGGTTTATTGCCGGCGCCAACGCCGCTCAGGCCGCCCGCACCGTCGAGCAGCTCCGCCGGCAGAACCTCGCGTTCACGCTCGACCTGCTCGGCGAGTTCGTCACCAGCCCCGCCGACGCGGCGCGGTACCAGCAGCAGTACCTCGACCTGATCCGCGAGATGAGCGCCATCGCCCGCCGCTGGCCCGCCAAGCCGCGGCTGGACGATTCCCCCTTCGGCCCGCTCCCGCGAGTCAACGTGAGCGTGAAACTTTCCGCCCTTTACGCCGGCTTCGATCCCCTCGCCGCCGACCACACCGCCGCCGCCGTGAAGGACCGCCTGCGGCCGATCCTTTCTCTCGCCCGCGAAGCCGGCTGCTACATCCACATCGACATGGAGCAGCACGATTACCGCGCCATCACCCGACGCATCTTCGATGAGATTCTGATGGAGGACGCGTTTCGCGATTGGGCGGACGTGGGCATCGTCATTCAAGCCTACCTGCGCGACTCGGCCGCCGATCTGGCGCGCCTTATCGCCTGGGCCAAGCGCCGCGGCACGCCGGTTTGGGTGCGGCTGGTGAAGGGCGCGTACTGGGATTACGAAACCATCCTCGCCGCCCAGCGCGGATTGCCGCCGCCGGTGTTCGCGCACAAATCCGAGACCGACGCGAATTTCGAGCGATTGACGGACGTGCTGCTCAAAAACTCCCCGCACGTTCGCCCGGCGATTGCGAGCCACAACGTGCGCTCGGTCGCACATGCGATGGCCCGGGCACAAGCGCTCGCGCTCCCGCGCGGTACGGTGGAATACCAAGTGCTCCGCGGCATGGGCGAGCCGCTGGCGCGCGCCCTGGTCAAGCGCGGCCGGCGAGTCCGCGTCTACACGCCGTTCGGCCAACTGCTGCCGGGCATGGCGTACCTCGTCCGCCGGCTGCTGGAGAACACCAGCAACGAATCGTTCCTCCGCCAACTCAACGGCCACAGCCAAGCCCTGCTCGCGCCGCCGGCGAGGCGTGACGAAAGCGGAAAACGAATCCCCACCCAAGGCGTGTACGTGCCGGGCGGCGTTTCGCACTTTTCGGAAGTTGAGATGTCGCCGAACGTGCACGCCGATCAGTCGAGCGCGTCACTCGAAACGATTTTGATGCGCGACGATCGATCCGAAATTCGCACGGAACAACCCGAGCCCGATCCATCGGCCATAGGGCGGGATAGCAATCCTCCCGCCGCCCCACCAAAAGCCGGCGGGATTGCTATCCCGCCCTACGGGACTACTCCTTCGCCCGGTACGCCGGGAGAGGGTTGGGGTGAGGGCTCTGCTTCGATCACCAAGCCGTCTGCGAATCTCGACAGAACCCTCACCCTGCCCTCTCCCGGCGTACCGGGCGAGGGAGCCGCTCCGTCCCAAGGAGAAAAAATGATTTACCGCACCCACCTCCCTACCTTCCACAACGAGCCGGAGACTGATTTCTCTCTCGAGATCAACCAGCAGGCCATGCGCAGCGCCGTCGCGATCGCGCGGGCGAATCTCGGCAAGGTCGTGCCGATCGTGATTGACGGCCGCGAGGAGATTTCACAGAACCTCGTCGATCGGCCGGATCCATCGGACACGTCGCGCGTCGCCTCGCGCGTGCACCACGCCAGCAAGGAGCAGGCCGAGCGCGCGATCGAGTCGGCCGAGCGCGCGTTCGCCGGCTGGCGCGATACGCCGGTGGACGAGCGGGCCGCCGCGCTGCTGCGCGTCGCGGCGTACTTCCGCGAGCGGCGGTTCCACATCGCCGCGTGGGAAGTGTTCGAAGTCGGCAAGCCCTGGCGCGAGGCCGACGCCGACGTGGCCGAGGCGATCGACTTCTGCACGTATTACGCCGGCGAAATGCATCGCCTCGCCCGCCCGCAGACGCGTAACGTGCCCGGCGAGTGGAACGATTACCTCTACGAACCCCGCGGCGTGACGTCTGTCATCGCGCCGTGGAATTTCCCCCTCGCCATCCTCACCGGCATGACCGCCGCCGCCCTCGCCGCCGGCAACACGGTTGTGATCAAGCCGGCTGAGCAGTCGTCGCGCGTGGGCTACTTTCTGATGGAAGCGATTCTCGCCGCCGAGCTGCCCAAAGGCGTCGCGAGTTTTCTCCCCGGCGACGGCGAAGTCGTCGGCCCGGTGCTGGTGAGCGACCCGCGCGTCGCGACGATCGCCTTCACCGGCAGCCGGGCGGTCGGCCTGTCGATTATCCGCGACGCCGCCGTCGTCCACCCCGGCCAGCGGCACGTGAAGCGCGTGATCGCCGAAATGGGCGGCAAAAATGCGATCATTATCGATGACGACGCGGATTTAGACGAGGCCGTCGTCGGCGTGCTCGCATCCGCTACCGGCTACGCGGGACAGAAATGCTCGGCCTGCTCGCGCGTGATCGTGATCGGCTCGGCGTACGAACCGTTTATTGCAAAACTGAAAGATGCGATCGCTTCTCTCCGTATCGGTCCTGCGGATGATCCGGCGACGACGGTTGGGCCGGTGGTTGATGCTGAAGCCTGCGAGCGCGTCATGCGATACATCGCGATGGGTGACTCGGCGTCTACGGGCCGAGCGAAACTCGAACCGCCGCTGGAATTGCGCGATCGCGGCTACTACGTCCCCGTCGCGCTGTTCGAGATGGCGGACCCGAACCACGCGCTCTGCCAGGAAGAAATCTTCGGCCCGATGATCGCCGTGCTCCGCGCCGGCGATTTATCCGACGCGCTCGCGATCGCCGACGATTCCCCCTACGCCCTCACCGGCGGGTTTTACTCGCGGTCGCCGGTCAACATCGCCCGCGTGCGGCGGGAGTTCCGCGTCGGCAATCTCTACATCAACCGCAAAATCACCGGGGCCTCAGTCGACCGCCAACCCTTCGGCGGCTCCCGTCTCAGCGGCGTGGGCGCGAAAGCCGGCGGGCCGGACTACCTGCTGCAATTCATGACACCGCGCACGGTGACCGAATCGGTCATGCGAAGAGGCTTCGCCCCGATGGAATGATCGCAGGACGCGGCGTCGCATGCTCCTCTCCCCCGGTAATGCAAAGTGCACAGTTCGCGAAGTCGCGAAGAAGCGCTAAGAAGTGCCTTCTTGGCTACTTCGCGCCTTAGCGGAGGCGCGAAGTTCGCGAACTCTTCGACGACGCAATCCACGGTGACGTTTGTTGCCGAAGTTTTTTTGCCGGAATCCCGCCAAATTCCGCAGACGCCGAACACTTTGCGAGATACAATGATCGACCCGCTGATGCGCCGCATCGCGGAACACTATTCGCAAGCATGAGGCCGATATGTCACTCAAATCTTTAATCGTCAGCGGCACCAAGCTCTGGCTGGACTCGATCGATCCGGAACTGGTCAAGAAAAACCACGAGCTGGGCGCCAGCGGCGCGACGAGCAATCCCATCATCATCTCCGACCTGATCAAGACCGGGCGCTTTGATGAGGAGATGATCGAATTCTTCGAAGAAGGCAGCAACGACAACGAAGTGGCGTGGCTGATGACCGATCATCTGGTGCACGACGCACAGGAGGTCTTCTTCCCCAACTGGCAAAGCACCAGCGGCAACAACGGGTACGTGAGCTTTGAGCTCGATCCGCTGCTTGAGGACAAAGAAGCCAACGTGCCGCACGCGGAGCGGGTGAAGCAGTACATCGAGCTGGGGAAGGAATGGTCGCGCGGGCATCAGAATCGCATGATCAAAGTCCCAGCCACCGCTGCGGGTTTGGATGCGCTGGAAGAACTCGCAGCCGCGGGGATCACGCTGAACGTGACGCTGATTTTCTCGGAGCGGCAGTACAAGATCGCCCGCGACAACGTGTGGAAGGGCGCGCAGCGCCGCAAGAACGGGCTCGACGGGTTCAAGAGCGTCTACAGCATTTTCGTCAGCCGCGTGGATGTGTATACGGAAAAGAATGTGCCGTCGCTCACGCCGGCGGCGCAGGGGATGGTCGGCATCGTCAATGCTAAGCGGCTGTGGAAGCTCAACCAGGATTTCTGGGCGAGCAAGGGATTGAAGCTGCAGCAGGAAATCATCTTCGCCAGCACCGGTACGAAGAAGCCGAGCGATCCACCGGATAAGTACGTCGAGGCACTGGCGGGCAGCGATATCCAGACCAACCCGCCGGCGACTAACGACGCGGTCGAGAAACTGAACAAGCAGTACACCCGCCAAGTCGACAAAATGCCGGCCCAGGCGGTGCTGGACGACATCGACGCGAAAGTCGACCAGGCCAAGATGGAACAGGTGCTGATGAGCGAAGGGACTGCGAAGTTCGCCGACCCGTTCAAGACGCTGCTGAAGCTGATCGCGGAGAAGCGGGCGGCGCTGACGGAAGCGAAGTAGGTATTTGTGGTGGCACAGACATTCCTGTCTGTGACGGACGGATGTACTCATCCGTTCGTACTTGCTGACAGAGGTCGCGCATCCGCGAACGAATCGAGGAATACCTCGCTTCGTCACAGACAGGAATGTCTGTGCCACCGAATCAAATGATTACAAAGCCCACGGCCGAGCCGTGGGCTTTTTGCTGTACCTTGTGATCGTGCGGTTCATTACAATCGCCGGCCTATGCCAACCGCCCGACGCCACCTTCGTGAATTATTCGACACCGGTTACACCGTCATCCCGAATTTTCTCACCGCCCCGGAATTGCGCTCCGCCCGCCGCGGCATCGCGCGCTACTTCCCTTCCGTGAAAGAACTCGAAGCCACGCCGGAGCGGTACGGGTTTATCTACGACGATCCCGAAAATCTGCAGGTGGAATTCCCGTTCGCGGATGACACGCTGAACGACATCGCCACCCAAGCCCGGCTGATCAAGCTCGTTCGCGAGCTTTTGAAGACGGACGATATTCGACTTTCGCAATCCGCGCTCTGGGCCAAGTACGCGGGGCTCGGGCATTACGAGCAGGGGTTGCATCTCGATTACCAGGGCAACACGCTCGTCGTGCCGCGCGATGACGGGGATTACCGGCAGGTTAACATGATTCTGTACTACACCGACGTCACCGAATCGCTCGGCCCGACCCACGTGGTGCCGCAGACGAAAACGAAAGATCTCCCGCTTTGGCCGGCGCACCGGTGGCGGAAGACTTCACCGGCGTTGTACGAATCGGAACGGCCGATCGTCTGCAAGGCCGGGGCGCTGCTGGTTTTTTCAATGCGAACCTGGCACCGCGCCAGCGCGATGACCGCCGCGAGCGGCGCGCGGTTCAGCCACCACTTCGTCTGGCGGGCGGCGGCGCATGATTTTCAGGGATATCACCTGTATAGCAAAGATGGCGAAAACGAGGACTTGCAGGATTTCCTCACCCGCGCCACCCCGCAGCAGCGCGAGGCGCTCGGCTTCCCGCGGCCGGGCGACCCGTATTGGACGGCCGAAACGCTGGCGGCGGTGCAGTTGCGGTATCCGGAAATGAATCTTCGTCCGTATTCCAATCGAAAATCAGTATGATATGGGTGAGACCCGTCGAGAAGGACACGCCCCTTGATTCCGATCGACCCGATTTTCGCCAGACGGCTGCATCGCATCTCGCTGACCTGCGCGCTGGTCGCGACCGCGATCGCCGCCATCGCGATGACGGGATGGATTTTCCATCTCCCGCGTCTCGCGACGATCATCCCCGGCTTGGCGTGGATGAAAGTGAACACGTCGCTCGGCCTACTGGCGTGCGGCACGGCGATGATCCTCCGCACGCGCTCGAAGTCCGGCTGCTTCGCTGATCGCTCCGCCGATGCGCTGGCGACGCTCGCGATGCTCATCGGCGGATTGACGGTGCTGGAATACGCCACCGGCCGAAACTTCGGAATCGACAACCTGCTGATCACCGATCCGTTCATCCCGGCGCACGGCCACCAGGGCCGGATGTCGATCGCGACGGCCGCCGCGATCGGGCTGGTCGGCATGGGGATTTTCCTGCTCGATCGCTCCGCGCGCGTCAGTCAGGTGGCGGTCATCGGCGGATTGCTGATCCCGCTGCTCGGCCTGCTCGGATTCTCGTACGGGCGCAATACGCTCCGGCAGACGTACTCGTTCTCCAGCATGGCGCCGCACACGGCGGTCTCACTTTGCCTGCTGGCGGTATCCAACCTCACGGCCCGCACGGGGCGCGGGCTGATCGTTCAGCTCATCAGCAGTTCCGTCGGTGGATCCCTGGTCCGGCGGATGTTGCCGGCCATCGTTCTCGTGCCGCTCGCTGTCGGATGGATTTGCCTGCAGGGCCAGCGCGCCCATTATTACGAAACGGAGTTCGGCATCGCGATTTTTGCGCTCGCCACGACGATCATCCTGGCGTCCATCACCTGGTGGAACGCGATGATGCTCGATCGCGCCGACGGCAAGCGCCGGCGGATCGAGGAAGACCACGCCGACCTGCTCATCCTCGAGCAAACCGCCCGCGCCCGGGCTGAGAAGGCGCTGCTCGCGCGCGATCAGCTACTTTCGATCGTCAGCCATGAACTCCGCGCCCCGCTCACGCCCGCGTTGCTGATCGTCAACGCCCTCGAGCACGATTCACATCTGCCGGCCGACCTGCGGGAAGACGTGCACCTCATCCACGAGCAGATCGAGATCGAGGCGCGCCTGATCGACAACCTGCTCGACATGGCCAGCCTCAACCAGGGCAAGCTAGTGCTCCATCACCAGGGCGTCGATCTGCACGAGACGGTGAAAGCGGTGGCCGCCCAGTTCAGCACGCGGCTGGCCGAGCAGAATGTCGCGATGCTCACGGTGCTGAGCGCCGCATCGCCGCGCGTGCTCGGCGATCGGGCGCGACTGATCCAGGTGCTTTCAAACCTCCTGAGCAACGCGATCAAGTTCACGCCGGCCGGCGGGAGCGTGCGCGTGCGCACCTTCGATACGCCCGGCGGCGACATCGCGCTGGAAATCACCGACAGCGGCGTGGGCATGACGCCTGATGTGCTTGGGCGGATCTTCGACCCGTTTGAACAGGGCGACCCAACCACTACGCGGCAGTTCGGCGGGCTCGGCATCGGCCTGGCGATCTGCAAGCGGCTGGTGCAACTGCACGGCGGCGCGCTCTCCGCCAGGAGCGATGGCGCCGGCCAGGGCGCGACGTTCGTCGTCACGCTGCCGGTGTATCGCGAGCCGCCATCCGGCGCGCTGCCCGAGCCTGCAAGAGTGAAGCGGTCGATTCTCCTCGTCGATGACAATGCCCAGGCTCTGAAATCGATGCAGGTGCTGCTCGGCGCGCAGGGATTCGAGATCGTCCCCGTCGCCTCGGCCAATGAAGCGCTCGCCGCGGCGCGGGCGCTCCCGTTCGACCTGCTCGTCAGCGACATCGGCCTGCCCGATTTGAGCGGCTGGGAGCTGATGCGACAACTCCGCGAGATCGGACCGATCCAGGGAATCGCCGTCAGCGGTTTCGTCGACGACGAAGACCGCGCCAGAAGCCTGAAGTGCGGCTACGCGTTCCACCTGGCTAAACCGATCGACATCAACCAGCTCCGCAATGCGATCGAGACGGCGCTGGGAGGCCCGGTGGCAAAAGTAGCTTCCACTTCGACTCAATAGCGCACTCGCATTCGCTTTCCCTCGCCCGGTATTCCGGGAGAGGGTAGGGTGAGGGTTCTGACTCCGTCCCGAAACGCGCCCGAATTTGAGAAGACTTCGCGTTAATCACTTTCTTCGATCGTGAATCGATTTGAGGATCGCAGCAGAGCCCTCACCCTGCCCTCTCCCGGATTACCGGGAGAGGGAAAGATCACGCCAACTCGCCAACGTTGCCGCTGCCACAACCGTGCTGATATATTGTCTGCTCGATCGACCACATTTTTTGGGGAACTCATCTTGAGCGAGAATTGGCACTACAACAGCAATGGGCAAACTGCCGGGCCGGTTTCGATGGAGCAGTTGCAGCAGTTGGCGGAGGCGAATCAGCTGAAGCCGGGTGATTTGGTCTGGAAGGCCGGCATGCCGCAGTGGGCGCCGGCGAGCACGATCGAGGGTCTGTTCGGCACGACCACGCCGACGGCGGAAGGTGCGACATTGAGCGGCGCTCCGGTGGCGCAGGCCGTCGCACCAGCGGAGGCGTCGCCCCTCGGATACTTCTCTCACTCCGGCGGAATTCCTCCCCGGGCGGCGACGGTGCTCCGTGGATTCGCCGCCGCCACGGGCGATCGCGGAGACTGGCCGTTGAGCGATCAACACCTCGTCGACCTCCAGCGGGCGGAAGCAGCGCGCAAGAAAATCCGCGCCGCGGCGGGACTCTACCGGGGTTTGTTCGCGCTGACCGTTATCGCTGCGGTGATTTTTCTAATGGTCGGCGTTCTCGCGATGGCGGCGTCGGGGTCGGCGCGAAGCGCGGGCATGTTGACGGGAGGGACGCTGTTTGCACTTTTAACCGCCATTTCCGTGCTCTACTGGTTCGCTTCGAACTCGACCCGCAAATGCCGGCGTTGGGCTCCGCTCACGATGTTCATCCTGTTCATCCTCTCGACGGCACTGCAACTGTTCTCACTCGTCGCGATCAGCATGAATTCCAGAAACGGCGGCGTGGAAGCCATCGGACCGATCCTGGGCATGATTCTGCCCGCCGCGTTCGCGGTGTATTCCTGGCAGGCCTTTGCGGCGATTCCGAAATTTCTTGCTTCGCCGATGTGGTGTCAGGAAGCGCTGGTCAACGCCAAGCTATGACGCGACTTAGTTCTTCTTCATGATAAACAGATAGTTAAACCCGCGAAGATAAAAGTTCTCTTCCTCCGCCGCCTTGCGGTAGTTGCCCATTTCCAGTGTTTTGTTGTGGCGGACGACGGAGATGATGTCCACCGGCTGCAGCAGCTTCTGCATCCGCGCGAACAGCTCAAACCCCAGCGGATAAAACGCCTGGCCGTGCACGTAGCTGTCGCTGACGTAGAGGGCCATATGCTTGCCGGGCTTGAGCACGCGGTGGATCTCGGCGATGACCTGTTCCATCGCTTTGTAGTACTCGCCGGTCTTGGCATCGAGCTTGCCGATGTCGCGCGGGTCGGGGCCGTAATCTAAATGCGTGCTGTAGGGAGGATCGATGAAGACGAAGTCGGCCTTGTTCGATAGCTCCGGCGGGAGCTTGCGGGCGTCGACTCGGAAGATGTCCTTCCGCGTCGGGTGAACGTCGTAGCCGAGGGCTTTTCGGTTGAGATCGCGGGCGACGTCTAAAGTCGTGCCGCTGCCGCAGCAGGGGTCGATGACCAGATCTTTTTCCTTGGTGTAGCGCTGCAGAAGGTTCCAGATGATGTAGCTGGGCGTGGCGCCTTTGTAGCCGGCGATTCCCTGCTGGCCGTCGCCATAATCTTGCGACGGGTAATCCCACAGAGTGGTGGGCTGGAGGCGGAGGGGTGGGCGTTTGAATTTCATGGCTAGTGGACGCGAAGCAGGTTGGGCACATAGTCGAAATGCACATCGCGAGAGAAGAGCGGGATCGCATGTTGAATGCACATGGCGGAAATCCAGACATCATGATCAGGAATTGGAGTTCCTTGTCGCCGAAGTTTCACGGAGACTTCAGCAAATGTGCGTGTGGTGAGTTCATCGGGAAACATCAGGTGCACCCGCGCCGAATTCAACGTGGCGGCCAGCAGTCGCTCGTTTTCGACGGCGCGCGATCCGTGGAGAAAGCCCCGCCGCAGTTCGCCGACGACGATAAACGGTAAATAGATTTCGGTCGCCGATTGAAAAATCTCAATGGCGCGCGGATCGCTGGCGACCAGATCGCTATATCGATTCGTATCGGTTGCGAAGATCACGGCAGCTTCTTTCCGGTTTCCGGATCAATGCCCCAGAATTCACGAAGCTCATCCGGATGGACGCGATCCGATTCTTCGATTGCCGCGAGCACTTCCGGCTCCAGCGGGCCAGAGCCAATGAGGAAATCCAGATCGTGGAACACCTTCGGCCGGGGAGCCTGCAATTGTTGTTCGATCGCTTCAATGACCAATTCGTTCAGGCTGCGCCCTTCCGCTTTAGCCTTTCTCCGAAGAGCAGCGTCCACAGGTTTAGGAATGTTCCGGATCGTGTACTGCATGCCTACATTATCGGCAGGCAATGCAGGCAAATCAAGTAGGCAGATTAAGTACCTTTCAATGCGATGGTTGCGCCACGCCTTCCGGCATCGGGATGTAGAAAAACACGATCGCCAGAATTGCGTACAGCGCCAGCAGCAGCACGCCTTCGAACCAGTTCGATTCGCCGTTGATCGTCAGGACGATCACCGTCAGCACCGCGACGAGAACGGCCACCACTTCCAGCGGCGTGAAAACCAGATCGAGCGGGTGCGACGCGCCCACGTGCATCATCACCAACGCCCGGCTGACGAACACCAGCAGCGGTGTGGCGAAGAGCGCGATCTGCATGCTGCTCTGGCTCGTGATCGTCAGCGCGGTGTTCATGTCGTTCTTGAGCGCGAGCATGACAGCCGTCGAGTGCTCGGCGGCGTTGCCGACGATCGCCAGCAGGATCACGCCGACGAAAACCGGGTTCCAGCCCATTCGCATTGCCACGTGGTCGGCCGATCCGACGAGCAACTCCGCCACCACGCCAATGCCGACCGATGCGATCAGCAGCATGACGATCGCGCGCTTGGTCGACCAGCCCGGCGCGTGGGCCGACGACGTTTCCGGATCATCCGGATGGCCGGGCTCGTGCGTGAACAAATGCTTGTGCGTGTGCAGCGTGAAGACCAGTCCGAGCACGTACGTCGCGATCAGCACCACGCTGGTGGCGATGGAAACCGCGTGCTCGTGGCCGACGCGGTCGGCGTCGTTCAGCCGCTCGGCGGTGAAGTGAAAAATCGCCGGCAAGAGCATCGCCGCGACGGCCACCAGCAGCATCCCGCCGCTCGATTCCGCCGCCGCCTTGGAGAATTTCTGGCTCTTGTGCTTCCACCCGCCGATCAGCATCGATGCGCCCGCCACCAGCAGCAGGTTGCCGAGAATTGAACCGGTGAGCGAGGCTTTGACGATTTCGTTCAGCCCCTTGCTGAGCGCGATGATCGCGATGATCAGCTCGGCCGCGTTGCCGAAGGTGGCGTTGAGCAGCCCGCCCCACGTCGGCCCGGCTTTTTCCGAGAGCACTTCGGTGGCCTCGCCCATCAAGTGTGCCAGCGGCACGACGCCGAGCGCGGCGAGAATGAACGTGACGATCGGCTCCCATTCTCTACCGAGGCCGAGCCAGTAGTGAACAAGATACGCCAGCGGAATCGCAAGGTAGCCGGCCCAGTTGAGGTACTTCATCGCGCGCGATTGTGGCGCGGTGCGAAAGACGGGTCAACCCCCGCACGGCTTTCTCGGCGCTTTGCCATAACGAAAGTCTGGTGTTGGTTCAGTTTGCTCCACACGCCGGTCACTGTGCGACCGGATTCCGGAATCCGGTCACACAGTGACCGGCGTGAACGTCAACGTGAACCAGTGCCGAAAACCTCGTCATTTCTGAGGTACTCACCCCAAAACCCGGATGACTTTTCGTCGCATGGGCTACCAGCCCATGCCTTCTTGATGCAAAAAAACTTGGGCTGGTAGCCCATGTGACGAAAAGGTCACTTGATCTCGCTTGGCTGCGTTCCCGGGGCGCTCGAGTGCGGCTCCTCCGGCTGGCCGCGCTTCTGGGCGAGCAGCCAATCGTACAGGCGAGGATCATTGTACGTCGGGCCCCAGATGCTGTGGGCGAGTTGCGGGTAGAACGTGAACTTCACCCGGCCCTGCACTTTGCGCAGCGCCTCGACGAATCGGAACGCCTGCTGCGGGTTGACGTTTCTGTCCTTCCCGCCGTGGAAAACCCAGATCGGCAAATCCGCCATCGGCGGGATGTGCGCGACCGTCCCCCCACCACACACCACCGCGGCGGCGGCGAAGCGCTTGGGGTCGATCTGCAGCGCGCCCCACGTGCCGAACCCGCCCATCGACAGGCCGGTGATGTACACGCGATCGGGATCGGCGTCGTACTTCTTCACGGCCTCGTCCACCTGATCGAGCACGCGCAGTGCGTTCCACCACTCGCCGTTCGGGCAGAGCGGCGAGATGACGATGAACGGAAATTCCGGGTGCCGCTTGGCGTACCCACGCGGGCCGTCGAACTCAATGCCGGTGAAATCGCTCCCGCGCTCGCCGCTGCCGGAAAGGAAGATGATCAGCGGGCGTTTTTCCGCCGACTTCGCGCCGCCGTTGGGTTCCCACGCGAGGTACGGATACGTTTCCGGCAGGCCGATGTGCTTGCGGAGGTTGTACCAGTAGTGCATCTCGTGCTCTTCGACGATCGGATTCAGTCCCGGCATGGCCTCCGACGATTTCGCCTCCGACAGCGCCGCCAGCGTGGCGGCCGTGTAGCGATCTTCGCGGAAGCCCTCAAGAAATCGATCCTTGATGAACGTGGAAAACTCCGCCGTCACCTGCATCTCCGGCGAAACGCCGATCTCCTCCGGCAGCGAGAGCCGCCCGTCGGATTTCCAGTCGAACTTCTTGAACGGATCGGTGCGGTAAAGCGTGATGAACTGCTGAAACGGCTTGAACCCCGCGGCCGTGACTTCCAGCATCGCCCCGTACCGGCCGGGCTTGGTCGGCTTCTTCACTTCATTGTATTCAGCATCGAAAAACCGCGTGGCGATCTTGTATTCGCCAATGAGCATCTCGGCCCGCTCGGGGTTTTCAAAATCGACGGACGGGAAATTGGGGCCGGTGAAGACGAAGGGACGGAATTTGAGTTCCATGTCTTCGAGCATGGCGATGCGGTCGTGCTTGAGATCTAGGGGCGGCAGTATGATTTCTTTTTGATAAGTTGGTCCTATCCAAACACGCAACGACGAGGAGGGCATGTCAAGCAGGGGTAAACCAATTCTCAGAGTTGCGACGCCGACTCCGTTTTGAAAATTAACAGGGGCAGAGCCATAACTCTGACCAGGCACAACTTTTTGTTCTACTAAATCGATGTTAGATACGTTGATAAATCGGGCAAAGGAATCGCGTGTAACCACTTGAACGGTCACCCGCGGAAGTTCGGTCTGCACAATGACGGCCGAGGTTTCCGGTCGCCATGGCTTGTCCGAGAGCTTAATCTCCGCCACACGCGTCGAATCGGCGGCGGCGTTGTCGCGCGGAAACCAGATCATGCGTTCAGTTTTGCCGGCGTCGTCATCGTCATTCACGCAGAGTTGCACGCCGACCGAATCGCCCATGTGCGGCGTGAGGTTAATAAGATTCCACGGCACGAATACTTCAACCGCGTAGCCGTCGCTCGTGCGTGTTGCGGCGGCGGTGTAGGTCGTGCCCTTAGGAAGCTGCGCAGGGATCGGCCGGCTCGTTACTCGCATGGCCGGGTGATCCTTCGTGCCACCAGGAGCGATCGTCAACTGCAGCTTTTGCGTGCCCCCGATCTTGTCGACGAGGTACAGCTCGACGGAGTCGCCGGAGGCAAGGGCGGCTTCGTCCCTCGGCTCGCTGGCAATATCGTCCTTCACCTGCACAAGCGCGAGCAGGCCGGCCTCGCTCCAAGCGAGGCGGGCGGTCACATCCAGATCGCTCACGGCCGGGCGATGGCGATTGACGCTGTTGAACAGATCGATGTGATACCCGCGATCGCCCCAGTCGGCGGCGTCGCCGTCGATAGTGATGTTGTCGACCTTCGGGACGGAGAATCCGGAAATGTACAACGACGCAAACTTCGGCTCGGGCAGTGGCGCGTTCTTCGACGCACACGCCGACGTTGTCAGCAGAGCCGCCACACACACCACAGCAAAGGATGCTCGCATACGGCCCTCTTTAAAAACGATTTTCAGTCTCCGCGGGATCGCCTTACTCCTTCTCCCGGTACGCCGCGAGAAGGGGGGATGAGGGTTCTGTCGCCATCCCAAACGGTTTGGGAATCCGAGCAGAACCCTCACCCTGCCCTCTCCCGGAATACCGGGAGAGGAAATGCAATACGAGGCCGCGCGAATCACTGACGCGTCGCCCAACGCCCTACCGCACGCCCAGCAATATCTCCGCCGTCAGCTGGTCCAGCCGTTCGTACGGCAGCGGGGACTTGGCCAGCTCCACGCGATCCAGCGGCGCCGCCAGCAGCTTGGCGGCGTTGGCCTTGCTGAACGACTTCGTCAGCTTCGACACGCCGTCGGTCACGTTGATCTGCTTCAGCAGCGCGGCGATTTCCTTATCCGCATTCCACCGCTTGGCCTTCTCGGCCAGGATCTGATACGTCCGCATGCTCCCCTTGGCGAACTCCTTCACGTCGGCCAAATCGCTCTGGCGGTAGGCGTGACTATCAAAATGCCGGCAGCCGTTGTAGCCGTTGTCTTCGAGCAGCTTCACGAGGAAAAACGCGTTCTTGTAGTTGCTGCTGCCGAAGCGGAAATCCTGATCGTACCGGCCCATGTCCTGGTCGTTCAGATCGATGTGGAACAGCTTCTTCATCTCGATCGCCTGGGCCACGTGGTGTACGAAGTTGAGCCCGGCCATCGTCTCGTGGGCGAACTCTGGGTTCACGCCGCACATGTCGGGGTGATCGAGCGTGGGGATCAGCGCCAGATAGCTGCCGGTGACGGCGAAGTACATGTGCCCGCGCGGCTCGTTTGGCTTGGCCTCGAAGGCGAACTTCATGCCGTAACCCTGGCTGATGTTGTACTCGCAGAGAAAGTTGATTCCCTCGCGGAACCGCTTGACGGCCTCGACCGGGTCTTTCGTCGCGTCGCTCTCTGTACCCTCACGGCCGCCCCAGAAGACGTAGATCTTCGCGCCGAACTCCGCGCCCAGGTCCATCGCACGCATCGTTTTCTGGATGGCGTAGGCGCGGATGCGGGCGTTATTGCTGGTGAAGGCGCCGTCTTTGAAGACCGGATCGCTGAAGAGATTGGTGGTCGCCATGGGCACGACCAGGCCGTTGTCCTTCAGACC
>JBBQNK010000033.1:0-54359 GCA_038329865.1 Tepidisphaerales bacterium | reverse complement strand
GCCCAACCGGCGAATCCAAGACCTAGAAAGGAGCAGCGTCCCGAGCCCGGCGTGGACAGTCGCCAGGCTCCTGAGTACTTTGATCCCGGGCGCTACGTTTTTCGACCGCCGACCGCTCCACTTTTCAACCGGCGTTTACAGCCGGTGCTCGGCGATGTTCTTCTTCACCATTCCAGCGTCAGGCGATTGCCGCCGGCCCAGCACGCATGCGAGCGAGAGTAGCCTTGCGGCTTGCCGATGCTCGCATCGATGCGAAGCCGCGACGGCAAAACATCGCCGGCGGATGAATTCGTATCGGCAAGAAATCGGTGAAGCGCCCTGACGGCCGGCTTCGACTCGGCGGGAACATCGCCGGTGATGGTGATGTGCGAAAATTTCACCCGCCGATCGGTCGTCAAATTCATTCGACGGGGATCGGAAGCAAACCGGCGCGGTTCCATTCATCGGCGGGATTCTCAAGTGTTAGGCGGCTTCAATCGCGAGGCGTACTGCTGGTACGCGCCTTCGAGCGTGCCCAGGAATCGCGGCACGATCGGCGCGGCCAGAAATACTCTGGCCGACACCGCGGCGTTGGGGAAGAACGTGGTGATGAAGTCGAAGAAAAACTCGCTCGACGAATGCCCGATCAACACCGAGTTGGCGTAACAGCCGCTCAGTTGCTCGTCGGGGACTTTGAAATTGTCGTAAATCTCCTGTACGCCCAACCGGCGCTCGTTCGGCGGCCGAGGCGGAGCGGGCGGCGGCTTGCCGAAGGTGTCGTAGAATTTCTGGAGATTATCCTTGAGAGCCGCGATCAACTCGATCATCGTCTCGGGCGTGACGACGACGCGTGCGTTCACACGGTACGGCCGGGTGAGACCCTGCAGAAAATCGATGACGAATTCCTTAGGCCCGTCGAGAACGATCTGCCCCGTCGAATAAACACCCGCCACGACCGTTTCCGGCACGCGCGCGCCGACGGGCGCGTGCGATACCTTCTCAGAAGTCGGTTGATTCGGATCGGCCGGCGGATTGTTCGGTGTTTCGCTCACGTCCAAATCGTAGCATGACTGAAACGTCTCACAAGGCGGCGCACGGGCAGCTTGGCTATTTCGCGGGAGACTCCTGATTGATCAATCGCGCTCGGCAATTCCGCTTGTACGCAAGAGGTCCAATGCCTTTATATCACGTTCGAATGAGCGAGATTTAGACCTCGCTACGATAACACAGTCCGCATGTACGCTACGCTCAAGAAACCATTGAAGGCTGATAATTACGGATGATCCGCCCCAGTCGATTGATTTCCAGTCGATTTTTTCGAGTCGTTCTCGCGTCACCAGAACTTGCGTAGCCGGATCTCGGCGGACTAACCGGCCCGGAACAAAGTGAAAGTCGATACCGGTTTTGAATTCAGCGTCGCGAATGTCGATCGCCCAATCTACGTCTTTATAAAATTGCTGATACGCCTCGTCCCAGATGGCCTGCTGCCTGGGTGTGCGGTATGAGTGAATGTGGCATTCACTGTTAATCTTTAGAGAGCCGATCTTTCCGCGTAGGATCACATGTCGAAAAAAGGATCCAAAGCAGAAGAAAGGCATGCGGCCTTTAGTTTTCAGGCCGTCGACTTTGACGTTTTCTAGAATCGCACCATTAACGCCGCAATTCGCCACAGTACATTGGGAAATCTCAATATCCCGGATGTGAGTTCGAGTGGCCAGATCATATGCCGGCGCCACGCCGCAACCATCGAAGTGGCATCGCAACAACTTCAAGCCGGAAATTGATCGAGGTCCGTCAAATTTCTTCAGGTTATTGAAAAAACCAGTGACTGTTCGCATATGAATAGAAAATGGCGGACAACCGCTTGGATTGCCCGCCATCTTATTCTGAAATTACTTTCAATGCCTTACCGCGTCACGCCGCCCGGCAGGAAGCCTTCGAGCTTCCGCGCCCGGACTGGGTGCTGCAGTTTGCGGATGGCCTTGGCTTCAACCTGTCGCACGCGTTCGCGGGTGACCTTGAAGATTCGGCCGACCTCTTCGAGCGTGTAGGTGTAGCCGTCGCCGATGCCGTAACGGAGCTTGATGATTTCGCGCTCGCGGTACGTCAGCGTCTTCAGCACCTGCTCGATCTTGTCCTTCAGCATTTCCTGCGTGGCACTTTCCACAGGATTATCTGCTTTTTCGTCTTCGATGAAGTCGCCGAAGTAGCTGTCTTCCGATTCGCCGACCGGGCGGTCGAGGGAGATCGGGTGACGGCTGATCTTCAACACGCGGCGAGTTTCCGAGACCGACATCTTCGCCCGCTTGGCGATTTCTTCGATAGTCGGTTCGCGGCCGCACTCCTGCATCAGCTGCTTGCTGATGTTGCGCAGCTTGCTCATCGTTTCGATCATGTGCACCGGGATACGGATGGTGCGGGCATGGTCGGCGATCGCGCGGGTGATCGCCTGGCGAATCCACCACGTGGCGTACGTGCTGAACTTGTAGCCGCGGCGGTACTCGTACTTGTCGACGGCTCGCATCAGGCCGGTGTTGCCTTCCTGGATGATGTCCAGGAAGCTCAGGCCGCGGTTGCGGTACTTCTTGGCGATCGAAACCACCAATCGCAGGTTGCCGCCGGAGAGCTTGCGCTTGGCGTCTTCGTACTTAAAGTAGATCTTGCGGATCTGCACGACTCGCTTGTGGAGATCCTGAGCGCCTTCGAGCACGAGGTCTTCCAAGCCGGCCAGTTCTTCCTGGCAGACTTCAAGATCTTCGCCGGGGTCTTTCATCTTCTTGAGTTCTTCGATGCGGTGCTCAAGCTCGACCATCTTGGTCGAAATCGACGCCAGCTTTTTCATCAGCGGCGTGACTTTGCTGGTGCGGAGCGAGAGCTCTTCCAGCAACTTCACGCTACGCCGACGCCGGCGGCGGATGGCCATGTGAAGGTCTTCTTCTTCCTTCTTGCCGGCGTTGCGGAGCGCGTCCCAGTCGTCGCGGTTGCGGGTAAGCATCGCGCGAACGCTGCCCAGGTTGAGTGGGATACGCTGGCCGATCGTGCCCTTGTCGGCTTGATCTTCGGCGGTGCTGATTTTCATCGTGCGGTCGAACGGCAGATCGCCGTCGTCGACCTGCTGCAGAATTTCCACTGCGCTCTGCAGGCAGTAGTCGCTCTCGAGCACTTTGCTGCGGAAGATTTTCCGCGTGATTTCAATTTTTTTCGCCAGCGCGATTTCCTGTTCGCGGGTGAGCAGGGGGATTTCGCCCATCTGCGTCAGGTACATGCGAACCGGATCGTCGATGCGCTTGGTGCTGGCTTCCTGGAGTTCCTTCTCCAGGTTCATGTCGATTTCTTCTTCGTCGTCTTCGTCAACCACGATGGCTTCGCCGTCATCGCCCTTGGGGGTTTCGCCCTTGCTCTTGGCGGGCATGGTCGCGCCGCTGACCACGCTGGCGATGGAGACCGAAGCGATGACCGTCGTCTTGCGGGTCTTCGGCTTGGCGTTGAAATCGGCGATGTCGGTCTCGTCGATGAGCTTGATGCCCATCTCGTCGATCATCATCAAAAGAGAATCCAGCTTGTCCGGCGAAACGACTTCGTCGGGCAGCTTGGTGTTAAGTTCTTCGTACGTGAGATAGCCGCGGCTCGTGCCCATTTCGAGCAGAATCTTGACGCGATTGTCGGCCTCTTCCTGGGAGCCGGAACCGATGAGCGGACTTTCGATGCTGGTGGACGTTTCCTTCATAAGACGCAATTCCCAATCCCCGCACACAGCGGGTGCCGGCAGACCATCCGCCGGCTTTCAGACCAACACTCGACTCCGGGGCCAAGGCCGTCGGGGACATTCCCGACCCCTGTAACGCGGGGCGAAGAGCGCTGCAACGCTATTCAATTGTAGGGGCGCTGAGTGCCTGGCACGCAGCGCCGACGAAACTTAAACGCGCTTCAAATCTGGCTTTCGAGCGCGTTCCTGTAACTGTCGCAGCACGTCGACTTCGTCGACGGCTTGGCCCGGCTGGTCGGGCGATCGTCGCAATTCAGCGACGAGTTGACGCTCTTCCTGCCGATGCTGCGCACGCTTGAGATGCTCGATCGCATCGTCCAGCGCTTGGCCGATGTCTTCCAGACCCTCGGCCTCATTCGATAACTCGATGGCTAACTGTACCAGTTGAGGCTGGTCCAGATAGCCGAGGAATTCATTTAGTACCGCTTCGCCCTCGTGGCGTTGATGATCCCAGATCCGCTCGGCTAATTGCCGGCGGGAATCATCCGCGAACTGTTCAAAATGCACGTCCTGCTGAACCTTCTGCCACCGTTTGGGCTCGTTCAGCAGAATGCCGAGGATCCACTGCTCGGCGCGGTCCTGGGCGGTTAACGGCCCCTTTCGCACGGGCCGAACCGGCTCCTGACTATCATCGCCAAGGGTATTATGACCCGGATTCGCGGGCGCGGTCGGCGAATATTTCGGCTTCTTTGCCGGAGTCTTGAACCGCTTGGACAGTTCGCTGACTGGGATGTCGGTTAACCGGCTCACACGGGCCAACGCGGAACCCCATCGAATTTCATCTACAGGACCTTGCCTCGCAACGGCAAGATTATCCAAATATTGCTCAATAGCCTTCTGACGCCCTGTAAGGTCATCGCTCTCATTAAAACGACGGTCTAGCTGCTTCCATTTAAACGAAAGGGCATCTGAAGCATTCGCCAAAAGCAAATCGAAGGCTTCTTTTCCGTTCTCCATCAAAAACTCGTCGGGATCGACACCTTCCGGCATCGAGGCGATCGCGATTTCGACGGGCTGCTGCAAGTACAACTCAACTGCGCGGTCCACCGCTTTGTCAGTAGCCGTATCACCGGCGGTATCCGCATCGAACAGCAGCACGATTCGATCGGCGAACCGCCGCAGGATCGTCAGGTGCTGCTCGGTCATCGCCGTGCCGAGCGTGGCGACGACGTTGGTGCAGCCGTACTGATGGGCCATCACCACGTCGGTGTAACCTTCGACGACGGCGACGGTTCGCGTCTCGACGATTCGCTTGCGGGCCAGGTCGATCCCGAACACGCAGCGGCTCTTGCTGAACAGCGGCGTTTCCGGGCTGTTCAGATACTTGGCCGGGTCTTCCGAGCCGGGCATTACTCTGCCGCCAAAAGCGATGATTCGGCCTTCAGAATCGCGGATCGGGAACATCAGCCGATTGCGGAACGTGTCGTAAAATCCGTCGCCGCCTTGCCGGGCTTTGACCAATCCGCCGACCGCCAGCATGCCGGGCGGGAACTTCCGCATCAGCGGGCTCTTGGCGAGATTGTCCCAGCCGTCGGGGACGAAGCCGATCTGGAATGCCTTGATCGACGCCTCGTTAAACCCGCGCTGCTGCAGGTACTCACGGGCGGCCGACCCGACTTTCGGATCGTTCAACAATTTTTCAAAGAGCGAGCAGGCCGCCGAGTGCGCCTCGAGCAGGATCTGCTTTTCGCCGGTCTTTTCCTTCGACCCGCCGTACCGCGGCAATTCAATTCCCGCCGCCGCGGCGAGCGTCTTGAGCGCGTCGATAAACTCGACGCGGTCGCGGAGCATTACAAAGTCGAAGCACGTGCCGCTGGCCTTGCAG
This sequence comes from Tepidisphaerales bacterium, assembly GCA_038329865.1. Classification (GTDB taxonomy): domain Bacteria; phylum Planctomycetota; class Phycisphaerae; order Tepidisphaerales; family Tepidisphaeraceae; genus JANMES01. Next base: position 48,789 of record JBBQNK010000033.1, on the reverse strand, counting down.
CCGAAGCAGTAAAACGTCTGCTTGCTCGGGCTGACATTGAAGGACGGCGACTTTTCCTGGTGGAAAGGGCACAGGCCGACGAAGTTTTTGCCGGCCCGCTTCAGCGAGACCGTCTGCCCGATCAACTGCACAATGTCGGTCGCCTGCAGCACTTGGCTACGCGAGTCGGCAGCGGACGGATCAGAACCTCGCGACGAATCAGCCAAACACACCTCGGTTCAGACGGACCAATTAGACGAGTGACGATAAAAAACAGTCCCCTCATTATCTTGGGCCGGTCGTAGGGATTGAGCGGATTGCCCTGCTCATGCCGACAAACGCCCCTTTTCGGAGGAAGAACATCCGAATGGTACCGATTTCCCGGTCTTACGCATCGATGTTTTCGTATAAGTCACTGCCCAGCAAGACCTACCGCAAGCAGTGCTGAACCGTGCAAATATAGCACGGATTGCCTGTAGGGTCAAATAACCTCTGTATTTGAAGTGACCCAAAATTAGGCCGTCAGAACTCATCGTAACTGCTTGATTTCACGATATTAAGAAAATCTTTCGCACGGCTAAAACTTTGCGCCCATGGGGAACGTTTAGTTGCATAGAAGAGAAGTACCGAGACTTCACGGAGGAACAATGAGCAGGCAGTTTCATCTCGAAATCGAAACCGACGGAAACGGAGACATTAAAAACCTCAATCCACTGCTGGCAGAGCACTTGCGCGGCGAAAAGGGCGTTGGGATCGTCAACATCTTCGTCCGCGGCAGCACGGCGGGCGTGACGACGCTGGAATTCGAGCCCGGCTTGGTCAAGCACGACGTGGCTGCGCTAATGCAGCGAGTCATCCCTGACGACATCGAGTATTTCCACGAACTCACGTGGAACGACGACAACGGCCACAGCCATCTTCGGGCGTCGATGATCGGCCCATCCGTCAGCGTGCCGATGAAAGACGGAAAGTTGCTGTCGGGTGAATATCAGCAAATCGTCCTGATCGATTTCGACACGCGGCCGCGGAAACGGATCGTGATTGTCACGGTGACGAACTGAATAGTTACCACGGAGGCACGGAGGCACGGAGGTGCGCTCGTGGATTTAAAATCGATCGAGCGGGGGAGTCGCTTCCTTGTTTTGAATCGAATAGGCACCCCGTCGAACTGCGAAATTCGGCAAGTTGACCTCAGTGCCTCAGTGGCGAAAATTCAATTCGTAGTTGCTTTTGTCATCTTCCCTTTATCCGCAGCACCCGCATTCGCCCGCGCGGCGACACGGTCGGCCGAGAGTTCCTCGATCGACTTCGTATGTAACCTCGCGGCGCCCTGCGTTTGCGCAAGCTTGACGCGCGTTCCGTTCTTCTCGTGCCCCGCGAGGCGCGAATGGGCCGCTGTAATCCCACCCGAATACTGCGGTAACCATTGCGCCTGCGCGACGAGCATCTCGTCGGTCATTTGCCAGACTTCTTCCGGATTGCACACCGCGCCAACCAGCGGATCGTGCAGCATCGCCTGTTTGAGCAGCGTGACATCGCCGTGCACTGCCGCCTCCACGCCCATCTGTTGAACCCGCGCGCTCGCGCTGCAGGTGGCGGCGCACGCCAGCGGCAGATCGCCGACGACCGGCACGTTGATCCCGGTCGCATCGACATAGGCCGGCACTTCGATCACGCAACCGTCTGGAAGATTCGTGATGTGCCCGCGATTCACGACATTAAAATGCCCGCGGTACGGGCGACCGGTCTCGAGCGCCTCGATGATGTAGCTGCCGTGCTCCTCCGATCGATCGCCGGCGTGGATCTTCTTCGGCTCTTCCTTCAGCCAGTTCGGGAAATCGGTCTCGAACCAGTTTCGGCCCTCGGTGCAGACGCGCAGATACCCGCCGGTTTCGCCGTTGATCCACGAGCCCAGGTCGATCCATTGATTGATCTCGCTCGTGCGTTTGCGGTACCACGGCAGGTACTCGCTGAGATGGCCGTTGGATTCGGTGGAGTAGTAGCCGAAGCGGCGGAGCACATCGATGCGGACCTTTTCCGTCTGCGGAAATTTTGGATGGGCTTCGAACATCTCCAGCAGTGTCGGCACGACGACGGTCTTGTCGTCGAGCGTGACTTGCTTGCCGCAGTCGTTGATGAAATCGACGCCGCGCCACAGGATTTTGATGAACCACGTCTGGTGATTCAGCCCCGCCGCCGTGACGGCCACTCCGCTGCGGTGCAGCTTGGACTCATGCCCGGACGCGTAATCGCGGTGCTTGGCGAGGCCGGTGTCGAGCGCGATGCCTTGCGCCTTGGCCCAATGCTCAATGCAACTGGCGATCTGCCAGTGTGCGCCCTGCACGCCGTGACACAGGCCGACGGTTTTCACCTTGCTGTACTGGTTGCACGCCCAGGTATTCATTGCCATGGGATTGGCGTAGTTGAGGAAGAGCACCTCCTTGCTTGCCACCTGATCCATATCCCGGCAGAAATCGAGCAGGGCGGGGATGGTGCGCTGGGCGTACATGATCCCGCCGGCGCAGATGGTGTCGCCGACGCATTGGTCGACGCCGTACTTCAGCGGGATGTCGATGTCGGTCGCAAACGCCGGCAGGCCGCCCTGCCGGATGGTGCAGATGACGTAATCCGCGCCGGCGATCGCCCGGTGGCGATCGGTGGTCGCCTCGATCTTGGCCGGCAGTTTGTTCGCGTCGATATCGCGCCGGCAAAGTTGCGTGACCATGTCGAGGTTCTGCTGCGAGATGTCGGTGAACGCAAACGTCGTATCCGCCAACTCCGGAACGGCCAGGATGTCGCGCAAAAGCCGATGCGTAAATCCGATCGAACCGGCCCCGATCATTGCAATTCGAATCGCCATAACCACTCCAAGGGTTGATTTGTGATTAACCCGGGCATCATTTCATTGCGATATCGCAGTTGCAATAGGCGGATTTTGAATGATATAGTCTATGCGTGAATACCGATGGCCTGATCCGTCGATTGCAGAAAGCGTACGACTGTCGCAAAGCGGTTTCGATCCGCTACGCACGCGGGCGACTCACCAGCGTGGGGTTGGAACACCGCGACACGCCGCGCGATTATCACTGGGACGGCCTTTCACGCGGCGGGCGGGCGGACTCGCCGTTCTTCATTTTTCAATACACGCTCAAGGGCTTCGGTGTTTACGAGCACCAGGGCGTGCCGCGACGCGTTGGTCCGGGGCAATCGTTCGTTGCCGTCGTGCCGTCCGCGCATCGGTACTATCTGCCGACTGATTCGCCGGGGTGGACGTTCGGCTGGTTCCTGCTGCCCCACGCGTACATCGTGCGGCGGATGATCGATCGGCTGGCGGGCACGGATTGCATGCAGGCTTTCGATCCAGCCTCGCCGGTCATTTCGGCCGTCGCGCGATTGTTCGAAGGCGTATGCGGGCAGACATTTCGCGACGAGTTTGCGTGGGAAAATGCGGCGTTCGATTTTCTGTTCGAGTTCGAACGATCCTTCGCCGACCGGTTGTACGAACGGCCCGAGCGCGAAAAATTGCTGGCCGACGTCGCGGAAAAGATTTTGCGACGGCTCGATCGGCCGGTGGAAATCGAATCTCTCGCCGCACAGTGGGGCATGAGCCGCAGCCATTTCAGCCACTACTTCAAAAGCAAAACCGGCCTTTCGCCGGCGCGATACGTGACCGATCTTCGGCTGGAGCAGGTAAGCAAACGGCTGGCAGATACCGACGACAAGCTCGAAGTGATTGCCCGGCAGACCGGCTTTGCCGACGCGAACCATCTCTGCAAAGTCTTCCGCCGCTCGCTGCACGTCAGCCCCGGCGAATACCGCACGCAGTTGCGGTAGCGATCAAAACAGCAGTGGCTTGCCGAGCTTGCGGCGGATCACCTGCATCTGCCCGAGGTGCAGAGTGGAATGCAGCACCGGCATGTTCAGCATGAAGCCGACGGTCGTCATCGTTCCCTTGTTGAACGGCGAAGGGATCGGCCGAAGCAGATCGGCGTCGGCGAGCGATTTCACCAGCGCGATCGTCTGCTGCCGGATCGATTCGTACAGCGGGAGCAGCTCCGCCTTCGGCAGCGGCGAGGTGCATTCGTTCGGGCATTCCTTCACCTGCGGATACCGCTCGGCAAATCCCGCCGGCAGCAGGCTGGCGAGTTCCGGCTTCACGCCGGAGACCATTCGTACTTCGCTGATGCACAGATGGCCGAGCATCCACTGCGCGTGGTTGGCGTTTTCCACCGGGCGGACGAGCATGTCCGCATCGGTGAAGTCGGCCAGCGCCTTGGTCAGCATGCCGCTGCTTCTTTCGAGCATTTCCACGAGAATATCGGTTTGAGCCATGTCAATCTCCAGAAGTTTCAAAGGTCGCGGCCCGGGCCTTGCCGGCCTTGATGCCGAGGCGATCGGCGAGGTGAATCGCATCGATGGGCGCCCGCACTTTCACGTCGTTGTCGAACGCGACGAAGACGTCGCGGTGTTTCGCTGTTCCGCCGATCGGATCAGCGGTGCGCTTGGCGTCCGCGGGCTCGCGGCCTGTGCTCCATAGTTTGATTTTTTCCGCCCAACTATCAAGCACCGCATTGCCGTAGCCGCTGACGTAAATTTTCTTATCGCCGTGCAGGCGGATGTAGATGAAGTCGGTCGTCACGTCTTCCATCACCGGCCATTTGCCGGCGGTGTCGGCGTTCACGAGCGCGATGTTGTGCTTGCGCAGCAACGTGACGAATTCGGGAACTTTGAAGGAATAGTGGCGGATCTCAACCGCGTGGCGGATCGGGTGATTGACGTTCGACGCAATCACCGTGCGGCCCTTCAGGTGCTCGCTGTTGGATCGCGCCAGCTTCGTGGCCGACTTGATATCGCGCGGCAACATCTCGAAAAATCCGGCCATCCGATCCGGCTCGAACTTGAAGTTCGGCGGGAACTGCCACAACATCGGCCCGAGCTTCTCTCCCAGCCCCAGCACGCCCGATGCGAAAAAATTCGCCAGCGGCTTTTTGATCTCCTTCAGCCGCTTCATGTGCGTGATGTACCGCGGACCTTTGACGGAAAAGATAAAGTCCGCCGGTGTCGCGTCGTACCATGCGTTGAAATTACTGGGGCGTTGAAGCGAATAGAACGTGCCGTTGATTTCATCGAAATTGAGCTGCCGCGAGGCGTAATGTAGCTCGTCATCCTGCCGCAGCGTTTTAGGGTAAAACGTGCCGCGCCACGGCGGGTAACGCCAGCCGGAAATCCCTATACGAATGTTGGCCGCTGATTGCATGCTCCGCCTTAAGACAAAACTCGCGAAAGGATCATGTTACGCAACGCAACGACGGAAGTCGCGGGATAGCGACTTCCGTCGTGCTTGGTATTTAGTTTAGTTTGAAGTGGCATGGGCGGCTCGCCCATGGTCTTTGATTTAGATCAAAGACACGGGCGGGCCGCCCGTGCCACGGGAATCTAATCAGAAACGCGCGGAAACAGTTCGCCGTCGAACTTATCGCCGACGTTCATCTTCAGTGCATCGGTACAGATGTGACCGAGCCCGTCGTACGTGGTGTCCTCAGGCATGTAAATGATCGCGAACGCCTCGCGAACGTTGTCGGACTTGTTCGGCCCGGCGTAGTGGAACGTGAGGCCGTTATGGAACGTCACGCTGCCGGCTTTGAGCTCGCGGGGGATCGGCTTCACCGGTTTGATGTGCGGGGCGTACTCGAAAATATCCTGCGGGTTGCCGAGGTTGATCGCCGGCAATGCGCCCAGCCCGTGCGTGCCGGCGATGAAACTCATGCAGCCGTTTGTGATGTTCGCGTCTTTGAGCGCGATCCAGATCGTCGTCTGGCGCCACCGGTCCTGGTGCGGCCAGTAGACCGCGTCCTGGTGCCACGGCGTTTTGTTGTTCCCTTTGCCGGGCTCTTTGAACAGCGCCTGATCGTGCCAAACGCGCATCGACTTGCCTTCCAGCCGCGCGGCGATGTTGCCGAGACGCTTGGACTTCACGAACTTCTTCACCGCCTCGTGCCGCTGCCAGAGGTTTACCTTCTGGATGAAAATTTTAGAGTAAACGCCTTCGACTTGGTTGGAATCAGGCGTGACTTTTGAAGAGACCATCTCGCTATCGACGGCCGACGCGACGGCGTCGCGAAGTTGCTGCAATTCCTCGCCGACGAAGACGTCGTCGAGTTGAATGAAACCGTCGCGGCGGTACTGGTCGACCTGGGCGAAGGAAAGGTCTTCGGCGGAAAATGGCTTTGCTGTAGTGATCATAGTGCGAGTATCATGCCCTTGGGGCGGTGAAGTGTCTTGTACGGTTGCCGATGGATACTTGTATGAATCCGATGAAGCCGCCGATACAGCCGCTGATGAAGCCCGTCCGACGGATCACGCAGGCGGAGGTACAATTATCTTCCGATCGGCCCGTGCGCGTCCAGCCGGTGGCGATTGCCCGGCCGGTCGAGCCGCATGATCACGATTACCACGAGATCTGCCTTTTCACCGCCGGCCACTGTCGACATCTGACGGCCGCGGGGACGAAGACCATGAGCGCCGGCGATGCCGTCGTCATTCGGCCCGACGAGGTGCATGCGTTTGATTCGCCGAAGGATTGCCGGGCGACCAACATTTACTACCTGGCCGAGTGGCTCGATTCCGACGCGAGCCTGTTATGGGACGAGCCCGGCCTCGTGCCGCTGTTTTGCTCCGGCTCGCTCGTGCGAATGCCCGACTCGGGCGTGAAAGAATTCTCGCTCACCGACGACGAGCGAATCGCCGCCGTGCACGATCTCTCGCAAATCGAAACCGAGTTGACCCAGCCGCAGCCCGGCCAAGCGTTTTTACGATCGTGCTTTCTGAAAACGCTTGTGGTTCTCGCGCGGGCCTGGTGCCGCAGCGATCCTGCATGGAAGGTAACGATCTTCCCCGCCGCCGTCCGTCGCACACTAGCGGCCGTGGAGCGATCGATCGCCGCCGGCGAGCCGTACTCGGTGGCGGATACTGCGGAGTCGCTCGACCTGACGCCCGATCGCCTGACGGCGCTCTTCCGAGAATCCCTGGGCTACCCGCCGCTGGAATATTTCCAGCGACGCCGAGTCCAACGCGCCTGCCAACTGCTTGCTGACGTGCGACAGTCGATCACGGACGTGGCGATGACGCTCGGCTACTCCGATGCTCCGCATTTCAGCCGGCTGTTCAAGGAACACCGCGGGATGACGCCGCGCGAGTATCGGAAGACGTTTGTAACGAAGACGCGGGATGTCACAGAGGCAACTTGAGTGTTGCGATCCATTCCACAAAATGATTTGCCGCAGACAATTGCTCTGCGACTTCCACTGAGCGACCGCTGAAATTAAAAAATGCAGTCTCAATCGCCTGTCGACGTGAAGGCTCGAGTATCCATTGTGCGACTTCGGCCTTCTGTTTCGGCCGCGATCCCCAAAAGGCGTTGCAAAAGCCGTGCGACAACGATCGCTTTGTAAATGCACGGTTGGAGGAAATCTCAATGAATTCTGAGAAATGCAGTGCTGCCTCGCACGAGGATGAAATCATCCAGCAATCGAGATACGGCTTCATGTTTGGCGCGGCCTGCGCGATACTGCACAGCAGCGAATCGATCGCCAAAACATAAGGATATTTGGCGACGCCGTCTTGCCAAAGGGCCTGCAAATAATTGGAAACCGATCGCTGTTCGTCCGCCGGCCATGTGGTCCATTCACCGTATTCAAGTTTGCTCAATACGATTTCCGCCTCGGTGTAGCCGACCTCGCCGTGCATGGCCAACAGTTCGAAAATGCGAGGCAGAAAATGTCGAAAATCATTGACGTAACCCCAGGTTGTCATTGCTTTTCTTGCGAATCGCTCGAGGGATTCAGGCGTGAGTTGTTCTAACTGCGCGGAATAGAGTTCACGCTGGTGCTCAACGGAAACTTCGCTGGCTTCAGTGATCGTGGGAAGCCCGTAAATCTGAAACGTCTTGTATAAATCAACGATCGCTTGACGGAGTGGTTGCCCTATCGGGTTGGCTATGACTTTACGCATCCAGTCTCAACACTTATGCGTCTACCATCTCCGCGTCCAACTCCGCCGCGATCAATTCGTCCGACATCGCCACCGAATCAACGACGGCGGTCGGTTCGTCGGTCTTGAACAGCCGCTGCTGCTCCAGCCGCTTGATGCGCTTCGTTCCTGCGCCGATTAAATGCACGGCATCATTGCCCAGAAGCATCTCCAGATCGTCCTGCATCAACTTGCTCGGCCGCACGCCCATGCTGCGATCCAGCTTGATCGACACCAGCCCCGTGCTGCTCGGCACCTGACAGTACACATCGGCGTTGCCTTTGTACTTGGTCAGCAGGGGTTTGATCTGCGGCAGTGTGTCGGCGGAGTGCTTGGTCGGGTCTAGCTTGAGCATCAGGCCCGTCGTCAGGCGGCCGATGGCGTCTTCAATCGGGATGATCTCGTTCACGAGCAGGCTCGGTGTCTCGCGCTTTTTATCGACCTTGCCACGGACGAAGACGATGCTTTCATTCGCGACGGCGGTGGGGTATTTCGCGACGATCTCGGCGTACGTTTCGGCGAAGGCGGTGCAGTCGATTTGGCCTTCCAGATCTTCCAGCGTAATGATCGCCATCGGCATGCCGGCACTTCGGCCGTTCTTGGTGATGATCTTTTTCACGCGGCTGATCATGCCGCCGATCATCACTTCGCTGCCTTCGCTCCGGTTGGCGGCTTCGCGAGTGCTGTCGGTGGTGTAGTTGCCGATGGCGGCCTGGTGCTCGTTGAGCGGGTGGCTGGTGATGTAGAAGCCGAGCAATTCTTTCTCGAACTTGAGCAGCTCGGCAGGGAGGAATTCATCGACATCGGGCAGGCCGATGTTGGTGGCGCGCGGCGCGTTCGAAGCGGCAGGGGCGGCGCCGAACATCGCCATTTGGCCGGAACGCTTGTCGTTCTGAATCTGCTGGCCGGCTTCGACGGCGGAGTCGAGCACGGCCAGGAGCTGCGATCGCCTCGCATTGAAGCCGGCGAACGCGCCGCATTTGATCAGTGCGTCGATCGTCGATTTGCTCATCGTGCGAAGATCAACGCGCTCGCAGAAGTCGAAAAGATTGCTGAAATTGCCGGATTTATTGCGTTCTTCGACGACGGCCTCCACCGCCTTCTCGCCCACGCCGCGCACCGCCATCATGCCGAAGCGGATGACGCCGATTTTCTTCGGGGCCGCTTTGCGTTTGCCCTTGGGCGCGTCTTCATCGACGTAAACCGGCGTGAAATCCTTGTCCGACACGTTGATGTCCGGCGGCAGCACCTTCAGGCCGCGCGAACCGTCGGGCATCGTCAGGCGCTTGCACTCTTCGATGTACTCGACGACTTTTTCCGTCGACCCCATTTCAAACGTCAGCACGGCGGCCATGTATTCGACGGGGTGATACGCTTTCATGAACGCCGTCTGGAACGCCACGATCGCGTAGCGCGTGGAGTGCGATTTGTTGAAACCGTAGCCGCCGAACTTCAGGATCAGCTCAAAAATTTCCTCGGCCTTTTCCTTCGGCACGCCTTTTTCCATCGTGCCCTTGATGAACTCAGGCTTGAACTTGGCGATGACGTCCGTCGTTTTCTTCGAGATCGCCTTGATGAGCTTATACGCATCGGCCAGCGCGATGCCGCCGAGCTGGTTGAAGATCTGCATGACCTGTTCCTGGTAGACCATGATGCCGTAGGTCTCTTTCAGGATGTTGTCCATGATCGGGTGGACTTTTGGCACTTCCTCGCGGGCGTGCTTGCGGTTGCAGTAGCTGGGGATCAGTTCCATCGGGCCGGGGCGGTAAAGCGCGTTGGCGGCGATCAAATCTTCGAGGCGGTCGGGTTGCATCTTCATCAGCAAATCCTGCATGCCGCCGGATTCAAATTGAAAGATGCCCTTGGTTTCGCCGCGGCAGAAAAGTCCCAAGACGTGCTTGTCGGAGAAGTCTACTTTCTCCACATCGACGTCGACTTTCTTGGTTTGCTTCACGAGGTCGACGGAACGTGTGAGCGTGGTGAGCGTGCGAAGGCCGAGGAAGTCCATCTTCAGCAGGCCGCACTTTTCGGAGATCGGGCCTTCGAATTGGGTGAGGACGTTGTCGTCTTTGTCTTTACAGAGCGGGATGACGTCGTCGAGCGGCTGGTCGGCGATGATCACACCGGCTGCGTGCACACCGGCGTTGCGGCAGAGGCCTTCGAGGCGCTTGGCGATGTCGATCACCTTGGTGATCGTCGGATTATTGCGATAAAGCTCGGCCATCTCCGGCGAGAGCTTCATCGCCTTATCGAGCGTCATGCCCGGCGTGCCGGGGATGAGCTTCGTGAGCTTGTCGACGTCCGCCAGCGGCACGCCCATCACCCGGCCGACGTCTTTGCACGCCGCCTTCGCGGCCAGCGTGCCGAAGGTGATGATTTGCGCGACGTGGCCGTATTTCTTGCGGACGTACTCAATCACCTTGCCGCGGCCGTTCTGGCAGATGTCGATATCGATATCCGGCATCTCGTTACGGCTCGGGTCCATGAACCGTTCGAAAAGCAGGCCGTACTTGATCGGATCGACGTTACACAGCCCGAGCAGATAACCGACCATCGTGCCAACGCCCGAGCCTCGCGCGCCGACGGGGATTCCGTTGTCGCGGGCGTAGTTGCAGAAATCCCACACGATGAGGAAGTAACTGCAGAAGTTCTTCATGCAGATGATCTTGAGCTCGTACTGAAGACGATCGCAGATTTCCTGGGAGACGTCGGTGGTTCCGTATCTCCAGATCAGACCATCTTCACACAGTTGACGCAGATAGAGTTCGTCGTCCTTCACGGGTGCGCCGCTGGACTGGTCGCTTAAGCGACCAGTCCGGAGCTTGTCTGAAGGAACTTTGTAAACGGGCGCGTAGCGCTTGGAGAAATCCAGATCGAGATCGATCATCTTGGCGATGCGAACCGTGTTATCCATCGCTTCGTCGAAACCGGTCAGCGCTTCCTGCATCTCCGCAGGGCTTTTGAGGTAAAGCTGCGTCGGGTATTTGATCCGATTTTCTTCCGCGACGAGCCGCCCCATGCTGATGCAGCACAGGCAGTCGTGCGCGTGATGATCTTCCTTCGTAAGGAAGTGAACATCGTTCGTGCCGACCAATCCCACGCCCAAGCGTTTGGCGAGCGCCGCCAACTCGGGGTTAACCTGGTCCTGCTCCGGAATGTGCTTCTGAACTTCAATGAAGAATTTGTCGGGCCCGAAAATATCCAGGTACGTTTCCGCGGCGATCTTGGCGGTCTTCATGTCGCGCTTGAGGAACGCGCTGGCTACTTCGCCGCCCAGGCATGCACTGGTGGCGATAATTCCCTTGCTGTATTGCCGGAGAATTTCCTTGTCGATGCGCGGCTTGTAATAAAAACCCTCGCGGTAGGAGAGGGATGAGAGCTTGATCAGGTTCTGATAACCCTCGCGGTTCTGGGCCAATAATATGAGGTGGAAAGCTGCCTCACCGGCATTTCCTCCCGGGGTTGACCGCTCTCTGCGGTCGCCGGGGGCCATATATGCTTCCATGCCAACTATTGGTTTGACACCGGCTTTTTTGCACTCATTATAGAATTCGACGACGCCGTACATGCAGCCATGGTCGGTAATGGCGAGCGAATCCATTCCCAGCTGTTTCGTGCGTTGGACGAGGTCTGGCACTCGGCAGGCGCCGTCTAACAGCGAATAGTGCGTGTGAACGTGCAGGTGTACAAACGATGGTGCAGCCATGGCGATCCTCCGTGACGGGCAAACCGGGTTATACGCTGCAACTCTTGGGCGTCAACCGTGTTCAAGTTTAGGGCCAAAGTAGGGCCCACGAAGGGTCGATAAACGTAATACCGGCGCGCGTGGTTTAGTGCAGTTATTAGGATTTAGTCTTGGCCGCTCCTATTTCGATTCAACATCACGAGCGCACTTTCACCGAAAAGTTGGCGCGGGCGTGGGCGTACGTAGGTTACGGCCTGCAGATGGTCCCGCCGTTGCTGTTGCCGATTCTGCCCAACCGGCAAGCGGCGGGGGAGTTCGCCGTTCATGATCGCGTCGTGCGTTACTACCGGCATTGGCCCAATTGCCCGAAATTGCTGGCGGAGTGGGATGAGCTTTCCAGGAAAGTCCCCGGCGCGACGGCCTTCCAATCGCCGCACTGGCAGTCCGCGATCGCACGCTTCGCCGACAGTCTCGGCACGCTTCGGCTGGTGACCGTCCATCAAAATGAAAAGCTGATCGCAGTCGTGCCGCTGCAGCGCAACGGTCGCGGCCACTGGCACACGCCCGGCCGATTGACGACCGACTACCTCGACCCGCTTGTTGCTCCGGAAAACGCCGCCGGCACCTGGCGCGCGATCCTGGAATCCATCCGCCATTTCGCCGGCGATTCACTCGACACCGTTTCGTTCGAGCTACTCGGCGCCGACTCCGCCTGCCGCGAGCAACTCTCGGCGTTGCCGGCCTCGACCGGATTTGTTGCGAAAGATTCGGTCGTCAGTTCCGCGACTACCATTCCGCTCGCATCGACGTGGGACGAATACCTCGCCAAGCTGAGCGGGCACGATCGCAAGGAACTCCGCCGCAAAATGCGAAAGGCCGAGAACAAAGGCTTCGCGCAGCTCGTCGTCAGCGACACGTCACTCTCGATCGATCACGCGCTGCGAGACGTTTTCAACCTGATGGAAGTCAGCGGCGGCGGCAAGGGCCGCAAGGCCAAGTGGCTCTTTCGCCCGCATTTCCGCATCGCCGCACCGGCGCTGGCGAGCAGCGGTCGACTGATCGTTTACCAGCTCTTCCTGAACTACAAGTTGGCCGCCAGCCTGATTTCATTGCCCACGCCGACACATCAAATCCTCTGGTGCGGCGCGATGGACAACGACCTCAGCCAGTGGAGCCCGGGCATCGTGCTGTTTGGCATGGTGTTCCGTCGCGCGATCGAGCGCGGCGAAATGAAGATCGACCTGCTCCGCGGCCAATACCCTTACAAATACTCGCTGGGCGCCGTGGACGTTCCGCTGCATCAGATCACGTTGGTCAAGCAGAAGTGAATCTCGTGATTGATGAGTGGTGATTGACAAGAAGTTTTTTGTCAATCTCCACTCATCAATCACCATTCGCGCCATCCGTTTTTTCCGCCGATCGGTTAAACTCCCCGCCATGTCGCTCAACAGTGATCTCTCCGACCTCTTCCGCACCTTCGCGCAGATCATGGAAATCCGCGGCGAAAGCGTTTTCAAAAGTATCGCGTTTTCCAAAGTCAGCCGGCTGCTGAAGGACATGACCATCGACATCCGCAAGGCCGTCGAAGACGGCACGCTGAAGGACGTCGACGGCATTGGCGCGTCGAGCCAGAAGATCATTGAAGAATTCGTGCGGACGGGGAAGAGCAAGGACTACGACGAAGTCGCCGCCACCGTGCCCGCGGGGCTGATCCCGATGCTCGACGTCCCGAGCCTGGGGCCTAAGACGATCGGCCTGCTCTGGAAAGAGCGGGAGATCACGACGCTCGCGGAACTGAAGGCCGCCATCGAGCAGGGAAAGCTCGCGGGCCTGCCGAAACTGGGCGAAAAGAAAATCGCATCGATCCGCGATGGAATTCTCCTGCTCGAAAAATCCAGCGGGCGCGTCGGCCTGCCGACGGCGCTGGAGATCGGGAAAGTTATGCTCGATTTCGTCCGCGACATCCCTGGCGTGCTTCGCGCGGAACTGGCGGGCAGCCTGCGGCGCTGGAAAGAAACGATCGGCGACATCGACATCATCTGCACCAGCAAGCCCGGGACGGCCGGCGCGAAAATCACTAAGAGCTTCGCCGACTTCCCCGGCCTTCAGAAAGTCCTCGGCCAAGGCGACACCAAGGCCAGCGTGCTGACCGCCGACGGAGTGCAGGTCGATCTGCGCGTCGTCCCCGACGTGAATTTCGGCGCGGCCATGCTCTACTTCACCGGCTCGAAAGAACACAACGTCGTCCTGCGCGGCCTGTCGCAGGAAAAGAAGATGACCCTGAACGAGTGGGGTCTGTACAAGGTGGCCGAGTACGAGAAGGCGGAGAAAAAATCCGGCGAAGCATCGACCGCCAAGCCCGTCGCGAGCAAGAGCGAGCAGGACGTCTACCGCGCGCTCGGCTTGGAATTCATCGAGCCGGAACTCCGCGAAGACCGCGGCGAAATCCCCGCCGCGAAAGACAAGAAACTGCCGAAGCTCATCACGCTCGCCGACATCAACGGCGATTTGCACACGCATACCACCGCATCCGACGGCGCCAACACCATCGAAGAAATGGCCGAAGCCGCCAAAGCCAAGGGGTACCAGTTTCTCGCGATCACCGATCACTCCAAGAGCCAGGTGATCGCCAACGGCCTGTCGGCCGAGCGGTTGCTCAAACACGTCGAAGCGATTCACAAGATCGGCTTGAAGCTCAAGGGCATCAAACTGCTTGCCGGTTGCGAAGTGGACATTCTCGCCGACGGCCGAATGGATTTTGAAGACAGCGTGCTGAAGGAGTTGGACATCGTCATCGCGTCTCCGCACATTTCGCTGAAGCAGGATACCGCCAAGGCGACGGACCGAATCGTCCGCGCGATCGAGAACAAATACGTGCACGTGATCGGCCACCCGACGGGCCGGCTGCTCGGCTCGCGCGAGGGTCTGCCGCTGGACTTCACCCGCGTCTTCAAAGCCGCCGCCGCCAATGGCACGGCGCTGGAGATCAACAGCGGTTATCCGCGATTAGATTTGAACGACGTCCACGCCCGCGCCGCCGTCGCGGCCGGTTGCCGGTTGTCGATCAATACAGATGCTCACAGCACTGACGGACTCGACTGGATGCCGCTCGGGGTTTCAGTCGCCCGCCGCGGATGGGTCGAGGCCGGCCGCGTGATTAACTGCCTGACCTGGGAAACTTTGCAGGCGTTTCTGGGTCATAAACGTGGATAAACGATTGCAACTTCTTATCGGGACCCTAATACCGTGCCCCATTCGGCATAATTTTCCGAATTAAAATCAACAAATCGGCCATTTTGCCGTTAGTAGGTGTGGCGGGCCAGATCATTGGAGATAACGGTCGCTGTGGGAATGAATGAAGATGCGTACATGGATGTGGACTTTAATATTGTGCGCCGCCGTCATCGGTGGCGCGGGTTCAGCGGTCTCGGCCCAGCCGGCGACTGCGCCTTCGTCGATTTCCTCTTCTGGGACTAACGCGGATCCCAAGAAGCAGATCGACTCCCTCGTCCAGCAGGGGACCGATGCCCTGGCCGTGGGTGATGCGAAAGTGGCGCGCGATTCCTTCGCCGACGCCGCACAGCTCGATCCGAAAAATTCCCGCGCCATGCACGGCCTGGCGATCGCGTATTTCAACCTCGGTGATTTTGCCAAGTCCGGCTCTGCGATCGACAAAGTCCTGGCGATGCCCGGCGCGATCGATCACGCGATGGCGTTCAACGCCGGGGTGATCCAGATCCAGAACAAGGCCCCCATGCGGGCGGCGAAGATCACGCGCGAATATCTCAACGCCAAACCCCTGCCACTGGATGAGCCGGTCGCGAATGTGCTGGGCCTTTCCCTCGCCAAGGCCGACGCGCAGGCCATGAAGAATACCTACTACGTCGACACCAAGGCGTTCTACGACCGCTACATCAAACGACTTGAAGCAGCCAACCCCGGCTTCATGCGATGGGGCGCTCAGTGGCTACCGGCCGACGAGGCGCAAGCCAAGCTCAAGACTAATGCTGCGGCCCAGATGAAGGTCAACGATCTGAACAAGTCGCTGGCGGATATTGATACCGATCTCAATAACGCCAAGACCAAGCTCGCGTTTGCCGAATCGCCGGCGGGGCGGATGCAAGGCGGAAATGGCCGGCATTCTCTGCGGGACAACATCGATCGTCTCGAGGCCCGAAAGGTTGACAAGACCAAGGACCTGAACGACGCAGTAGCGGCGCTCCTTCCGATGGATCCGATCCCGGATACCACCTCGCTCCTGCCGATGGACGCGCCCGTCCCGCCGGTGATGATGCCCACGACCAAGCCGGTGGTAGTGGTGGCGGTGAGTGACGATCCGCCCAAGAACGCCACGCCCGACCATCTGAAGGTCGGTCGTCACCCGACTGATCCATCGCGCCCGCCGACGCCCGGCCCGATCAATCCGGGCACCAAGCCCGACCCGATCGACAAGCCCGCTGTCGTGGTTCCCGCTCCGCCGGCGATTCCGGACCCACCACAACACCGACGCGTCCGCCTGACCACCTACGCCGCGGCATTCCCGGTAGCCAATGACCTCCTCATCACCGCCGCCGCCGCCGTCGATGGCGCTGAAGACATCAAGCTCCAAACGCGCGACGGCAACGTGCTGACGGCCACCGTCGTCCGTACCGATCCGAGCACCGGCCTGGCGCTGGTGCGCGTGAAGGGACTTCGGATGGCGTTCTTCGATTTGTCAGAGCCCGAGGCGGGCAAGCTCGAATGTGCCGCCTTTCCGGAAGTGAATATCTTCAACCCGGTCGGCGAACTTCTTCCGTGCACCGCGCCGGCGCCCTCGGCTCACTGGACGATCAAGTTCCTCAAGCAGCCGCGACTCGCCGGCGCTCCGCTGATTCAGAACGGCCGAGTGGTGGGTGTGGCGATGGGATCGCGCGACAGCGACTTGAACGCCTTCCCCGCACTGACCGTCGGCGCCGTTAAATCGCTGCTCGGCCAGGACACGCCGCGTAATGCCGGGCAAAATCCTGATCCGGTCTCCGTGCTGATGCACCTTTCAGCAACACGCGAGCGCGAGCAGTAATAACTCTTTTGAAAAAAAACTGCCGCTCGCGGGAAAAGAAAAACGGACCGAAAGGGAGCCACCGCCTTCGGTCCGTCATTCGATTAACGCGCATTAAGATAATCG
The DNA here is from genome assembly GCA_038329865.1 of Tepidisphaerales bacterium. GTDB lineage: Bacteria > Planctomycetota > Phycisphaerae > Tepidisphaerales > Tepidisphaeraceae > JANMES01. The sequence continues at coordinate 31,933 of JBBQNK010000033.1, read as the reverse complement.
ATGTTCGCGCGACGTCAACGATCTTCAACGCAAATTTTTACTTTATCACGTCCGCAAAAAATCAGAGCAACGATTCGAGCAGCGGTTTGATTTGCGCCCACATCGCCGCATCACGCGATGCGAAGAGTAAATTCGTCTTCAACCAATCGACCGGATTGCCGATGTCATGTCGTTTTGATTTCAGCACCACGCCATGCACCGGCTCGCGCTTCACGAGAAGACTCAGCGCGTCGGTCAGCTGAATTTCCCCGCCTTTTCCCGGCTTGGTTTGATCGAGACAATCAAACACCGCCGGCGTGAGCACGTACCGCGCCGCGACGGCCAATCGCGACGGCGCCGATTCCTTCGACGGCTTTTCAACCAGCGTATCGATCTTAATCACGCCGGGTTCGAGCATTGTTCCGCCGACGATGCCGTAGCGCTCGACTTTTTCCAGCGGCACTTCTTCCAGCCCGATGACGGCCGTGCCGAATTTCTTCGCAGCGGCAATGAGCTGCTGCGTGGGCAGTTCATCGCCGGAAAAAATCGTATCGCCGAGCAGGCAGACGAACGGCGAGTTACCGACGTGATGCCGCGCCTGATTCACCGCATCGCCCAGCCCGCGCTGCGTCGGCTGGCGAACGGAGTGAATCTTCACGAGCTTCATCAGCGCCACGAGCGACTCAAGAAGCTTTGATTTCCCCCCGGCCGCCAGGCGTTCTTCGAGTTCGGCATTGCGATCGAAGTGATCCTCAATTGCCCGCTTGTCGCGCCCGGTCACGAGCAGCACATCCTCCACGCCGCCCGCAGCCGCTTCTTCGATCACGTATTGAATCGTCGGCCGATCCAGGATCGGCAACAACTCCTTCGGCACAGCCTTGGCGGCGGGAAGCATTCGCGTTCCGAAACCGGCGGCGGGGATTACTGCTTTGGTGATCTGCATCGTTGCTCCATCTCCTGCACAAATCGTTCGACGGCCGACGGCGATTGAAGAACCGCTACCTTGCCGCCGGCGTTCAACTTCGCAATGCGTTCCAATATCATCGGCCGAGTGACGGAGGGGAAGTCCCAGACGAATTCGAAGAATTCGCAATCGATCTGCTCCGGGTAGCCCGGCGCCATGTCCGGCCGAACTTTGCCGAACGTGGTGAGGATTCGCTTGGCGACGCGGGCCACGCAAAGCCATCGCGGGAAATCGAGGAACACCACCAAATCCGCAGCCTCGATCGTCATTTCCTGCACCGAGCCGAAGTTGCCGTCGATGATCCAGCGTTCGCGCTGAATCAACTGTCGCACCTTCGCCGTCCACGGCGCTTTCGGCGTCTCGATCCAGCCGGAGTTCCAGTATTCGGCGTCAAGATGAATCAGCGGCAAATCGGTGATCGGTGCGAGCCGCCCGCTCAGCGTGCTCTTTCCCGCGCCGCTGCAGCCGATGATCGCGATGCGCTGCGGGTTACGCACCGAAAATATCCGGCTTGATCGTCGTGCAGCCGATGCCGTTGAGGGCGGCCACGAGTTTTTCGAATTGTGCTTCGCCGTGGTACACGCCGCAGATCGCTCCGCCGCTGCCGCCGAACTTGGCGCTGGCACCGGTGCTTCTCGCCACGTCGATCATGCGCTGGTTTTCATTTGCGATCGGCATGAAGGTTTTGCGCAGGTCGAAGTTTTCGTTGGTGACTTTGTGCAGCTCGTCCCAGTCGCCGCTCATGATCGCCGCCCGGCCGCGATCGGTCAGCTTGCGGTAGGTTTGCATCGCGCTAACGACGGTCGGATCGCCCTGATCGTAGAGCACGCGAAGATTGCGATGCGTCACGTCGCTCACCTCCGCGCGATCCGGATCGAACGACACATACAACGGCGGCCGCTGCGGCGGGTTGAGCGGCACGTACTCGCCGTAACCGCGGCCGGTGACGAGTTGCTTGTCGAAGTCCATGTACGTCAACCCTTCGTACGTCTGAATCACGCGGTCCTGCAACCCCGCGGCGATGTTCAGCTCTTCCTTCTCCGAAGCGAGAATGAGATTCGGCATGATCGGCTTAGGAATTTCCACGTTGTAAAACTTCATCAATCCCTTGAGGGCCGCACACACGATCGCGCTGCTGCCGCTCATGCCGACGAGGCGGGGAATGTCGGTCTCAAAGCTCAGTGTGAAATTCCGATCGAGCGGCAGTGCGATATTGTTTTTCGCCGCGTACTCGTGAAATTTTTTCACGATCGCCTTGAGCAGCCGCATGCCGCCGTAGTAGCCGTTGAGTTTTACATCGCGGAGGAACGTGCCGACGGTTTCATAGTTCACCGTGTCGCCGCTGCCGGGGAGGATTTCAAAACGATCGGACTCGCGCAGCGTGACGGTGGCCTTGTACTGGCGGATGACGAAGGAGATCGTCTTGCCGTAGTACCCGTCGGAAGGATTCCCGACGAGACCGGCGCGGGCGTAGGCGTGCGAAACGATGGCCATGAGCGTGAGCTTCCTCAAGAAGATTTAGCCACAGATGGGGCACAGATGATCACAGATAAGAAATAAAATAAATTTTCTATCTGTGAAAATCTGTGCCCCATCTGTGGCGAAAATGTTTTTAAGCGACTGCCGCCGTGATCTTTTTCGCGGCGTCGGTCAGGTCGGTCGCGGCGATCAGCGTGGGCAGGTCGCCTTTGGCGTTCTTCAGGATTTCCCGGGCTTTTTCCACGTTCGTTCCTTCGAGCCGCACGACGATCGGTACTTTGAAGCCGATCTTTTTGCCGGCCTCCACGAGTGCGTCGGCGATCAGGTCGCACTTGGCGATGCCGCCGAAGATGTTGACGAGAATGCCTTTGACGTTCGGGTCGGAGAGGATGATTTCAAACGCCTCGACCGCCGCCTCGCTGGTGACCGATCCGCCGACGTCGAGAAAGTTCGCCGGCGAGGAGCCGTGCAGCTTGATGATGTCCATCGTCGCCATCGCCAGCCCGGCCCCGTTCACCAGGCAGCCGATCTTGCCGTCCAGCGCGATGTAGTTGAGGTTCGCCTTCTTCGCCCGCACGTCGAGCGGCTTTTCCTGGCTTTCGTCGGACATGGCGAGCAGGTCGTTATGGCGGAACATCGCGTTGTCGTCGAAGTTAAACTTCGCGTCGAGCGCCACCATCTTGCCGTCCTTCGTGATCACCAGTGGGTTGATTTCCACCAGCGAGGCGTCGGTTTGGTAAAACGCCTTGGCGAGATTGGTCATCAGCTTGGCCGCCTCGTTGGCCTGCTTGTCGCGGAAGCCTAGCTTGAACGCGACTTCGCGCGCCTGGAACCCCTGCAATCCAAGCATCGGGTGGAGCGGCACTTTGATCAGCTTCTCCGGCGACTTCTTTGCGACTTCTTCGATCTCCATGCCGCCCTCGGCGCTGGCGATGAGGGTGGCGGTGTTCTTCGCGCGATCGACCGTGATGCCCAGGTAATATTCCTTGGCGATCTCCACGCCCGGCGCCACGATCAATACGCTCACCGGCACGCCCTCAGGCCCGGTCTGGTAGCTGACCATGCGGCGCGTGAGCATGAACTTCGCCGCCTCGCGGGCTTCGTCGGCCGACTTCACGAGTTTGACGAACCCCGCCTTGCCGCGCCCGCCGGCGTACACTTGGGCCTTCACCACGCACATCGGCGACTTGAAGGTCTTGAACGCCTCGGCCGCCTCGTCGGGCGTGCGAACCACCTCGGCCGGCGGAACGGGAATGCCGACGTTGGTGAGGATCTGACGGGCCTGGTATTCGTGAATTTTCATGGGCGTTTTCCAATTGAGCAGAGTGACGGCAGAGTTACGAAAGTCCGCTGCGAACGATACAATCGACCGCTATGCCTCGCAACCCTGCCATTGTTCTCCTTTCGGGGGGATTGGATAGTACGACGTGCCTTGCCATCGCTAAAAGCGAGGGCTTTTCGCCCATATTTACAATGGCGTTTGATTACGGGCAGCGGCATCGTCACGAGCTGCTGGCTGCGGCGAAGCTCTCGAAATCCATGGGCGCTGCCGAGCACCGGGAGATGAAGATCGATCTCCGCCAGTTCGGCGGTTCGTCGCTGACGGCCGACATCGCCGTGCCGAAGGACCGCGACGAATCACAAATGTCCGCCGGCGTACCGATCACTTACGTGCCGGCGCGGAATACGATTTTTCTCAGCTTCGCGCTGGCCTGGGCGGAAGTGCTGGATTGCGATCACGTCTTCATCGGCGTGAACGCGCTCGACTACAGCGGCTACCCGGACTGCCGGCTGGAGTTTATCGAGAGCTTTCAGAACACCGCCCGTCTCGGCACGACGCGAACTTCGTTCACCATTCACGCGCCGCTGGTGCGGATGACAAAAGCGCAAATCATTCAGCGGGGGATTTCGCTCGGCGTCGATTACAGCCAAACCCACAGCTGCTACGACCCGAGCCCGGAAGGTCTCGCGTGCGGGCGATGCGATTCCTGTCTGCTTCGCAAAAAAGGCTTCGCCGAAGCCGGCGTTGCGGATCCGACGGCGTACGCCTGATTCGTTAAGGAGTTTTGTATGGGATGCGATCCTTTCGCATTTGCAGTTGTCGACGGACACTGGTTGTTACCAAAAGACAGTCCTGACCTTTGCAAGCAGTTTGAAGCAGCATCGGTAGAAGTCAGGGACCTCGCCGGCTGCGTGGATAGCGATCTGGAGACAGGTGCGCTTGAACTGTCGTCGAGCGAGTATTTTCTGGCGCGAGCGCTAGGGTTTGAGACCATTCCGCGAGGTGATCTGTGGTCCCCGGAGGAAGTTCAAGCGATGGCTAATCGTGCCAGGTGGGAAAGGCCTGAGGAAATTGCCGCCGACGACCGACGGGCATATTGGTCAGCTCGCAGATTCTTTGAATTGTGCGTCCTGAACAATCTCGGGATCTTTCTTAGCTGAAAAAATGGCAACATTTAGAAGATTGGATCGTGGTGAGGTTTGATTTGTTGTGGCACGGGCGGCCCGCCCGTGTCTTTGCATTTAATCAAAGCCCACGGGCGAGCCGCCCATGCCACTTCAGATTGCACCACTAACGACGACTCACGCCCACTTGCCGATGACCTTCTTTCGAATATCCGCAATCGGCGGGACTTTCACCGTCACGTCTACCGTCACCGGTCGGCCGATGGTTACGCGCTCGAAGCGATCGAGAATCGAGTCGGGCAGGAACCGCGTGAGCTGGGCCATCGTGTGGCGGTCGGTGTAGCGGCTCTTGGTGTGGTAGTAGCGCAGCGGGAAGCAGACTTCGAGAAAATCCTTCGCCCGCGTGAGGGCGACGTAAAACAATCGCCGCTCTTCCTCGATCTGTTCGTCATTGCCGGTGGACATGTCGGATGGAATATTCCCGTCGGCCGCGTGCAGCACGTACACGCAGTTCCACTCGCACCCCTTGGCGGAGTGGATGGTGGAGAGGATCAGATAGTCCTCATCGAGCAACGGCGGGCCGGCGAGATCCTGCGTGCTGGCGGGCGGGTCGAGCGTGAGGTCGGCCAGCATCTGGCTGCGGCTGCGGAAGCCGGCGCTGATCTGCTCGAGCTGGTCGAGATCGCGATTGCGCATCTCCGCCTGGTCGTAGCGGCGCTCGAGAATCGGCAGGTAAAACCTCTTAACCTCCGCCACCTGCTCCGGCAGCGGAAGGCGATTGCCGGCGAGCGATTCGAGCAACTCCACAAACGCCGGCCACTGCCCCGCGGCCGATGCGGGGGCGGGAAAATTAGCCCACGAGCGCAAATCATATTTCCCCTCGGCCAGGTGCGCTATCGCTTTCTTAGCGACGGCCGGGCCGATGCCGTCGATGAGTTGCAGGACGCGGAACGCGCCGATCGCGTCGCGCGGATTTTCCGCCAGGCGCAGGACGGAGAGGGCGTCCTTCACGTGCGCGGCCTCGAGGAATTTCAATCCGCCGAATTTGACGAACGGGATATTCCGCCGCGCCAGTTCGACTTCGAGCGCATCACTGTGGTGGGCGGTTCGGAAAAGCACCGCCTGCTTCTTGAGCGGGATGCCGGCCTCGCGGTGCTGGAGAATTCGCGTGACGAGGTACTGGCACTGCTGGGCCTCATCCGCCAGCGTGACCAGCCGAGGCTTTTGCTCGCTGGTTCGCGTAGAGAACAGATCCTTGTTGTACCGGTGCCCGCACTGGGCGATGACGGCGTTGGTCGCGTCGAGGATCGGCTGAACGCTCCGGTAATTCTGCTCGAGCTTCAGCACGGCCGCGCCGGGGAACGTCTGCGGAAAATCATGAATATTGTGCACGGTGGCGGCGCGAAAGGAGTAGATGCTCTGTGCGTCATCGCCGACGACGGTGAGCCCTTGGCCGGTGGGGCAGAGGCCTTTCAAGATCGCCGCCTGCAGCAGGTTTGTGTCCTGGTATTCATCGACGAGCACCGCATCAAACCGCTGTCGCACGTCGGCGGCCAGCGATTCATCCTGCATCAGGTGGTACCAGTAGAGAAGCAGGTCGTCGTAGTCGAGCGTGTTCTGCTCCTGCTTCTGCTGCGTGTAGGCGCGAAAAAGTTTTTTCAGCGGCTCGGCATGGTCGGTGCACCAGGGGAAGTGCGTCTTCAGCACGGGTTCGATCGCCTCCTGCGCGTTCACGCAGCGGCTGTAGATGGCCAGGCACGTGCCCTTGCGCGGGAAGCGGGATTCGCTCGACTCCAAACCCAGATCGGAGCGAACGGTGTTGAGTAGGTCTTCTGCGTCCGAGCGATCGATGACGGTGAAGCTCTCGGCCAAGCCGATCGATTGCGCGTAGACGCGGAGGATTCGGTGGGCAATGGCGTGGAACGTCCCGCCCCAGATCTGCGCCGAAGCGGCCGACCCGATCTGCGGGCGTTTTGTGTTGCCGGCGGCGAGGAGCGAATCGACGCGCCGCGTCATCTCCGCCGCCGCCCGGCGGCTGAAGGTGAGCAGGAGCATGCGGGACGGATCGATCCCGGTGCGAAGAAGGTGTGCGACGCGATGCGCCAGCGCGTTGGTCTTCCCAGTCCCGGCGCCGGCGATGATAAGCAAGGGCCCATTGCCGTAACCGGCAGCGGCGCGTTGCGGGTCGTTCAGGCCTTGCATCGGATCGGGGTTGGCAACGGTCGCATCCATGCGAGAAGGGTTTCCTTGTTTGGGCGATGTTTTGTAACAAGTCTGCTGTCGGAAGGGAAGGGAAATGAACGACAAGTACGCTGGTTCCTCAGACCCTCTCGTCATCTCGAGGTACTCCGAAGGATCTGGCGTCCATGGGAGGTCGGCTAGATCCTTCGGTGTACCTCAGGATGACGAGGCTCGTAAAAATGATTCGCGCTAAATGGCAGGAAACACCAGCGGCCCCTGGGCCGAATCGATTCGCGTCATGGGTAGGCCGTAAACCTCCTGAAGGGTTTGCGGCGAAAGAACGGTCGTCGCATCACCGCGCGCGGCGACTACGCCGTCGTGCAGCAGAATCAACTCATCGGCGAACGCGCCGGCGAGGTTCAGATCGTGCGAGGCTAGCAGAATGCCCAGCTGTTTCTCCGCCGCGAGTTTTTTGAGCAGTTGCAGCAGTTCCACCTGGTATTTCAGGTCGAGATGCGTCGCCGGTTCGTCGAGCAGCAGGGCGGTCGGTTCCTGCGCGAGGCAGCGGCCGACGAAGACGCGCTGGCGTTGCCCGCCGGAGAGGGTGTCGAGCGGGCGGGTGAGGAATTCCGTCAGCCCGAGCAGGGCGGCGACCTCGCCGATGACCTCGGCGTCGCGCGGCGACTCGACGCCGAACGCCCCCCAATGCGCCGCGCGGCCCAGGCGCAGCACGTCGATCACCCGGCTCTGCGGATCCGCCGACGGCGCCTGCGGCAGGTACGCGACGGTCTTCGCCATCGCGCGGCGCGACCATTTGCCGATCGGCCGATCGTTCCACGCGATCTGGCCTGCCGGTTTAAGATCGCCGAGGAGGCATCTGATGAGCGTACTTTTTCCGCTGCCGTTAGGCCCGAGCAGCGCGACGATCTTCCCAGCAGCCAGCGTGAGCGAAACGCCCACGAGCGCGGGCTTGGTGCCGTAGGCGAAGGCGAGGTTGTTGGCGGTTAAGAGCATCAGTTTTTGCCACAGATGGGGCACGGATGAACACGGATAAATCGAAGAAAGAATATTGAACACAGAGACACAGAGGCACGGAGAAGAGGCAAGGAAAAGATTTTGTCTTCTCTCTGTCTCTGTGACTCTGTGTTCATTCCATTCTTATCTGTGATCATCGGTGCCCCATCTGTGGCTAAATTTTCCGACGCGTCTGCCAAAGCAAGAGCAAAAAGAACGGCCCGCCCATCAGCCCCGTCAGCACGCCGACGGGCAGCCATTGGCCGGCGATGGAGCCGCGCGCGAGGAACCGCCCGACAGTATCGGCCACGCACAGCAGCACCGCGCCGAACGCCGTCGCCAGCGGCAGGAGCTTGCGCTGGTCGACGCCGACGATCAGCCTAGCCATGTGCGGGGCGACGAGCCCGACGAAGCCGATCGGCCCGCTGATCGCAACGGCCGACGCGGTCATCAGGCTCGCGACGATCATGCTCACCCACCGCAGCGCGTGAATCCGCACGCCCAGCGATGCGGCCTCTTCGTCCGACAGCGCCGCCACGTTCAACCGTCCGGCGAGGAAGAGCAAAATCAACCATCCAACGCCGATCACGGCCCCGGCCGCGAATTTTTGCTGGGGCAGGAGTGATGTTTGCAATCCGCCGATCAGGAACGACATCTCGCTGCCGCTGCCCGCCAGGCCGCGGTGGAATTCGTTCACCAGCAGGTAGACCGACCCGCAAACGGCGCTGACGATCACGCCAACAAGCAGCAGCGTGATCGGCTCGATCCGCCCGCGACGCGTGGAAAGCGCGAACACGATCGCGACGGCCGCCAGCGCGCCGCAGAACGCGAACGCCTGCTGGCTCATCGCCCCGGCGAACGTGAGCACGCCGGCGAAGGACGAAAGCCGCCACACGTACGCCGCGAGCGACGCGCCGCTGCTCACGCCAAGCAGGTATGGGTCGGCCAATGGGTTTCGCAGGATCGCCTGATACACGCACCCACTGGCGGCGAGCGCCGCGCCGATCAGTGACGTGAGCAGAACAGATCCGAACCGGAAACGCATCGTATCGCCGAGATCCCAGTTCGGGACGTCTAACCCCGGCCAGCCGATCGTGCCGGTCGAGCCAACGGTCGAGCAGGCGATCGCCACGACCAGCCAAACGGCCAGCCCGATCGCGAGGGACTTGAGAAGTTGAGCGGGGGTGAAGGGTTTCAAAGTGTGCGGGAGAGTTTTACCACGAAGTCACGAAGAGCACGAAGGAGAGAGACGGCGCATTGTCCCCTCTCCCGGAATACCGGGAGAGAGACAAGATTTACGGATGCAGCTTCTCCGCGAAAATCGTCGCCGTTTCGCCGACGTGTGAGCCGGGTTGGAGGAGGAACCAGTCGGTGATCGTGTAGACCTTGCCGTTCTTCACGGCCGGCACGTCGGCCAACGCCTGCCAGTTGGATTTCGCCTGGGCCAGCACCTGCGGGCTGGCGCCGGGGAGGAGTTGCAGGATCACATCGGGCTTGAGGGAGAGTAGCGTTTCGCGGTCGATCGTCGGCCAGTGTGGCATGTCGGCCGGCAGGGCGTTCTCGCCGCCGGCGGCTTCTAGCGCGTCGTTGATGAAAGTCCCTCGGCCGACGACGAACTTCGGGTCGGCGTCGATCACGATCAGCGTCCGCACGGTCGGCTGGCCGGTCGCGCGCGAGCGGACGGCATCGAGTTGGCTTCGGAGCGAGGCGACGAGGGCTGGTCCCTCGGCGGGTTTGCCGGCGGTGTCGGCCAGTATGCCGGCGGCGGTGTAGAGATCTTCGACCTGCTCGATCTGCACGTTCACCAGCTTAATTCCGAGCGAATCCGCCCGCTGCAGCAGGCCCGGGGGCATGTGGTCGGGGCGCATCTGCACGATCATCACGGTCGGCCGAAGGGCGGTGAGTTTTTCCCAGTCGATCTGCTGGTAATCGCCCACGCGCGGGAGCGATTGCACGCCGGGTTGCGTGTCGTAATTGCTGACGGCGACCAGCCGATCGCCGGCATGCATGGCCAGCAGCAGATCCGTCGCGGCGGGAACGAGCGAAGCGATGCGCGGGGAAGTGGAGGTCGGCGGCGGGGCGGGTTTGTCGCAGGCAATGGGAATCGCCAAAAGGACGAAGCACAAAAAAAATTGAAAAAATCGTACGTGATGCGCGCTTCTCGATTGACCCATTGCCGCCGGATGCTAAATTTGCGACAACAGAGTGTCAATTGCGTATCGGCGAAAAGGGCGGCCACTTCGAATGGCAAGGATGCACATATGAACGACAATTCTTTCCTGGGCAAATTGGGCAGTTGGTTCAAGCGCGGCGGCGATCAGGCGGATTTACCGCTGGTCGATCAGGACGAAAACGGCAACGGGCTCGATCAGCACCGCGGGGGCATGGAGCCGCGCAGCACGTTCCTCCGACCCTGGGCCAAGCGCGACGCCGCCATCGCTAATTTGCAGGACGGCTTCAACACGCTCACCGGCTTGATGGGGAGCATTCGCGATAACTTAGAAACCCAAAACGGCCGGCAGCAGGAGTTGATGTCGCTCCTCTCGCAGCTGCCGCAATCGCTGGAAGGCCTGCCCGAAGCCAGCCGCGTGCAGAGCGAAACGCTCAAGGCGATCCACACGCAACTCGCCACGCAGAACGGCCATCAGACGAAGCTCGGCGACATCCTCGATCACATCAGTCAGGCCGCGACGGAGCAGCGCAAGACGCTCAATGCGATGGACGAGCGTTTCAGCACGCTCAGCGAGCACGACGCCGCCATCAGCCAGAATCTGTCGTCGGTCGGCAACGCGATGCAGACGGTCAGCAAGAACTCCAGCGCCAGCACCGAGGTGCTGAGCCAGATGAAAGACAACATCACCGCCCGCGACGGCGAACTCGAACGAATCCTGCACCGCCAGGGCACACGGTTTACGACGATGCTTTCGGTCGCGATTTTCCTGTCAGTGGCCGCGTTGGTCGCGTGCAGCGTGATCGGGTATCTCGGGTATCAGGCTCTGGGCAAGATGAAGTGATCGAATAAAGTCAGAATGCAAAATGCAGAATGCAGAATGAAATCGACTTCATTCTGCATTCTGCATTTTGCATTCTGACTTTAGTTTCAGCAGAATTCCGCCCCGACTTCAAACAGTCCGTCTTCCACCTTCCGGCAGGAAATGATTCGCACTTCGGAGATCATCCGCTGCTCACCAATGCCGATTTCGATCACCTTGAATGAGCCGGTGGGCATTTCTTCTTTCACATCGAACGCCACGCCGTGACGGGAGACGTTGACGGAGCGGACTTCGATCTGCTCGCTCTTGTCAAAATCCGTCGGCGAAGAAATAAACGCCTCGGCCACGTGCGGCACGCGGGCGCTGCGGCGGCGGTCGTCTTCGGTCGGCTTGCGGCGGGCGATGGGGTGGAGGAAGGGCGTGGTCATATCGCTTAAATCGGCTGGAAAGGTGGGCGGAATAAGGGCCGATAACGGGGAAGGATTGCAGGGCAGTGGAATGAACACAGAGACACAGAGGCACAGATTGAAGGCAATGGCATTTCTTCTCTGTGCCTCTGTGTCTCTGTGTTCATTTCTGAATTGTCACTGCAGAAGAATTCACTCCGCGGGCTTCAATTTCCACTTCCCGCTCTGGCCGAAAAAACGGCAGGGGCTGTTGTAGAAAATGTTCGTCGCCTCGCGTTCGCTGTGTCCGCGGCGGCGGAATTCCAGGGCCGTGTCGATCAGCATGCTCGGGCTGGATTCGCCCCAGTCGCTGGCGCTGTTGACGCAGATCATCTCCGGGCCGAACTGCTCGAGGATATCGCAGCCGCGGGTGGGCGTGACTTTCGTCACCGGATAAATCGTCAGCCCGGCCCAGAAGCCGTTCTCCCTCGCCAGGCGGATCGTGTGCTCTTCACAATGGTCGATCAGCACGCGGTGCGGCTTGATGCGCGGATCGTTTTTCAGGATCGACGTGATAATGGCCGTGCCTTTGTGCTTGTCGTCGAGGTGGGGCGTGTGGATGAGGATGAGTTGGTCGTACTTGGCGGCGATTTCCACCTGCTCTTCAAAAACGGTGATTTCGTTGCGCGTATTTTTGTTCAGCCCGATCTCGCCGATGCCCAGCACGCGCGGGTGATCGAGCAGCGGCGGGATCAGCTTGATGACCTCGCGTGAGAGTTCGACGTTCTCCGCTTCCTTCGCGTTAATGCACAGCCAACTGTAATGATCGATCCCGTACTTCGCGGCGCGCTGCGGCTCGATATCGAGCAGGTGGCGAAAGTAATCCCCGAAGCTGCCGGCCGACGAGCGGTCGTAGCCGGCCCAGAACGCCGGCTCGCTGACGGCGACCACGCCGGCGCGGGCCATGAAGAGGTAATCGTCGGTCGTCCGGCTGACGCAGTGAATGTGCGGGTCGATGAATTTCATGATGTCTCGCGTACCACGGTCTTCTCAGTTCGATTGTCGGTCGATTTGGATCGCCGCTTGCGGTTTCGCCACGTTAATCGCTCGGGAGCGGGGCGAAACCGCAAGCGGCATCCATATCATTCGCGGGTTTGGGCGAAGATTAGAAGCACATAAGGCGGTCCCGCTCACTTCGGCGCCGGTGTCAGGTCGCTCAGAATCATCTGCACCTGCTCCGCCCGGTCGGCCGTCTCTGTGTCGGTCTCACAGAGCACCGCGAAGATCCGCCGGAGGTTGAGCATGCGCGGGTCGTCGTCGAGCACGGCCTGCCCGCCGTCCGCGCGTTGGATTCGATCGAGATCGGCCGCGAGCGAGAGGGCCCGCGATCGCATTTCCAGGTATTGATTGTCGAGAACAGTTTTAGCGTCTGGCATATGAATAATTCTAGCATCGAACGGCAGAATTTGGTTGAACCGCGCAAAAACAGAAATAAGATATTCCCGTCGAACCGTGGAGCGGCGTGTAGCCGGCGAGCTTGCTCGCCGTGGAAACGTCGAACGGCGAGCAAGCTCGCCGGCTGCACGGGTTGATCGAATCGGGCGATGTACTCCCTGCTCGAATCGCGTGCCCGCGAAGGCGTTCGCGGGCCAAAGAGCCCGGCGGCGGGTTAGTAAGGGCATTCTACTAAGGCGGGCGTCCCGGCCTCGCGCGAGCGAGTCCCAAGTCCTGCCGGCAGTCAGCCCCGAAGTTCACCCGCGACGGCTTGGCAAGTCCACGAGTCCGCGGCGGTCCGTTGTGATCGTCCGCTCGCTCGTCCTGAAACGGAGGTGATTCGTGAACCATTCTGACTGTACGTGTGGGCTGCTTTAAGCGGCTCTCGGCGGGTGAGATTCCCCCGAGCACGCGGCTGCTCAGCAGCCCGCCGGTTTCGGCGATGAGTCGCTGAATCGGCACAGCAGGAAGCACTCTGCGAAGGCCCGGGGCCGAAAAGGTTCCCGGGCCTTTCTTTTTTTTTGAGACCTCTAACCACAATTCACTTATTCCGGGTCGCTCGGCGATTCCACCTTGCCGCGCTGCTGCAGGTATCGCGTGACGGCCCAACAGAACAGCGCCCACATCAATCCCGCCGTCCAACCGGCGAGCACGTCGCTCGGGTAATGCACGCCGAGATAGACGCGGCTCACGCCGACGAGGAACGTCAGGAGCATCGCCAGCAGGAGGAAGTAAACTTTCGTCACCCGGCCGTCGACGACGCGGGTGAGAAGGATGCCCAGCGTCAAATACACGACGGCCGACAGCATGGAGTGGCCGCTGGGGAAACTGCTGGTCATGGTGTGGGCCAGGTGCGGCACTTCGGTGGGGCGTTCGCGGGCGAAAAAGTTTTTCAGGACCAGACTGATGGCCAGACCGCTGCCCGACGCGAACAAAGTCAGCCACATCGCGTGGTACTTCTTCTGCAACAAAAAGAAAACCGCAACAGCGCCGATCATGAGCACCATGACGGCCATCCCGCCTAGCGCGGTGATATCTCGCCCGGCCTCGGCCAGCCACGCGGGGCCGATGGGGATCGTCGGATCGTTCGCCTGTCGCATGGAACGCACGAGCCAGCTATCGAACTGCTGGGTTTCCCCCTCGGACACTTCGCTCGCGATTTTGATGAACATCCAGCTGCCCGCAACCAGGATCAGCACCGGTGTGAAGAGCAGCATCTCGTTTCGCCCAATGCGATCGAGGAGTGAGCGAATCAATGCGCAGAAGCGTGGAACCATGCGGCGATCATAGCGGTGGCAAACGGAAGTATCCCCGAAAGCAAACGCGAAAGGAGGGCGAATCGAAACGTGCTAATTTGATTTGGAGATCGCCACCGAGTTGTTCGGCGCATCCAAAATCATCGTGCCCCACGTATTAGGGCGGAGTTGCGTGATCGCTTCCTTCGGGGCCGACCAGTAGTACTCGGTGGCGTGTTGGAAGTTCTTCACGTGGATGTTCATGGCCATCGGCTGGTGCGGGTCCCACTCGTACATGGCTTCTTTGGGGATGAACATTTCGACGACGTAGCGATCGGGCCGGATGCGGACGGCCTGCTTGATCAGCGGGTGCGGGATGAGCGAGTCGGTCAGTGCGTCGCCGGCGCGGTGCCATTGGCCTACGACTCCGGTGCTGCCGTCGGCGTCGGGGAAGGCGTTGGGCACGAAGAAAAAGCTGTGGCTGTTCTTGCTGTAGGTGATCTGATCGGGCGCCGGCGTGCGGGTGTTGATCCAGATTTCGGCGCAATCGCGCGTCCACCACCAGCCCTTGGCGGGGGCGGACAAGATATCTTCGTCGAACACTTCCATGCCGATATACAGGCCTTTTTCAGTCCAGCCCATGTAGACGTTCGGCAGCGGAAGCTTGCTGCGCTCCAGGCCGATCGTCTGGCTGTGGCGGATGCCCTGCAGCTTGCACTGCGGCGCCCAGTCGGAAAGTTCGCCGTTGATGCTGATCGGCTTGTTCAAATACGGCACGTGCATGACCGGCTTGTTGGCGAAGCTTTCGCGCCATACGTCTTTGCCGTCATCGCGGTAGCTTTCCTGGTGAAGCGTATCGAGCTCGCTGGCGGTTTCGCGGATGGCGCTGGCGAGAGTTTCGTAGGGCCGATCGTCGATATCGACCACGCCGAAGTTCACGTCTTCGCCGTCGAGCAGTCGGCCCGAAGGCGGCTCGTCCATCCACTGGAACCAGTCGGCTGAAACGATGTAAGGAACGCGGGCGAGCCGGCTGGTGAAGAGGCGATACCCTTCGGCCCGCGCCTGCTGATCGAGCACCTGGGCCGCGAAGCCCACGGTATTGCGATCGCCGCTGCGGCCGTCGAGCGCGTGGAAGCTGTATTCGCTGATGATGATCGGCTGCTCGCCGGACTCTTCGTACATCATCTTGAACATGTCCAGGTCGAGTCGCGCGTCGCCGACGTAGTAGTTGATCGACTGGGCGTCGGTGTAATTTTTGCTGGCACGAACGACTTCCGGCGGGGCGTATCCGCGGAAGCGCACGCCGAGGATGAGATGGTTCGGATCGTACTTGTGAATCAGCCCGGTGGTCGTCTTGAAATAATCGCCGGCCATGTGCTCGACCCATGCGTTCAGGAGGCGAGTGTAGGCGTCCTGCGGTTCGTGCGGCAGGCGTTCCCAGGCGTAGAGTTCGTCGAAGTTCTTCAGCGACACATTCCAGTCGTGGTTGAACTTGTCGACCGTCGGCCAAAGGGTTTTGATGACTTGGATGACCTGGTAACGATTGGGATCGTTGGCGGGTTGGAAGTCGAAGTACACGCCGGGGCCGGAGAAACCGTCGCCCCATTCGAGTTCGTTATCGATAAAGTAGCCGACGAGGTTCTTGTTGTTTTTCAGAAGCTCGACCTGCGACTTGATCGCCTGCTCGGCCACGCGCGACCAATCGGGGCTATAGAATCGCTTGGAATTGCTCGGCTCCCACGTCCATACGTTGAGGTCGCGCGTCATTGGCACGTCGTAATTATGGAAAACCGGATTGCACCAGGCACCCAGTCCCTTAAAGCCCATCTCGCGGATCCGGGAGAGCGTTGCCTGAGCCCATGAATCAAGATTCGCCGGCGTTTCGGTTCCCGCCCAATCGCGGCTGACGAATTCGGGTCCGCCGTTGTCGCGGCCCTTCTGGTAGGGCTGGACGGTCGTTACGGCGTTCATGAATTCCGGCTGGCCCTTGGAATCGAGCAACCACCAGACGCCATTCAGATCCTGCCCGAGCTTGTAAAAGCCTTCTTTACCGCGGGTGCGCTTGAACTGGGTGATCTGCATCTGCCCGCCGGTACCGACCTGAGCCACGGTCGGCAGGACGATTCGCGTTTCAGTTGCCTTCCCCTGTGACTGCCGGGCGTTGCTCAGCAGCGGCCTGATAGACAGGGCCACGATGCCCAAGGCGGCGAGGATATAAGCGACACGGTTCATACCAGTTGTACGTTCGATGCCGAGCATAAAGACGAATGTTCTAAATATCGGTCCTTGGCTACTTAGATACTTAACTCGACTTGGGCCGACGTCAAATTGCCTAAGTTATTATTCTGCAAGTCTTTGTACGTAATTTCACAATGTAGAGGCCGCTAAAAATCTTTCAAAATGTGTTTCGATTCGCTGACCAAATTGTCGGAGCAAACTCGCGCGGGGTTTAGACTTTTCCGGTCGCGCGGTTTTTGACGATCGCGCAATTCATGCGCGAGCGACGGCGTGCAATCCATTTACGGAATGAATCGTGAGCGTCGCATCGTGCGCCGCTTCTAAACAAAATGATTCATCTTCAACGACGTGGCTCGCTTGATTCCCCGAACAACGCCGTTACATTACTTCCCCTCGCACCGGGCGTCGATGGTATTATTCAGTTAATGCCAAAGATTTTCGGAGCGCCGTTCCGACCAGGAGTGATTGTGAAGATTGAGCCAAACTAAGGCTCGTGCTGCCCGAAACGCCGCGGGGTCAGTATGAGCGATGACCCTGCCGCCGGAGATACTTCCAAGACTGTTTCTCCGTTTTTGCCAGTCCTCATCGCTCATCCCTCCCAACGCCTTCCAGCAGCCTGAAATTGTTTTTAATTGATCTCGATTTTTGAAAGGATTCTGTATGGCCCGCGACCTCACTAAAATTCGCAACATCGGCATTGCCGCCCACATTGACGCTGGGAAAACGACCACGTCGGAACGCATTCTTTATTACACCGGCCGAATCCATAAGGTCGGCGAAGTGCACGACGGCACGGCCGTCATGGATTTCGATCCGGAAGAACAGAAACGCGGCATCACGATCAACTCGGCCGCTACGTATTGTAAGTGGGAGCCGGGCGGTTGGCTGAAGAGCAAGGAAGAACAGACTCCGCCGACGTACGACATCAACTTGATCGACACGCCGGGACACGTCGACTTCACCGTCGAAGTGGAGCGTTCGCTCCGCGTGCTCGACGGCGCGGTCGCCGTCTTCGACGGCAAGGAAGGCGTGGAAGCGCAGTCTGAAACCGTGTGGCGGCAGGCCACCAAGTACAACGTCCCGCGTATCTGCTTCATCAACAAGATGGACAAGGTCGGCGCGGATTACGACTACTGTTACAAGAGCATTCTGGATCGCCTCGGCGCCCCGGCCATCCCGGTCGTGATCCCCGACGGCCAGGCCGACACCTTCAAAGGCGTGATCGATATCATCGACCAGGTCGCCTACTACTGCGACATGGATGACGAAAAAGACAAAGGCAACACCGTCGTCGCCAAGCCGGTTCCCGAGCACATGAAGGAAAAGGTTGCGTTCTACCGCGCGATCATGCTCGAGAAAATCGCCGAGCTCGATGATGCCCTCATGGACAAGTACCTGACCGACCCCGAGTCGCTCCAGCCGGCCGAGCTGCGCGCGGCGCTTCGCAAGGGAACGATCGCGTTCAAAGCTCACCCGCTCTACTGCGGATCTGCGTACAAGTACGTCGGCGTGCAGTTGATTCTCGACGGCGTCATCTCGTACCTGCCGAGCCCGATCGATATGCCAGCCGTCAAAGGCACCAACCCGCGCGACAAGGAAAAGGTCGAAGTCCGCGAGCGTCAGCCCGACCAGCCGTTCTGCGGCCTGGCGTTTAAGATCGTCGACGACAAGTTCGGCACGCTCACCTACGTCCGCGTCTACAGCGGCACGCTGCTCAAGGGCACGCGCATCCTCAACGCGAACAAGGACAGCAAGGAAAACGTAAGCCGTATGTTCCAGATGAGCGCCGACGACCGCGAAGCCCGCGACTCCGCCGAGGCCGGCGACATCATTGCCGTCATCGGCATCGATGAAGCTAACACCGGCGACACGCTGTGCGACCCGGATCATCCGATCATCCTGGAACGCCCGAGCTTCCCGGAGCCGGTCATCAGCATGTCGATCGAGCCCAAGAGCGGCGCCGACAAGCAGAAGCTCGGCGACGCTTTGACGAAACTTCGCCGGCAGGATCCGACGTTCCGCACCAAGTACGACGAAGAAACCGGCGAGACCGTCATCGCCGGCATGGGCGAGTTGCACCTTGAAATTCTCAAGATGCGTCTGACCCGCGACTACAAGGTCGAAGTGCTCGTCGGCAAGCCGAAGGTGGCGTACAAGGAAGCCATCACCCGCAAGGCCGAGGCCCGCGGCAAGCACGTCAAACAGTCCGGCGGTCGCGGTCAGTTCGGCGACTGCACGATCACCATCGAGCCGTTCGACGGCACCGACCCGGCCACGGGCCTGCCGCTCGACGCCGTCGCGCTCAAGAAGGTCGCATGGGAAGACGGCGTTGCGTTCGAGAACAAAATCTTCGGCGGCAGCGTGCCCAAGGAATTCATTCCGTCGATCGAGTACGGCATTCGCATGGCGTGCAAGACGGGCGTTCTCGCGAACTTCCCGCTGCTCAACATCAAGGCCACCCTCACCGACGGCAGCTACCACCAGGTCGACTCGTCGCAGATCGCGTTCGAGCTCGCCGGGCAGATCGCCCTCAAGGAAGCCGCCGCCAAGGCGGGCCTGACGTTGATGGAGCCGATCATGAAGGTCGTCGTCACCACGCCGAAGGATTTCGTCGGCAACGTGACCGGCGATTTGAATCGTCGTCGCGGGCTGATCGTTAACTCCGAAGAGCGAGGCAACACCTCGATCATCGAAGCCGAAGTCCCTCTGAGCGAAATGTTCGGCTACACGACCGAACTGCGATCCATGAGCACCGGCCGCGCAGCAAGCGCCATGGAACCGCTGAAATATGCGGAAGTCCCGAGCAGCGTGAAGAAGCAGATCATGGAAGAAGAAGGCAAGTAAAATTGGCGGTCTGCTCGTTTCAGCGAGTAGCCTTCATTTCGTCTTCAATGAAAGTTCGAAGAAAGAGGCGCGGGCAACCGCGCCTCTTTCGCGCGCAAAGCAATTCCATCGGTGTAACTTTTCACGTCGCCCGTTATGATCCCTTTATGGCACTTTCGTCCATGAAGAAATACCGGCTGATTTTATTCCTGTCCTTGCCGTTGCTGCTCGCACCGATCGCTCCCGCCGCGCCGACCACGAGTCCGGCGACCAATCCCGCTCAAGCCAACGACGCCGAAGCGACCGCGATGGTCAAAGCCGTCAAAGGCTCGCTGCCGATCCGCATCGACGGCGAAGGCGTTTTTGAGCCGGTGGAAGCGTCGGAAATCCGCCTGAAGACCAAGGTTTACTCTGGCGAAATGGCGATCAAATCGATCGTCGCGACCGGCACGCGCGTCAAGGCCGGCGATTCGCTGCTCGAGATCGACGACAAGCCGATCAAGAAAGAAATCGCCGCGGCTGAGAACGATCTTGAATCCGCGCGGGCGAATTTGGCCAAATCGCAGTCGGATTTTGATTTGATGCAGCAGGCCGACGACCAGGCCATCAAGGTTGCGCAGGACGACGTGAAAAACGCTACTGACGCGCTCAAGTGGTTCGACGAAATCGACGGCCCGCAGATGCTGCAGCAGGGCGAGCTTTCCGTGAAGCAGGCGCAGTTCGCACTCGACGACCAGAACGACGAGCTCGATCAGCTCCGGAAAATGTACAAGACCGAAGACCTCACCAGCGCGACGGCCGACATCGTCATCAAGCGCGCGCTGCGGCAGGTGGAGCTGACGAAGGTTGGCCTCAAGCGCGAGCAGGACCAGAATCGAAAGCTCAAGGCGACGACTTTTCCGGAAGCGCGATTGAGGCTGAAGTTCGCGGTCGATCAGCAGAACAATTCGCTCAACCAGCAGATGGCCGCCCACGCGCAGAGCGCGGTCCAGCGCAAAACCGCGCTGGCTTCTGCGAAGCAAAACGCCGCCGACGCTGAGCAGAAGCTGGCGGACCTTCAGGCCGACGCGAAGCTGTTCCATCAGACGTCGCCGTCAGACGGCGTGGTGTATTTCGGGCAATTTGCGAGCAAAGCGTGGTCGAATAATGACGCCAAGAGCTTCGCCGTCGGCGAAAAAGTGCCGGCCAACTCGGTGCTGCTCACCGTTCTCAAGCCGGGCAAGTTGCGGGTGGCGATGGACCTGCCGGAAGCGAAATACACCGCCGCCAAAGCGGGAATGACCGCGACGGTGGTTCCGATCGCGACCGATGAAACGATGACCGGCAAAGCGCTCCCGCCGTCGCCGATCACCAAGTCCGGCGGGCTGGAACTGCTCATCGAGCTGCCCGATGCCAATCCCATCCTGCTGCCGGGCATGAAGGCAAGCATCTTCATCGACGCCGGCAAGGCCGACGGCATTCTACTCGTACCGACTGCCTCCATCGCGGATTCCAAGGTGTGGGTGAAGGGCGAAGACGGCAAGCCGATGGCTAAGCACGTCATCACCGGGCGGACCGCCGACGACCAGACCGAGATCATCGACGGGCTTAGCGATGGGGACGAAATCTTCGAGCAACCGCAGAAATGAATCGTGATGAGCCGGATCGATAACAGCAGTGCCGAGAAATTTCCGAGCAACCATCGCGCCGCACGAGCCGGCCGGAACAGCCGCCGGTTTCCGCTCGTTGCCGGGCAGTACATGCTCGTCATCGCGGGTGTTTTGATCGTCGCCGGGTGCAGGACAAATCACGTAAATACAACAAATCCGAGCCAGGCGGCGACGCAGCCATCTGATCCGCAGGTTTCTGCCCGCTCGTTGCCCGAAGCGATCGCCGACGGCGTGAAATACCTCGAGCAATCGCAGAATCCCGACGGCTCATGGGGCACGGGCACCGAAACACGCGGCACGGAGATCGAAGCTTCCATTCCCGGCTCGCACGAAGGATTCAAGTTCGCCACCACGTCTCTGGCCGTCATGGCGCTGAAGCAGGCGGGTGAAAAATCAGCGCACGACAAAGGGCTGGAATTCCTACTTACCCACGGCGACGTCCGGCGCGCTACCGGCGATTTGATCTACAACATCTGGGCGCACATCTACGGCGTGCAGTGCCTGGCGATGGAAATGCGCGACAACCCCGACCCGAGAATCCGCAACGCCTGCCTCGGCCAGATCGAGAAGATGAAGCGGTATCAAACCTACATCGGCGGGTGGAACTACTACGACTTCGACTTCAAAACCCAGCAACCGTCCATGGGCCCGACCAGTTTCGGCACGGCTGCGGGATTGGTCGCGCTGTGGGAGGCGAAACGGTCCGGCATTGACTCGCCGCCGGAGTTTATCGAGCGGACGGTTCTGCGGTTGGAAGAAATGCGCCTGCCGGACGGGGCGTATCTTTATAGTCAGGGCATGCAATACCAGCCGAGGCACCCGGCCAACACGCCGCGAGGGAGCATCGGGCGGACGCAGTCAGGGAACGATGCGCTGATGGTGTGGGGTTCAAAGAAGATGGATAGTGAAATCATCCGGACCGATCTGGAGACGTTTTTCAAAGAGCACGGGTACATTGAAATGGGCCGGAAGAGGCCCTGGCCCCACGAGAGCTGGTATTACACCGCGCCGTACTACTATTACTTCGGGCATTACTACGCGAGCAGGTTGCTGGAATATGTTTCGCACGCAGACCGAATGAAATTCGCGGGAGAGTTGGAATCGGTGATTCTTCCCCATCAGGAGCCGGACGGTTCTTGGTGGGATTATGCGATGTGGGGGTATCATAAACCGTACGGAACTGCTTTTGCGATTATAACATTGATCAATTGTCGCGATGCGACCTCCTCGGTGCGTCCCGCTTCAGCGGGACGGGCAAACGAAAACCTCGCGTCCCGCTGAAACGGGACGGACCGAGCAGGTGGATTTCCCAATAAACAACGTCCGATCAATGCTTAAAACTCTGTTTCCCCCAAATTTCAGCTTCACATCAGCTTGACATCCCGAAAACACTCGCTATCTTTTCCCCCTCACTCATCCGGGAGTGACCGTCTCCTTTGGGAGCCGAAAAAGAACGAGTTTTAGCAGTCAGCAGGTTGAAACGATGACGGGTGACCGAATCAGAATTCGAATGGAAGCCTACGACCACCGGGCCCTTGACGCGTCGGCGAAGGAAATCGTCGATCACGCCAAGCGAACCAACGCCCGCGTGTGCGGCCCCATTCCGGTCCCGACCCGCATCGAGCGGTATACGGTTCTGCGTAGCCCGCACATCGATAAGAAGTCCCGCGAGCAGTTCGAGATGCGCACGCACAAACGCGTGATCGACATTTTCGAGCCGACCGCGCGTACGGTTGAAGCCCTCAACCGCCTTGTCGTACCGGCCGGCGTTTTCGTTAAGATCAAGGCGTAATTACTTCGCCATCCACATGCCCCTGATTTAAGGGGCATTTAATTTTCCGACCGTGGGGTTCATCCAAGAACCCAATTGCCCGAAGGGGCCACGCGTTTGTCGGAGTTTTTTCGTCTGGTTTGCCAAAGAAGCAAACCGAGTCCATTTAGGACGGATTTACTGACTGCCGATCGTCGTCTGATCGACAGTCCTCTGATCCGAAAGATATGACACCAGCATTGCTTGGTAAAAAAGTGGGCATGACCCGCATTTACGATGACAAGGGATCCATCGTCCCGGTCACCGTCGTTCAATGTGAGCCGAACGCCGTCGCGCAGATCAAGACGCCGGAAAATGACGGCTATCACGGCGTGCAGCTCGCGTACCGCGAGATCAAGCCGAAGTTCAGCACGTTCCAGCTGATCGGCCACGCCGCCAAAGCCGGCCTCACCCCCCGCAGATTTTTCAAAGAAGTCAAACTCAAAGAAGCCAGCCCGCTGACCGTTGGCGCGGAAGTCAAAGTCGATAGCTTCGCGGAAGTGAAGTTCGTTGACGTGATCGGCGTGAGCAAGGGCAAAGGCTTTGCCGGCGTGATGAAACGTCACCACTTCGGCGGCCAGCCGGCTTCGCACGGCACGGAGCGTAAGCACCGTTCGCCGGGCTCGATCGCGTCGCACGCGACCAATCGCGGTAACTGCGGTAAGCCCAAGAAAGGCCTCCGCATGGCCGGCCACATGGGCGACGCTCAGATCACCACTCGCAATCATCACCTCGTCAAAATCGATACCGAAAACAACCTGCTGCTGATCAAGGGCTGCCTCCCCGGCGCCAATGGAGCACTGGTGTTCATTCGCAAGTCGATCACGGCCAAGTCGCCGAAGGTGGAGGCTTAATCACATGATCGAAGTACCGATTTTCAACCAGGCCGGTAAAGAACTCGAAAAGTTCCAGGTCGATGAAGCCAAGTTCGGCGGCGAAGTGCGCAAGGCCCTGCTCAAGCAGGCTCTCGTCCACTACCACGCCAACCAGCGGCAGGGCACCGTCCGCACGCAGGCCCGCGGCGAAGTCGCCGGTTCGACCCGCAAGCTCTTCCGCCAGAAAGGTACCGGCAACGCCCGTACCGGCGGCATCCGCAATCCGATCAAGGTCGGCGGCGGTCACGCGAAGCAGAAGCGGCCGAAGGAATGGCGCCAGGCGCTGCCGAAGAAGGCGCGCAAGCTCGCCACGCAGTCGGCCATCCTGAGCAAGTTCCAGAGCGGCGACGTGAAAGTGCTCGATCAGCTCAGCTTCGACGCGATCAAGACCAAGAACGTCGTCGCGATGTTCAAGGTGCTCGGCCTCGACCGCAGCGTGCTGTTCGCTTTGAGCGGCCGGAACAACATCCTCGAGAAGTCGGCCCGCAACATTGACCGCACGACGCTGACGACCGTTTCCCAGCTCAACGCCTGGGACATCATGCGGAACCGTACGCTCCTCATGACCAAGGAAGGCCTGCAACAGCTGCTGGCTTGAGAAGGAATAAGTCATGGAACAAACAACTGTCATCATCAAGCCGCTGATCACTGAAAAGAGCACGCACCAGCAGACCGCGCGGAACACTTACGCGTTCCAGGTCCGGCTCGATGCGAACAAAAATCAGATCAAGAACGCGGTTGAAGCGCTGTACAACGTGAAGGTCGCCGACGTGCGAACGGCCGTCCGCAAGGGCAAGCCGCGTCGCTCGAAGTTCAAAGTCTTGCACACGAGCAAGTTCAAACGGGCGATCGTGGAGCTGGTTGAAGATTCGAAGATTGAATTGTTCTAAGGATTAGCTCATGCCGATTAAATTCTACAACCCGACCTCCGCCGGCCGCCGAGCTGGCAGCGTCATCGACTACAAGTCGGTGCTCACCGCCACCGAGCCGCAGAAATCACTCACCAAGGGCAAGCGCGCCGCTCACGGCCGTAATCACCATGGCGTGATCACCGCCAAGCACCGCGGTGGCGCTCACAAGAAGCTCTACCGTATCATCGACTTCAAGCGGCAGAAGGACACCATGCCCGCCACCGTGAAGACGGTTGAGTACGATCCGAACCGCTCGGTTCATATCGCGCTCATCGAATACACCGATGGTTTCCTGGCGTACATCCTCGCCCCGAACGGCATCAAGGTCGGCCAGACGATCGTCAGCGGCCCGGACGCTCCGCCGGAAATCGGCAACGCGCTCCCGCTGGCGAACATCCCGTCGGGTCTTGAAATTCACAATATTGAAATGAACCCCGGCCAAGGCGGCAAGCTGGTTCGGTCTGCCGGCGGCGTTGGTCGCCTCGGTGCGAAGGAAGGCGAATGGTCCGTGATCATTCTCCCGTCCGGCGAAATGCGTCGCGTGAAGTCGGCCTGCCGGGCAACCATCGGGCAGCTCGGCAACCTC
Organism: Tepidisphaerales bacterium; assembly: GCA_038329865.1. GTDB lineage: Bacteria > Planctomycetota > Phycisphaerae > Tepidisphaerales > Tepidisphaeraceae > JANMES01. Next base: position 6,910 of record JBBQNK010000033.1, on the reverse strand, counting down.
GACTGGATCAACGTCAGCATCGGCAAGGCCGGTCGTAACCGCCACCGCGGCGTTCGCCCGCACACCCGTGCCAAGGCGATGAACCCGATCGATCACCCGCTGGGTGGTGGTGAAGGTCGTTCCAACGGCGGTCGCCACCCGGTCAGCAAGACGGGCGTGCCGGCCAAGGGCGGAATCACGCGTGACAAGAACAAGCACAGCGAGAAGCTGATTTTGCGTCGCCGCAAGTTCGGCAAGTTCCAGGTGCGTCCGCAGAACGTCAGCAATTAAGGAACCCGAAAGGGATCAAAGACCATGAGCAGAAGTTCAAAAAAAGGTCCGTTCGTCGACGAGAAGCTTTTCGGCAAGGTGGCGAAGCTCAACGAGAATCGCGCCAAGGCCCCGATCAAGACCTGGGCCCGGGCCTGCACCATCACCCCGGAATTCGTCGGGCACACGTTCGAAGTGCACAACGGCAACAAGTTCCTGAAGGTGTTCGTTCAGGAAGACATGGTCGGCCACAAGCTCGGCGAGTTTTCGCCGACGCGGCAGTTCAAAGGTCACAGCGGCAAGAAGGCTGCGGCCCCGGGCGCTCCGGCTTAATGACAGTGTGATTTGAGTAGAGGTACTATCGATGCCATTTACAGCTAAACACCGATTCGCCCGCATCGCCCCGCGCAAGGCTCGTCTTTTGATGAACCTCGTCCGCGGACGCGACGTTGACGATGCCATCACCATCCTGAAGTTCGCCAAGCAGCGCGCCAGCGGCATGGTCGAGAAGGTCATTCGCTCGGCCGTCGCCAATGCGAACGAGCAGGAAGTTTCCACCAGCCGCAACGCGTTGTACGTGGCGGCGGCGTGGGTCGATCCGGGTCCGACGATCAAGCGGTTCCAGCCGAAGGATCGCGGCAAGGCGTATTCGATCAAAAAGCGCACCAGCCACCTGGTGGTCACGATTGACGAGCGGGACAAAAACTAAAAGAGATCACTATGGGCCAAAAAGTTAATCCAACTGGTTTCCGCACCGGCATCACAGAAGACTGGAAGAGTCGCTGGTACGCCCCGAAAAATGCGTTCGGCGATTTCCTCGGCGAGGACTTCAAAGTCCGTAAGCTGATCGACGACAAGCTCAACCGCCGCCCCCCGTTCGCGGCCGTCAGCGACATCCTCATCGAGCGCACGCGTGAAGAAGTCACCGTGACGATCAAGACCGCCCGTCCGGGTCTGGTGATCGGGCCGAAGGGTGCTGAAGTCGACAAGCTCCGCGAAGAGCTGGAAGACATGATCAAGCGAAAAGTCGCTCCGATCAAAGTGATCGAAATCAAGAACCCGGACTTGAACGCGCAGCTGGTGGCCGAGGCCGTCGCTGAGCAGCTCAAGAAGCGGGCGAGCTTCCGCCGCGTGCTCAAGCAGCGGATGGAAGCCACCATGCAGGCCGGTGCCAAGGGCATCAAGTTCTGCATCAGCGGCCGACTCGGTGGGGCGGAAATCGCCCGCCAGGAAAAGGCCGGCATGGGAAGCGTTCCGCTGACCACGCTGCAGGCGGACGTGAACTACGGCTACGCGATTGCGTTCACGACCTTCGGCACGATCGGCGTGAAGTGCTGGGTCTACCGCGGCATGTACGGCGAAGAAGTGCTCGAGACGGATGTCCGTCCTGGTGGCGGTGGCCCGCGTCGCGGTCGACGGTAATGGTATTCGTCAATCACCACTCATCAATAACCAGTGGTGATTGATGAGTGGTGATTGACGGAAGACAAGACGTACTGAAAGAGATCGGTGTTCTATGCCAATGATGCCCGCACGGGTGAAGTTCCGTAAAAGCCAACGCGGCAAAATGAAAGGCAACGCCACTCGCGGCAACACCGTCGCGTTCGGCGAGTACGGCCTGCAATCGCTCGAAGCCTGCTGGGTTACCGCCCGGCAGATCGAAGCCGGCCGCGTCGCCGCTTCGCACTTTCTGCGTCGTGAAGGCCGCCTTTTCATCCGCATCTTCCCGCACAAGCCGGTCTCCGGTAAGCCGCTGGAAACGCGAATGGGTAAAGGCAAAGGCGAGCCCGAATACTGGTGCGCCGTTGTCAAGCCCGGCACGATGATGTTCGAAGTCGTCGGCGTCGACGAGCCGACCGCCAAGCGTGCCCTGGCCCGTGTGGCCCACAAGTTGCCGGTGTCGACCCGATTCGTGCACCGCAAGCACACCGTGGCTTAGTAGTCACCGATGTCAGGAGATGAACATGGACGCGAAAGAACTGAAAGAAAAAGAAACCGACGTGCTTCAGGGCGAACTGACCGCGCAGGTAAAGCACCTGTTCGATCTCCGCACCCAGGCCGTCACTGAAAAGCTCGAAGACCCGACCCAGATCCGCAAGACCCGTCGCGGGATCGCCCGGATCAAGACGGTTTTGCACCAGCGTGCGAAGGAATCGGCTAAAAAGTAAACGAGACGAACTATGGCAACCGGAACTCCAAAATCGACCGAAGAGCGTTCGCAGCTCCGCACCATCACTGGTGTGGTGGCGTCTGACAAGGGCGACAAGACCATCAAGGTCGTCGTCAACTACCAGACCAAGCACCCCAAGTACGGCAAGTACTTGAAGCGTCGCACGACACTGCACGCTCATGACGAAAAGAACGAAGCCAAGCTCGGCGACACCGTCGAGATCGGCGAATGCCGTCCGATGAGCCGGACCAAGCACCATCGCCTGCTCAAAGTCGTCCAGCGCGGCGCGGAAGTCGCCGTCCAGCTGTCGGCAGAAGAAGTGATGACCGGCAAGGCGCCGGAAGCTCGGTGAGAGCTCGATAAGTCGTCCGCTTAGATTTGTTAACGAGTGAGATTGAAATGATTCAGCAACAGACCGAAGTCGACATCTGCGACAACACCGGCGCGAAGCGCGGCATGTGCATCAAGGTGCTCGGCGGCAGCAGCAGTCGGGGTAAGTTCAAGCGTCGCATCGCCACTATCGGCGACGTGATCATCTGTGCGGTCAAAAAGACCCAGCCGGGTGGTGACGTGAAGCAGGGCGCGATCATCCGTTGCGTCGTGGTTCGAACCAAACAGCCGACGCTCCGCAAGGACGGCAGCTACGTGCGTTTCGACCACAACGCCGCCGTTACGATCGACAAGGAAAACAATCCGGTCGGCACGCGTATTTTCGGCGCGGTCGCCCGTGAGTTGCGAGATAAAGACTTCATGAAGATTGTCTCGCTCGCGAGTGAAGTAGTTTAACTGGTGATTGATGGGTGGTGATTGACGGGAATTCCGTCACGTTTCACTCATCACGTTTCAGGTGCAACATGGCAAGACACATTAAACAAGGCGACATGGTGTTCGTCACGACCGGGGCCGACAAGGGCAAGACCGGCAAGGTGCTCCGCATCCTGCCGGACAAGGACCGCGTCATCGTCGAAGGCATCGCACGCGTGTGGAAGCACGTTCGGCCGAGCCAGCGGTACCCGCAGGGCGGCCGCATTCAGAAGGACGCTGCGATCCACATCAGCAATGTGCAGCCGCTCGATCCGGCGACTAACAAGGGCACCCGCGTGCACTTTGAAACCCGCGACGGCAAGAAGGTCCGCGTCAGCAAGGGCGGCACGGTGCTCGGAACGCTCACCAAGGTTGCAAAGTAAGACGGCGTAAGTCAGTCAGAAGAAAGACCGAGGCAGATCATGGCCAAAGATGAACAGAAAAAGTCGGGCAAGCCCAGTGCCGAAGAGATCGCAGCCAAGAAGGCGGCCAAGAAAGCCGCTGCCGCCGCTGCCAGCGAGGACACGGGCGTTGAGGAAGTCAGCGGCGCACCCGCTCCGGCTCCCCGGCTGATCGCTCACTACAAAGAGAAGGTCGTCCCGGCCCTCCAGCAGAAGTTCGGCTACACCAATCTGTACGCCGTGCCTAAGCTCGAGAAGATCGTGATCTCGATGGGCCTGGGCAAGTTCGCCACCGAAGGCGGCGACGGCAAGTCCAAATTCCAGCAGGCCGAGAAGGAGCTCACCACCATCGCCGGGCAGAAGCCGGTGCGGTGCAAGGCGAAAAAGTCGGTCGCGAACTTCAAGGTTCGTGAAGGCATGGAGACCGGCCTGAAGGTCACGCTCCGCGGGAACCGCATGTACGAGTTCCTCGATCGCCTGATCTCGTTGGCCATCCCGCGCGTGAAAGACTTTCGCGGCCTTTCGCCCAAGGGATTCGACCGCAGCGGCAACTACAACTTCGGGTTCAACGAGCAGTCGGTGTTCCCGGAAATCGAAGGCGCCGCCATCACGTTCCAGCAGGGCATGAACATCACGATCGTCAGCTCATCGCCGTCGCCCGAGCAGGGCCGCGAGTTGCTGGCAGGATTCGGGTTCCCGTTCAAGACCGAAGAAGAGAAAAAAGGCAAGTAACGTTAATTGTTTGAGGACGAAATATGGCCACCACAGCCTGGATTGAAAAACAAAAGCGTCGCGCGGCGCTGGTCAAGAAGTATGCAGATCTTCGCCGCAAGCTGAAGAAGGAAAAAAACTTCTCGGCCCTGGCGAAGCTGCCGCGTGACAGCAGTGCAACGCGTTCGCACAACCGCTGCCAATTGACCGGCCGCGGCAAGGGCGTGCTCCGCAAGTTCAAGATCAGCCGAATCATGCTGCGTGAACTGGCTCTGGCGGGCAAAATCCCGGGTTTGAAGAAGGCTAGCTGGTAAGGAAAGAACTCAAGATGAACAATCAAGATCCCATCGCTGATATGCTGACGCGGATTCGCAACGCCAACCGGGTGGGCCGGCGGCTGGTGCTGATCCAGAAGAGCAAGATCTGCACCGGCATTGCCCAAGTGCTGAAAGACGAAGGTTACATCGAGGAATTCGATGTGATCGACGACGCTCAGCAGGGGCAGATCCGAGTGAAGCTGAAGTACTCGCTCACCGGGCAGAAGGTCATCCACGAGATCGACCGCACGAGCAAGCCGGGCTGCCGCGTCTACCGCAAGGTGGAAGAGCTGCCGCAGGTGTTGAACGGCATGGGCATCGCGGTCGTCAGCACCAGCAAGGGTGTGATGAGCGATCGCAAGGCGCGCGAACAAAACGTCGGCGGCGAATTGCTGTGCGTCGTAAGCTAAGGTGAAATCATGAGCAGAATTGGCAAAAAACCCGTCCCGATCGGCAAAGCGAAAGTCGCTGTCAACGGGCAGAAGATCAATGTTGAAGGCGCCAAGGGCAAGCTTGCCCTGGACGTCCATCCCACGATCTCTGTTAAGCTGGAAGGCACGGACCTGGTCGTCACCCGTCCGAACGACGAGAAGTTCAGCAAGGCGCTGCACGGGCTCACCCGTTCGCTCCTGTCGAACATGATCGAAGGCGTCACCAACGGTTACAAGAAGACGCTGGAAGTGCAGGGCGTCGGTTACAAGGCCGAGCAGAAGGGCAAGACGATCGTCCTGTCCGTCGGCTACGCTCACCCGATCGTCAAGCAGATCCCGAGCAACGTGACAGTCGCGCTGGAAGGCACCGCCAAGATCCACATCACCGGCGTGGACAAGCAGGCCGTCGGGCAGTTCGCGGCGGAACTCCGCAGCGTTCGCAAACCCGAGCCGTACAAGGGCAAGGGCCTGCGTTACGAAGGCGAAGTCGTCAAGATCAAGGCCGGTAAGGCGTTCGCCGGTGCGGGTGCGAAGTAAAAATATTAGAAAGTATCAACTGGCCGCTCGATGCGAAGCGAGCAGCCTGAAGGTTGAGAGGCAATCATGGCAGACAAACAGAAAAAGAAGCAGATCCGGCTGCAACGCCGGCAGTGGAGCGGTCGGACGAATCTGTTCGGCACAACCGAGCGGCCGCGCCTTTCGGTGTTCCGTTCCGACAAGCACATTTACGCCCAGGTGGTGGACGACTACACCGGCAAGACGCTCGCGGCCGCTGCGAGCACGATCGCGGAAATCCGCGGTGACCTGAAGAACGGCGGCAACATCGCCGCCGCCAAGGCCGTCGGCAAGGCGATCGCCCAACGTGCCAAGTCCGCCGGCGTGACGAAAGTCGCGTTCGATCGCGGCGGTCGGATGTACCATGGTCGCATCAAGGCTCTGGCCGATGCGGCTCGCGAAGGTGGTCTGCAGTTCTAATTAGCTGAAAGCAAAACGACTATGTCAGAAGAAACACCAAAAGCCCCCGAATCGACTGAAGCCCCCGCAGCGGCCGCGCCTGATCAGGCGGCGGCACCGCAGTCCGCTCCGCGCCAAGGTGGCGGCGGTCAGCGTCAAGGCGGCGGTGGTGGCGGTCGGCAGGGCGGCGGTCAGGGTGGTCGCGGCGGTGGTCAGGGCGGCGGTCGTGGCGGCTCACGCGGGCCGAACCGTGATCGCGACGAATCCGGCATGGAATCCGCCGTCGTGCGCATCTACCGTTGCTCGAAGGTCGTCAAGGGCGGCCGAACGTTCTCGTTCGGTGCACTCGTCGTCGCCGGCGATCGCAAGGGCAACATCGGCATCGGTTACGGCAAGGCCAATGAAGTGCCGCCGGCCGTCGAAAAGGCTACCAAGGACGCGCGTAAAGCGATGTTCAAGGTCAACCTCAAAGGCACGACCATCCCGCACACCGTCAAAGGCACCAGCGGGGCCAGCACGGTCATTCTCGTCCCGGCACGTCCGGGTACCGGCGTGACGGCGGGCAAGAGCGTTCGCCCGTGCGTCGAACTGACCGGCATTACCGACATCCTCACCAAGGCCTACGGCTCGACGAGCCCGAAGAATTTGGTGAAGGCGACCGTCGCCGCGCTCGTCCAGTTGCAGAACCGCGACCAGGTGGAACAGAGCCGCGGTGTCGCCCTGGTCAAGGGCGCGGGCGAGTTGGTTTCGGCCTAAATTATACAAGCGAGTCGCACGTGGCGGGTTGCCGGTTGCTCCGAGCGCCGGGAACCCGCTTTTCACTGGCGGCGTAGTCTTAGCTTAAAGAACGGTGTCCCGATGAGCATGATCCAC
>JBBQNK010000032.1:0-57043 GCA_038329865.1 Tepidisphaerales bacterium | reverse complement strand
GCGAGACTTGATCCACGAGCCGACACATCCGACGATACCGACTGGCCTCCATGCTCCAGCTCCTTTCTTGGTCGAAAGAGCCAGTATGGAGGCCATCTCGTTGCGGCGCAAGCGTTTCGAACCGCGGCCCATAAAGTTGGGCCCGCCCGTGTCTTTTTTGCGAACGAAGATCATGGGCGAGGCGCCCATGCCACTTCAGCCTGAATTCCTCAATTCACGCCTGCAGCGAATCCGCCGGTTGGGAGAGCTTGGCGATGCTCGTTTGAAGTTGGGTCAGGTCGGTCGGCTTGGTGAGGTGTGCGTTGAAGCCGGCCTGGCGGGTGGCGGCGATGTCTTCGTCCATGCCGTAGCCGGTGAGGGCGATGGCGGGGACCTGGCTGAACTTGCGGATCGCGCGCATGAGGTCGAGGCCCGTGCCGTCGGGCAGGCCGATGTCGCTGATCACCAGGTCGAAGCGGTTCTCCTTCGCGAGATCGACGGCCCCTGCGACGGAGCCGGCGGTTTCCACCTGGTGGCCCCAGTTGCTCATCACCAGCTTGAGAATGCGCGCGGTATCGACGTGGTCCTCGGCCAGCAGGATACGAAGATGCCGGCCGTTTTCCTCGGCCGAGGCGGGCTGCTTCGGAGTGGCGGCGGCGGCTTCCTTCGCGGTGAGTGAGGGGAGTTCGATCGTGAACGTCGAACCGCGCCCGAGCCCTTCGCTGGCGGCTTGGATCGTGCCTCCCTGCGCGTCCACCAGCGCCTTGCTGATCGCCAGCCCCAGCCCCAGTCCGCCGAAGCGGCGGGTGATTTCGTCGCTCCCCTGCTCGAACGGCTTGAACAGCTTCTGCATCGTCTGCGGCGTCATGCCGATTCCGTGATCGCTTACGGTGATGTGGAGATTGCCTTCCGGCGTGTTGCTGGTGGCGACATCCACCCCGCTCTGCCGCGGCGAGAATTTCACCGCGTTGCGGAGGATGTTCCAGAGCACCTGCTGCAGCCGGGCGGAGTCGGCCTTCACGATCGGGTTGGGGGCGTCGAGCTTGAGCTTGAGATCGATCTTCTTGGATTGCACGTCTTCCTTGCACACGTTGGCCACGTGGTGCAGCAGGTCGTGCACGTCGATCTTCTCCAGCGAGACGGTCAGCTTGCCCTTCACCACGCGGGTGAGATCTAGCAGGTCGTCGATCAGCCGGGCTTCGAGCTCGATGTTGCGGCGGAGCATCTGCACGTCTTCATGAAAGCCGGCGGGCGTGCCGTCGGATTTATCCCACATGCCCAGGGTGGCCAGCACGGGCGTGAGCGGCGTACGGAGTTCGTGGCTGAGGGTGGCGAGGAACTGGTCCTTTGCCTTGTTGGCGGCCTCGGCCTGGGCGCGAGCCTCCTGGATGGTCTTCTCGCGCGCCTTGCGATCGGTGATGTCCATGGTCACGCCGTCAAAGCGCGTCGGGCGGGCATGGGCGTCGTAATAAAAACGCCCGGCGGCGCGGATCCACCGCTCGCGGCCGTGCTGCGAAACGGCGCGGTACTCGATGTCGTAAGGCACGTGTTCCTTCTCGGCCTTTTCGATCGCCTGCCGTGTCGGCTCGCGGTCGTCGGGGTGGAGAAGCGAATAGAACAGCTTGAAATCCACTTCCGCGTCCGGCGGGAGGAAGAAGTGCGCCTTGCACTGGTCGTTCCAGACGATCCTGTCGAGCGGATAGGTGCAGTAGAACATCCCCAAATCGGCCGCCTCGGTGGCCAGGCGCATCTGCTCGCTGTTTCGAAGAAGGGCGGCTTCGGATCGCTTGTGCTCGGAGAAATCGCGGAAAACCAGCACCACGCCGCGGATGGATTGGTCGGCATGGCGGATGGGCGCGCCGCTGTCGTCGATGGGAATTTCCGAGCCGTCCTTGCGGATCAGCAGCGTGTGATTGGCCAGCCCCACGATCGTGCCGAGCCGGAGGACTTTTTCGACCGGGCTTTCCGACGGCAGGCGGGTGGATTCGCTGATGATTTTAAAGACCGTCGCCAGCGGCTTGCCTATGGAATCCGCCAGCGACCACCCGGTGAGTTCGACCGCCACCTGGTTCATGAAGGTGATCAGGCCTTTTTCGTCGGTGGTGACGACGGCATCGCCGATGCTCGCCAGCGTGGTGGCGTAAAGCTCGCGCTGCTCCCCGAGCACCGCCGCCGACGCTCTGGTCTTGTTCATCTCCCGCTTAATCCGGCCGGCGGACCAGATGAGGAAGAAGATGTTGACGAGCGTGCAGCCGACAAAGACTTCCGTCCGCAGCGATCCCAGGAACGAGGACCGTTCCTCGTTTTTCGTCATGACCGCGATCTGCCTGTTCTTGATCTGAGCGATGGTGGCGCGGACTTCATCCATGGCCTGCTTGCCCTCGCCGCTCTTCACCCGCTCAATCACCTCGGCGTGGTGGCCAGAGCGTTGCATCTCGATCGTTTCAGCCAGTCGGCTTAGTTTGTTCGCGACCTTGGCCTCGAGGTCCGTGGCTTCTTCACGGGTCAGGTCGCCGGAAGTAACCCATCGGTCCAGGCTGCTGATGTCGGAAGCTACGGCTTTAATGGCGGCGTTGTAAGGCGATAGAAAGGCTTCGTTCTCCGCCAGCAGGTAGCCGCGTGCGCCGGTCTCGGCGTCTTTCAGGATTGAAAGGGTATCGTCGAGCGTGAATATCACCTCGCGATTGCGCGTAACCGCTTCGCGGGCGACGATCGCATGGCTGCCGAACACGAACAGCACGATCGCGCTGGTGATCAGCACGAGCAACATCGTGGTGAAGATGAGGAAGAGTTTGCGGACGTCTTTGTTCATGTCGCCAGCCGAGAAACGCCGGTTATGATATGCGGCTAAGTTCATTCATCAAGGCAAACCGTTTCATTTTCATTTTCGTCTTAAGATTGTCAGCCGCTCGCTGGCGGGACACGGCATAAATTGCTCAATTTCATTCCGCGAAGGCGCAAGCGAGCGTCACTCCGAGTTGCGGACGAAACCGCTTGCGCCTTGGCGGCAGTTTTTTTTCGATCATTTGCTTCAAACCCGCGCGCGGCGATTCGACAATCCGCTCGACGCGGTTCACAATGCGGCCATGGAATTTGCCGACGAAATCATTCAGATCGACGACGACGCCAAGCTCTTTCTTTCTGGCGCGATTGAAGATTGGGCGCCGATCCTCGACCACGGGATCGATACGGTGATCGACCTTGAAGGCGGCGTCGATCACGGCGTGCCGACCGAGGCCAACAAGTTCCTCTACGTCTACCTGCCGATCCACGACGCCCAAATGCCCGACATGGACCGCCTGCACGCCGTCGCCAAGCTCGGCGCGGAACTCGTGAAGCGCGGCGATCGCGTCCTCGCCCACTGCGGCATGGGCCTGAACCGATCGGCGCTGATGGTCTGCCTGATCATGATGTACCTGGGCATGGACGCCAAAACCGCCGTCGAACGAACCCGCGCCCGCCGGCCCGGGGCGCTTTACAACAAAGTCTTTGCCGACTACCTGCTCACGGGATTGATCCGGCAGGTGTAGTCGCGCGGCAAATAATGCTCGTCCCCATCGCCGCTTCTCGGAACCTCCTACAATCGCCCGCATGATTCCGCTTTCACTTACGATCATCTTCGGCATCGCGGCGCAATGGGTCGCATGGCGACTCCGCCTGCCGGCCATTCTCCTGCTGCTCGGGTGCGGGCTGCTGGCCGGCGTGGGGAGCGAGTTCGTGGTCGAGCACGGCTGGATCAACAACACCTGGGCGCTGCAGCACGTCTTCGTCCACGGTAAGTTGATCGACCCCAATGCCCTGTTCGGCGATACGCTCCAGCCGATTATCGCACTGGCCGTCGCGGTGATTTTATTCGAAGGGGGGCTCACGCTCCGCTGGCGCGAGCTGACCGAGTCGCGCGGCGTGATCATTTCACTCGTCACCGTCGGCGCGCTCGTCACCTGGATCGTCGTCACATTCACCAGCCAGTGGCTGCTCGATCTCGACTGGCGCATGGCGGTCATGCTCGGCTCGATTCTGATCGTGACCGGCCCCACCGTCATCGGGCCGCTGCTGCGACACGTGAAGCCCACCGGCGCGGTCACCGGCGTGCTGAAATGGGAAGGGATCGTGATCGATCCCATCGGCGCGCTGCTGGCCGTGCTGACTTACGAAGCACTCAAGCTCGATAATCTGAATGTCGTCGCCCAGCACGCGGGGCTGGCGATTGCGCGGACGGTCATCGTCGGCCTGGCGGTCGGCATGCTCGTCGGGTGGCTGCTGATGAAGGCCGTCGATCGCGACTGGCTGCCGGAGCACTTGCACACGCTCGGCACGCTCATGCTCGTGGTGCTGGCGTTTTTCGTTTCGAACCTGATCCAGGCCGAGTCGGGGCTGCTGACCGTGACCGTGATGGGCATTTTCATGGCCAACCAACGGCGCGTGCCGATCCGCTCGATCCTGGAATTCAAGGAGAGCTTGAGCATCCTGCTCATCTCGTCGCTGTTCATCCTTCTCGGCTCAAGATTGATGCTGGACGACCTGAAATTTTTCGATCTGCGTCTTCTCGCGTTCCTATGCGCGCTGGTGCTGATCGCCCGGCCATTAAGCGTGGCAGTGGCGACGATCGGCTCGAAGCTCACGCGCGCCGAGCGGTTGTTTTTATGCTTCATGGCGCCGCGCGGAATCGTGGCGGCAGCGGTGTCGGCGGTGTTTGCGATCCGGCTGGTGGACATGCACGTGGCCGGCGCGGAGCGCCTGGCGCCGTACACCTTCGCGGTGATCGTGTTCACAGTGCTGGTGTACGGATTGCTCGCCAAGCCCGCGGCCAAGTGGCTGAAAATCGGCTCGCCGGACAACTTGGGCGTGGTGATCGCCGGCGCGAACCCGATCGCGCAACAGGTCGGACAGACGCTCAAATCGATGGGCTGCGATGTCGTCCTGATCGACACCAACTACGCCGCCGCCCGCGAGGCGCGGATGGCGGGATTGCGAAGTATCTACGGCAGCGTGCTCGATCAGTTTGTCGTCGAGCCGTTCGAGTTCAGCCGCTTCGGCCGGCTCATCGCGATGACGCCGAGTGACAAACTCAACCTGCTGGCCGCCATCCGATTCGCTCCGCTGTTCGGCAAGGCCAACGTCTACCGCGCCGCGCCGGCGTCGCAATCAACACAGACCGAAAGCACCGTCCCCGGCGAAATCCTCGCCGACGCCGACCTCACCTTCGACCGCCTGCAACAACGCCTCGCGAGCGGCGGCCGAATCGTGAGCACGAAACTCTCCGACCAGTTCACCTTCGAAAAGCTCAAGGAAGTTCACGGCGACGACGTAAGAGTGCTCTTCATCCAATCCGCCGACGGCGCGGTGACCGTGCACTCCCCCAAGTCCCCACCGTTCCGCGCCGGCGACAATTTGGTGTTCGTGACATCGAAGCCGAAGATGACGAATGAGCGAAAGAACGAAGAGACCGAGCCGTCGCAGAGCGTGGGACTTTAGAAAGCCCATCGCGCTCACGAATCCCGATTCACCGTCTCCATTGAAAACGCCGGCAGGCAGATGGTGACGTATTCTGCGCCGCCCATTTCCGGCGTGGAGTACTGCACCCACTCGCCGGCGTGGCAGACGATGGCCTGGCCGGGCCGCACGTCGATCACGCCGGCCTTGTGCGTCACCCGCAGCAGGCCGGCCAGCACGACGGTGAATTCGTCGAACGCCGGCGTTTGGCCGGGCTCGATCCAGCCGCCGGAGCTGATCATCTTCGCGACCGACAGCCGGCCCTCGCCGGTATTCGCCCGGCCGACGAATTCGTCGATGAACTTGGGCTTATTCCCGGCGGCGGTGATGCGCTTGGGCGCGGCAATGAGTGTGGGCACGCGTTACTCCTGCGTTGGATGGTCGGTTTCGCTCGGCACGTGATGCGATCGCATTTTTCGGATGATCGCCGCGATCCCGCGCGAGCCGAAGATCAGCCAGAGCGATAAAATGATTTCGACGCCGGAAGTCCAGTTCAACTGATTCCATGCCCCATTGCTCTGCCAATAGGTGAGTGGCCGTTCCGTGGAGATCAGCGCCAGATTTCTGACGAGGTGCCGAATGCTGTCGATGAATATGAAGACGCCGGAGATCGACAATGCGATCGAGAGCAAATCGGTGGCGGTGACTTGACCGAGCCCGTTGAAGACGGCGTCGTCTGAGATCATTCGCGCCGCCAGCCACCTGGATTTAGCCCACAGCAGCCACCCCGCCACCGCCATGCCGATCGCGGGCACAATGTACGCCACCGCCCCTACAATCACCCCCGGATCGAATCGCCCGCTGAACAACATTTCACCCACGCCGGCCAGCGTCGCGATGTGCCCCCCGCTCACGCCCAGGACCGCCTGCGTCAGCAGGTAAACCGCGACGATCCGACACGAAAGCGCGGCGATGTCGCGCTGGGTCGTGGGGCCGGTGCCAACCGTGTCCGGCTTAACGCTGCTTTCATACGGCAATGGCATGCGGCCCCTCCACGTTGCGCTTAAAGTGATTAATGCTGAGCGGGGCGAATCGTCGGCGTCGCCTGCGCTGTCGCGGGAGACTATACTACCGCCGTTCGTAACAGAAGGAGAATCCGGATGGCCGATCGTGTCGTTCAATCGTACAAGGTGCTCGTGGGGCTGGAGATTCACGTCCAGCTCGCGACCAAGAGCAAGATGTTCACCGGCGTCGCCAACGCCAGCGGCGCCGCCAAGCCGGGCGATCCGCCGGCCGAGCCAAACAGCGCGGTCGATCCGGTCATCCTGGGATTGCCCGGCGTGCTGCCGGTGATGAATAAGAAGGCGGTTGAGTATTCGATCATGGCCGGGCTCGCGCTCGGCTGCAAAATCGCCAAGCACACCAAGTGGGATCGCAAGAGTTACTACTACCCCGACCTGCCGAAGAATTACCAGATCAGCCAGTACGATATGCCGCTCTGCTACGAAGGCGCGTACGAGATGCAGACCGAAGACGGCCCACTCGCCGTGCGCATCCGCCGCGCGCACCTGGAAGAAGACGCCGGCAAGCTGCTGCACGACGCCCCCGGCGGGTACGCGATTGACTACAGCATCGTCGACCTCAACCGCGCCGGCACGCCGCTGCTGGAAATCGTCACCGAGCCGGATTTCACAACGCCTAAGCAGGTTGCGCAATTCGCGGCCGAACTGCAGAAGATGGTGCAGTTCCTCGGCGTGAGTGAAGGCCAAATGCAAATGGGCCACATGCGCTTCGAGCCGAACATCAACGTCCACATCACCACCGGCGACGGCAAAGTCGTGAAGACGGCCATCACGGAAATCAAAAATCTCAACAGCTTCAGCGTGCTGGAGCGAGCGACCGCGTACGAAGTGCAGCGGCAGATCAACCAGTGGGTGGAGACGGGAAGTTTGGGCAAAAAATCCACCTACGGCTGGGACGAGCCGACCGAATCCACCTTCCACCAGCGCGACAAGGAAGAGGCCGACGACTACCGCTACTTCCCCGACCCGGACCTGGTGCCGGTGGAGGTGAGCGAGAGCTGGCTGATGGAACTCAAATCACAGATCGGCGAACTGCCGGCGGCGCGGAAGAAACGGTACGTCGAGGCGCTCGGCCTGAGCGTCGCCGACGCCAACACGCTCGCAGGCGATCGCGAAACGGGCAATTTCTACGAAGTGGCGCTCAAGGGCGCAAAGGACCCCAAGCGCGTCAGCAATCTGCTGATCAACGTGCTCGCCACGCTGGCGAACAAGAAATCGACGCCGGTCTATGGCTTGGGCATCCTGCCCGCGAACTTGACTGAAGTCGCGAATTTGATCGACCAGAATCAGATCGCTGCAAGCAGCGCACTCCCCCTCTTCGAAAAAGCCCTGACCTCCGGCCTGATCGCTCCAGCGACCATGGCGGACCTCGCCAAAGACCTGGGCCTCATCCAATCCACCGACACCGGCCCGGTCGATGCCGCGATCGACGTCCTCATCGCCGAAAACGGCAAAACCCTGCAGGACTACAAAGGCGGCAAACAATCCGCCCTCGGCGGCCTCATCGGCGCGGTGATGAAATCCGGCAAGAGGTTTAACCCGAAGATCGTGGCGGAACGGCTGAAGGCGAAATTGGGATAGGAAGTGGCCACCACCCTGAATTACGAATCGCCGTCTCTCTATCGGCAACGAAGGTCGTTGACGAAGGCTGCTTCAATCGCGTTTTGCTTTTCGCCGGCTGTGACGCTCGTCTTGTTTCATCAACTAAGCCCGAATGAGAAAGACACCATTCTTGGCTTGTTTGAATGCGCCTTCGCCTTGCTTCTCGGAATCGGATTCGGTGCGCTTTTCTGGCGGAGAAATCTAGATCGCAAGTGGAATTACTTGCCATTTCTCATCAACGGCTTGCTTTTGGCACTCTGGCTGTTGTTCTCGATGGCTGTAATCATCGCTCATCCATGGCTGTATTGAAGGAACCAGAAAATGATTCCGTTCAGACTATGGGGCTGGGTGTGCTGGAGTTGGTGGATCCTCTTCGCCATCATCTCGCTGCATTTTTTCTTCAGCAGCCCGGTGGTCAAACTGCTGGTTTCCATTGCGCTTGGCCTGATGATCCTGTTTTGTTCGACGGGCGCATTCCTCGGCATCGCCATGATCTTCAAACCGATCCGGATGCGGTGCCCCTCCTGCGGAAAGAAATCCACGATCGGCGGTAGCAAAAAAACGGGGATGTGGCTGGATTGCGAAACCTGCGGGGCGATCAAAATGCGCATCCGTCCGCTCGGGCCGAAGTTCGTTCCGTTCGATTCCGACTAAAATCGTATTGCTGTCACCCGTTGCACGGATGTTTTTTCATTGAACGCTGGCGGCTATACTCAACGGCCGATGTCCACCCCGCAAAAAATCCTGATCGTGCAGCCCTCTTGGGTCGGCGATGCCGTCATGGCCACGCCCGCGCTGCGGGCGATTCGGCTGCTTTACCCCGAAGCCCACATCGCTTACCTCATGCGCCGCTACGTCAAGCAGATGTACACCGGCATGCCGTGGGCGGATCAGCTCATCACCTATCGCACGGGCAAGACCAAATCCAAGCAGGGCAAGGGAATGTTCGACCTGGCCGCGCGGCTGCGTACGGGGAATTTCGATACCGCCATTCTGCTGCCCAACTCGTTCAAGACGGCGCTGCTTTGCAAGATGGCGAAGATCGAGCGCGTCATCGGCTACGAGCGCGACGGCCGGGGATTTTTGCTGACCGACAAGCTCCTGCCGGTGAAGGACAAAGGCAAGTTTATCCCTTCGCCGATCGTGAAATACTACATGGGGCTGGCCAGCTATCTCGGGTCGGGGAATAAAGATTACCGGATGCAGCTGTTCGTCACCGAGAGCGAAAAACGCGAGGCGGCAGAACTATTCGTCCGCTGCGGGCTGGAGGCCGACCTCGATCGCCCCGCCGCCGCCGGCAAGCCGCCGCTGGTGGTGTTGAATCCCGGCGCTCAGTACGGCGCTGCCAAGTGCTGGCGGGCGGAGTATTTCGCGGAGCTGGCCGACAAGTTCATCGACGACCTGGGCGCCAATGTGCTGATCAGCGCCGCGCCCAAGGAGCGCACGATCGTTGAAAACATCAAACGCTACATGCGGCACGCGCCGATCGATCTCTCCAACAAGGGATTGACCCTCGGCGCGCTCAAGGAAGTCGTCCGCCGGTGCGACCTGATGGTTACCAACGACACCGGCCCGCGCCACATCGCCGCCGCGTTCGATGTGCCGGTCGTCACCATCTTCGGGCCGACGCACCCGGAATGGACGGAGATCAATTTCGAGAAGGAACGCAAAGTCGCGGTGAAAGTCTTCTGCGGCCCGTGCCAGAAAAAAGTCTGCCCGCTCGACCACCGCTGCATGACCCGCATCAGCCCGGCCATGGTGTGGGAACAGTCGATACAGCTGCTGAAACCGTCGCAGGCAACGCCGGTATGAAGTGGGGCAAGTATTCAGGGGCAAGGGGCAAGCAGAACGAAGTATTCCACTTGCCCCTTGCCCCTGAATACTTGCCCCTGCAATTGGAGAATCCCATGCCCCAAGTTACCGTTCTCGCACCGGGTGATGGCAACAAATTCTGGATCGTCGGCGATCACCTCACGTTCAAGGTCGGCCCGGAGCAGACCGGCGGCAAGTACGCCGTCGCGCTCACCTGGACTCCGCCCGGTGGCGGCCCGCCGCCGCACGTGCATGCCAACGAGGACGAGATGTTTTACATCCTCGACGGCAAGCTGCTTTTCATCGACAACCAGCACACGTTCACCGCCGGGCCGGGCAGCGCGGTGTATTTGAAGAAGGGCGTGCCGCACGCGTTCAAGAATATTGGCGATTCGCCGGCGACGTTCCTCGTCACCGCCACGCCCGCCGGGTTTGAAGCGTTCATCGCCGCGGCCGGCGAGAAGATCACGAAGATCCCCTGCGGCCTGGCGGTTACGCCGGAAGTCATCGGCAAGCTGATGGCCGTCGCGCCGCAGTTCGGCCTGACGATGCTGCCCGAGCATAAACCGGTCGGCGAGAAAAAGTTCACGCCCAACACCCGCCAGCGATGGGTGCTCGGGCAGCACGTCACCGTCAAGCTGGCGAGCGCCGAAACCTGCGGCAACTTCTGCGTCGCCGACGTGCTCATCCAACCCGGCCAAGGCGTGCCCTCGCACAAACACGTGGCGATGGATGAATACTTTTACGTCACCGAAGGCGCGTTTGATTTTCTAATCGACGGCCGAACGGTTGCCGCGCCGACGGGTTCGTTCATTCACGTACCCAAGGGCGTGATGCACGGCTTCACCAACGTCGGCAACATTCCCGCGAAGTTGGCCGACTTCCACACGCCCGGCGGGTTCGAAGCCTTCTTCGAAGAATGCGGCCAGGAATGCACCGACCCAACCAAGCCGCCGAAAGTGGAGATTCCCGACATGGACTCGCTCCGCACGATGTGGACGAAGCACGGGATGGTGATGGGGTAGGATTCGATTGCAGAATGCAGATTGCAGAATTAAAGGCCTAATACCGGCGATCTTTTTGAATTTAATTCTGCATTCTGCATTCTGCATTCTGCATTTTTCCCCCCGCACCTTCCCCGCTATACTCTTCCCATGGTACACCGCATCGACATCCGCACCCGCGGCCAAGACCCCGCCGCCCACGCTGTTCGCCAGCAGATCGCCGAATTCCTCCCCAATCTCGGCGACGTCACCACCTCGCGGATTTTCCTCATCGACACCGACGCCGCCGGGCCGCAACTGCGCCAGGTGGCGGACGAGTTGCTGGCCGACCCGATCGTTGAAGCGGCCGACGTGATGACCGCCGCCCCCGCCGACGGCGAGCGCAGCCGGATCGAAATCCACCTCAAGCCCGGCGTGATGGACCCCGTCGCCACCAGCACGGAGATGGCCATCCGCGACATCGGCCTGGGCGTCCGCGAAATCCGCACCGGCCGGTCGTTCGTGCTGAACATGAAAGTTCCGCCCGAGCAACTCAAGAGCATCGCCAGCCGCGTGCTCGCCAACGGCGTGATCGAATCGGTGCACCTCAGCGCGTTCATCCCGCAGGCCTTTGAGCGCGGGCGCGAATATCACCTCAAGCTGCAGAGCGTTTCGCTGATCAAGCTCGACGATGAGCAGCTGAAAAAGCTCAGCCGCGAGGGGCACCTGTTTTTATCGCTCGCGGAGATGAAGGCCGTCCAAAAGTATTTCCAGGAGCAAGGCCGTGAGCCGACGGATATCGAGCTGGAGACGATCGCCCAAACCTGGAGCGAGCACTGCGTCCACAACACGCTCAAGAGCCGCGTGGACGTGTGCGACGAGACCGGCAAGGTGCTGCGGTCGTATAAAAACCTGATCAAGGAGACGATCTTCGACAGCACGATGACGCTGATGAAGCAAAAGCCCGGCTTCTGCCTCAGCGTGTTCAAAGACAACGCCGGCGTGATCGCCTTCGATGAACAGGACGCCGTCTGCTTCAAGGTCGAAACGCATAACCATCCCAGCGCCATCGAACCGTACGGCGGCGCCGCCACCGGCGCCGGCGGATGCATCCGCGACGTGCTCGGCACCGGGCTCGCTGCAAAACCCGTGGCGAATACGGATATTTTCTGCGTGGCCTATCCCGATGCCGGTTCTTCAATCCGCAATCCGAAATCCGAAATCCGCAATCTCCCCAAGGGCGTCATTCACCCCAAACGAATCCTCCAGCAAGTCGTCGCCGGCGTGCGGGATTACGGCAATCGGATGGGCATCCCGACGATCAACGGCGCGGTTTATTTCGACGACCGGTATCTCGGCAATCCCCTCGTCTTCTGCGGCTGCGTCGGCCTTTTGCCGAACGATAAAATTTTCAAAGCGACTCAACCCGGCGACGCGATCGTCGTCATGGGCGGCCGGACCGGTCGCGATGGGATTCACGGCGCGACGTTCTCATCGGCCGAGCTGACCGACACGCATGCGGACGAATTTTCGCACGCCGTGCAGATCGGCAACGCGATCACGCAGAAGAAGATGGCCGACGTGATTCTGCAGGCGCGCGATCGCGGACTGTTCACCGCCGTCACCGATTGCGGCGCCGGGGGGCTTTCGTCGGCCGTCGGCGAGATGGCGGAAAAGCTCGGGGCCGACGTTCAGCTGGAAAAAGTCCCGCTGAAATACGACGGCCTGCGGTACGACGAAATCTGGATCAGCGAGGCGCAGGAACGCATGGTTCTTTCCGTGCCGCAGGACCGCGTGAAGGAACTACTCGAACTGGCGAAGGGCGAAGACGTCGAGACGACCGTCATCGGCTCCTTCGGCACGCCGAATCGCGAGCTCATCCTCAACTACCACGGCACGCAGGTCGGCAAGATCAGCATGCACTTTATGCATGATGGGATTCCGATGCCGATGCGGAAGGCGATTGTCGATAGTCGAGTGTCGAATGTCGAAAAGACGAAGAAGCATTCCGACCATCGACAATCAACAATCCACAATCGTCTTCTGGCCCTCCTCGCCCATCCCAACATCGCCAGCAAGCACTGGATCATCCGCCAGTACGATCACGAAGTGCAGGGCGGCAGCGTGATCAAGCCGCTCATCGGCCCGCGACAGGTCGGGCCGAGCGACGCTTCTGTCTTTCGGCCGAAGTTAAGCAGCAAAAAAGCCGTCGTCGTTTCGTGCGGCCTGTGCCCGCAGGTCGAAGACCCGTACGAGATGGCGCTGGCCGCGATCGACGAAGCCGTCCGCAACGCGGTATGCGTCGGCGGGGATCCGGATCGGATGGCGATTCTCGATAATTTCTGCTGGCCGAGCGTGGACGACGAAATGACCATGGGCACGCTCGTTCGCGCCTGCGAAGGCTGCCGCGACGGGGCGCTCGCGTACGGCATCCCGTTCATCAGCGGCAAGGATTCGCTGCACAACCAGTTCACCAACCAGGAGACGAAGGAAGTCCTCCGCATCCCGCGCACGCTGCTGATCAGCGCCATCGGCGTGATCGCCGACGCCCGCAAATGCATCACCATGGATTTTAAGCACCGCGGCAGCCGCGTGGCGTGGGTGCGGGCGAAAAACGTGCGTGATCTCGCCTCACTCGCCAAGTTGCACCGCGTGATGCATCAGACGATCGCGACGGGAAATGTGCTGGCCTGCCACGACGTCAGCGACGGCGGCGCATTAGTCGCCGCCGCGGAGATGGCGATCGCTTCGGGGCTCGGGCTGATCGTGAACAATGATCTGGCCGAGAGCGATAAAGCGTGGGACGAACAGCCCGGCCAGTATTTGCTGGAATTCGCCGATTGGAATCATGCCGCGGAATTGCAGGCGGCAATGGGCGGCGTGGCCGACGTGATCGAGTTCGGGCTGACGAGTCATCTGCAAAAATTGACGCTGACGACGACCTCGCAGCGCGTGACGGATATTTCGATCGACGAATTGACCAAGGCTTGGCGCGGCGCGTTGGATTGGTGATCGGAAAAGGGATTTACCACAGAGGCCACAGAGAACACCGAGTGGAAGAAGAGAAATGCATCTGCTCTCTTTTTCTCCTCCGTGTTTTCTGTGTCCTCTGTGGTAAAATTCTTCTTCGGTGGATCACGCCGGTATCGAAACATTCCGCCCCGGCTGCTTGGCGTTGAGCGACTGATCGTGCCTTGCGATCGCGGCGACTTTACGCAGCACTGCTTTTTTCAGGCCCACGCAACCCGGCAGGCCGCGCTGCTCGGCGTATCGCTTGATCCACAGGTCGCGCTGCTCGTCAGTAATCGACGGCAGCTTCGTCGTGCTGTACCAGAACTGGGCCAGGTCTTTCACGATCCAGCGCCCGCGCGTGAGGAAGTTGTCGAGCCGGCCGACGCGGGCGGTGTCGATGAGCTTCAGGTCCGGCTGATCGCCGTCAAGTTTGGTGAGGAAGTGGCAGAGGTAAAGGTCGCGGTGGTGCAGCCCCGCCATGTGCAGTTTCGCAGCGAGGTCAGCCGTGGGAACGATCAGCGGATCGAACGGCGTGCCTTTTTCGATCAGCTTATCCCCCGGCACGTACCCGGCGAGGTCGGCGGTGATCAGAAAGCTACGCGAGTCCGGCAGCACGCCCCAGGCGACGAGCGGCGAGGTCGGAATCTTCGCGGTGACAAGGGCCGACAGCCCGCCAAACTCCGCCGCCGCAGGCGACACTCGCCCGCGCCCGGCGGGGTAACGCTTCACATGCAGGCGGACCGGCTTTCCGTCGAAGGAAAAATCCAGCGTGCAATTCTCCCGATCCGCCAGCTTCCGCCACGGCTTAACCAGCGGCGACGTGAACACGCCCTCCGCCGTCAGGCCGATCGCGCGGAGCAGCGGTTGGTATTCAGGCTGAACGTGCATGGAGAGTTTCAACGAGTCGGCCATGGCGAAAGAGGGATTGTGGTGCGAAGCGGGGGGATTGTCGAGCGGATCGCGCTTTGGCGGGCATTGAGATGTTCAACGTGTCCCTCTCCCGGTACGCCGGGAGAGGGTAGGGTGAGGGTTCTGTCTCCCGTGCCGAACGATATTCGAATTGAAAATACTTCGAGTTAGTTACCTTCTAGCAATCGTCAATTGCCTGAGCGTCTTCGCAGAACGCTCACCCCGCCCTCTCTGGCTCGACCGAGCTCGCCGAAGTCCGGCGTACCGGGCGAGGGAGAATTGCCTTACCCCTTCGTGCGGGCCGCGGCGTTGCACATGCGGATGATCGAATAGCTGAGCGTCGACTTGAGGATCGCGTCGTGCAGCGGCCAAAGCGACGGCACGGGTCGCAACTCCGCGCCGGTGGCGATGATGGCGGCCGGCAGATCGTCGATGATTTCGACTTTCGTCGGCGTGACGGATTGTTTGCTGTGGTAGTAGCCGGCGCATTCATCGACGCACTCGAACGTGCTCTCGGGCAGGGAGTAGACGAACAATCGCGTGGCCTGGATTCGATCCAGCCACGCCGCCTCGACAGCGATCACCGCCGGGCTCGCGCCGAGAAACCGCTCCACGTCCATCGCCGATGCGTTCGGCCCGGCGAAGAAAGTCACTCGCGGGCACTCGCGCGGCAGCAGATAATTCCGCAGCCGCTCGCGATTCACCGCCCAAACGACCGCGCCGCCGGCACTCGGCGACGGCCGGGGGTCAAACCGCTCGATGCCGGGTTCTTCGCTGACGTGGAAGAGCATGACTACTCCGCCCAAAGCCGCAGTCGTCGCAGGACTTCAAGAACCGTTTCCGGATCCTGCTGCGCGAAGTAGCTGAAGGTGAGTCGGATCGATTTCGCGTCCGCGTCGAGTTCCGAAAGCTTCGGCGGCATCAACCCGATCATCCGCGGCGCCGGCCATTGCTGGGCGATCACCGCCAGCGGCACGCGCGACGCAAGGCACCACGTAGCCTTCCCGCCAGAAATCGACGGCAGCTTGGCGGCCCGGCAGATCGCATGAACCAACTGTTCCACGTTCAGGCCGTCCACCACGGTGATTTCCAAAGCGTTCGGTGCATCGCCGTCATCGCCGGCGGCAACGCTGTCGCGGGTAAAGTAGGCTTTCATGCGGCCAAGAAGTGTACCAGTTTCCTGACCCGACGATCATTTTTTCCGCATCGAGGTTTGCCGATTCAGAATCACCGCGCGCTTACCTGTAACGCCTACATGTAGTTTGTAGGAATCACAAACAATCCGGCGAACGCGATTGCGAAAACGACAAGCCAAATGAGAACATTCTGACGCGCCAGGCGAGATTGCAGAATTCGCCTAATTCCAAGCACAAGCCACGCAATGGCCGCGCCGCCTGTCGGCACTCTGTACATATCTAGCTCGGCCTTCAGCGGATCCAGGCTGTTCGACGTGTGAGGCCATGAATTGACGATCCCGATCAAGACGAGCCAGATCACGCCGACGCCAAAGCAGTAGATCATCGACAGCTTGCGGAACGCCTCCTGTTGCCTGAATAAAGCTTCACCGGACAGCGGCTCGATGGGTCGTGCGTAATTCAGAGTTGGCGTTTTTTCGATCACGAAATGACTTCTACCTGCGATAACTGGAAATCGGCGAATCCGTATCCTGGGTCAGGTTGGATTTTGCTGGGCGCTCGGAGGGGCTGATGGGTACACTTTGGCAATGGTTCTTTCAATTAAAGAGTTGACCGAGCAAGTGCTCAAACTTCCGTTTGAAGAGCGGGTAGAATTAAGCGATCGCCTACTTGCGAGCCTTTCCGGGCCGGAACGGGATGAAATGGACAAGCTTTTGGTCGCCGAAATTCTTCGCCGCCGCGATGAGATCCGATCCGGCGCGGTCAAGGGGATCGACGGCGAACAGGTTCTGGCGGAGGTTCGCCGGAGGGTGGGGCGGTGAAACGCGTCATCTTTCACCCGGGAGCGATAAAAGAATATGTTTCCGCGGCAGACTACTTCACCGGCATTCAGCCGGAGCTGGCGGTAAAATTCTCAGTTGAAATAGATGCTGCCATCGGAAGCATCCTCGAAGCGCCGGAGCGTTGGCCGGTCATCGAAGAGGACGTGCATCGCTATCTGGCGCACACATTTCCTTACGCGGTTTTGTACACGATCGAACCTGATCACGTTTACATCATCGCCGTGATGCACACCGCCCGGGAGCCTAGCTACTGGCGTAACCGGCTCTAGCCTTCTCCCATTTTCTTGACGCTCCCCCCCTCCCCCGGATAGCCTCGCCCGACGATGCCCAAACGCACCCCGTTCTACGATTATCATGTTTCTTCCGGCGGCAAGATGGTGGATTTTGCCGGGTGGGAGATGCCGATTCTTTATCGCGGCATTGTCGACGAGCACGAGCAGACCCGCCGCAGCGGTAGCATCTTTGACGTCTCGCACATGGGCCGCCTCAGCTTCAAGGGGAAGGACGCGATGGCGTTCCTCAACAAGCTCTCCGTCCGTGACATCAGCAAGGCGTATGTCGGGCAGAGCAAGTACTCGCTGATCTGCAACGCCGCCGGCGGGATTCTGGATGACGTGATCATCAGCCGCGATGAAAAAAACTGGCTGATGGTCTGCAACGCCAGCAACCGCGAGAAGCTCTGGAAACATTTCACCGAAGTGCGCAAAGCCAACAACTTCGACCTCGATATGGTCGACAACACTGAGAGCACGGCCATGGTCGCCATCCAGGGCCCGAAGGTGATCGACCGGCTGAGCGGCGTGCTGCCGGGGGATCTGAAGGGCATCAAGCGGTACCATTTTGAAACCAGCAGCTTCATGATGATCAAGTTCACGATCTTCCGCTCGGGTTACACCGGCGAAGACGGGATCGAGCTGGTCATCCCCGCGAAGATGGCGGGCATGGCGATCAAGATGCTGGCCGGCAAAGGCGACAGCGAAACGGCGACGATCCGGCTCGCAGGCCTGGGCGCGCGCGATACCCTGCGGCTCGAAGCCGGCATGCCGTTGTACGGCCATGAGTTGAGCGAGGAGATCGATCCGATCTCCGCGAGCCTTGGCTGGGCGGTGAACTTGGATCACGATTTCATCGGGGCCGAGGCGCTGCGAAAGATCGCCGCCGACGGGCCGAAGCGCAAACTTATTGGCCTGGAACTCGAAGGCCGGCGAATCGCCCGGCAGGGCACGCCGATCGTCGCCGACGGCAAAGTCATCGGCGAAGTCACCAGCGGCACGTTCGGGCCGACGGTGCAGAAGTCGATCGCGATGGCGTACGTAGACGCCGCCTTCGCCGCGGAAGGAACCAAGCTCGGGGCCGATCTCAAAGGTACGATTAACCCTGCGACTGTTGTGAAGTTGCCGTTTTATAAAAGAGAGAAATGAACTGGTGATTGTTGATTGTTGCGTGACAGGAGGCGTGCTCTTGTCACGCAACAATCAACAATCACCACAAGGAATTAACCATGTCCATCCCCTCCGACCGCAAATACCTCACCAGTCACGAATGGCACAAGCTCGACGGCGATACCGTCACCATCGGCATCACCCAGCAGGCGGCTGATGAGCTCACTGACGTCACCTACGTTGCGCTGCCGAAGGTCGGCGATACGATCACCGCCGGCAGCCGGTTCGGGGAGATCGAATCGGTCAAGGCCACCAGCGATCTCATGACCGGCATCACCGGCACGGTGACGGCCGTCAACGACAAGCTCACCGGCGAGCCGGGGCTGGTCAACACCGATCCGTTCGAAGGCGGCTGGATGATCAAGGTGAAGCCGAGCAAGCCGGCCGAACTCGACGCGCTGCTGCCCGTCGCGGAGTATCTGAAGCAGAGCGGCCACTAGCGATTGAACTTCATGGCTCCTCCCTTTTTTAGCGCGATGATCCTGCTCTTAATCATCGCGGTCTTGCCGATCGGCGGATTTTTGATCGGCTATTTCGTCGGACGAAAAGCCGGCCGGCGGCAAGCGACGCAGGGATTCCCGGTCTTGCCGCCAGCCAATGTGCCGGCCGCGGGCACGGCTGAGATTCAGAACGCTGACAAAACCTTGAAGTGAATTGCGCGATTCAGAAGAGAAAAATGAAAACACTGTCCATCGACGTCGGGGGAGCGAACATCAAGTGCTGCGTGCGCGGGCGGAAGCCGATTTCGTTTCCGTCGGGCGCGAAGCTCACGGCCCGCGAGCTGGTGAAGCGCGTGCAAACCCAAACGGCCGACTGGCGGTTCGATCTCATCGCGCTGGGGCTGCCGACGGTCATCCGTGAAGGCAAGGTGGTGACCGAGCCGTCGAACCTGGGGCGCGGGTGGGTCAACTTCAATTTCACTCGCGCGTTCAACAAGCCCGTGCGATTGATCAACGACGCCTCCATGCAGGCCCTTGGCGCGTACGACGGCGGGCGGATGCTCTTCCTCGGACTGGGCACGGGATTGGGCGCGGCGCTGATCAGCGGATCGGTCATCGTACCGCTCGAGCTGTGCGAACTGATGCTCGCCCAAGGCCGGGCCGAAGACCGCCTCGGCCAAAAAGGCTTCGAGCAACTCGGCAAGGCGGCGTGGCGGAAAGAGACGATCGCGTGCGCTCAGATGCTAAAGATGGCGTTCGCCGCGGAATACGTGGTGCTCGGCGGCGCCAAGCCCGGCGCCGGCCTGCTCGATCCGCTCCCCAAGGGGCTCCGCCGCGGCAAAAACGAAGACGCCTTCACCGGCGGATTCCGCCTGTGGGAACACCCGATCGAAATCACCAACAAATCGTCGGCGTGGCGATTGCTCTCGTAAGTCTTACCCGCGCCAAAACGCGATCGAACGGAACCGCGGTTCGCGGAGAAAAACCCCAAGCCACACCAGCACCCCGAAGACAACCGGCACCACCCACATCGGATCATGCACGCGCGTGTGAACCGCCACCGCTCCGCCGAGATACCCGGTGAGCAGGATCGCGCCGAGCACCGTGGTTTTCGGGAACAGGTAAAGAATCCCGCTGACGATCACCACGACGCCGAGCGTCGGGCCGACGTCGTCCGGCCAGCCCATCTTTTCATTCCCTTCCTTCATCTGCTGCTTCATCGATGCCGGCTGAACCAAACCCATCACGCCGCCGAAACAGAGCACAAACCCCAGAAGGGCGGTGAACACCCAGCCGATCACGGTCATCCACTTCGGCTGTAGCGGCTTGTCAGATGGCGTGGCGTAATTGGCGGTCGTCATATCGATCCTCCCGAAAGTTTTGAAATCCCTGATTTTGATCCGATCTACACCTGTTTTTTGTCGCGTTTGGCGGCGCGGATTGGAGCGGCTAATATCCAGTCTATGCAACAGACTGAAGTATCTCCAAAAACGCCCGTTCCCGCGACGCCGGTATCGGCCTTGCTCAATCCGTCCGACACCTTCGTCCGCCGACATATCGGACCTAACGCCGAAGACATTAAATCGATGCTCAAAACCATCGGCTGCGATTCGCTGGACGACTTGGTCGACCAGACCGTGCCGGCCGCGATCCGCGTTCAAAAGCCGATCGAGATCGGCGAGCCGCGCGGCGAGTTTGAGCTGCTGCTCGAGCTCAAGCAGATCGCGAGCAAAAACAAAGTCTTCCGTTCCCTCATTGGCCAAGGCTATTACGGCACGATCGTGCCGCCGGTGATTCAGCGGAACATCCTGGAGAACCCGGGCTGGTACACGCAGTACACGCCGTATCAGCCGGAGATTTCGCAGGGACGATTGGAGTCGCTGCTGAATTTTCAAACGATGGTGGCCGACCTAACGGGTTTGCCGCTGGCGAACGCCAGCATGCTCGACGAAGGCACCGCCGCGGCCGAGGCGATGAGCATGTGCGTGGCGCTGGGCGATCATAAGAAAATGAAATTCTTCGTTTCGCAGGACTGTCACCCGCAGACGATCGCGGTGGTGCTGGGGCGCGCGAAACCCATGGGAATTGAATGCGTCGTCGGTGACGAAGCTGGCAAATCGTTGAGCGGTTTCGCCGGCATCCTCCTGCAATACCCCACGAGCGACGGACGAATCGTCGATTACAAATCCGTCATCGCGACCGCGAAGAACGACGGCGCCCTCGTCGTTATGGCGACCGATCTGCTCGCCCTCACGCTCATCACGCCGCCGGGAGAGCTCGGCGCCGACATCGCCGTCGGCAGTTCGCAGCGGTTCGGCGTGCCGATGGGTTTTGGCGGGCCGCACGCGGCGTTCATGTCGACCAAGACGGAATTCGCCCGCAAAATGCCGGGCCGAATCATTGGCGTGAGCAAGGATTCCGCCGGCAATCACGCGTACCGCCTCACGCTGCAAACCCGCGAGCAGCACATCCGCCGCGACAAAGCCACGAGCAACATCTGTACCGCGCAGGCGCTCTTGGCGAACATGGCGGCGATGTACGCCTGCTACCACGGCCCGCACGGGCTCAAGCGAATCGCCGAGCGCGTGCACGCCTTCGCCGGTGCTTTTGCGGCCGGCGTGGCGCGGCTGGGGCATGAAGTCGTCGCGACGAGTTTCTTCGATACCGTCCGCGTCCGCCTTAACGGCCTGCCCGCCAGCAGCGTGCTGAACGCTGCCCGGCTCGAAAACATCAACCTGCGCGACTACGGCGACGATTCGATCGGCGTCAGCTTCGACGAGCAAACCGACCGCGACGAAGTCGAACTCGTCCTCGCCAGCTTCGCCGGCGGCAGCACGTTCCGCCTGAACGTGGATGAACTGGCCGAGACGTTCCTCGTCGAGTCGGCCAAGCGCGAATCGAACCAGGGATTCGCCCGCACGAGTGAATTTCTGACGCACCCGGTCTTCAACATCTACCACGGCGAGCACGAGATGCTCCGCTACATCTTCCGCCTGCAAAGTCGCGATCTCTCGCTCGCGCAGAGCATGATCCCGCTCGGCAGCTGCACGATGAAGCTCAACGCCACGAGTGAAATGCTTCCGGTCACCTGGCCGGAGTTCGGCAACATCCACCCGTTCGCCCCGGCAGACCAGACGGCCGGGTACGCGGAGATGTTCACGCAGCTGGAAAAATGGCTGGCGGAAATCACGGGGTTCGCCGGGATTTCATTGCAGCCCAACGCCGGCAGCCAAGGCGAATACGCCGGCTTGCTCGCGATTCACGCGTATCACGCCTCGATCGGGCAGGTCGGGCGGAACGTCTGCCTCATCCCGACCAGCGCGCACGGCACGAACCCCGCGAGCGCGGTCATCGCCGGGTTTAAGGTGGTGGCGGTTGCGTGCGATGAGCGCGGCAATGTCGATGTCGCCGACCTCAAGGCAAAGGTCGAGCTGCACAAAGCGGCGCTCGGCGCGTTGATGGTCACTTACCCCAGCACGCACGGCGTGTTCGAGGAATCGATCAAGGAAATCTGCAAAATCATCCACGACGCCGGCGGGCAGGTGTACATGGACGGCGCGAACATGAACGCCCAAGTCGGCCTCTGCCGGCCGGGCGATATCGGCGCCGACGTCTGCCACCTCAACCTGCACAAAACCTTCTGCATCCCCCACGGCGGCGGCGGCCCGGGCATGGGGCCGATTGGCGTGGCGAAGCACTTGGTGAAGTTTCTGCCGACGACGAATGTCGCGGACTTCACGAGCTCCCAATCAGGGAACCGCAATCCGCAATCCGCAATTCCTCCGGTCAGCGCCGCCCCCTACGGCAGCGCGAGCATCCTCACGATCAGCTGGGTCTACATCGCGCTCATGGGCGGGGCCGGGCTGAAACGCGCGACGGAAGTCGCCATCCTCAACGCCAACTACATGGCCAAGCGATTGGAGGAGCATTACCCCGTGCTCTATCGCGGGAAGAACGGATTCTGCGCCCACGAGTTCATCATTGATGTTCGCTCGTTCGAGCAATCCGCCGGCGTGAAGGTGGACGACGTCGCCAAGCGGCTGATGGATTACGGCTTCCACGCGCCGACGATGAGCTTCCCCGTCGCCGGCACGCTGATGGTCGAGCCGACGGAGAGCGAATCGAAGGCCGAGCTCGATCGCCTGTGCGACGCGCTGATCGGCATTCGCAATGAGATTCGCGAGATCGAGCAAGGCAAGGCCGACCGTGCAGATAATGCACTCAAGCACGCCCCGCACACCGCGATGGTGCTGACCGCCGACGCCTGGCCGCACAAATATTCGCGCGAGCACGCCGCCTTCCCCGCCAAGTGGCTGAAGGATTTCAAATTCTGGCCGGCCGTGGGGCGCGTGGATAACCCGTTTGGCGATAGAAACTTGGTGTGTACCTGTCCGCCGATGGAAGATTTTGAAGCGTGATCCTATTCGATGATAATTTTCTCATCTTTTTATAATTTTGCAGTACAATTATAAAGAGTGGGCATCCAGCAATGGATGCCCTTATTTTTGCGCAAAAAAAGAGAGCGGAAGGTGTCGCAGAGGGGGGGAGCTGCGACGGGGAAACTTCCGCTCTCAGATCGTCGACGAATGCCCCGTTCAGGGCACTCGGCGTTCTGTTCAAATTGTTTGTGACTGGCGCCCTTTGCCGGCGTGTACTACTAACTGTACGTTCGATCCTACGCCTAGGTTCATTGCCCGACCATGAGGGCTTTCCCCTATTTTTTTGACGGTTGCCAACCGTAGAGGAAGCCTGTTGCACTTATCGCACCATTCGCAACGTGCTAATCCCATCATACATTAAATACACGCCTAAAACCAGTGTCACACTGAACACAATGTTGGAAAAAATGCGATCCGTCATCCGCTGATTGAGCCAGAAACCGGCCGCTGCGCCGATAAAAACCAGCGGCAGCAGCTTCAACGACAGGTAGAACAAATCCCAGTGCATCTGCCCGGCAAAGAAGTAGCCGGGGATCTTGGCATTGTTCAAAATCCCGAAATAGATCGCACACGTTCCTACGAAGAGTTTCCGATCTAATTTCTGCGGAAGCAAATAAAGCGCGATGATCGGCCCTGCCGCGTGCGCCATGGTGCTGCTGATCGCCGCCGTCCCGCCGACGAGGTGGTTGTGGAGCGGCTTGGGCACGTACAGCTCGCGCTGACCCCTCCAGACGCGATAAAAGTGAAGGACGACCAGCGCTACCGATTCAAGCCCGATCTCGGTCTTGATTAGGGACTCGGCAATCTTCCGATCATGATCGTGAAACCAAGCGAGCAGTAATGAGCCGATCACCACGCCCACCACGGTGGCCGGCAGGAGTTTTTTCACGATCGACATGCTGAACAGATGGCGGTATTGCCAAATCGCGATCAGATCCCCCACGATCAGCAACGGCAGCAATAGGCCGAGCGCGCCTTCGAACCCGAACGGCGTGTGCGCCATCGCCATCGCGGTGGTCGGCACGATCAACAACCCCACGCCGCTGCCGAACCCGCTCTTGGCGATGCCGATGAAGAAGACCGCGAAGCAGATCAGTGCCCACCAGGGTGACATGGGGGGATTGTGGAGGACGGCGGGGGGATTGTCGAATGGGAGACTGGTGATTGATGAGTGGTGATTGACGGGATGAACGCCCCGCTGCGACAATAACCACTCATCAATCAACCACCCGTCATCCACCCGTCATCATTCCCTTTCCGAGAATCGTCATCCGCCGCCCTCTCGGTTACGCTGCCTCAATCCAATGCCGACCAGAATCTTCAGCCTGATATTCGCCGGCCTGCTCCTCTTCGCGTTCATCGGCACGCCGCCGGTGCAGCGGACGCAGGAGGCGCGCGTCCTCGAAACCGCCCGGCAGATGACGCTCGGCCACGGCCTGCAGGATTGGCTCGTGCCGCACCTCAACGGCCGGCCCCGTCTGCAGAAGCCGCCGCTGGCGTATTGGATGGCGGCGGTCGGATTCGAAGTCGGCGGGGTCAATGATTTCGCCGGGCGATTCCTGTTCGGCCTGTGCGGACTGGGCAGCCTGGCGACCTGCTACGGCCTGGCTCGCAAGCTCTTCGACGCCCGCGTCGCCGCCGTCACCGCCGGATTGCTGCTCAGCAGCTATCTTTTCTTCCGCTACTCGAGATTGGCCGAGACCGACGCGCCGGCGGCGCTGTTTGTGACGATCGCGATCGGCCTGATCACGTCGGCCGCGTTGCCTGCGCCATCGAGCACCTCGCCACGCAAGCAATTTCTTTGCTTCCATCTCGCCGCCGTCGCGATGGCGCTGGCGGGGCTCGCCAAGGGGCCGCCGTTGTTTTTTCCGATCGTGTTTTTGATTTTCGCGTCGTTTGCCGTGCGGGCCAACCTCGTCTGGCGATTCATCCGCAGCGGCGCGCCGATCACCCTGCTGGTGATCGTGCTGCCGTGGTACGCGTACATCATTCACCTGTTCGGCTTCAAAACGTTTTACGCCGAACTCCACAACAACCTGGAAGGCGGCGACCACGGCGGTTCGTTCCTCAACTACGGCCCGTGGCTGCTGATGGGCCTTCTGCCGTGGACGGGCTTCGCGCTGCTCGCGCTGATCGGCCTCAGTCAGATGCTGTGGCGCAGCGTGTTGGATTTCTTTCAAAAGACCGACGTCGCCGCCGAAGTCGCCGGCGACCGGCCGCGCGCCTCGCGGGAGCTGAAGCTGCTGGCCGCGTGGATCGCCGCCATCGCGCTGCCGTTGATGCTCACCGGCAACAAGCAGGTGCATTACCTGCTGCCGCTCATGCCACCGCTGATCGTGGCGACGGCGTGGTTCGTCAGCCTGGTGATTTTCGACGATGAACCCGCCCACGTGCGCCGCCTCGGGCGAGGGACGATGATCTTCACCGCCGTCGCCGCGATCGCCGCGGGGGTTGCGTCGGCGATTTTGCTTCACCGGCAACTGCCCGGCGCGCCTGCGAGTTTTCTGATCACGCCGGCGGTGATGGTGATCGGCGGCGCATTCGCGCTCGGCCTGCAGCGGCGATCGCTGCGCGACGCGCTGCTGGCGCTGATCCTCACGTTCGCCGTCGTCATGCCGGTCGGCGTCGGTTACTTGTCAGCCAGGTTGATGAACCACGGCCCGCGGCAGATCGCCGCCGAGATCCGCCAGCGGTTCGGGGAATCGCCGCTGGTCTTCTACGGGCCGAACCTCTCGCTGTCGCTGTGTTACAATCTTCGCCAGACGATTCCCGTGACCAACAGCCCGGCGGCGTTGCTGGCGATGCGCGAAAATGAGCCCGGCCTGATAGTGATCGCGCAAGAAAAGGCCGGCCGCACTCCCGCCGCGCCGCCGGCGCCGTTCATCGCCGACGGCGAGCCGGTGGTGACGGACGACCAGGTGTTTACGTTTTATCGGGTGCGATAGGTGCTTTCTCCCTCGCCCGGTACTCCGGGAGAGGGCGGGGTGAGGGTTCTGTCTCCCTGATCGAACGGCTTGCAAGCTCGCAGCAGAACCCTCACCCTACCCTCTCCCGGGTTACCGGGAGAGGAACAAGATGCGTGACCGCAACAAAATCCTCCTCCTCTTCCTCGCCGCGATCGTGATGACGCTGCCGACGGTCGGCGTGCGCGACATCATCACCAGCCATGAAGGCCGCGTCGCGCAGACGGCCAGGCAAATGGCGGTTTCCGGCTGGCCGTGGAACGCGGGCACGGTGACCATCCCCGACGTGAGCATGCGAACAGAGCCCGACGGCAGCAAGCGCCTGCTGCCCGATCCGTCGCTTCCGCCGCTGCAGGTGAACCCGTGGATCATCCCGGTCATCAGCGGCGAGGCCCGACTGCAAAAGCCGCCGCTGCCGTACTGGGCGACGGCCGTCAGCTTCAAGCTATTCGGCGTGAACGAGTGGGCCGCCCGCGTCGTGCCGACAATGCTGTGGGCGCTGCTCACGCTGATCGTCGCCGACTTAGCCGCGATGCTGATCCACCCGCGGATGGCTGTGTGGGCGGCGGGCGTCTGGATCAGCAGCTATTTCGGCTTTGACGAATTCCGCAAATGCATGGTTGATCCGTACCTCGCGTTTTTCTCGATCGCGGCGGTGTGGACATCTGTAAGAGCAATGCAGAATGCAGAATGCAGAATGCAGAATGAAAGCGCGGATGCGAAGTCTTCATTCTGCACTCTTCATTCTGCATTCTGCATTCTCTTCTACGTCTTCCTCTCCCTCGCCTTCCTCTCCAAGGGCCCCGCGGCGTTTGTGCCCGTGATCGCGGGGATCGCAGCGGCCTGGTCGCTTAAGCGACCAAGCCACTGGCGCATCCGCTATCGCGGGCACATCGCGGGCATTTTCGTTTTCCTCCTGATCGCGCTCCCGTGGTACGCGATCGTCTGGCATCGTTTCCCCAACGCGCTGCTCCTCTGGCGCTACGAATCGCTCGGCGGGTTCGGCGAGAAGAACGAAAAGCCTCAGCCGTTCTGGTTTTATTTGCCCCAACTATTGCTGATCGCGCTGCCTTGGACGCCGGTATGGATCGCGGGGATTGTCATCTCGCTGCGTTCGAAATGGCGCCGCGGCGCGGCGCTGATCTGGCAGGGATTAATCGTTCTAATCTTCTGCCTCGTCACGCAGAAAAAAAACGCCTACCTACTGCCGGCGACGGCGGCGCAGACGCTGGTGGCGGTGCAGGGCATTCGCTGGCTCTTCGCCGCCGCGCGGAAGGATCGGCCGACGCCGATCGTTTGGAAATTAACGGCGATTCTTATCGCCCTGTTCGCGATCGGTATCGCCGTCGGCTTCCCGCTGTATTCGCGAGGGTTCGAAAACGACCGCTCCGCCAAGGGCGTGGCCGAGCTGATCACCCGGCAACTTCCCGGCAGCGGCGCGACGTTGCACTTCGAATCGCTCCCGCCCGACGCGGCGTTCTACCTGCCGATGGAATCACCCGGCCCGGGCTCGTCGAACGTGAAGTGGGTGGTAATCGACGACCGCCACAACACGATCAAGGAAGTCCCGCGAAGCTTCGCCTCGCTCTTTCCCGGCCGCACGGTAAAGGAGGCGCGACGGGTGCCGATCGACATGTATCCGTACAGGTGGAAAGTGTTTGAAGTGACGCTTGGGCGGTGAGCCGCCTTCTCTCTGCGCGTTGGGTAGGACCGACATTCCTCAACATTTTTCGTCAACGATGTAGCTTTTGTTCGCCCCACAAGTTTTCATCCTGAGTGGTACCCTGCGAAGCATGACGTGGATCAATAGCTTATGGCATTGACACAAAAAGTTGAGGAATGTCTGTGCCACCAGAAGAACTTGCCGCCTCCGAGAGTAGTGTCGGTGCCACCCATCCATTTCCATCAACTCCAATCGCGAACTTACGAATTCCGCGAATTTAGACTATGGTCCGCCGACGCTACCCGCTACGATCCAGTTCGTTCTGCATTAGTGGCCGCGGGTTTACGAGGATTTTGTTGAAGATTGCACTCGTCATTCTGCACGCCGACCCGCGCCGGGGCGGCGCGGAGCGGTACACCGTTGATCTGGCGCGCGGGCTCAAGGGCCGTGGGCACCAGGTGTCTATCGTGGCCACCACGTTTCCGGTGATGTTCAGCGATATCACCAGCGTGCACCTGGCCACTTCGGAATTCACGCGCACGATGCGGTACCGGTCGTTCCTATCGCAATTCGATAACCACCTGAAGATCGCCCCGTACGACATCGTTCACGCGATGCTGCCGATGCGCCGGTGCGATCTGTACCACCCGCACGCGGGGCTGGCGGCCGAGGCGCTCGAGGGCGGCAAAGCCCGATCCTTCCTGCCGCGAATGGTGTCGCGCGTGATGAACCTCTTCAACCCGCGCCGCCGGTGCTTTGCGAGCATCGAGCGCCGGCTGCTGCGTAAGACGCATAAGCCGATCGTGATCTGCTTGTCGGAATACGTGAAGCAATCGGTTCGCGCGTACTACCCGATGCCCGATGACAAGCTGGCCACGCTGTTCAACGCGGTGGACCTGAAACAGTTCGACCCCGCCGCCCGGCCGGACGCGGGGAAGACGATGCGAGAGAAATTCAAGATTGCCCCCGATGTCACGCTCGCGCTAATGGTCGCGCAGGACTTCGCCCGCAAGGGTTTGGCGGAGACGCTGCAGGCAATGGCGGTGAACCGCGCCACTAACTCCGACGGCTCGGCGTACAAGCTGCTGGTCGTCGGCCGCGGCGATACCGGCACCTACGCCCGCCGGGCGGCGCAGCTGGGCCTTTCCGACCGCGTGATCTTCGCCGGCGCGACCGACGACGTGTACGCCGCCTACCAGGCCGCCGACTTTTTCGTCCTGCCGACCAAGCACGACCCGTGCAGCCTGGTGGTTCTCGAAGCCCTCGCCATGGGCCTGCCGGTGATTTCCACGAAGCAGAACGGCGCGACAGAAATCATGACCGACGGCGTACACGGCTCGATCCTCCCCGACCCTTCCGACCGCTCCGCCCTTGCCGCCGCGATGCAGAAGTGGGCGAAAAAAGATGCCCGCGCAACCGCGAGCGAAGCGTGCCTTGCACTGCGGCCGCGATTATCGTTCGAGACGCATCTGGATGAGCTGCAGAAGATTTACGATCGCGCGCCGGGGCACTGGAGCTGAGTTAGTGAGGTGCAAATTAACCGAACTTCTGCAAGTTTAGGCGTACTCCAATTCATCCATCGTCATCCTGAGGTACTCCGAAGGATCTGGCTGACCTCCCGTGGACGCCAGATCCTTCGGAGTACCTCAGGATGACGAGGCGTGTTAATTAACCCCGCACAAATCGCGGGGGAGCCTTCATCGCTTCGATTCGAATGCCCCCACGTCCGGCGCGCCGACGATCTCTCGAACACTCCGATCCAGTGGCGCGTGATACTCGAACAACTTTTCCCCCAGCAGTTTGCTCAACTCCGCCGACAACTTTTCCCCCGCGTCGATCACGCCGTGCGACGTTGCCGCCGGATGAAAATCGTGCTTGGCCAAATCCGCCAGCGGCGATCTCTCGTCCCGCGCCGCTACGTGCGAGCGCTCGATCGTCGCCAGCAATTTTTCCGCAAACCCCGCCGACAGCCAGTTGTTGCTGCCGCTCGCGCTCGAGCCCTCCGCGTGCGGATCGACCAACACCTGCCCCTTCTGCTCGTGGCCGCCGTCGTACACCAGATTGTTAATGAACTTCGCCTTCGCCTTAGCCGTCGAGAGCGTCACCACCGGCGAGATAAACGGCGTGACGATCGTGTTGTGCGCCAGCCAGATCGTGCCGTCGCGCTCCTTGCCGCCGTCCTGGCCGAAGTGGATCACGCCACGGTTGCCGGCACACTTGGGGTCCTTCACGATGACGTTGCCGACGAGCACCGCATCGCTGCCGGGCGCGGCCGTGTCCGCGGAATCGACGAGATCGACCTCGCGATTGGCCGCGTCGTGAATGTAGCAGTTCAGGATGAACGTCTGATGCGCCCGGCTCTTCACGTTGTGGCCGGTGGTGCTGCCGAAGATTTCGCACGCGACCAGCCGCACGCTCGTGCCGCCGAGGTAGAGATTGTGGTTGTAGCCGGGCTCCTTGTCCGTGCCGTTGGCGTGGATGAGGCACTGCACGATCCGCTGGCCGACGGCCGAGTGATCCGTGCCGTCGCCGCTCGACATGATGCCCATGTCGTTGTCGTGAATGTCGCAGCGGCGGATGGTGACTTCGTTGGCTTGCACGATCCGCACGCCGGCGCCGTTGAAGGAACCGTTGTGCGCGCCGGAGAGCTCGAACCCTTCGAGCACGAAGCCATCGGCGCCGGCGTTGACCTGCACAATCGCCCGCGGCACGTGCCCCTTTCCGCTGTAATCAAACCCGCCGCCGGTAAGCGGGATGCGCTGCTTGCCGTCGGCGCGGATCGTGAGCTTGGGCGTGCGGATGAACAGCGCGACTTTTTCGTAAGGATGATTCTCCTTTTGCTCCGACACGACGATCACGTCGCCCGACTTCGCAACAGCAACAGCGTCTTCGATCCGTGCGAAGGCCTTGCCGGGGCCGACGGTCAGATCGGCAGCGAATGTGAGTGACGCGCTGGCGAGCAAGAAAATTAACGCGGGCACTGCGAAGGGAAATCGCGACATGCCAAAGATTTTAGTCTTGCGCGGGCGTGGTCTGCAAAACCGGCACATGTTCTTCGGGAAGAAGAATGAACACAGAGGCACGGAGGCACGGAGAAAACGCGGATGCAACAAAGATTTCACAGATTAAGAGCGGCACAAATCGGTGCAATCCGCGAAGTCTTTGTTTCTCTTCCTCTGTGTCTCTGTGTTCATTTTATTCTTGTTGTCAGCGGGGTACCGGCTGGGGAATCGCTCCAATCATCCCCGACACGAAATCCCAATCCTTCGCCCGCGTCTTCGGCACGGCCACCACCCGCCGGATGAGCAGGCCCGTGACTTCATCCACGCCCGGCGACGCGGCCAGCGCGAGCGCCGACGTGCTTAAATCAGAAACGAGCAGATGGAAGATCGCCGCGACCATTTCGTACGCCACGCCGAGCTTCACCGCGTTTTCGGCGATCAACTGGCCGTAAGCGATCGTCGCGACGCATTGGCCGAGGCCGATGTCGAGTTCTGTCGCGAGTTCCTTCTTCGATTGGATCCGCCGCAGGAAGAGCCGGAACGCGCTAGCCTGGGCCGCGAACTGCCGCACGTTCGGCACGTCGAGCAACGGCTCGTACGATCGCAAGAACGGCGGGAAGCTAATGCTGTTGATCGCGTTCGTGCGGGCCGTCGTCAGGTACTCATTTTCGACCGATTTAACTTCCCCCGCCGCCACCGACTGCGGCGCAACGATCTCGCGATTGAATCGGCCGAAATACCGGCCTGTGAACTGCGCTGTGAAACCGAGGTTGATGTGGGCACTGCTCTCCAAGAGCGGGATGAGCTGCGCGTCGCGCAACGCCATCTCGAAAAATGTGTCTTCCGATTCAAACCCCTTCGCGCCGATGCATTCCGAAAGCAGCGCCATCACCTTCACACCTTCGGTGCTGACTTTCGCCTTCTGCACCGCGCAAAAAAGCAGATACCGCCGGTCGTCCGCCGTCGCGGCGTGGAGGTAATCGAGGGCGCGAAAGGCGTACAGCTTCATCGCCGTCAGCCGGGCACACGCCTGCGCGGTGGCGGCGAAGATGTGCGGCATTTCGATCACCGGCTTGCCGTAGAGCACGCGGCGTTTGAGGTGGGCGATCGCTTCATCGAACGCGTGCTCGCACACGCCGGTGGTCGCGAAACCGAGGAAGAATTTGCCGAGCGTGACCGTGCCGATGGCCGCGTCCCACGCGCCGCGCCCGTCGGCGATGATGTCGCTCTCCGGCAGGTCGTGGTCCTTCACGTCAAACGCGCCGACGTACCCCGCCTTCACGCCGAGCGTGCGGATTTTCCGCAGATTGCCGAACACCTTGCACGTTTTCGGCCGCAGCGCGAAGAGGACGAACGGGCTGCGGTGATTACTTGAGGCGTCGTCGATCTTTCGCGCGAGCGTAGCGATGATCGCGGCGCAGTTGGCATTGCCGATGTAGTATTTCGAGCCGCTGGCGATGAATCGCCCGGGGGCGCTCGGCGTCACCGTGAATTCATTGCTGAACAGATCCGAGCCGTGGTTTTTTTCCGAAACGCCGAACGCGAACAGCCCGCCGCGCTCCAGCGACGCAACCGCTTCTTTCTTCAGCGACTCGTTCGTACCCATCAGGATCGAGAACAGCCCGAGAAAGGTCACCTGCAGGCTGTACGCGTGGCTGGGGCTGAGGAACGAGATCGTCTCGATAAACCGCGCGTACCGAAGCAGATCAAACTGCCGCCCCGCGCTCGAAAATGCCCGCGGCGAAAGCACGGCGGCGTAAAGTTGATGCTCCGCCAGGTAGGCGATCCAATCGTCGTACCATGTCTCCTCGCGGTCTTCCTGCTTGATGGCGAGCAGGCCTTTTTTCTCGAAAAATTCCACCAACTTCCGCGTCGCCGGATCGGCCAGGTAAAGATTCGAAGGCCCGGACGCGCGCGAAGTCGAAAACGCCGCCGGCCACGCCACCGCGAGCCAGGCGGCATCGCCGGCGTTCGAGCGTTTCGGATCACTTTCAGTTTCTGTCGGCATGGTGATTGAAAATGGACTTGCTCGAAAACCCATCGCGGATCCGCGACAGCGCTTTGAGCTCCTCGTACATCTTATGCAGCGTGCGATCGACGGTCGCGAGAATCTCGTCGATCGTCTGGTCGGCCAAATCCATCGCCGGGCCGAACTGTACCCGCACGGGCCGGGCCGTGGGGAACGGCCGGTTCCACGGCCATGCTTCGTACGCGCCGATCACCACCGCCGGAATCACCGGCACGTGCGCGCGGTGATCGATCATCGCGATCCCCTTCTCGATCCGGCCGATCTGCCCGTCGTGTGTTCGCGCGCCTTCGGGGAAAATGTTGAGCAGGTGACCGTCCTTGAGCACCTTGATCGATTGACGAATCGCGCTGATGTCGCCGGCTCCCTGCCGCACGGGAATCGCGCCGACCGATCGCAGCAGCCAGTTCAGCGGCTCGTTCTCGAACAGCTCCGCCTTGGCCACATAGTACAGCGGCCGCCGCAGGCCGATGTTGAGCAGGATCGGATCGAGATAGCTCTGGTGGTTGGAAGCGATCACCGCCCCGCCGCGACGCGGGATGTTCTCCAGTCCGTAGACTTTTAAGTCGAACAGCACGGTGCTTAGCACGCGGGCGCTGGATTGACAGGCCTTCCAAACCAACCACTGTTCCCGTAACACCGTAGCACCTCCGTTACGACTCGATAGCGCCTCATATAATTGTAGTGAGTTGCGCCGCCCATTTGTGTCAGTAAATGCCCGATGCTGTGTTAGGCGTCGGCGACTTTGAATGCGTTGCATATCCGTTTCAAATCGCCCAGCTTCTGATGCAACTTCATGATTTCGGCCCATCACGCTACCATGCGTTCGCACCTTGATGATTTGCGAGGCCGACCATGAAAATCCGCGCCGCCATTCTCGATCGCATCGGTTTGCCTCGGCCATACGCGCTGTCCAAGCCGCTGTCGATCGAAGAAGTGGAACTCGACCCGCCCGGGCCCGGCGAAGTGCTTGTGAAGATCGCCGCGGCGGGCGTTTGCCACTCCGATCTCTCCGTCATCAACGGCGACCGCGTTCGCCCGATGCCGATGGCGCTCGGCCATGAGGCGGCGGGAATCGTCGCCGAGCTCGGCCCCGGCGGGAGCGATCTTTCGCCGGGCGATCACGTGGTGATGACGTTCGTCCCCAGCTGCGGCCACTGCCTGCCGTGCGCGCAGGGCCGGCCGGCACTCTGCGAACCCGCCGCCGCGGCGAACGGCGCGGGAACGCTGCTGTCGGGCGCGCGGCGACTGCGGCGAGCAGACCGGCCGCTCAACCATCACCTCGGCGTATCTGCGTTCGCGGAGTACGCCGTCGTTTCGCGCCGCTCACTCG
Source organism: Tepidisphaerales bacterium (assembly GCA_038329865.1). Taxonomy (GTDB): domain Bacteria; phylum Planctomycetota; class Phycisphaerae; order Tepidisphaerales; family Tepidisphaeraceae; genus JANMES01. The sequence continues at coordinate 22,945 of JBBQNK010000032.1, read as the reverse complement.
TGAAGATCGACCCATCCGTCCCGCTGGAGCAGGCAGCGCTCTTCGGCTGCGCGGTGCTGACCGGCGTCGGCGCCGTCGTGAACACCGCGCGCATCACGCCGGGCTCGAACATCGCCGTCATCGGCCTGGGCGGCGTGGGGCTCGCGGCGGTGCTCGGCGGCGTGATGGCGGGGGCGAATCGGATCGTCGCGATCGATTTATCCGACGACAAACTGCAACTCGCGAAAAGTCTCGGCGCGACCGATGCGTTCAACGCCGGCGCCGAAGACGTCATCGCGCAAATCCGCGCCGCCACCGCCGGCGGAGTCGATTTCGCCTTCGAGATGGCCGGCTCGGCCCGCGCGATGGAACTCGCTTACGCCATCACCCGCCGCGGCGGCACGACGGTGTCGGCCGGCTTATCCGCGCCGAAGAAAATGCTGCAGATCGAGCACCTCTCGCTCGTCGCTGAAGAGCGAACGATCAAGGGCAGTTACATCGGCACGTGCGTTCCCCTGCGCGACTTGCCGGCTTTCATCGCGATGTACCAACAGGGCCGCCTGCCGGTGGACCGCCTGCTCACCGGCACGCTGCCGCTGGAGCGGATCAACGAGGCATTCGACAATTTGTCCGACGGCAAGACGGTGCGGCAGGTGATTGTTCCCTAGCTTTTTCTTCAATTCAAAAGGAATTTACCACAGAGGGCACAGAGAGCACGGAGAGAAAGGCAATGAGTTTGCCTCACTGGCATTGGTAAGTTTGAATCGCGGGTTCCACGAACCGGCGCACGCGTCTATCTGTGGACACTCCACACAAAAGCAATCCACTCCTCTGCCTCTTCCTCCGTGTTCTCTGTGTCCTCTGTGGTAAATTTCCTTTTCCGAGCGAACAAGTTTAATCCCGCCGCATTAACCGACGGTGCGCACGCGGCGAACTGCCTGTCACGCGTTTGAAGACGCGGCTGAAGTGATACGGATCATCAAACCCATGCGCCGCCGCGATCACCGCGATCGGCCGATCGGTCGCAATGAGCTCCCGCGCCGCCCGCTCGATCCGCCGGCGCTCGAAGAACGCCCGCGGGGTTTGGCCCGTCGCGGCGCGGAAGCGGGCGCCGAAGGCCGTTCGGCCCGCGCCGCTGGATTCGACCAGATCGCCGATCGCCGGTGGCCGGTGCAGTGGCGAACGATCAGCAGCGGCCAACGCGGCCGTCACCAGCGGGTCGCCCGGCGCGGGAGCGCTCGGCGAAGTTCCGTCACCACCGGATTCGCCGGCGAGCGTCGTCAGCATCCACGTGAGAGTTTCCGCCGCGCGAAGTCGGCCGGCGATCGAGCGGTCGTCACGCTCGTGCAGGCGGATTAGATCCGTCACGCGCTTTTTCCAGAGCGAGAAGTCGTTCACGCGCGTCAGCATCGGAATCGAAAACGCCGGCCCGACCGAAGTACGCAGCGTGATCTGCGGCGAACGCGCCAGCGCCCGCGGCGAAGGCACGCGCACGTCCATCGGCCGAAGGTTGCGGTACGCCGCGAGCGCCGGGTTCGCGTGCAGATCGAAATGCACCGCCGCGTGCGTGCCGCGGTGGTATGCCCAGCCGTGCACGTAACCGGGCGGGATGAACAGCACGTCGCCGGGGCGGATCTCGATGCTGCCGCCGTGCGGGTAATGGCCGCACCACTGCCAGGTCACGCCGTCGAGCTGCACGATGATTTCATAGTCGCGAATCCACCGCAGCCGCGCGTAATCGACGGCGGCGGCGGGCGGCGTGGTGGAATTGAGCGCCAGCCGAAGCCACGGCGCGACCGGCCGACTCGGCAGCGGCAGTTCCGCGTCGGCGGTATCGGGATTCGTGATCGGCTTCGGCAAAACGTCTATCTTTCGGCGGAGATTGATCCATTGAGACCGCCATATTGCCTGATATTCTACTCTCTCGCCATCCAAATCGCTCGGCGGAGCGTGGCAATTCAGTCATCTATTTCGTGAGGCACAAATGGCCAGCGTATTGATTACCGGCGCCAGCGGATATCTCGGCAAACGCCTGCTCGACGCCGCGACGGCGGCCGGGCATGCGGTGATCGCGATTTCCCGCAAAAAGCCGGAGAGCAAATCCGCGTTTGAATTCGTCCGCGGCGATTTCGCTTCGTTCGAGGATCTGCGCAAGCTCGACAAGTTGAAGATCGACGTCGTCGTCCATCTCGCCGCCGAGACGGGCGGGTGCAGCGAAGAGGCGGGGATCGAAACCAACATCGCCGGCACGCGGCGGCTGGTGCGGTACTTGCTCGATCGCGGGTGCAAGCGATTCATTCTCGCCAGCTCGATCGCCGCCGTCGGCTGTTTGGATGCGGGATTCGTGCCGGTGCAGATTCCGATTCCGGACGATCACCCGTGCCTGGCCCGCGAGGCGTACGGGCTTTCTAAGGGGATGTTGGAGCAGCTGATCGCCTACTTCGCCCGCACGAATCCGGCCGTCAGTTTCATGCAGTTTCGAATCGGCGCGGTGAGCCCGCCGGGCTGGATCGACAAGCCGCGCAAGGCCGGCTCGTTCACCTGGGGGCCGTTCGCGGATCTATCGCGCGTGATCGATGCGGATGTGATCGACGGGCTGGTTGTGGCACTGAGCGCGACGCCCAAACCTGGCGCGCACGTCTACAACCTCGTCGGGCCCGATGCGGCGTGCGATGACCCGGTGCCGGAAGTCGTCCGCGTGCTGCCCGGCGAGCCGGCGAAAGTCGATACGAGCTGGTACGCCGCGCCGGGCCGCGGGTTCGATTCGATTTTCGATATGCGGAAGATCAAGGCGGAGCTGGGGTTCGTGCCGAAGCATTCGGTGCACAAATGATTTTTGAGTCACCTTTTCTGTCATCCTGAGGTACGCCGAAGGATCTAGCCGGCACTTGCTAACAGGCCGGATCCTTCGGGATATCTCAGGATGACGAATCACGGAGTCCGAGATTTCTAAAAAATTCTCGGCGGATCAGTTCAAAGCAATCAATCGAGGAATTCAACATGACCACGAATAAAACCATGATCGCGTTAGCCGTCACCGAACTCACCATGCGCGCCGAGCTGCGCGAAATGCCGATGCCCGTCGCCGGGCCGGGCTCGATGCTGGTCAAAGTGCATTACTCCGGCGTGAGCGTCGGCACGGAGATGTGGATCGCCAACGGCCGGCGGGCGGATTACGGGCCGGTGCCGTTCATCAACGGATATCAGTCGACGGGGCAAGTCGTCGAAGTCGGGCCGGACGTTTTCGGCTTTGCCGTGGGTGATCTGGTCGTCGGTTTCGTCGACGGCTGCCACGCGCCGTTCGTGAAGATGAAGGCAGAGTTCGCCCACAAGCTGCCGACGGCCGAATCCGCCCGGCCGGCGAGTTTGTTCGTGCAGGGGTGCGTCGGCGCGCTCTCGCTGAACATGGCTGACGTGCACTGCGGCGACAGCGTGCTGGTCATCGGCCAGGGGCTGATCGGCCAGCTCACTGCGCAGCTGGCGAAGCTGCGCGGCGCGTACGTCGTCGCGAGCGACATCTCGCCGGAGCGGCTGAAAGTCTCCGCCGAGATCTGCGCGGATAAAGTGATCGACGCCCGCCTCGGCCCCGTCGCCGAGCAGACCAAGGCCGATTTCCCCAAGGGGTTTGACGTCGTGATCGAGTCCACCGGCTTCAACGCCTTAGTCGACGACGCGCTCGCCTGCGCCACCTCCGGCGGTCGATTCGTATGGGAAGGATTCATCCCCGACGACGTGAAGTTCAACTTCTCTATCGCGCACAAAAAGCTCCTGCGCACGTTCTACCCCTGCTTCATCGGCCCGTACGCGTCACGCGCGGGCGTTGTCCGCCTGATCACCAGTGGCATTTTGAAAGTCGCCCCGCTGATCACGCACGAAACGAAATGGCGGGATGCGGAAAAGATCTACAACAAGCTCTTCACGCCCGAACGCAATTCGATGAACGGGATCGTGTTCGATTGGCGGGATGAGTAAGGCCGATGAGTGTGTGCGCGATTGTCCCTCTCCCGGTACGCCGGGAGAGGGTAGGGTGAGGGTTCTGCTTCCCGCGCCGAACGATAATCGAATCGAAAATACTTCGCGTCCGCCGCGTTCTACCAATCGCCGATCGCCTGGGCATCGCGGCAGAACCCTCACCCTGCCCTCTCCCGGAATACCGGGCGAGGGAAAAACGCAGAGGCGGCCATCGTGCGGTCGAGCATTCATCGCATTCGTCGCCGCACCCGCCGCATCAATCCCATCGCGCCTAAACCAAAGACGCTCAGCGTCCCTGGCTCCGGCGTGCGGGCGACGAGGTTCGGGGTGAATCCGGTGATGCCCAGCAGTTCGTACAGGTGCACGCCGCTCGCGCCGAAGGCGTCGGTGAATCGGCCGTTGACCATGTTGATCTGCCGACTTTCGCCGAGCACGTCGACGATGCCGCTGAGGTTGGCCATGTTGGGGTCGAAGAACAGCGCCGTCCCGTTGCTGTTCTGGTCGGCGACGGCGAAGAGGTATTCATTCCCGCCGTAGACTTTGCCCATGAAATCCAGGTGCATATCGAGGTTGCCGCCGGTGTTGATCGTCGCGGCCAGCACGGTGTCGCTGTTGAGCACCGGGGCGAGCGCTTTGATCTGCGTGTTGATCGCGGTGACGGCCGGGTTCAGCACCGGGTCGAGCAGCAGCGCCGGCTCTTTGAACGGCGTGATGGTGTGCGCGAAGTAGATGATGCCGTTCGAGCCGTGCACGAGCGAGAGCCAGACCTCGGCCTTGATCTGCGCGGTCGTTGGGCCGGGCGAGCTGTCGGTGTTGTCGATGTTGGTCGTCTCGATGTAGTTCCAAACCGGATGCCCCGGGGCTGACCACGCCTTGAGCCGATCGACGCCATAGCCGACGAGGTCGATCCTCCCCGCCACGGCCGGGTTGGTGGCGTTCATCGGGTAAAAGTCGAACGCGGCAATGTCGGAGCCGGCCAGATAGCCCTGGTGGTACGTCGTGCCGTTCCACACAAAGGTGGTACTCGCGGCGTAATCCTCCGGATGATTGGTGCGCGTGCCGCGGCCGACCCACCCGTCCCACGCAACGCCCTGGCCGAGGTTCATCTCGACCGGGCGCGTGGGGTCATTGGCCTTGATCGTGTTGTACGTGTTGATGAGCGTTTGCGGGAGGATCGGATCGGTGTACCCGCCGCTGCCGTTGGGCTGGGCGTTGTCGGGCTCGTCGGTGGTGTTGAACCAGCCGATGATCGTCTTGTTGCTGACGTTCGCGAGCCCCAGCGTCGATTGCGGCATGACCGTGTACATGTGATTGGCGGTGAGCCGATCGAGATCCGCCTGCGTGGTGCCGGCCGGGTCGAGGTACATGAACGTGTTGATGTTCATCGCCGCGTAGCCGGTGATGCGCGCGGTCGTAGGCGTTTGATACCACACGCCGATCATGAAGAAATTAGGATCAGTGCTCGGCCCGTTGGTCCAGGCGTCATACGGATTAGCGGCACAGACTGCGCCGAAGGAAAAGAGAAAAATAGCCGCGATACGGAGCAGGCGTGACGAACTCATGGTGCGCCTCAACGGTGGTTGGATTTGCAATTTTTACGAGCCCCGCGTAGTCCCGGCCGTCTCCCGCTCCGTTGGGTCAGCCAGAATTGACGCAAGCCGCTCGGCGATCGTGTCCGTGGACATCATCGCGGTGCTTATTGTGACACTTGAAATTGCAGAGGGCAAGGAAGCGGAACATATACCCCGTTTCCCCCGCCCAGTTCATGCCGGGCCGGACTTGGTCGCCCCACACTCCGGACAGCGGTCAGGTGTCGCGCGGAGATCGTAGCCACAGGTTTTGCAATACCCGGGCTTTATTCGTTTCTTCTGGCGATAGCTGGAAATTGCCACCGCGCCAGGCAACGCAAGTAACATCAGCAACATCGCCCAGCTCGGAACTGTGAGGACCCGCGTGATGCTCGGCCAAGAACGGCGGCTGTTGTCCCACGATACGTATCGCAGTCTGCCCCAATCGAAATCGGTGTCGGGGGTAAAAGGCGGGATATAGTACTGTCTTGATCCTTCGAATTGATCGTAAAACTCCAGCGTCCATCCGTACGGCGATTGGTAGTCCGTCCAAGACGCGACGCTACCGTCTGGAGGATCGTAAATCCGTTCGGAATAGACGGAGAATCCGGAACGCGAAAAATGAATTTCAAAAGTTGACTTTTCGAGTGAATGAGTAATAAAGCAACTGCCGGTATAGATACCTACAAAAATCGCCACGACTGCGATGATCAGTGAAAGTGCGGCCAAACTGCGAACCAAGCGGCGTTTCATATCGATGTCGGTTGGTGGGTCATTCGTCGCATGGGCTACCAGCCCATGGTCCGCGGATGAAGGCATGGGCTGGTAGCCCATGCGAAAAAAAAAACGAATCAACGAAGCAATTCACGGATCCCCTCAATCCGCCTTCACGCATCGTCCCTCGGCCCATTCGCGCAGGCCGTCCACGCTTTCGGCCATCGTGACCGACAGCGGCGGGCTGGTTTTTAGCGCTTCGATCACCATGTGCGTGCTGAGCAGCGAGCTTTTCGCGAAGGCGTTGTAGATCGACGCCTTGATGGCGGCCTCGATCTCCGCGCCGCTGTACCCTTCGCACGCGGCGACGATGGCGGGGATGTCGAACAACTCCGGGTCGCGCTGGCGCTTCTTCAGGTGGATTTCGACGATCTGCTTGCGCGCTTCTTCGCCGGGCAAATCGATAAAGAAGATTTCATCAAACCGGCCCTTGCGCAGCAGTTCCGGCGGCAGCGCGCTCACGTCGTTGGCGGTGGCGATGATGAAGACCGGGCGGGTGCGCTCCTGCATCCAGGTGAGGAGCGAGCCGAACATGCGTTTGCTCAGGCCGCCGTCGGTGCTTTGGCTGGCGGCGCTGGCGAAGCCTTTTTCGATCTCGTCGATCCACAGAATCACCGGCGCCATCATCTCGGCCTGGCGCAGCGCGTCGCGCAGGCGGTGCTCGCTCTCGCCGATGAAGCGGTCGAACATCGCGCCGACGTCCAGCCGCATCAGCGGGCGCTTCCACGCGGTGGCCACCGCTTTGGCGCTCAGACTCTTCCCGGCCCCCTGCACGCCCAGCATCAGCACGCCGCGCGGCGGCTCTACGCCGAACTCCACCGCTTCATCCGACAGCGCCCGCTCGCGCAGCTCCAGCCACGCCTTGAGATTCCGCATGCCGCCGATCTCGTCGAGTGTGGTGAAACTTTCCACCGGTTCGAGCACGCCCATGCTGCGCAGGGCCCGCTTCTTGAACGCGATGATGCCTTTGATGTCGCTCGCGTCGAGCTGCCGGTCGTCGATGATCGTGTCGATGATCGCCTGCCTCGCCATGTAGCGAGTGAGGCCCTGCAGGTTCTGCACGATCGCTGCCAAATCTTCCTTCATCAAACTCACGCGCACCGCGCCGCGGCTGTGGATTTCCTGCACCGTCCGGCGGACGATTTCTTCCAGCTCTTCCGCCCCCGGCAGCGTGAGATCCAGCCGCACGGCCGACCCGCGGACCGACGCGGGCAACTCGTCCGACCCGTCGATCAGCACGAGCGTCGATTCCAGTTCCGGCAACTTCTGAATCAACTCGCGAAGGGAACGAAGCGTCCGCTCGTCCTTCAAATGCGCGGCCAAATCGAGCATCGCAACAACGGTCTTGGCCGGCGTGTGCTGGGCGAGGTGCGTGAGCGCCCCGGCCGGGTGAGCGGTATCGGCGATGGTCGCGTCGTCGCGAACAATCCCGTCGCGCAACCCGCGCGTGACCGACCAGATGAGCATGTGCCGCCGATGCTCCGAAGCGGCCGAGCGGACGACTTCGAGCGCGTGCTCTTCTTCGTAAGTCGCCAAATGCACGCACGAATGGCCGGCCAGCAGGAGACGGGAGAAACAGTCGATATCGATGCGCGACATGGGAGGGAATGATACCGGATCGAGCGCCCCGGCGGGACTGCTCCGAATCATCAGGGAAATCATTCCCGCCCCGCCGCTACTTTCCTTTGAAACTTTCCTGGTCACGATGAATCCACCGCCGGTCCAGCCGGATGAGCGGCGAGTACAAATACCCCGTCACATTCCCGCGCGACGTGTCCTTGCCGGCCACATCCCGAAACGGCTCCCACCACGCCCCCGCCGGCTGCCACCGCACCACATCCGTGACCGAAAAACCAAAGTCGTACCGCAGCTTCCCACTTTGCGACGCATGCCAACCCCCGAACGCCGACATCACGACGTACGAGCCGACGTACGCGACCATGCTGATCGTACAGAGCGTGAGAAACATGCGGAAACGTTTTGAACCTCGCATTACCGTTCCCAGTTTTGTAGGGCAGGTTTACCTGCCGTTCGGTTCGCAATCTTGACGAGCGGCAGGTTGAAAGCTGCCCTATGAGACTGCAGCACTTCTGCCCACCTCATCGACCGCCACCCCCTCCCGGTCCGTCAACAATCGTTCCCGGCAGATTGCCCGTCGCGGCGTTGTTCGCGATGACGCGGCCGCCGTTGACCCAGACGTCGCGGATGCCGGTCGAGAGGACGTGCGGGTTAGTAAAGGTCGCGTGGTCGGTGATGGTGCCCGCGTTGAAGATGACCACATCAGCGTACGCGCCGGCGCGGAGGATGCCGCGGTCGCTCAGGCTCAGGCGGGCGGCGACGGCGTTGGTCATCTTTCGGACGGCGTCTTCGAGGCTCAGCACCTTCTCGTCGCGCACGTACTTGCCCAGCACGCGCGGATACGTGCCGTACCCGCGCGGGTGGACGGGATTGATCTCCGTGGCAGGGTCGTGGCCGCCGGCGTCGCTGCTGATTTTCATCCACGGCAGCTGCATCTGCTTTTTTACGTTCTCTTCCGACATGGTGAAGTAGATCGTGCTGATGCGCTGGCGCTCCGACAGCAGCAGATCGATCGTCGCGTCGACCCAGTCCTGCTTGCGCATGGCGGCGATCTCGTCGAGGCGCTTGCCGATGTATTGCTTGTTCTCCGGCCGATCGAACCCGACCGGCATGACGTGCTCCATTCGGCGTACGCCGGCCGCGCCGCCGCGGTTGAGCATTTCTTCGCGGATTCGCTGCCGCAGCGCCGGATCGGCGAGGTTCTCGAAAAGCCGATCGCCCTCGGCCAGCCACTTGGGGACCAGCACCGACAGCCCCGTCCCGCTGGCGATGTAGGGATACATGTCGGCGGTGATATCAACTCCACTCGCGCGGGCGGCGTTGATGGCGGCGATCACCGCGTCCATCTTGTGCCAGTTGCCCGCGCCGGAAGCCTTGAGGTGGTAGATCTCCACCGCGCAATCCCCGCGCCGGCCGATGTCGATCGCTTCGTCGATCCCTTCGATCAGCCGCTCCGCCTCGGAGCGCACGTGGGTGATGTAAACTCCGCCGTGCCGGCCGATGACTCGGGCGATTTCCACCAGCTCTTCCGTGCCGGCGAACGAGCTCGGCGGATAAATCAGCGCCGTCGCCACGCCGAACGCGCCGTCGCGCATCGCCTCTTCCACGACGCGGCACATGACCTGCACTTGTTCGTTCGTCGGCGTACTGGTGTCCCATCCCATCGCATATTCGCGCAGCGTGCCGCCGCCGAGGAACGAGCCGATGTTGACGGCCACGCCGCGCTCCTGCACTGCTTCCAGCCAGGCGCGAAACCGCGTCCATCCGTGCGCCTTTGCCTCCCACCGATCGTTGCTGACGCCCAGGCTCGCGCGGAAAGGTTCTCTGATCCGGCCGCCGAAGGGAGCGGGCGTCCACGCCTCGCCCATGATTTCGGTCGTGACGCCCTGCGTGACTTTGCTCAGCGACTGGCCGCTGTCAAAGAGGGTGCCGATGGAATGGCTTTGGATGTCGATGAATCCGGGACAGACGACATGCCCGCCCGCGTCGACGACTTCTGCAGCGCCGGCCGGCGAGATCGCGCCGCGCGGCGCCACCTCGGCCACGCGGTCGCCCACGATGGCGAGGTCGCCATAAAACCACGGACTGCCCGTGCCGTCGACGAGTTGACCATTGCGAATCAATACGTCAATGTCCCGAGAGCCCCGAGCGGGCGCGTGCGCCATGCACGCGAATGTACCGAGGCCCGCGCCCCGTTCCCACCGCCGGCCGGAAAAAATCACGGGGCATGAACGATGATCAAAGACTCCCGCCCGTTTAATCCCCCGACAAGAGGCGTTGTTCCGCCTCCGCGCCGGCAGAACCTTTCACCTCAACCCACGGCACCGGCCGAGCATTTACTGTGCCTGCCCGTTGAGCAGGTTCCTTGAACCACGCGTCAACGTTAGAAGCGGCCCGATGGCCGCCGCCCGACGCGGCAAGCACGATGCAGCAAACGAAGGGAAGACCGCTATGCACGATAGCGCTCGATCGTCAGTAAAGTAGGAGCCAAAATGGATAAGTAGTGACGTAGTGAACCCTTTTCGCTTCCCGTCCCACATCGATTATTTCTGTTCCGCGGACAGTGACACTTGTTCTAGAACGTTCGAATCGATGACCGGAATGTCCCAGATGTATTGGTTTTTCACGCGTTGCGAGATGAACGACAGCTCTGCCCTTTTCGTCTCCCACGGCGTATCGAGCAGACGGCCCTTGACCCAAACCATATCCCCCGCCTCGGGGTTGTATTCCTTTTCAATCGCGGTGATGCGGATCAATGTTCCCGCATACACGACGCCCGCGAGCGATTTCCAATCCTGCGGGGCCCGCTCGTATTCCTGCACCGTTTTCGGCGCCCATAACTGGTCGCCGGGGAAGAAAAGCATCAGTCCGTTATACCCACTTCCAAACTCGTTCCGGTCCGATTTTTCCGCGAACACCGTTTGCTTCAAACGGTACACGCTGCCCACGACGTAACCTGTCGGATATCGCGCATCGTGCGAGATGTCCGTGACGCAACCCGATAAAGAAATCAGCAGAATGAATGGAAATGGAGCATATGCACGCTGGGCAATCATTTGATTTATCATTCTGTAGATAAACGTCCAAATCAATTTGATCCGTCCCCAATCGCTTTCCCTCGATCACTTATCAATTCCATTCGAACAGCAAACCAACTCATTGCAAGAAAATTGTAGTCGGCGGGGCAACGCCGGCGATCTATTGGCCCGCCCCCCGGCTCGGCGATCGGTTACTCCCTGCGTGAAGCGGGCACGCCGAAATTAAATTTTTCAAATTCCCCTTTTTTATCTTGCAGAACAATCCCGCTTGAACATGATGCGTCACTCGGGTTGAGATGTTAATCAACACTAAGATATGGACGTAAGGGGATGGGTAAACGGAATCGGAAGAGTCGTCGTAAACAGCGGAGCGAGCAGGAGATGCATCACGCGTCAGGCAAATCTGATCACTACCACGCCGTCGTCGATTCGCATTGGCGTGTGAATTCCGCGCCGGTTTTTGCGGCCGGTGGGGACTCGATCAAGCAGGCCATGCGGGCGTACGAAGTAACTCGCAAGCCGGTGTCGCAGGCGAACCAGCCGATGCCGGAAATCATCGCGGCGCAGTACGACGAACTCGTGGAATTGGCGCAACTCGCCAGCCATGCGGCCGTCGCTCGGCTGGAGATGCTGGCGAGCAAGCACCCGGCGGTTTCGGTGCTGAATAATCTTCTCGCGGCGGCGTACAGCCGGCAGGGGCGGATGAAAGAGGCGCTGGCGGTCGTCGAGCGGAATTACAAGCAGTCGCCGGAGTATCTCTTCGCGCGGATTCAGTACGCACAACTCTGCCTGCTGGCCGGCAAGGTCGATTCCGTGCCGGGCATCTTCGATTATCACTTTGATTTGAAGCTGCTCTACCCAACCCGCACAAAGTATCACATCAGCGAGTTCGCCGCGTTCGCCGCGGTCGCGGGTGAATACTATTTGCTTAAGGGCGATCGCGAAGCGGCCGAAAGTTATTACAGAACGCTCAAACACGTGGCGCCGGAACATGAGATGACCGAGCGCCTGCAATCGCTTATGGGTGACGGGGAGTGAGCATTCACTCCCCAAAGATTGACGCGGCCCGCTATCGGCGGGCCGCGTCACCACTCATGTTGTTTTAAGATCCCCTCGACAGATTATTCCGTCTTCCGCGAAGGCGCAAGCGACCACGCCGAGTCGATCGACCCGGCCTGCTCGCTTGCGCCTTCGCGGAAAAATTAAGACAAATCTCTCAATCCGATTCCAGATTCAACCACTTCAACTGCTCGGTCGTGAGGTTCACGTTCAATCCTTCCAGGCTGGTTCGCGTTTCCGATAAAATGCGCGGGCCGATGAGCGCAAAGGTTGGGAACGGCTGGGCCAGCACGTACGCCAGCGCGATCGAGATCGGCTGAACGTTGAATTGCCTGGCGAGTTCCACCACGCGCTCGCGGCGCTTGAAGTTGTCGTCGCTGTACCAGCAGCGGACGAGCTCTTTGTCTTCCTTTTTATTGGGCCCGGCTCGATCGGTGAAAAATCCGCGGGCCTGGCTCGACCACGCCATCAGCGTCATCTGGTTTTTCGTCAGCCATGCGCGCCATTCGGCATCGCTGGAAGAGATACACCCATTCCACGGCGGATCGACCATTCTCGCGAGGCTGAAGTTGTTGCTGACAACGGAAAATCCCTGCAGGCCGTTCTTTTTGGCGTACTCGTTCGCCTCGGTCAGTCGGGCCATCGTCCAGTTGCTGCCGCCGAAGGTTTTGATTCGGCCGGCCTTCACGTGCTGGTTCAAGACGTCGACGAATTCGCCGACGGGCACGTTCGGGTTGTCGCGGTGCATGATGTAGATGTCGAGGAAATCGGTCTTCAACCGTTCGAGGGAAGTCATCAATTGATCGGTGAGATTCATGGGATAGCAATGAGGCGAGTGAGCGCCTTTGCCGAGCAGCACAATCTGATCGCGCACGCCGCGATTTTGGATCCACTGGCCGACGAGTGCTTCCTGCTTCCCGCCGCCGTAACCGAAGGCGGTGTCGAACGTATTGCCGCCGCGCTGGATGAAGTCATCGAACATGATGGCGGCGTGTGGCATGGTTTGCTGGTTGTCGCAGCCCATGACCAATCGCGAGGCCGGCTTGTCGAGATTCGGAATCTTGCCGAACGGCATGTTGTGGTCGGCCCGCACTTTCAGCGGCAGGCGATCGACCGTCTGCAGCACGGCTGCGGGTTTTTCGAACTCGTAAACAAGCCCGATCGAATCGCGCCAGCGGTCGAGCGTAGCCATGTTGCCCAGAGTATCCGTCCATGACATCGCCGGGGCCGGCGCCTGCTTCGCGCCGGCGAGCACGGCGTGGCCGAAGACGTCCGCCTCCAGGCCGAAGCTGGAGTTGCTCGCTTCGTCGAGATATTCCTGCGTCTCTTTCTCGCCGTTGCGATGAACGATGATCTTGCCCGTATCCGTGCCCGTGCGGTTAGCGACGTACGGGTTCGGCAGCACGATGTGCCCTTCCGTGCCGAAGATGCGAACGACGTTTTCCTGCGTCACGCCTACGCCGCAGGAAATTTGCGCGAGCATTCCGCCGGGGAATTTGAGCGAGGCGACGGCGTATTCGTCCACGCCGGTCTGCCCGAGCTGGGCGACGCCTTTGACTTCCGTCGGATCGACGAACGGCTGCCCGGCCATTGCGCCGGCGACCAGCCGCGCGTACGACGTCGTATAGCAGCCGATGTCCATGATCCCGCCGCCGGCGCTGGCGTTTTTGAAGAGGCGGCTTTCAGCGTTGAACCCGGCCTGGAAGCTGAACGTCGCCTGCATCACGCGTACGTTGCCGATCACCTGCTCGCTCAGCAGCTCAACGAGCTGCGCCGTCTGCGGGTGGCAGCGGTACATGAACGCCTCCATCATCATCACGTCGTTTGCGACGGCGGCTTCGAACATCGCCATCGCCTCAGCGTGGTTCACGGCGAACGGCTTTTCGACCAGCACATGCTTCTTCGCGCGGGCGGCGCGGATCGCCCACTCCGCGTGCACCGGGTGCGGCGTGGCGATGTAGACGGCCGTCACTTCCTTGTCTTCAAGGATCGCCTCGTAACTCCCGTACGCCTTGGCGGGCCCGTGCTCGGCGGCGAATTTTTCCGCCTTGGCTTGATCGCGCGACGCGACCGCGAACAGCTTGCCGGTCTCCGCGCCTTTCAGTCCGAACGCAAACGCCTTGGCGATCGACCCGCAGCCGATGATGCCCCAGTTGATCTTGCTCATTCGAATATTCCTCCGTTCGAAGGTGCGACGTACGCCGTAGTTATACCGCAACAGTCGGTCAATAGACCAATGACCAAAAATCAGGACACAAAAAAGCCCGGGCGATTTGCGGATCGCCCGGGCTCGAGAATCCTGCCGATTTTCTTAGTGTACACCGACGGACATGACTGCCTGGTGCGATGAGAGACTCGAAATCTCCTGCTTTACTCGCTCGAATTCCGCGCGGAATTCCGGCTTTGCCAGGAGCTTGGCCGCCAGTGCTTGCCCGAGCACGCGGCCGGCGGCGACGTCGGACGGATAATGCACGCCGCCTACCACGCGATCCCACCCGACTTGCCGGCCCTGCTCGAGCAGCGCCTCGCGATGCTCGGGGAAAATCTCCGACATCAGGAGTGCAAAGAGAACGCCACGGGTTGCATGGCCCGACGGATAGGAGCCTTCATCCTCCAGCGTTGCGGAGGGATGCACCGCGGGGTCAATGTACGGAGGGCGCTTGCGGTTCCAGTGTTCCTTCGACGTGCGGCTGAAGTATTTGGAGTCGGTCTCGATGTCCTTGAACAGCGCCGCTGTCATTGGGCACTTTTCGGCTGTGAAACCCGCGCCGATGATCGGCGCGAACTGAAAGACTTCGAACTTCTCCTCGGCTTTGGCACGGGCTTCATCGGCGGGCGTGCGCGCTGTTTGGATCGCAAGGATCTGCTGCAGCTCGGACTTTTGTTCCGCGGAATTCGTGGTCGGCGGTTCCGGCAGCAGGGCGACCCAGTTCAGGTCGTCCTTGGCGAGATACTTGAGCGGCGGGTGGGTCTTCTCCGCCCCGATGAAGATCAGGAAGCTGACTGCGACGAAGGACAGAAGCGATCTGCGGAACATGTCTTTCTCCTGAAGGGCAAGCGGCCCCCTTCGAGGTGAAAAGGGCCGCGCTTGTGGGGTTGTTGATGGGTTACTGAATCGGCCCGGCGATGCTCCAGACGATCTTGCCGGGCTGGTTCGCGTCCGACCCGGGGTTCGAACCGGAGCCGACGACATAAGGCATCTGGCTCGCGGGAATTTGCGTGTCGGTCCAGGAGAACCACTCGACGTGCCCGTCAGCGAACAGCAGATGGCCGCCGGAACGGTGACGGGTGGTGAACCGCTTCCAGTTGCTCTTGGGCTGGGCGACGTTGTTGTTCAAACCCAGGGCGTTGATCTTCGCCCCGTACACGGTGGGGTAAGCTGCGGCAAAGGCCTGGACGGTTTTGTCGGTGTATTCACCGGAATTGGACATCTTCTCGACAATGGTGACGACGGTGGAAGCGGGACGGCAGTTCGCTTTCCGAAGCGTCGCGGTGCCCGACCCGCCCAGTGTCGTGTCGGTGAACTTCGAGTTGTACACGTAAGCGAGATTAAACTTAAATGTCGTGCCTGGAATAACGCCGGTCGAATCCTTTCCGCCAAGCACATAGTAGTTGCCATCGGCAGTTATCGTGTCGTTCGTTCCCTGCGTCCCCGGTGCGCTGGCAGTCGGGCAGAGGAAAAGATTGTTGGTCGGCGGAGTCGGCAACAAAACGCCGTTCTTGTCGTCCACCAGCATCTGGTAGTAGGACTTGCCGTTGATCGCACGGGGGATGGCGTTGAACCAGATGCTCTCGTCGTCGTAGCCCACAACGCCGCTTGTCGGCGAGCCGAAGTAGTTCTTGTTCGTCGGGTTCGTGCTCGAACCATCCGGCCCTTTCTGCGGCATCGAACCCTTGTTCGTGTTGCAATACAGTTCAATGCCGATCCCCATCTGCTTCAGATTGGACATGCACGCCACTTCCTGGGCGGATCGACGGGCCTTACCCAGCGCAGGAAGTAGAATTGAAATCAGCAAAGCAATAATGCCGATTACCACGAGCAACTCGACGAGCGTGAACGCTTTCTTTCGGAATGCCTGGTGCCCCATGTGACTCCTTGCTGGATTCGCGCGAATCGAAGTGATCGTTGCGAGGCAAGAGAATGACACCCCAATGTGAAGGTGGAATGACTAAAAAGCTTAGATATGGAAAGATTGATAATTAGATCGCGCTAAGATTATTACGAATTGATTTCGCTGCGATCAGGAAACGAACTCAATTATTACGTCAACATCCCCGGCGGCAACCCCATGCCGCCGGTGAGTTTTGCCATCTCTTCGCGGATCATATCGCCCGCCTTGGCCTGGGCGGCGGTGACGGCGGCGAGGATTACGTCCTGTAAAAACGGCAGATCGGTCGCGTCGCCTTTGGTCGGGTCGATCCGGAGGTTCGTCAGCATCAGCTTGCCGTCGACCGTCGCCGACACCAGCCCGCCGGCCGCCTCGGCGGTGATTTGCTTGCGCGACATCTCCTCCTGCAACTGCTGCATCTTGCCCTGCATTTCCTGAGCTTTTTTCATCATCTCGCCGAGCTGGCCGAGGTTCTTGAGTCCGTCGAACATTGGTTACGTCTCCACTTTTACGATGGTTCCCCCGAACTGTTCGAGCACGGCCCGCACGAGCGGATCCTGCTTGGCGGCGTCGACCTGCTCCGGCGTCAATCGCGGCGGGGGCGGCGCGACCGGTGCCGCAGGCGCCGACTCCTGCGGAGCATTCCGAAGCCCGCCGCCCTGCGGTGGGGCAGCCCGCGCCGGCGCCGCCGGCGCTTCGGTCGCTTCACCGATGCGGAACTTTACGCCCACGCCGGGCCCGAAGGTTTCGGCGATCTTCCCGCGCAGGATTTCCTTCTTGCCGTTCTTTTCGAAACTGCGGATGAGCGATTCCACTTGCGGATTGACTTCGATCACCGCGCAGCCGTCTTCGACGCCGAGTAAACGCCCCTGCGACAGCACGCCGTGCACGCCGGGGAGCTGGTCTTTCAACCCCGCGAGAACGGCCGACCATTTTTCGCTGAATTCTCCCGGGGCGACGGGTTCGACATTGCCCACCGGCGCGGCGGCCGCTTGCGGTTTCGCAGCGCCCCTGGCCTTGAAGGCCGCGAACATCGAGCGGCTAGGTCCTTCATGCACCTTACCCACAGCAGGCAGCGAGTCGGCATCTACTTCATCGCCCGATGTAGTTGCGCCCTCCGCACGTTGTCCCTCTCCCGGTACGCCGGGAGAGGGTAGGGTGAGGGTTCTGTCGCCACTTGCAGACGGCTCGGGAGTCGAGGCAGAACCCTCACCCCCTCCCTCTCCGGTTCGACTGAGCTCACCGAAGTCCGGTATACCGGGCGAGGGAGTAACCGCTTGTGTGACCGACGCTGTTTGCCGGTTTGCGTCTCTCCCCTTAACCCGCTGGGGAGAGGGAGTAAGCGGCTGGGCCGACGAAGTCAGTTCAGACTTTTTTTTTTGAACCGGCGCCCCCGCGCCGCCGCTGAGGAGATCGCCGATCGACGCGAACTGGTCCGCCAGCGCCAGCCGCGCCAAGGTCGCGTCGATCAGCGCCCGCCCGGCCTGGCTCACGCGCACCTGCCGGCGGAGTTCTTCCAAAATCGTGATGTCCTGCGAGAGCGACATCGCGTCAAACCGCTCGGCCTGTTTCACCAGGTCCGCCAGCGGCAGGCCGGGCACTTCAACGAGGTTCGATTTCGCGCCGCACGTGCGGAGGATCAGCAGATTGCGAAGGTGATCGACGAGCGACGCGATCAGCGAATCGACCGATAGCCCGCCGGCGATCATTCCCTCCGCCTGCTGCAGCGTGGCGGCGACATCGCCTTGCCCGATGGCGTCGGCGAGGTTGAATAGCAACGCCGTCTTCGGCAATCCTAGCAACTGCTCGATCATGCCGACGTTCAAGTCCTTTTCGCCGAGGCTCAGCAGCCGATCGAGCAGGGAGAGCGAGTCGCGCATCGAGCCCGCGCCGGCCTTGGCGACGAGCAGCAGCGCGTCTTCATCGGCGTCGATCTTTTCTTTCTTGCAGATGGCCTTGAGGTGCGCGGCGATCTCCCGCGTCGGGATGTTCCGGAAATCGTACCGCTGGCAGCGCGACAGGATCGTCGGCAGCACTTTCTCCGGCTCGGTCGTCGCGAGGATGAATTTCACGTGCGCCGGCGGTTCTTCCAGCGTCTTGAGCAGCGCGTTGAACGCGTTCTTACTCAGCATGTGCACTTCGTCGATGATGTAAATTTTGAATCGGCCGGGCGGGGAGTTGTACGCGCCTTCGATCACCTCGCGGATGTTGTCCACGCCGGTGTTGCTGGCGGCGTCGATCTCGATCACGCTCATGTCTTCGCCGCCGGCGATGGCAAGGCACGAGTTGCACTTGTTGCACGGCGTTTCGACCGGCTTATCGCTGCTGGTGCAGTTGAGGCACTTGGCGAGGATGCGCGCGGTGGAGGTTTTGCCCGTCCCGCGCGTGCCGCAGAAGAGAAACGCGTGCGCGATCCGGCCGGACGAGATCGCCTTTTTCAGCGTCTGCGAAATGTGCTCCTGGCCGATGACCTCATCGAAGGTCGTCGAGCGGTAGCGTCGGGCTAGAACGGTGTAGGCCATAACGTGGCACGGGCGGCCCGCCCGTGGTTTCTTCTCAGCTGACACTCGATCGACACGGGGCGAGCCGCCCGTGCCGCGAACCGAACGGCGAGTGTAACCATCGGCCGGTTGTGAATAAAGAAAGCGCAATACGATATAATCAAAGCCGCGTTTTTGCTGGAGAAACGTGTCAGACGACGAGTTTGAATCCGAGAACATTCTGCCCGGCGAGCCCGCGTCGACCGAGCCGGCGGTGGAGGCGATCGCGGACGACGATGCGATATCGGCGACGATTGAATCAGACGACGAAGAGCTCGCCTCGCCCGCTGCCGAGCCAGAGACTGACGATCTGGCAGAGTTAGCCGCTGCGGCGCGAACGGCGATCCCGCAGGATCCGATCTATCGGCGCATCAGCGTCGTGCCGCGCATCATCGCCGCGGTCATCGACATGGTCCTCGTCGGGCTCCTGGTGCTCGGCGTGTGGATCGTGGACAACTTCACCGGCCTGCTTGAAAACTTCGTTCGGCAATTTAGAGAGCCGGCGGTGGACTCGTTGATGTTGTTGTTCCCCACGCTTTGGCTGCTCTACACCACGACGGAAATCTTCGGTGCCGCAACGCCGGGGAAGTCGATCGTAGCGATCCGCATTGCGTCGACCAATTTCACACCGGCCTCGCGAAAGCAGCGGCTACAGCGATGGATGATCCGCCGCACGTCGGCGATTGTTATGTTGGTTTTCGTGTTGCTCTACGTGGCGCAGCGCAATGCGCCGATCACTGTCTTTTCAGAATCCTTCTTCGAAAGTGCCGAACCCGTCACGGCGTTGCTGCAGATCCCGCTGATCATCGCCTTCCTCTTCTGCGGCGGCCGAAATCGACTGGCGCTGTACGACCGCCTGCTGGGAACGGCCGTCATTGATGACATGGATTTGAAGCGCTCGCGCGCCCGCGCCTTCACGGTCGTCGCCCGGCCGCCGGGCACGTGAAGGGTTGCGTTTTCGCCGGGGATGTTCAGAATTTCCCGGCTTAACAAGGAAATTCACCATGCCCCACGAAGACATTCGCATCGGCACGCTGCTCGGGATGAGCAATGCACTCAAACACCTGCCGCAGATTCTGCCGCACGGGTTTGAGAGTTTTTCGCTCACGTTCTGGCAGAAGATCGAAGTGGACATGGAGGCCGTCGCGAAGAAGGTGAACGAAATCATCGCCGGCAAGGCGGTGATCAGCTCGATCGGGTTCTTCGGCAATCCGCTGATGAACCCGGAACATGCCGACGGCGTGGCCAAGTGCATCGAGGCGGCGCATCTCTTCGGCTGCAGGATGGTCAGCGGCTTCGCCGGCGCGATCGAAGGGCAGAAGCTGCCGGAATCGATGCCGGCCTTCAAGAAAGTGTGGGGCGAGCTCGCGAAGCGCGCGGAAGACAAGGGCGTGAAGATCGCCTTCGAAAACTGCGACATGGGCGGAACCTGGGACGGCCCGAAGTTCAACATCGCCAACGCGCCCACCGCGTGGGAGATGATGTTCAACGAAGTGCCGTCGCCCGCGATCGGCCTGGAGTGGGAGCCGTGCCACCAGATGGTCTCGCTCGTCGATCCGATTCCGCAGTTGCGCAAGTGGATCACGACGGGAAAAATCTTCCACGTCCACGGCAAAGACGCGACGATCGCCTGGGACGTGCTGAAGACGACGGGATTACGCGGCGGCAAGCCGTGGGTCTGGCACCGCACGCCGGGCTTCGGCGACACCAACTGGACCGACGTGATCAGCATCCTCCGCCAAGCCAAGTGGCAAGGTAGCATCGACATCGAAGGCTGGCACGACCCGGTCTACAAAGGCGAGCTGGAATACACTGGCCAAGTGCACGGGCTGAACTATCTCAAGCACTGCCGCGGCGGGGCGTTTGTCCCGAATCCGACGTAATGGATCCTTCGATGTTCAGGGCCCGATTCCCCATTCGTAGTATCGCGTCGATTTAATGCGCCCGTCCTGATCAAAAGTCACAAAGACAAAAATACTATCGCGCCACATCCATCCGCGATCGGCATCCGGAACGCATCCTCGCAAGCCGGAATCGCTGGACACCTCGAAATATACCGGCGATTGGCCCGGGTTGATCAACTCCCAGGTCATGCCTTTGGCGGCGAACAGTTGTTGCACCTCTGCTTTCCCAGCGTTCGACGGCAATGTCGCCATCCAACCCTGCACTTCGCTCAACGTCGTCTTGTGTCGCAAGGTTTCGTAAAGCATAAAGCTGATGCCAAGCACAATCACGAGTCCAAGGGCTGCAACTATCACGCGGGCGGCGAGCTTGATCTTTCGAGTTCGTTTCGCGCGCTTCTCCGATCTCGCATCGCGGCCGTCTTGATAATCCAAAGCGGGTTCGGGCACGCGAAAATGATACTCGCGCTTTGGATTTTCTGACACGCGCATCGGCCTCATCCAGAGCGGGCTTTTGGTAGTCCGGGGCAAGCCGTTTCAGGAGAAATTCCGAATACTATTCAATTGTCAAAGAGCGTTACGGCGAGGCGAATGCTTGGCTCGCGGGCGATCTGTGCCGTCGGCAGCGCTCGCAAGTCAGTCCGATGATGAGTGATGGACGTCGTAATCCTTAAGGTGGTGTTGCTCATCAAACTGAACGTCGGCGACCAATGTATTGAAGTTGCCGAGTTCCAGTACGCCGGAGACGGAAGTCGGATGGACGGTACAGGTCATCCCTTTCGACTCAAGGAGTTCCTTCACCTCGTCAGGCCCGGCCGTCTTAGGCAACGCCGCGAGCCAGCCCCGCACGTCTGATGCCGTTGTCCTGAACCTTTGAGTGAAGAAGACGGCAGCCAGAAGGAGTACGCCGAAGATAATTAGAACGATGACTCTCGAGCCGAGCATACTCTCCCGAGCGGTTGATGGCGTTTCACTCACGCTTCCTCCGGGCGGCCAAGTGAAGAAGCCCGAACGTTACATTCGGGCTTCGGCACGATTTTAATTTCGGACTCGGCGGGGTCTACGCCGATTCCTTCCGCCGTTCCGGCTTCAGCTCGAATAGATTCTGCCGGCCTTCAACGATGTCTTCGTTGATGACATACTTCCCGCCCTGGCCGTGGTCGGGGAGTTTGTACATCAGGTCGAGCATGATCTCTTCGCACACGGCCCGCAGGGCTCGTGCACCGGTGTCGCGCTTCAAGGCTCGCTCGGCGATCAGTTCCAGCGCGCCGGCGGTGAACTCCACTTCGCTGCCTTCGAGGCGGAACATCTTCTTGTACTGCTTCACGATCGCGTTCTTCGGCTCGGTGAGAATGTTCACCAGCGTCGGCACGTCGAGCGGCTCGAGCGTCGCGCACAGCGGCAAACGGCCGACGAATTCGGGAATCATGCCGAACGCGACCAAATCTTCCGGCTGCACTTGCGCCAGCACGTCGGAGCGTTCGCGGTTGCTTTCGATCGGCGTGTTCTCGCTGCCGAAGCCGATCATTCGCTTGCCCAGGCGCTTGCGGATGATGTCTTCCAATCCAACGAACGTGCCGCCGGCGATGAACAGGATTTGCGTCGTGTCCATCTGAATGTACTGCTGCTCCGGGTGCTTGCGCCCACCCTGCGGCGGGATGTTGGCGATCGTGCCTTCGAGCATTTTGAGCAGCGCCTGTTGCACGCCTTCGCCGGACACGTCGCGGGTGATGCTGACGTTGTTCTGCGTCTTGCCGATCTTGTCGATCTCGTCGATGTAGACGATGCCGCGCTGCGCGGATTCCAGGTCGTAATCCGCGTTCTGCAACAGCTTGAGCAGGATGTTCTCGACATCCTCGCCGACGTAGCCGGCCTCGGTGAGCGTCGTTGCGTCGCCGATCGCGAACGGGACATTGAGAATGCGCGCCAGCGTCTTGGCCAGCAGGGTCTTGCCCGATCCGGTCGGCCCGATAAGCAGCACATTGCTCTTGTCGATCTCGACGTCATCGGCCGGCGCCCGCGCGGGGGTTGTCGCGGCCGCGGCTGCCGCCGCCGTTCCTTCCGCGGGCGGCTCCATCGTGCTCAGCCGCTTGTAATGATTATGCACCGCGACCGACAGCGCCTTTTTCGCGTACTCCTGCCCGATCACGTATTGGTCGAGGAATTCCTTGATCTGCCGCGGCGAAGGAATGGTCGTGAACGCCGGCGTCGCCGAAGAGAGCTTGCGCTTTTCCTGGCGGATGATGTTGTGGGCGAGGTCGACGCAGTTGGCGCAGATGTAGACATCCGAAGGCCCTTCGACCATCGGCCCGACGTCGCGCGAGCTCTTTCCGCAGAAGGAGCAGGTGGTGACGCGCCTTCCGCGGAATCCGCCCGGCGGGAGGTTGCCGCCGCCGTTGGTGGGCGGGCCGGGAGGAGGTCCGCCGG
>JBBQNK010000031.1:0-59780 GCA_038329865.1 Tepidisphaerales bacterium | reverse complement strand
CTCAACGCAAAGGCGATCTGCTCTTCACTGAATCTCGACTTCTTCATGGCCAACTCCTTTGCCGGATTCACTCCGGCGATGGAGGCCAAATCTAACAAACTTTTCTCATTATCCGTGGATCAGTTCTTGGGGAGAACGTCAAAGCCAGTCGCCCGCTCGCGCGAGCGACGACACACCAATCTATACCGCCGCCGAAATGAAAAGTCGGCCAAATTCCGCGTCTTTTCGGCCGATTTATCACATTTTTACAAGCCACGGCCGGGCCGGGAGTTGGGGCGTAAGGGCGTGGAATAAAGGCTCTTTAACCGGAAAATATTTTCGAAATTGGATCTGTGACTAGCGAAATCTGTTAAATGCGTGGAATCGAGATTGCGTTGTCCGACTGACTACAAATGCTTATCCTTCCTGCATGGCGATAAGGGGATGACGGGCAGATCCGCTGCGAAAAAATCGACCGATACTTCCGCCCTTGCTTCCGAAATCTGCCGTCCGTGCTCCTCGATGGTTGCACGCCTTGCGTAATCTTTGACTGAGGGAACAGATGGCGATTCCAGGATATCAAGAGTTCATGTTACCCCTCGTGCAACTGGCTGCCGACGGACAGGAACACAAAATAACCGATGCCATTGATTCAATTGCTGACAAGTTTGGAATTAGTGCTGAAGAGCGTGAGATAATGCTCCCGAGCGGAACGCAAACGCGCCTCTACAATCGGTCGACATGGGCGCTGACCTATCTGACTAAAAGTTTGTTACTCAGCAAGTCAGGGCGTGGCAGGTTCCAAATTGCTCCTCGCGGGACCGACGTTCTCAAAAAGAACCCGGTGCGAATCGACAATGCGTTTCTTGAGCAATTTGAAGAGTTCAGGACGTTTAGGAATAAAAAGAACAACTCCCCGAAAACGGTTGTCGTAACAAATGGCGAAAGTATTGAAGAACTCGATCCATCGCTAACGCCTCTTGAGCAAGTTGAAGCGGGCTACAGAGAACTGCGCGAGACCTTGGTCGACGAACTGTTGGACCGAGTTCGAACGATGAAACCGAAAGCGTTTGAACAACTCGTCATTGATGTGCTTGTCGCAATGGGCTACGGCGGTTCTCAACTGGATGCTGCCCAAGTCGTCGGCAAGAGCGGCGATAACGGTATTGACGGAGTGATAAAAGAAGATCGACTTGGTCTCGACATGGTATACGTTCAAGCCAAACGGCATGAAGCCGACATTGGGCCTGGCGCAATCCGTGAGTTTGTAGGTTCTCTGGGCGAGCACAAGGCAAACAAGGGCGTGTTCATCACGTGCGGAGGATTCACATCAGGCGCAAAGGAAGCTGCTTCAAGAGCGCACTCCCGCATCGTCCTTATCGATGGCATCCAACTCTCCGAATACATGATAGATCACGGTGTAGGTGTCACAGACTACAAGGCCTATACGGTCAAGAAACTGGACACCGACTACTTCGAAGGGGTCTGACTCCCTCGCGCCGTCTTCGTCAGCTTGGATCGCGTCTGTTTTCTCGCCCCGAACGGGCTACAGTCCGCCGCCCCGTTGGGGCGAGGGCCACGAATTGCGGTCGAATGAAGTGGTCATGCTATGCCGTTCGTTTTGGCCTTCGCACTCACCCGCTCTTCAACGCCCAATAGACAAGGACGGGTTGAAAAAGCAGCCGGGCGAAGCGTTTGCCGTCTGTGTCGAGCCCGAAGGCGCTGCGGCGGTGTTGGTATTGTGAGAGGTTGCCGGGGAAGACGACGACGAAGAAGGCGGCGGCGATTCGGGTGACGGGTTTTCGCTGGGCGGGGCCGGCGAGGAGCAGGGCGCTGCCGAGCGCGATCTCGGCCAGGCCGGAGAGGACGACGGTGTCGTCTATCTTCAGCGGCACCCAGTCGGGCACCTGGGCTTGGAAATCTTTTCTTGCGAACTTGAGATGCGAGACGCCGGCGAACACGAGGGCGGCGCCGAGGAGTTTACGCGAGAGGGATTTTGGGAGAGGTTCGGGCATTGGGAGATGATAGGCAGGGAATTGCGGCAGTGCTGAGTGAGATGGGGAAGGTGCGATCAATTCAGAATGCAGAATGCAGAATGCAAAATGCAGAATGAATTCAAATTGCAAATTGCAAATTGAATAGCGCCGTATGCGGCATGAGCAGTTACGGCTTGGTCGGGGCGTTGTTGTTCACTTCGTTCACCGTTTAATGCGTGGGGAATCGATTTGCATCGTTCGGTTACGTTTTGATCTCGTCCGTGATGATGTGGAATTTCTTGAGGATCGTTACGCCATAGGCGGTCGTGAGGGCGCAGTCTACGGCGTCTCGGCCCCTGGCCATCACGACTCGGCCGATGCGGACCTTGTTGTGTCTTGCGTCCATGGTCCACCATTTGCCTCCGAGGAAGACTTCGTACCAGGCGGAGAAGTCCATGGGGGAGTCGTCGGGGGGCACGCCGATGTCGCCTAAGTAGCCGGTGGCGTAGCGGGCGGGGATATTCATCGCGCGGGTGAGGGTGATGGCCAGGTGCGTGAAATCACGGCAGACGCCGACTTTCTGCCCGTACGCCTGCATGGCGGTGCGGGTTGAATCCGCCAGCGAATAGTTAAACGTGATGTGGTTGTGCACCCATGCGGCGATGGCCTTGGCGCGGGAGTAGTTCGGCTGGGTGGTCGAAAAGAGCTGCCAGGCGATGTCGCGCATGAGGTCGACTTCGCAATACCGGCTGGCGAGCAGGTACTGAAGGACATCAGACGGCAGGTTCTGAATCGGGATTTGGGGGGCGTAGAAGTCGGCGTCGTCGTACAGGCCGGAAACTTCGATGACGGCGTCGTTTTCGAAACGAACGACGCCCGCCGGCGCGAGGAGTCGGCCGGCGGTGTTGCCGAAGGCGTCGGTGAAGTACGTCACCAGCACGTCGGGTGAGACGCGCAGCTTCTCCGGCTGCCGCAACTGCGGCAACAGCGAAGGGTGCACGTTCAACAACACCTGGATCGGTGTTTCGGCCGGGAGATCAAAAGCGATGTCATAGCCGATGCGAATCAACATGTCGGTCCCATCTCAAACAGCTAGATGCGGCCTGTGAGCAGCAGGATCAGGACAATGACGAGAATCAGCCCTGCACCACCACTCGGATACGGTCCCCAGCCGGAACTATAACCCCAAGTGGGCAGAGAACCCACAATAATCAGGACCAAAAATACGATCAGGATGATTCGCAACAGTCCGTTCGGTGATCCGCCGTCGCTCATAAGGGCCTCCGCGAGTTAAATTCCCACTGGATTCATTAGATACGATCGGCGGGCTCATGCGAATCGGGGTTTGCCGGATGGGGGCGCAGGGATTGTCCCATGGCAGGCGGATCTTGCGCGGACGGCGACGCGGGGTAGCTCAAGAAATCGTCAAAATCCGCGGGAAATTAGGAATTTATCAAGATTGCGCTTCCTGGCACGGGGATTGAATAGTTGCGCCTAGGCCCATGGTGGGCCGGTGGAGTTTCACTCTCATGCCGAACGTGCCGACCGATCTGGGCGAGCGAATTGTTCTCGCAACCCGCATGGCCGTCATCGCGCACTGGGAGCTCGCTCTCGATCGCGACATTCATACCCGGCAGCAACTCTCCTCCAGTGGAACTGCGGAGAATTCGGTCACGGATGACCTGCTGCCCACGGCGACGCTTGGCGGCGCGGGGTTTGCCCCGCGCCGCCCGTCCCGCCTGCGAAAACTCATTCGGCGGAGTCGAAGATGATTTACGGCATGTACCTATCGGCCTCGGGGATCGTGGCCAATTCGCATCGGCAGGATGTCATCGCGAATAACCTTGCCAACGCTGAAACCAACGGGTTTAAGCGGGATTTGGCGAGTTTCTACCAGCGGCCGACGGAAGCGACCGCGCGCGGAGCCGCGGGCAGTCGGACGGATCCGATCCTGGAAGGCATCGGCGGCGGATTGTTCGCCATGCCCACGCGCGTCGATAACACGCAAGGCGATTTCGAAGCCACGGGGAATAACCTGGACGTAGCCATCACCGGGAACGGGTTTTTCTCGGTCAGCGACGGGAAATCCGCCAACAAGCTCACCCGCGACGGCAAGTTCATGACCGATGCCGAGGGGAACCTCACCCTCGCCTCCAGCCAGGGCCAGCACGTGCTCGACCAAGCCGGCCAGCCGATCAAGCTCGACGTGAAGTTCCCCGTCCAGATCGGCCAGGACGGCACGATCGTCCAGAACGGCAAGACGGTGAACCGCATCGGCCTGTTCGCGGTGGCGGACCCGAGGCAGCTGACCAAGGTCGGCAAGGAAATGCTCGCGGTGACGGATCCGAAGGCGCTCCTCCCCTCGCAGGCCACCGTTCACAGCGGGTTTATCGAGCGATCCAACGTCGACCCGGCCACCGAGCTCACACAACTCATGGACACCCAACGCCAACTCGAGGCCAACGCGAACATGATCCGCTACCAGGATCAAATGCTCGACAAGCTGGTGAATACGGTGGGGCGGATCGGCTAAAGCCCAGGACTTAGGGCCATGGACTTAGGACTTAGTGAGGATGGAATCGCGAATGTCTTCTCTTCCACTAAGTCCTAAGTCCTTAGTCCTAAGTCCTATCCAGTACGCGGACTGAATCGATCAAGTGCAACTGACGGCCCGTCCGATAACAAAGTTAGAGGTTCCCAAGCTATGGCGATTACAGCTCTCAATTCCGCAGCGACTGGGTTACGTGCGCTTTCGACCGCGATCGACGTCACGGCCAACAATCTTGCCAATGCTGAGACCACCGCCTTCAAGCGCAGCCGCGTGAATTTTGAAGACCTCATGTACCTGCAGATGAAGCAGCCGGGCACGAGCAACAGCACCGGCGAGCCTTCGCCGGCGGGTATTTATGTCGGGCTGGGCACGAAGATCAGCAATACGCAGATCGATACCGAGCAGGGGAGCATGGAAAACACCGGTAATAAGCTCGATTGCGGAATCCAGGGCTCCGGCTTCTTCTCTGTAAAAATCCTCTCCACGGTCGGCGACGGAACCGGCTATACGCGCAACGGAGCGTTCTTCCGCAATAAGAACGGCGACCTGATCTCCTCGATCGGCGACGGCTACCAGCTCATCCCGCAGATCACCATTCCGCCGACCGTACCTGACGAAAACATCAGCATCGGCACCGACGGAAAAGTCGAATACATCGTCCCCGGCACGACCACCAAGACCAACGCCGGCCAGCTCCTGCTCGCCCAGTTTCCCAACCAGCAGGGCCTGAAACTCCTGGGCGGAAGCCTCTATCTCAAAACCGAGGCCTCCGGCGAACCCATCACCAGCAACCCCGGCGACGGCGGCACGGGCACGATCCTCTCCGGCTACCTCGAAGGCTCCAACGTCGACCCGGTCAAGGAACTCGTAGGCCTGATCAAAACACAGCGATCATTCGAACTCAACAGCCAGTCGATCCAGACGGCGGATCAGGCTCTTCAGACGATTGGGAATTTGAGGAGAGGTTAGGACTGAGGACTTAGGACTAAGGACTTAGGACTTAGTGATGGCGAAGGTGAGCCGATTTGAAGACTTGATCGCCTGGCAGAAGGCGCGCGAGCTGACGCGACGGATTTATGTCGCAAGTCGTGGCGGGAAGTTTGCGAGAGATTTCGGGCTGTGCGGACAGATCCAGCGGGCCAGTGTTTCGATCATGTCGAACATCGCCGAAGGATTCGAACGCAGGCGACGAACCGAATTTCATCAGTTCCTGTCGGTCGCCAAAGGGTCGTGTGCGGAAGTGCGAACTCAACTCTACGTCGCCCTCGACGCAGAATATCTGAGCCGCCAGCAATTTAAGGATTTGTCGGATTTAGCAACGGAAGTGACGCGAATCATCGCCGGACTAAGGACTGCGGTCGCCAGACAACGTGATTTAGAGATCACTAAGTCCTAAGTCCTAAGTCCTCAGTCCTACTGAGCCGCGACAAGGAGGTCGCAACATGTTCAACAACAACGGTCGGCCACTGACGCGCCGGCAGACAATTCGGGTGTTTATTCTGCTCACCATTCTCGCCTGGGCGACGCAGACGCTCTTTCACCAGTGGGGCTTCGGCCAGACGGTGAGCGGCATAGCGGTGGATCTGGCTGGCGACGCGAAGTTCGTGCCGGTTTCGAATATCGGCGGGGCGACGCTCGAAGTGCGCTCCGAAGCGACTGTCATCGGCGCGGATGTCACCCTCAAGCAGATCGCCCGCTGGAACGATGCCGACGCCAAAATCCTCGCTCCGATCTCGGACCTCGTCGTGCTGCGGCTAAGCCAGGGCACGCCGTACCGGTCGATCACGTTGGACGAACTCCGCGGGCTGCTTTCCGACGCGGGCGTGAACATGGCGATCATCCGTCTCAGCGGCGCGACGCGCTGCACCGTCTCCCGCACCGACGTACATTTCGATGAAGGCGACGCACTCCGGAAGTGGATCGACGCCCGCGACCCGAAATCCGCCGACAAAACTGCCAACAATGCCGCCAACAATGCTGTCGACAAAGCCACCGACAGGGCCACTTCGCCCGCCGCCGCGCCGATCGATACGCCGCCGACGATCGCCGTCGCCCCCGCGCCGGCGGACCGCAAAACCAACCCCGAGCCGCTCCGCACACTCCGTGACACGATCATCGACGACCTGGCCACCCGCCTTTCGCTGCCGGCCGACACACTGCAGGTTTCGTTCAGCGCCAAGGACGATCGCGTGCTCGGGCTTGTCGAAGGGACGTTCAAATTCTCCCTCGAGCCGCTCCGGGCCCGCGACCTGGGCTCGGTGATTTACGACGTCACGATCTCCAACAACGGCAACAGCCAGAAAACCACGATCACCGCACAGGCCCGCGCCTGGCAGCAGCAACTCGTCGTCATGAAGCCCGTCACGTTCAAGCAGGTCCTGCGCGACAGCGACCTGCAGGTGCGGCGGACGCTCATCGACCGGCTTAACACCGACCCGATGCTCGCCCTCTCGCAGGCCGTCGGCATGCAGGCGGGGCGCGATCTCAAGCCCGGGACGATCCTGACGGCGCGGCTGGTCGACGCAGTGCCGCTCGTCCACACCGGGCAACTCGTCACTGTCACGCTCACCCAAGGAACGGTCCAGCTGCGCAGCGTGGCCCGGGCGATGGAAGGCGGCACGTTCGGGCAGCCGATCCAGGTGAAAAACGAAACCACCGGCGCGATTTTTGAAGTGGTGATGACCGGCCCGCAAACCGCCACCATGGGCGGCCAGGAAAAGCCCGCCGCCGACTCGGTTTCGCTGAAGTAGCAGGAAATTTTCTTCAGTGGCGTGGCCCGCTTCAGCGGGCCGCTTCATGTCCCGCTCAAGCGGGACACGCCGATGAAAAGCGCTAGCGAATGTCAGAAGGTAGAAACAAGGACCAAACCCATGAAGTTGCCCCGCATCGCTTTCGCAATCGCCCTCTGCTGCGCACCGATCACTTTCGCCCAGTCCGCGCCGCCGACGACGCCCGCAATGCCTCCCAAGCCTGCAACGCCGCCCAAAGCCGTGAACAACAACCAGTCGGCGACGATCGCCCAGCGGATGGCGAGCAACGGCGGATCGCTGTTCCGCGCCGCTTTGGAAGCCCCGGCCGAGCCCGGTCAGGCGACCTTGCGCGACGTGAGCCTGATCGCCGTGCCCGAGCCCGTGCCGCACGTGCTGAAGAAGCATGATCTGGTCACGGTCATCGTCCGCGAAGAAAGCGCTTTCAAATCCGACGGCTCGACCGATCTCAAGCGCAAGACCGATATCGACGCGAAACTCGATGCGTTCATTAAGTTGAAGCTCGACAACCTCGCCATCGAGCCCGGCCGGGCGGGCGCGACGCTGCCGGAAATCAAAGGCGAAGCCACCCGCAACTTTAAGGGCGAAGGGAGCGTCGACCGCACCGACAGCCTGACCGCCCGCATCGCCGCGGAGGTCGTCGACGTCAAACCCAATGGCACGCTCGTGCTGCAGGGCAGCAAGCGGATTAAAACCGACGACGAAGAGCAGCAGTTCATCCTCACAGGCATCTGCCGAGCCAGCGACGTGTCGGCCGACAACTCCATTCTTTCCACCAATCTGTTCGACCTTTCGCTGGAGAAGAAGCACAAAGGCGCCGTCCGCGACGCCACCCAGCGAGGCTGGGCGAACAAATTATTGGACGTGATCAACCCGTTTTGACGAAAGAAGATATGAGGACTTAGGACTCAGGACTAAGGACTTAGTGAATGAAAGCGGAATGCATTTTCTTCACTAAGTCCTAAGTCCTTAGTCCTGAGTCCTAAACCAAGAGCTTTCAATGAAACTAAAACGCCTTTGCCACATGATCGCTCTCGTCCTCGCGACCCTCGCCCGCCCTGCGTTAGCGGTGAAGATTGCGGACATCACCCGGCTTGACGGGCAGCGGACCAACACGCTGACCGGCATCGGCCTGGTGCTGGGCCTGAAAGGCACCGGCGACGGCGGGAATTTTTCGGCGGCGATCAAGCCGCTGGCGACGTTGCTCTCCCAGTACGCCGACCCCACCGAAGCCAAGCAGCTTTCCAACGTGCAGAACGTCGCGATCGTCATGGTCACCGCCACCGTGCCCGGCACGGGTGTTCGCAACGGCGACAAAATCGACGCCTACGTCACCAGCATCGGAGCGGCCGGCAGCCTGAAGGGCGGGCGGCTTTTCGTCACCCCGATGATGCCTCCCGTGCCCAACAGCCCGGTCATGGCGCTGGCCGAAGGCGCGCTCGTCGTCGAAGACCCGGCCACGCCTACCGGCGGGGTCGTCAAGCTCGGCATGACGATGGAAATGGACATCCCGGCTAAAAATATCAAGGACGGAAAGTTCACGCTCATCATCGACAACCCCAGCGCGAGCTGGCCGATGGCGTATGCGATCGCCAAGATCATCAACGAAGAATCCGACTCCGGCGAAGCGCTGGCGGTCGTGGTCGATGAGAAGAACGTCGTCGTGACGATCCCCGCCAGCGAGCGTGAGCGCCCGGACGGCTTCATCAGCCGCGTGCTTCGCCTGCCTGTGCCGATGCTCCCGACCGAAGCCCGCGTGATGATCAACGACCAGGCCGGCTCGATCGTGATGTCCGGCGATGTCGAAATCAGCCCGGTGGTGATCAGCCTTCGCGGCCTCACGATCACGACGATCACGCCCGCCCCGGTCGGCACGCCGCGTGCACCGCTGGTCGACACCAAGGACGTGCTCTCCCTCGACACCACCAAAACCGGCGGCAGCAAGCTGCAGGACTTGGTCGACGCGATGGTCGCCATGAAGGTGCCCGCCGACGACCGAATCACCATCATCAAAGAACTGTACGACACCGGAAAACTCCACGCCAAGCTGTACATCAATGGCGTGAATAAGTGAGCAGGCAGGAGGACTTAGGACTAAGGACTTAGGACTTAGTGATGAAGAAATGCGAAATACTTCTCTTCCACTAAGTCCTAAGTCCTAAGTCCTAAGTCCACTTCCTCAGAAGCGTCGGAGACGCCATGAATACAACTGCCCATGCACGTCCAACAAACCTCAGCAAGGCCGACTCGCAGCATCAGCAACTCGTCACGCAGACGCGCAAGTGGGTCGCTCAGACGTTTTACGGCACGGTGCTGAAGCAGATGCGCAACAGCCCCTTCAAAGACAAAATGTTCAGCGGCGGCCGCGGGGGCGAGGCGTTTGGAACGATGCTCGACCAGAAAATGGCCGAGCAAATGAGCAAATCGTCGGGCTCGAAGCTGGTGAATTCGATCGTGAAGAAGATCGAGTCCGGCCAGGCGCGTTCTGTCCGCAAACCGAGCATGAAGCCAAGCCGGCCGGCCGTAGTCGCGCCGGAGTCACTTAACCTGAGGGCCTGATGAGCAAGCAGATCGCCGAACTAGAGCTGATCCTGCAGCAGCAGGTGATCGAGCACAAAAAAATGCTCGCGATGGTCGAATCGCACCACGCGGCGATGAAGATCTTTGACCTGCGGGTGATGGAAGACCTCGGCCAGCGCCAGGAAGCCTGCCGCCTGCGAATCGCGACACTCGAGCACAAGCGCAAGACGCTGACCGCGATGATCGGCAAACTGCTGAAGGTGCCCGGCGAGCTGAAGATCACGCAGATCGCGGACCTGCACCCGGCCCAGAAGGCGTCGCTTCTGAAACTGCGAACCGAACTGCGATCGCTGATGGAACAGATCGCCAGCAAGAACTACATCGCCAGCCGAGTGGCCGGCGCCGTGCTCGGCCACCTGAACACCGCCGTGCGACTCCTCGCCGGCGCAGTCGAAAAGGCCGGGCTTTATACGAAGCAGGGCGTGCCGAAGGTGTCGACACGCATCGGGAATATGGAAGCGGTCGGGTAGGAAGGACTTAGGACTAAGGACTTAGTGAAAAGAGTAAAAGCATTTCTTCACTAAGTCCTAAGTCCTAAGTCCTGAGCACTAGATATTATGTCACTCAACGGCGTACTCAACATCGGTGCCAATGCTCTTGCGATTACGCAGGCGCAGCTGCAGGTGACGGGCAATAACATTGCCAACGCCGGCAATGCCGATTACACGCGCCAGACCGCCAATGTCACCGCCAATCGCGATCAGCTCGTCGGCTCGAACATTTACATCGGCACGGGCGTTAATCTCACTTCCATCAGGCGACAGATCGATGACGCGCTGGAAAGCCGGCTGCGCAGCGCCAACTCCGACTCGGCCGGCGCGCAGGTCACGCAGCAGTGGCTGGGGCAGGTGCAGTCGGTGTTCAACGAGCTGTCCGATCAGGATCTTTCCACGCAGACGAGCACGTTCTTCAAGAGCTGGTCGGACCTGTCCAACACGCCGCAGGATAACGGCCTGCGGCAGGTGGTGATCCAGAACGGCCAATCACTCGCCAGCGCGTACAACAATCTCAACACGCAATTTTCTTCGCTGCAGAAGAGCATCGGCGATCAAGTCAACGGCCTGGCGAGCAACGCCAACGCGCTGGCCGACCAGATCGCCACGCTCAACGGGCAGATCGCCGTAGCCGAAGGCTCCGGCCAGCAGGCCAACGCGCTGCGCGACTCGCGCGACGCCGTCGTCAAGCAGCTTTCGCAACTGATCGACGTCAAGACCACCCAACAGGCCAACGGCATGGTCAACGTGTACGTCGGCTCTGAGCCGCTGATCATCGGCTCGGACAACCGCGGCGTGGCCACTAAGCAGAGCACCGCCGACGGCAAGCCCGTGACCGAACTGGTCTTCGCCCGTGACGGCGGGTCGATCAGCGCTACCAGCGGCCAGCTCGGCGCGCTGCAGTCGGTCACGCGGCAAATCAACGGCGTGATCGATCAGGTCGACTCACTCGCCAGCAACCTGATTTTCTCGCTCAACTCGGTCTATTCCTCCGGCCAGGGACTCACCGGATTCTCCAGCGTCACCGGCACGAACCCCGTCGACGACCCGACGCTCGCGCTGAACGACCCCAAGGCCGGCCTGCCGTTCACGCCGGTCAACGGAAGCTTCGTCGTCCACGTGAAAGATAAAACCACCGGCCAGGAAACCAGCACGCTCGTGCAAGTCGATCTCGACGGCCTGAACGGAAACGACACCACGCTCAACTCGCTCTCGACTTCGCTCGGCGCGATCAACGGCGTGGCGTCGTCCATCTCCGGCGGCAAGCTCACGCTCGCGGCCACCAGCAGCAATGTGGAGATTTCCTTCTCGCAGGACAGCTCGCATACGCTGGCGACGCTCGGCATCAACAGCTATTTCACCGGCACGAACGCCAGCAACATCGCCGTCAACAGCAGCTTGGCGAGCAACCCCTCGCAACTCGCCGTCGCCAAGAACGGCCAGGCCGGCGACAACCAGACCGCACTCGCGATTTCACAACTCGAAACCACCGGCATCGCCGACCTGAACGGCCAAAGCCTGAAGGACGCGTACCAATCGATGATCAACCAGGTCGCCGTTGCGACCGCCGGCTCAAAGACAAACGCCGATGCCGCGAAAAATGTGTCCGACACGCTCCAGGCCCAGCGCGAAGCGCTGAGCGGCGTGAGCCTGGACGAAGAAGCGATCAATCTCGTCCGCCAACAGCGCGCTTTCCAGGGCGCCGCGAGACTCGTATCGGCAGTGGATGAACTGATGAAGACTTTGCTTGCGATCACGTAGGAGTAGGACTTAGGACTTAGGGCTTAGGACTTAGTGAAGAGGGTTTTCACTAAGTCCTAAGCCCTAAGTCCTAAGTCCTAAGAAAAATGGCCATACTTCCCACCAGTCTCGCTCGCGTCAGTAATCTGCTGCGGACCAGCGTTGTCTCGCAGTCGATTTCCACCATTCAGGAACAACTGCTGCAGGTGCAGAATGAGCTGGCCACCGGACGGAAGATCAACTCGCCCAGCGACGATCCCGGCGATGCGGCCGTCGCGCAGCAGCTTCGCAAGGCGCTCGAGCAGCAGAAGAGCTACGCCGCCAATCTGTCGTCGGCCAACAATCAGCTCAGCACCGTCGATTCCGCTTCCAGTGATTTGAACGACTTGCTCCTTCAGGCGCAGAGCATCGCGTCGGCCAACGTCGGGTCGGATGTCACGCCCGACGCCCGCAAGGCCGCCGCGGCGGTCATCGACAGCCTATACAGCCAGGCACTGACGATCGCGAACAAGCAGTCCAACGGCGTTTTCCTCTTCGGCGGAGATAATTCCTCGACCGCTCCGTACGTGGAAACCAGCGGCGGTGTGAAGTTCGTCGGATCGAACAATCTGCTCAGCAATCTCGTCGACGACAACACATTCTCCACCTTTCAGGTCGCGGGCACGTCGGTGTTCGGCGCGGTGTCGTCGCAAGTGCAGGGCACGGCCGACCTCACGCCGACGGTTTCCGCGATCACGCGAACGACCGACCTCCGCGGCGCAACCAACGACGGCGTGAAACTCTCCGCCATCGTCGTCGGCAACGGCTCGACGAGCGCGACGATCGATTTGAGCAAAGCCAACTCGATCGGTGACGTAGTGAACGCGATCAACGCCGCGGGAATTTCCGGCGTCACCGCGAGCATCTCCGCCAACGGCCACAGCCTTTCGCTCACGCCGACCGGCAGCGAGACCATCTCCGTGTCCGACGTCGCTAACGGCACAAGCGCTCGCGACCTCGGCATCCTGCAGACGACGCCGGCCGCCGCGGGAGTGGCGGTGGTGGGGGCGAACGTCAACGCGTCGGTTACGCCGCTCACTACGCTGGCTTCGCTCCGCGACGGCGCGGGGATCGATACCACCAGCGGTTTCACCATCACCAACGGCTCGAGCACGGCCACCATCGATCTCACCGGCGCGACTACCGTCGAAGACCTGCTCAACAAAATCAACGGCTCGAACACCGGCGTGCAGGCGAGCATCAACGCGGCCGGCACGGGCATCAATATTCTCAACCCGACGCAGGGCACCGACCTCCGCATCTCCGACAACGGCGGCACGACCGCCAGCGACCTTGGCCTGCGAAGTCTCACGCCCAGTACGCCTCTCGCGGATCTGAACGGTGGCAAGGGTGTCGGCACGGTGGCGGGGAATGATTTGACGATCACGCGGATCGACGGGACGAATTTCAGCGTCGATATCGATGGGGCCGTCACGATCCAGGACGTGATCAACAAGATCAACACCGCCGACGCCGGCGGCGGCGTGACGGCGAGCTTCGCCGCCACCGGCAACGGCATCGTGTTGACCGACACCAGCACCGGCTCCAATCCGCTCACGCTCGCGGCCGCGAATTTCTCGACCGCCGCCGCGGACCTCGGCCTCACCGGCGCGGCCGTCGGCAACGTCATCACCGGCGCCGACAGCAACCCGATCCGCTCCAACGGCGTCTTCTCGAACCTCAACAAGCTCCGCACCGCGCTGCTGAGCAGCAACACTGCACAAATCACCGAGGCGGCTGAAGGACTGAAGGTCGATTCCGAGCGAATCACCGTGGTCCGCGGCACAAACGGCGCGAAGCTGCAGGAAATTGCCTCCCGCCAGAATCGCCTGGCGGATCAAAAAATCACGACGACGTCGGCCCTCTCGACTTTAGAAGATGCCGACTACACCGACACGGTCACGCGCTACCAGACGCTGCAGACGGCGTTGCAGGCGAGCCTGAAAGTCGGTTCGACGCAGTTAAATCTCTCGCTACTGGATTTTTTAAGCTAGTGGCACGGGATTTGAATAGCATGGTGTGATAATCAGTGTAATTGCAGTAAATGCAATTAAACCGAGGATCGCGCAGAAAAGATTGCCCGGTCCGGCAGGAAGTGCCGGTCGGCGATCAGGAATGAGAGAAAGCAATCGCTTCTGGAGCCGCCAGGATGGCGCGGAAGTGAATGTTCGATGACGGAGACGCATCGAACACGGCACGATCGGCTGGAGCCGCATCGTGTCGCAGGTGCAAAGGAAAAGCACCTTGGTCAGCGGATCGATTTGTAAGTGGCACGGGCGGCCCGCCCGTGATCTTCGCCGAAAGCAAAGACCATGGGCGAGCCGCCCATGCCACGAATCAAGACGGATCGCCGGCCAGGAAAAGTAAATGGAGCTGCGATCGATCGTTCCGGTGAACGACGAACGCAGACCGGCCGGGCGGTTGGAAAACCGTTCCGCAACCGGACAGGACGTTCCCGCGGCGGAGTTTCGCGGGTGGTAGACGGCCCAATCGCCGTCAAAGAGAAATGGAGTTCGCATGGAAATCGAAACCACACGTTTCGGGAAACTTACGGTTGATGATGAACGCATCATGACCTTCCCGCGCGGCCTGCTGGGCTTCCCCAGCTACAGCCAGTACGCCCTGATCGCCACCGGAGAAGACAACTACTTCTTCTGGCTGCAATCAGTCGACGAGCCGGGCCTCGCGTTCGTGGTCACTGACCCGAGCATCTTCTTCAAGGATTACGACGTTCCGATCCGCGAAGAGACCCAGGTCGATCTGAACCTGTCCGATCCGCGCTTCCTCCAGACCTTCGTCATCTGTAATAAGGTCGACGAGTGGCTCACCGGCAACCTGCTGGGGCCGATCGTGGTGAACGCGGAGAATCGGATGGCGATGCAGATCGTCCTGACCGAGAAGAAGTGGACGACGCGCCAGCCGCTGTTCAAGCTCCAGGCTGGAGTTCCCTTGGCTAAATCAGCCTAGAAAAATCGAGTCGCAATGCTCGCCGAAGGATCGGCGGGTCAGAGCGAATCGATGGAACTTCACGCAACAATGAAAGGTGTTATCGGCCCTCGTTATTGGGCCTAGCAACACCGCCCGCAACACGGATGTTGCGGGTCATCGGAAGAAGGGCAGGTTGCCCGCTTCCGAGGAGCCCAGGAAGGAGCCCAACATGCTAGTGCTGTCCCGACAACGCGATGAAACGATCATGATCGGCGACGACATCGAAATCACCGTGGTAGACATTCGCGGCGACAAGGTGCGTCTGGGGATCAATGCCCCGCGCGACATCATGGTCCACCGAAAAGAAGTTTATGAGGCGATCCGACGCGAAAACAAAGCGGCGGCTCAAGTCAAACCCGAGGATCTTTCGGGTCTCGGAAAGATCAGTCCGAAAGCTCCGTCTAAAGAAGACAAAAAGTAGGGCGACAGACGTAGCGCCCTGCCTCGTGTAAGTGTCGTACCGATCTCACGGAATGAGATCAAACTCGTCGGGTGATGGTGCCCGGCCTGCCATTTGCAATCATGGAGGATTGACATGGCCCGTATCAATACAAATGTAGCGGCATTAACGGCCCAGCGTGGGCTGGCCAAATCGCAGGCGTCTCTCAACACCTCGTTGCAGCGCCTGAGCACCGGTTTGCGGATCAACTCCGGTAAAGATGACCCCGCCGGTCTTATCGCCTCCGAAGGGTTGCGGTCCGAGCTCTCGGGCATCAACCAGGCGATCGACAACTCCTCTCGCGCCACCAACGTCATCGCGACGGCCGAAGGCAGCTTGAGCGAAGTGGCTAATCTGCTGCTCAACATCAAGAGCCTCATCGTGCAGAGCGCCAACAGCGGCGCGCTGTCGGCCGACGAAATCGCGGCCAACCAGCTGCAGGTGGACTCGGCGGTGGAATCCATCACCCGCATCAGCAACACCACCACGTTCGCCGGACTCAAGCTGATCAACGGCTCGCTCGATTACGTCACCTCCGGCGTTGCCACCAGTGCGATCTCCGGGCTGAACATCAGCCAGGCCAACTTCGGCACGAACGCGGCTATTCCGGTACAGATCAACGTCATCACCTCCGCCCGCACGGCCGACCTGCAGTTCCGGGCCAGTGCGATCGTCAGCTCCGTCACCCTTCGGCTGACTGGTACTGAGGGCGTGCAGACTCTCTCGTTCACCAGCGGCACGACGGCCTCCTCCATTGCGTACGCCGTCAATCGAATCACCGATTCGACAGGCGTCACGGCCGACCTGATCAACGCTGCCAACGCCGCCAGCGGTATCGCCTTCCACAGCGCGGAGTTCGGCTCGAAGAATTTCGTCTCCGTGACGGCCCAGACCGGCACGTTCGCCACCACCGACACCACCGGCGGCGCGCAAACCCGGCAAGTCGGAACCGACGTGGTCGCGACCGTCAACGGCGCCCTCACCACCGGCGACGGCCGAAACCTCAAGCTCAATTCCAACGCCCTCAACTTCCAGCTCACGCTCGATAAGAGCTTCGGCGCGGGTTCAACCAGCTTCGCCATCACCGGCGGCGGTGCGAAGTTCCAGCTCGGCTCGGAAGTGACGACCAATCAGCAGGTGAACATCGGCATCCAGTCGGTGGCCGCGAGCAATCTCGGCAACGCCGACATCGGCTTCCTCAATGACGTCGTCACCGGCGGCACGAGCACGCTGGTAGGCGGCTCGGCCGCGGCGGCGAGCAAGATCATCGAGCAAGCGATCAGCCAGGTCGCGATCCTGCGAGGCCGACTCGGCGCGTTCGAAAAGAACACGCTCGAGACGAATCAGAATTCGCTGACGGTGGCATTGGAAAACGTGACGGCGTCACAAAGCGACATCCGCGACGCCGACTTCGCGGCTGAAACGTCGAACCTGACGCGAGCCCAGATCCTCACGCAGGCCGGCACGAGCGTGCTGGCCACGGCGAACAGCCAGCCGCAGTCAGTGCTGAAACTGCTGCAATAGGCGTAGGATATGCAGAAGTCAAAATGCAGAATGCAGAATGAAATTCTCTTCATTCTGCATTCTGCATTTTGACTTCTGGATTTCTTCTTCATGCCTTCCGCATCTGTTTCACACACTCCGTCAGCGCCGGTACCGGATTTTCCGGCTCGGCCTCGTATTCGATGACCGCCACGCCGTTGAACTTCGCTGTTTCTAGCGCGGTGATGAACGCCGGCAGATTGAGATTGCCTGTGCCGACAATCACGTCGTGCCATTGGGCATTTTTGTCGAACAGAAAATCCTTGTAATGCACGCCGGAGATTCGGCCGGCGAATTTTTCTACCCACTTCAGCGGGTTGCCCGGGCCGGGGCCGATCTGCATGCACCAGGCGGTGTCGATGAAGACGTTAATCCTCGGCCCGCCGATCTTCAGCAGGTGCTCGATCACGTCCATTGATCCGCCGAAGGAGTAGCCGCCGTGAAGATGGATGCCGATCTGCATGCCGTACTCTTCGGCGAGAGCGGCGGTCTTAGGCACGGCCGTGGTGAAGCTATCCACACGAAAGTGCGCCGAAATATGCTTGGCCCCGGCGGCCTTGGCGCACTCGAACCAGTTGCGTTCGGTCTCCGCGCCCACGAAGGTCTGCACGCCGATGGAAACGATCGAAACCCCCGCGTCCTTGTAAATTTTCACAATGCCGGGGATCGCCTCCGGCTTGGAGAAGTCCGCGTGCACGGCGCACAGCTCGATCTTGTCCAGGCCGATCTCCCGAACCATCTTGGCGACGGCGGCGTTGTCCTTGAAGTTGCGAAAGCAGTAGCTCTGAACGCCGAAGTCGCGGGCGAGGGTGGGCATGTCGCTCCTAGGTAAATGATTGTGCGAAACCGTAGCGACGACGGATGGACGACGCAAGGTGGGAGAACCGATCAGATTTGCCAGGTTAGTTCGTCATCCTGTGATACTCCGAAGGATCTGGCGTCCGTGTCAGGTCAGCCAGATCCTTTGGAGTACCTCCGAATGACGCGGAATTCTTCTCTCTTCCGAGAATCGCCCGCTACTTCTTAACTTCGTCAGCCTTTTTGGTTCGCATCGCCTGATCAAGCAGGTCGGGGATTTTCTTCTGGTCGACGTGCAGTTCGGCCGTCACGGTGTTGTCCTTGCTGGCCAGCACGGCGGCGCTGGCGAGGTCGACGATCGTCTTCAATCCCGCGTTGGCGTCGGGCTCGCCGGCGGCGAGGGAGAACGCGGCGCGGATGCCTTCCGCCGCCTGGCGCATTTTTTCGGCCGTGGGGGCGTCGGAGGCGGTGACGTTCAACTTCAGCACCGCGTCTTCTTTTTCCTGCGTCAGCACGATGAACGCCGACTTCATCTGCGTCAGCAGCGGCGACTTGGATTCCTGCGCCTGCCGCAGCTTGGAAAGCTCATCGCCGGCGACGTAGAGCATCACGCCGTCCTTCAGGCCTTTGAGCAGGTTGGCGTCGGGCTTCATGGGCGCTGTCTTGCCGCTCAGCGTGTCCATCTCCGCGGCGACGCGGGCTTTGTCCTGGCCGATGAGGAACTGGGTATCGCTGACGAATCCGCCGTAGTTGATGACGCCTTTGTCGCTCCAGGTGAGGATCATATTGTTGTTGTGTGCTTCGGAGGCGTAGTCCTCGTTGAGCGCGAGCATCTGCTCGACCTGCTTGCGATTGACCGACGCGTGGACGATGACCACGCCGGCCTTATCGCCGAAGACCGCGCCGCTGAGCGTCACGTCGTGCAGGTCTTCGGGAAATTTCGCGCCGAAGATCGCTTCGATCTCGGCCAGCTTGTCCTCAAACCCGTCATTGTGCTGGAGACGATCGTAGACGGCCTTCCACGTGTCAGTCTTGCGGAACGCGTCCATGTCGAGGTGAACCACCCACTTGCTGTCGGCAGGCACGTGCGCCGGATCGAGCGGATCAGCGTGGGCGGTCGAAAAAAGCACTGCCACGCCCAGGGCGGCGGCGGAAAATACGGTTTTGAGTCCAAGGCGCATCGAATCTCCTTATGGGTTGTCGTCTGCTGATCTGTACGCGGGGCGAGCGGGCGAGGTTACACACCAGCGATGAACGGTGACCTGAATGAGACGCTTTTTTGCACCGAAGGGGCGGCGGACTGTAGCCACGGGTGAAGGACAGCCGCATCGCGGCGGTCCGCAACCCGTGGAAAAATCGTATTTAATGACCCGCCCCGGCGGGGCGGAGGGAGCGCTCGATCGACGATTCCTCCGCCCCTTCCGGGGCGGTCGATCCCTCCATAAATTCCACGGGTTCCACGTCGTCGGCTTCGCCGCCGGCGCTTCTCCCGTGGCTACATTCCTTCGCCCCTTCGGGGCGTTGTCCGATGTCTTTTCGTGGCACGGGCGGCTCGCCCATGTCTTGGACCGAAGCGAAAGCCATGGGCGGGCCGCCCATGCCACTTTTTACTTATTCGCCTTGATCTCCGACGACACTTCTTTCCCCGCCTTCATGCCGCTGGTGTTGTCCTGGATCGTCGCGGATTCGGATTCGATGGGGATTTTGGGGGCCCAGGCTTCCCAGTCCTTGTTGCCTTCGCTGTGCAGGTAGAATCGCGCCCCGTCCTGCGCCGCCGGGCTGGAGGGTTGGCCGGACTTGCCGGCCGGGCTGGCGAACGACACGCCGCCGCTGATGAGGGAGCGGAGCGATTCGAGTTTCAATTCCACGCCGCTGAACAGGCCGCCTTTGACGTTCGCGCCGCTGACGTTCCAGAATTCGGAATCTTCGCGCACCAGCGGTGCGTAGCGGCCCCAGATGAAGAGCGTGACATTCACTTCCGTGGCGTTGGCGCTGAATCGCACGTCCTGCACGACGCCGGTTTGGATGCCCCGGTAGTAGACCGGCGAGTTGGGCTGCAGGTGATCGAGGTGCTCGCTGTGCAGGATGATTTTCATCCCCGGACCGAGCGTGAGCGGCTGCTGGTCGCTGCCGGTGAATTTGACGGCGCTCGCGCCAGTGCCGGCGACGCCTTCAATGTGCGGGCCGCTCACGATCGTGCCCAGGCCGCTGATGTTGCCGTTGGAAAAGTCGGGGCGGACGATCCAGAAGACCGCGCCCTCTTTAGCGATCGAAGCGGCCGAGTCGAGTAATTGAACGTGAACGACGACGCGCTGCTGGTCATCAGTGAGCGCGACGGCCGAGACCCGGCCGACTTCTACGCCGTGCACGGTGAGCGAGGTTTCGCCGGGCTTTACGCCGTTGGCGTCGGCGAAGGTGATGTCGA
The DNA here is from genome assembly GCA_038329865.1 of Tepidisphaerales bacterium. Lineage (GTDB taxonomy): Bacteria > Planctomycetota > Phycisphaerae > Tepidisphaerales > Tepidisphaeraceae > JANMES01. The sequence goes on along the minus strand of JBBQNK010000031.1, from coordinate 39,461 downwards.
TCGCCGGGCCTTGCTTGCGATGGCTGTCGTAAAAATAATACCCGGCCCCGACCAGCGCCAGAACCGGAATGACCCACACCATCGGGAACGGCCAGCGCATCTTTTTCACTTTGGGCTTGGGGAGCGGGGCGTCGGCATGCGAATGTTCAGGCTGGGTCACGATTGCTTTCCTCTTTTTCGGGTCGCGTTTAAATCGACTTTTTCGTGGCACGGGCGGCCTGCCCGTGTCTTTCTTAAAGAACGAAGATCATGGGCGAGCCGCCCATGCCACTTCACGCTGAAACACTTTCCATTTCAGGCGTGCCTGATTTAACTGGCACGTGAAGCATTGTTAATTCCAATCATGCGGGCTGAAGCCCGCATGCCGGGCGAACGGTTCTACGATTCGACTTCTGGTTGGGGTTCCTCTTTTTCCCATATAAGGTGCGGATCAAAGCTCGCGGAGGCGAGAATCGTCAGCACTACCACGCCGCAGAACGCGATTAACCCTTTGCCGGGGATGACAGTCGCCAAGCCCTGCAGTTTCACGAGCGAGACAAGGACGGCGACGACGAAGACGTCGAGCATCGCCCATCGACCGGCCGCCTCTATGGCGCGGTAAAGCCACGTCCGCTGGCGCTTGCCGCGCGAAAGATTCAATCGGGTTGAGGCGATCAGGAAAAACAGGCAGAGCAGCTTCACCAGCGGGATGAGAATGCTGGCAAAAAAGACGATGGCGGCGACGGCCCAGTCGCCTTCCTGGAAAAGTCGAACGCACCCGCCCCAGATGGTGTTCTCCGAGACGGCCCCGTACATGTTGAGCTGCAGGATCGGAAAGACGTTCGCCGGCGCGTAAAGGATCAGCGCCGCCAGCGAAAACGCCGCCGCCTTGTGCAGGCTACCCGCGGTGCGACGGGCGAGGGTGGACCCGCACCGTGCACATTGTTCAACCGTGCCCGGCGTGGCAGGAATGTTGGCATGGGCTTGGCCGCAATATTTGCAGGCGAGGTGTGCGATCGGATCCTCCTGGAACTAGCAGCGTCTTCCTCGACGCCATTGCGTTGATCAGCAAATGTTAGCGTGTCGCCGTCACGGGCGGGAAAGGGACGAACCCTGATATTCCGGAGTTACCTAATTTTATACGAACTTTTGGTTCCTTCGAGCGTATAATGCTTGGACTGGGTGATCGAGTTCGCAGTGGTCTTTGAAAAGTTGAGACTGAAAAGGGTCGAAACCGGGTCGAAACCGGGACGGAAAACCGTCGGTTTTGGTCGAAACGGGGTTGAATTGGGGGCGCTTCGGGGGCGCTTCAGGGTCGCTTTTGACACCCTTGATATATTCATAAGTTGTTGATTTAGAATAACTTATATGAAACTTTGGGGGCGAACGTAAATTTTTCTGCTACAAGCTCGTGTGGAGCGTGCCTGATACAAGGGCTTTCCCGCCCGGATAATCGCCAAAATCCGCATCGGCAAACAAGCCGCCACCCGAATTGTCCGATGCTATCCAAAGATCGCGAGATTTTGGCTGATCGGTCGGGGCTTTTGGTGTAGATTAGTGCCCGAACCGCCCTGCATGTCTCGGATCAGGGTTTTTGGCTTCGTTTTGAGGAATTCTCATGGATGTTACGATTATCGGTTGCGGTTATGTCGGCCTGGTCACGGGCGTCTGTCTGGCGAGCATCGGACACACCGTCCGCGGCGTCGAAAAAGACCAGAAGAAGCTAAAGCAACTCCAGGACGGCCATTGCCCGATCTTCGAGCCCGGCCTGCAGGAACTGATGCAGGAAAATTACGCGTCGGGCCAAATCCAATTCACCGACGACGTGAAGTCGGCGGTGAAGAATGCGGAAGTGGTCTTCCTCGCCGTCGGCACGCCGCCGAAGGATGACGGCACCGTCGATATGTCGTACCTCGAAGGCGCGGGCAAGGAAGTGTGCGACGCGCTGGCCGCCCAGAACAACGACTTCCTTGTGACGATCATCGTGAAGTCCACCGTGCCCGCGGGCACGAATCGCAAGCTTTACAACTTTTTGAAATCGCAGACCAAGGCGTACGTCTCGGTCGTTTCCAATCCTGAATTCCTCAAAGAAGGCACGGCCGTCCAGGACTGCCTGAACCCCGACCGCATCGTCATCGGCGGCGAAAGCCCCGAAGCGTTCCGCATGATGCGCCGCCTGTACGATCCGCTCGTGAAGCGCGAAGAAAACTTCATCACGATGAACTGGGAGTCGGCCGAGCTGACCAAGTACGCCGGCAATACCATGCTGGCCGCCCGCATCTCGTTCATGAACGAAATGACGATTCTCTGCGAGCACTACGGCGCCGACATCGAAGACATCCGCAAGGGCATCGGCAGCGATTTGCGAATCGGGCCGAGCTTCCTTCGGGCCGGTTGCGGTTACGGCGGATCGTGCTTCCCGAAAGACGTGGCGGCGATGGAGCACATCTCCCGCGCGGCCGGTCATGAGAATCTCTTCGTCGAAGCGATTCAGACGATCAACAAGAATCAGAAGAAGCGTTTCGTCGACAAGATCGCGATGAAGCTCGGCCGCGAGATCAGTGGCGCGACGATCGCCGTGTGGGGCCTGGCGTTTAAGGCCGACACCGACGACATCCGCGAGTCGGCTGCGCTCGACGTGATCACCTACCTGCTCGAAAAAGGCGCCACCGTTCGCGCCCACGACTACAAGGGCATGGACCACATGAAGCAGGTGTTCAAGGACAAGGTGGAGTGGTGCAACGATCCGGTCAGCGCCGCTGCCGGAGCGGATGCAGTCGCGCTCGTGACGGATTGGCCACAGTACACCACGCTGCCGTTCCGGAAGATCGCGGCGACAATGAATCAGCCGATCATCTTCGACGGCCGCAACTGTCTCAATCGAGACGTGATGCGCGAAAACGGGTTCCAGTACTACCCGATGGGCCGCCCGGCGGTCGAGAACACGCTGCGATTGAAGTCGCGCGCGTAACACGCGTGCGTGGAAAAACGTCCGTTCGGATATAGACGATGCCGCACGCCGGCGTCTGAGGTATTCCGAAGACCCGGATCCGTTGGCCGAATGATCCGGGTCTTCGGAATACCTCAGACACCGGCGTGGGTCATGAAGTGGATTCGAGGGCGGGCGTTTGAAATTTTGGTTATCTGTCAGAAGCCCGGCTCATCGCCGGGCTTCTTCCGCGTTATCGGCGGCGGCGCTCAGCCTCGGCAGGGCGGATTGTTATTGACAGCGCCGTCACATCTTGGTTTGCTAATCGCATAGGGTTGTCACTTCTTTCACACCAGGAGCGAGCATGTCGATGATTCACAAGTCGGCCAGAGTGTCACGGGCGGTATTGTTGGCGGCGGCGGTCGGTTTGAGCGCGCTGCTCGCGCCGGCGGCGCGGGCGGATTCGGGCGGGCTCACCATCTCGCCGATCTATACCGACGGCGAAGGCCCTTCGCCGCTGCTCACCACCGCGCTCAATGACGCACGCGTCGGCCACTACCTGACCGACATGAACATCAAAGTCGGCGGGTACGCGCAGGCTTCGTGGACGATGAGCTTCAGCAATCCGCCCGGCGACATCATCACCGGCCGCGGGCTCGACTTTGAAAACCAGGACCTCACGCTCAACGGCGTGGGCTTGTTCGTGGAGCGCGGAGTCGACGCCAGCCAGAAGAAGTTCGAAGTCGGCTTCCGCGTCGATGTTCTCTACGGCGGCGACGCACGGTTCACACACTCCAACGGCATCCTCGACAACAAGGGTTTTGTCTTCAACGCCACGCGCGATCAAGACACTGGGCCGGACGAGCAGCTCGATCTCACGCAGGCATTCATTGAAGTGGCCGTGCCGTGGGGCAACGGGCTGACGTTGAATATCGGCAAGTTCATCACGCCGATCGGGTACGAATACGTCGATCCGACGAAGAACACGCTCTACTCGCACGGATATCTGTTCAACTTCGGCGCGCCGTTCTCGCAAACGGGCATCACCGCCAAGTACAGCCTCACGCCGGAATGGATCGTGATGGCCGGCGTGACGCGCGGGTGGGACCAGTCGACGAAAGACAACAACAGCGCGGTCGATTTCATCGGCTCGATCGAATACAAGCCGACGGACTCCGCCTGGGACACCAGCCTCACGCTCAGCACCGGCCCGCAAGGCTCCTTCAACTACGGCTACCGCACCGAGGTCGACGCGCTGATCTACTACACGCCGGCCGAGAGCAAGTGGAGCGGGGGCGCGGAAATCATGTACGGCATTGAAGCCGACGCGCCGAGCACCGGCGAGGATTACTCGCAGTGGTACGGCGCGGCGATCTACAAGTCGTACGCCGCGTGCGGACACATTAGCGTCAACAGCCGAGCAGAGTGGTTCAACGATTCCGACGGCGTACGCGGCGTAGGCGCGAATAACGTCTACGAAATCACGCTCGGCGTCACGCTCATGCCGCTCGCGGACAACAAGGCGATCGGCACGGCCCTCAAGATCCGCCCGGAAATCCGCTTCGATTACGCCGACCAGAAAGTGTTCGACGATTTCTCGCAACGCGGGCAGACGACGTTTGCCATCGATGCGGTGCTGGCGTTTTGATGTTCGCGTTCGATTCCCTAAAGCGTTTCACTTTCTTGTGACCCGTCATCCCGAGGTACTCCGAGGGATCTCGGGACATCGAAAATCGTTCGAATATCGAGATCCCTCGGAGTACCTCGGGATGACGACTCTCACTATTTTGCTGCGTCGGAGTACCTCAGGATGACATCGAAAGTAATCTTGTATTGCAAGCGAAGTGAAACAAATTGAATTGAAGTTGATCTGAGCCCGGAGGCACGATGCACACCATCGACTGGCTGATCATGATCCTGCCGCTGCTGATCTGCGGCTCGATCGCGATCTACTCGCGCCGGTACGTGCGATCGGTGGCGGATTTCATGGCCGGCGGGCGCGGGGCGGGGCGGTTTCTGATTTGCGCCGCGAAATCCGAACAGGGCTCGGGCGCGGTGGTGTTCGTGGCGGTGTTCCAGGTCTTCATCGTCTCGGGTTTCACGTTGCGATGGTGGGGGCTGCTCACTGCGCCGGTGGGCATGCTGCTGGCGATTTCCGGGTGGGTGATTTATCGCTACCGCCAGACGCGCGCGATGACGCTCGGACAATTCTTCGAGATGCGGTACAGCCGCAAGTTCAGGCTCTTCGCCGGCGCGCTCGGCTTCTTCGCGGGGCTGGTAAATTTCGGAATCATCCCGGCCACCGGCGCTCGCTTCATGGTCGCATTCCTTGACCTGCAACAGGAGCAGAACATTCTCGGCCTCCAGGTGCCGACGTACCTGTTGCTGATGGCGCTGTTCCTCACCATCTGCGTGATCATGACGACGACGGCGGGCCAAGTCTCGGTGCTGTTGACCGACTGCGCGGAAGGCATGTTCTCGCAGCTGTTTTACACGCTGATCGCGATCATCCTGCTCGTCGGCGTGTTCAATTGGCCGGAGACCAAGGCGGTGTTGCTCCATACCGCGCCGGGCAAGTCGCTGGTGAATCCGTTCGATTCATCGGGCCTGCGCGACTTCAACATCTGGTACGTGATGATCGGCATTTACGGAATGTTCTACAACAGCATTTCGTGGCAGAACTCGCACGCGTTCAACTCCTCGGCAGCCACGCCGCACGAGGCGCGGATGGGAAGCTTACTCAGCCACTGGCGCACGTTTGCGGCCGGCGTGATGATCGTGCTGCTGTCGGTCTGTGCGCTGACTTTCATGAACACCCACCCGGCGGCGATCGACGCGAAGCTCAGCCTGATCCCTGACGTGGCCATCCGCGATCAGATGCGATCGCCGCTGGCGCTGACGATGATGCTGCCGGTCGGCGTGAAGGGAATGCTGCTCTCGATCTGCCTGATGGGAATCATCGCCGGCGACGGCATTCACCTGCATTCCTGGGGATCGATCCTGATCCAGGACTGCATCATGCCGCTTCGGAAAGACCCGCTCACGCCGCAGCAGCACATCCGCCTGCTGCGGCTGTCGATTTTGGGCGTGGCGGTCTTTGCGTTTCTCTTCGGCTGGCTCTTTCCGCAGACGAAGTTCGTGCAATTCTGGTTCACGATCACCGGCGCAATCTTCATCAGCGGCGCAGGCATCGTGATCATCGGCGGCCTGTACTGGTCGCGCGGCACGGCGACGGCGGCGTGGACTTCGCTCACCTCAGGCGCGATCGGCGCGATGGTGGGCCTCGGCACGTTGCTTTACTACGAGCGCGTGCTGCAGCGGGATCTGAACGTCTCGATTTTCGGTCACGTCTTTCGGCTCAACATTCCGTGGATCTCATTTTTAGATACGATCTTCGCCACGAGCCTTTATGTACTGATTTCCAAGCTCACCTGCCGCCAGCCGCACAATATGGATCGCCTTCTGCACCGCGGCCAATACAGCGTCGCCGGCGATGTCATCGCCGTGCCTGCCGGGCCGAAGCGGAGTTGGCTGAAGCGTATCTTCACGTTCGGCGTTACCGATGAGTTCAGCCGATCCGATCGTTGGATCGCTATCGGCATTACCTCGTGGAGCCTGTTCTGGTTCAGCGTGTTCCTGCTCGTCTGCTTCGCTTCTATTTTCCACCATTTCTCGAACGAGACGTGGGCCGACTATTGGCTCTGGACCGGCATTTACTTGCCGCTGGTGATCGGCGTGGGCACGACGATCTGGTTCACCATCGGCTGCTGGAAGGACATGAAGAGCTTCTTCCGCCGGCTGCGGGAGGAGAAGGTCGACTTCCACGACGACGGATCGGTGGTGAAGGAGCAGGACGGGCACGGATTCCCCGTGCTCGTCGCCGAGGCGGTGACCGACCTGGAGCTGCCCGCCAACCAAGTCGCGGCTGTCTATGAAGGCGACCCGCCGCTCGGCCCCGGCACGTCCGGAAATGTTTGACGGCCAGTCGCGCTTTCGGCCGATACTTCGTTCGGACCCATGCCGCGCCGCAAGACCGCCAAAACTTCTGCTCGAGCTCTCCCGAAATCGCCGGCGATCAGCCTGACCGATCTGCTCGGCCGCAAGCCGATCAATCTCGATACGCCGGAACTCCAGCGGTTCCTCGCCGGCAAGCGCGTGATGGTGACCGGCGCGGGTGGGAGCATCGGTTCTGAGATCTGTCGCCAGACGATGAAGTTCTGCCCCGATCGGCTGCTGCTGGTCGAGCAGGCGGAGAACAATCTTTTCGAAATCGACCGCGAGCTGCGGCACACGTGGGTGGGGCAGGACATTCGCCCGTACGTCGCCGACGTGACCGACGCCGGCCGGGTCGAGCAAATCTTCGCCGCGGAAAAGCCGCAGGTCATCTTCCACGCCGCAGCGCACAAGCACGTGCCGATGATGGAGATCAACCCCGGCGAGGCGATCAAGAACAACATCTTCGGCACGAAGATCGTCGCCGACGCCGCGGCCAGCCATGGCGCGACGGCGTTCGTGCTGATCAGCACCGACAAGGCCGTCAACCCGTCGAGCGTGATGGGCGCGAGCAAGCGGATGGCGGAAATGTACGTGCAGGGAATTAATACGGGGCAAGTATTCAGGGGCAAGGGGCAAGTAGAAGAAAAGCACTCGCTTGCCCCTTGCCCCTTGCCCCTGAATACTGAATCGCACACGCGATTCCTCGCCGTCCGCTTCGGCAACGTCCTCGGCAGCTCCGGCAGCGTCGTGCCGATTTTCCAGCGGCAGATCGAAGCCGGCGGGCCGGTCTCGGTCACGCATCCGGAAATGACGCGGTACTTCATGACGATCCCGGAGGCCAGCCAGCTGGTGATGCAGGCCGGCGCCATCGGGCAGGGCGGGGAGATCTTCGTGCTCGACATGGGCAAGCCGATGAAGATTCTCGACCTGGCCAAAGAGCTCATCCGCCGCAACGGCCTGCGGCCCGATAAGGACATCGAAATCTGCTTCAGCGGCATTCGCCCCGGCGAAAAGCTCTTTGAAGAGCTCGCCGGCGATGACGAGCGAACATGCCCGACCGGCCACGCGAAAATCCGCGTCTGGCAGCTGCCGAAGTTCAGCCGCGAGCACGTGCAGCAGTCGCTGCAGGAACTGGCGATCGCCGCCAAAGCGGGCAAGGCCGAGTCGATCGCGGCGTTGCAGCAGGCGGTGGTGGAATACCGGCCGGGCAATCTCGGCACGGTTAGACGAATCCCGCCAATGCGGCCCGCGCTTCGATTGGTCGGCGGAAACGACGCCGAAGTGGCCGCTTAGCCCGTCAATCGCCTTTCCTCGACCTCGCATTCCGCCTCCCATTCCTCACGAAAATCTCATGCTGCCCGATAATGGTAAAGTTTTCTGTGGTGGTTCACCGATGTCTAAGAAGTAGCGGACACGTCAACGTCCGTCCTGAGCGATCCACGGAAGGGTCGCGTTCGAAAAGCCAAGGAAGGTTTGCGATGCGAACCGTTGCCATCATCAATCAGAAGGGCGGCTGTGGGAAAACCACCACGAGCATCAATCTCGCCGCCTGTCTCGCCCGTTTAGGCCAAAAAACTTTGCTGGTCGATATGGACCCACAAGGCCATTGCGGCGTGGGTCTGGCCGTGCCCGAGGACCAGATCGAGCGCACTGTGCTCGACGCGCTGATCGAAGAGCGCGACGGCAAGCCCGTCAAGCTCGAAGAGATCGTCTGGCAGATCGCCAGCGATTTCGATCTCGCCCCCAGCAACATCAAGCTGGCCGCGTTCGAGCAGATGTTCGCCGGCCGGCCCGGTCGCGAGGATCGGCTGCTCTCCTGCATCACCTCCGTCAAAAATAACTATCAGTGGTGCATCATCGACTGCCCGCCGAGCGTGGGCCTGATCACCTTCAACGCGCTGCGCGCTTGCGATGAAGTCGTCGTGCCTGTCGAAACCGGCTACTTCTCTCTCCACGGGCTCACCAAGATGATGGAGACCCTGGAGATGATGAAGGAGAAGGCCGGCAAGGATATTCTCATCCGTGTTCTGCCGACTCTCTACGACACGCGCACCAAGCTGGCCCGCGAGGTGCTGAACGAGTTGCGGAGCAAGTTCGGCAACTACCTCATGGAGAGCACCGTCAACTTCAACACGAAGCTGAAGGAAGCCGCCAGCTTCGGCCAGCCGATCACCGAATACGATCCCGGCAGCCGTGGTTACAAGGATTTCGTCAACCTCGCCCGCGAGCTCATGGGCCATCGCCCGACCGAAACCGAAGCCACTCCCGCCGAAACGCTCAGCCGCCCGGCGGAACTCGTGCAACGGGCCAAGCAACTCGCGCAGCTCACGACGATGCAGTTCGGCAAGAATGCGATGGCGACCTCGAACGGCACCGCACAGGCCACGCTCAATGTCGGGCCCGGCAATGTCCTGTCCGCCTCACCGCTTGCGGTTTCGCAGCAGGCTCCGATGGACACTATCAACCTGGCCCACTCGCGCATGATCACGATGGGCCTTCGCAACGAGCCCGCGCCGGCCGATGCCGCACTCCTGATCACGCCGACCGAGCAGAAGCTCGCAAACTTTTACGGCGTGAAGCAGATGGGCGAAGAAGTCGTCTTCGCCGCCCGCTTCGCCGAGGCGCGCAAGGTGCTCATCGCCGGCGACTTCAACAACTGGTCGCCGATGTCCACCCCCATGCAGGCCAACCGCCCCGGTGAGTGGGTCACGCAACTGCCGCTTCAGCCGGGCCGCTACCGTTACCGTTTCGTCGTCGACGGCAAGTGGATGACCGATCCGCACAACGCCTATGTCGAAACCAACCAGTTCGGCGAGCTGAATAACGTCATCCAGGTCGACTGAATCGGAACCGCTATGTCAGACGCGTCGAACCAAAATCGCCCGCTGAGTGAGATCAGCCACCTGTTCCTCAGCAACGTCCGCGACTTGCCGCGCCCCGGCGCCGCGCGGCCGGTTCGCATTCCGCCCGGCGGGCCGCGCATCGAATCTTCGCCGCTCCCGATCACGCCGAACGTCAAATCCCGCGGCGATGAGAGCATCGATCTCACGCCGGAGGAATTCGCCGAAGTCTTCGGCCGGATCGATCTCGACGACGACGACCGCCTGGCCAAAAAACCGATCATCACCGCCGTGCTTGCGTCGCACCTGGCCGGCAACCAGGCCGACCGCGTGAAGGAATACGCCCGCCACTACGCCGTCAGCACCGGCCATCGCGTCGGTCTGATCGAAGTCGACGCCAGCGAATTCCGCCTCATGTGCTTCGAGCCGGGCGTCGAGTCCCACGCCGCCGACGACGGCAGCGAAGGCGAATCGTTCGACCCGCGCCACATGGCCGAGACCATCGAAGAGCTCAACGTCGATGTCGACCGCTGGCTCCTCCACGTCATCAACCCGCGCCTGCCGGAAGCCCGCACGCTCCTCCGCGGCGCCGGCCACTGGGTCATGCTTAGCACCTGCGATCACGACGGCGTCGTGAGCTGCTACCGCACGCTCAAGGGCCTTTCCGATCTGCACCGCCCGCGACTTTCGCTCGCGCTGCTCGACGCGCCGAACGACACCGAGGCCGACCTGATCCACCACAAACTTCAAAGCGTCTGCCAGCAATTTTTGAGCTGGCCGCTGGAGCGTCAGTCGATGGTGGAAGTGGCCGACAATGTCGCCGAGCATCTGGTAATGAACTGCCGTCCGCTGCGGGACAAGGCGCAGCTTGCGAGCGCACCGCAGTGGCAGATCGTCGGCGACTTCCTCGCGAGTGCGCAACCTGAACCGATCGAATCCGACGACTCGACCGACTCGACCGACTCGACCGACTCGACCGATTCGTCCGACGACTCCGCCGCCGAAGCCGCCGCGCTTGCCGATGGGGCGAAGATGTTCGACGCACGCAATCGCCAGCCGGCCGCCGAGTCGATGAATCGCGCCGCGCCATCTCACGAAGCTCACGCCGCCGCGAACGCGTCATCGCGGGCGGCTCGCAGCAATTCCGCTGGCGAATCTTTCCGTCGCACGGCGATCAACGAACTCGATACCACCGCCGCGGAGGAACTCGCTCCCAACCGGCCCGCGATGATCGACTTCGCCGAGCCGGCGATGTCGGGTGCTGCATCGAACGACTCGTTCACGCGGGCCGATCGCTCGGTCGCTCCGAATCATTTTGCCGGGGGCGATTCGCAAGGTAACTTTCGATCCGGCGTGACGAACGAATCGCAACAAAGCTTTCGATCCGCTATTCCGAGCGAATTTGCAAACGCGGATTCGCGAGAGCACTCCCGCTCAATTCCGCCGGCAGAGCCGGTGGCTTTTGGCAACGCTTACAACGCTCAACCGGCGCTCAAGATGCAGTCCAATCTCGCGAGCGAAGTCGTCGATCTTCCTTCGATCGATGCGAGCCCCGCGACGATTCTCTCCGCAGTGATCCGTCACACGCCGGGACAGTTGGTTGAATGCCCCGTCCGCCCGCCGATGTGCCCGGACGCGACGCTCGCCGTCGATCGCGAGCACGGCCTGGTCCTGCTCGCCGTCGCCAAAGCCGGCCTGGCGGACTTCCGATCCATCGCAATGGCGTACCAGTGGATCAACCAAAACCGCACGCTCATCGGCATGGCAGTCCCGCAATTCACCATCGACTGCCACCGCCTCCCGCAACTGCGGCTGCTAGTCGACCACCGCGACATGTCGGCTGAGCTGCTGCAACCGATGCTCGAAGCCGGTCACGTAACAGTCCAGGCCTACCGCAAACTCCGCTGGGGCGAAAAGACCGGCCTGCTGCTCGAAGCGGCTTAACGGCAGGACTTAGTGCGGAGGACTTAGGACTTAGTAAAAGCCAAATTCCGGTGCGAACTTTACGATCCTAAGTCCTAAGTCCTAAGTCCTAAGTCCTAAGTCCTAAGCACTTTTTTCCCTTCCCCCCACAGCCAATTCCGCAACCCTCGGCCCGGCCATCGCTTCGGCCGAACGGCAAGGTGCAATAACGTACAAAAAGGTACGGATAGGTACGGAAAGGGACGGGTTCGTTCTTGCAGCTGATTCACTTGTCAAAGATCGCCTCCCCCTCCCCAGCGGACTTCGGCAAACTCAGTCGAGCCGGGCCAGGGCCGGGGTGAGGGGAGACGTCCCAACTCGATCCACGCTCGTCTGCCGACAACGCAACAAGCGGCGTCTTCGAACGATCAAGCGCCGACCGGCGAACGACGTCTCGCCCCTCACCTAACCTCTCCCGGAGGGAAAGGGACCGAACGCGACTTCGCTCGCGCGAATTCGCACCCATATCTATACGTCGGCCGATCGAAAATGTCGGCCAAATTCCGAACTTTTCCGGCCGAAAGTGCAAATTTCTACAATCCATGGCCGGGCCGGGAATTGGGTCGGGCGGATACATCTAAAGTCCTCCGACAGTTGAAATCTTCTTGCAATGATTTGCAATGCTGGTCGAATGGACCTGAGAAATGAAACCGGCCGTCGTAGCCGAGGCATGATTGCAGAACGAGAATTTGTCGCGTCCTGTTTCTGTGTTGGAGGGGAATATGGAAGCTCAATTTCAAGAAATGATTGACTTCGTGGCCAGTCACTACCAGAGAGTTCGGCCAATTGGATCGATCCTTGAGCGAATATTGAGAGAACATTCCGCTCAAGCGATCGAGTCGGCGTGCGGAGAACTCCTAAGTTGGATCTTGCTTCGCGAAGTGTTGGAGGTGCATCGGCAACTCCGATTGAAAATCGTTTGGCCTCAGACACAAGCACTAATCGCATTGATCGGGTCGTCGGAGTTCCTATCAGCCGTCTTTGAAATGGACGCAAATGGAACGCTCGATTATCGGGAAGTTGTGGACAAGGAAACTCGGGATCGAATCCATCGTTACGTCCGCGAGAATTTTCATCCTGAAGTAATTGTATAGAAACGCAAAGATGGGCACTGTTCATGTTGAGAATGGCCATCCCGTCACAACGAAGGATCACCCCGTGATCGACGGCATCACCTTCCACAACAACCTCCAAGACATCGACTGGCCGACGTTGAAGCGTGATCTCGCCGCCGATCGTTTGGACAACGGCCGGTCGGCGGAGCAGCTCCGGCGGTCGTTTGAGGTGAGCCGCTCGTCGCGATCGCGTGGCAGGCTGGACGGTTGGTCGGGACAGCCCGGGCGCTCACCGACGGCGTGTGCAATGCGTACGTAGTCGACGTGTGGACGCAGTCGGCGTTCCGCCGGCGGGGAATCGCCCAGCAAATAATGAGCATGTTGACCCGTCAACTCCACGGGCAACACGTGGCACTGTTCTCATCCGATACCGCAGACTTTTACGCCACGCTCGGTTTCAAACCGGAAGAAGGCGGGCTGAGTCAAGTCGTGGGGCGATGGATGAAGAAAGACGGATAGCCATCCGTGTCCGGCTGGATTGTTGTTGTTGCATCTAATTCAAATAAAATTGATCCTTCGCCGGCGCACGTCATCATTCCGACTTCAATTCCAGTGGGGACCATTTACTCAAGGAGCATGTCGATGAAGTACATCATCAGCTGGTTCGAGCGGCCGCAGGGTTCGCCGGTGGAGTATGAGAACGCCCAGAAGCGAATCCTGGAAGTTTTCGGTCAATGGAAAGCGCCGGCGAATTTCAAGATCGAATTCTTCGTCATCCGCGTCGGCGAGTGGGGCGGCCACATGCTGATGAACTGCGACGATCCGGTCACCATCCACAAATTCTGCTCGATGCTGCCGTCGTTCGTGTTCGAGGTTCATCCGGTGATCCCCGTCGAAGAGGCCGTCAAGGGCGAACTCGAAGTGATCGCGTGGCGGGATGGGTTGAAGAAGAAGTGATAGCGGAAGCAGGCGGGCGTCGGGATATTGAGCCACTACTTCAAAAGATCCCGCAGGCTTGCGTGTAATTAGATATCATTATCCATTGCTGACCGCGCGTCCGGATGGCTGGTTGTCAATGGCGGAGAGACAAGATGCGAAATATAGGAACGAATTTTTTAGTTGCCTTTGGGCTTCTATGCGCATTCGTTTCGGTCTCTTTCGCAGATTCCGTCCAATCAAAATTGTCGTCTCAATCGATCGAGAGAGTGCTGGAACTGCCGAATCATACGGTCTTCGTTCTCGCGGTTGATGGGATTTACGTCAACAGTGGAGATGGCGTCAACTGGCAGCGATATTCTCTATATTTGGGATCGGCAAAAAACAATGAAGTTGTCGCCGACCTGGCCGGTGGTTCTGCGGACGGTTTTTTCGTTGTAACAGGACTAGAAAAAAAGCAATTGACCAAGTTGTCTCCCGCAACGATGCCGGCAGTCATCATCAAAAAGCTGGACGGCCCCGCAGCGTTCATTTCAGAAAAAAAGGGATGTCTTGGATCAGGCAACGGTATTAGCCTTACATTGGACGGCGGGCAGAGTTGGTCCGCTCCGCAAGCGATCCTTCCAAACGCAACCCGAGTTGAAACACTTACATGGATATCGGAGAAAGAAATCGTCGTGACCGGCGGAGGCATGGTCGCGCTGGTCCCGGTGTCTGACAAGATCGCGCCGAATTTGTGGAGCGTCCCCGTAGGGAACGGCGGCGGCATCTACTCGGTCCATGCCATGGGCGAACATGCCGACTGGATTTTTCTTTTGAACGATAAAACTTACGTGCTTTCTCGAACCGGAGGAAAAATAATCGCAACCGCTTCGGGGGAAAACCCTTCCGAGGGGATATTTGTACATCAATCCGATCTTTATTCGTTTGGGTATCTTGGCGTATTCCAAAAGACCTGGAACGGCGAAAAATTCGGCGCTCCCACGCGGTTGACAGATAGTAAGGTCGCGGGTGTCGTAGGAGATGATATATCTCTCGTCGTTCTCGCCATGGATGGAAGTGTTTCAGTGATCGGCGATCATGGAGTGCTGAAGCCGGCTGACCTCAAAATAGATACTCTCAAATCCGCGATGGAGCCTAGCAGCGACGATCGAGCAACGGTCGGTGAAGATGAAGAATTGGCTCGCCTGCTGAGTAAGGCCGACCCGGATGCGAGGAAGAAAATCACGAAGGAAGCCGAGTCAAAAAAGGAAATGAGTCCTCGGGACAAGGTGCTCTGGCAACGTGAACAACTCAACAAATTAGGCGTAAAGGACGACGCTCCGCCAACTACCCAACCCGCTATCGACGACGGCCCAACCGATGCCGAGATAACTGAAATGATGGAGCTGCTAGGCAAGGTCGATCAGCAAACAGCGGACCGGATTTCCAAAGAGATGTACACTCGTAAAGATTTGAAAGGCCGACAAGGTATTCTTTGGGCCATTGAGCAATTGAAACAGAACATCGCAAAGGGCCAAGGTAAGAATGTTGAGAAATGATGCGGGCGAATTAAAAGAAATCCAAAAAATGTAAAGTCCAATTCTCCCCAGTGGATCGACTTCTCCAGGCATTTCACGCACACCCATTCACGCCCTTCGCCCAGCGGTTGAACTTGCCGTCGTGGCCGATGAGCGGTTCGCGGACTTTTTCCCAGCGTTGCGTCCACTCGGCGGGGTCGGTCAGCACTTGCTCCGGATGCTTCTTGCTGCGGGCGATGAAGCCGGCGGGTTCGAAGGCGGGGCGGCCGGAGGATTGGCCTACCGGCTGATAGCGCAAATCCATGCTGATGCGCATGTCGTCGTCGGTCACGTTGTCGAGCGAGCTGTGGATCGTGTGCTGCGTCATCAACAGCAGGCTGCCGGCCCGCATGGGGAGCACGACGGCCTCTTCCTCGGCCACCAGCGAATCGTTGATCGCGATGCCGACGTTCGTCGGGCAGTGCGGCGTGATGCCGTGGCGATGGCTGCGCGGCAGGACGCGCATGCACCCGTTGTCGACCGTGGCATCCGTCAGCGGGAACCAGATGGTGAGGATCGTCGCTTCGTCCGCGTCGGGCATGATCACGCCGTTGTCCTGGTGCCACGGCACGCGCGTCGAAAGGTAGCTGTTCACTCCCTTCGGCACGGCCTTGGCGGGGAGCTTCATGCGAACGTGCTGCACGGGGTTGGAGAAAATCTCCGGGCCGATGATGTCTTCGACGAGATCGAGCATGCGCGGATTGGTGAGCATGTTGAAGATCGCCGGGCCGGTGTTGATCGGCGTGTCGTTTTTGATGTCGGCCTGCGGGAGGCTGAAATCAAAATGCTGGCCGAAGGTTTGGCCGCTCTCCATGCAGATCGTGAGCATGCGCTCGTTGAACGGCAGCTGCTTGGAGGTGGATTTGATTTTTCCCTCGGCCACGAGCTGGTCGGCGATGCGATCGAGGATCACATCGAACTCGTCCTTCACCGGCTGAAGGTCTTTCTCGCTCAAAAAATCCTCGACGACGAGGTAGCCTTCATTATCGAATTGCTGCTTCTGCTCGGCCGATAGAATTTTCACGAAAGCTCTCCGTTGCTGATTGGGATCGTGGTAAGAATGAACCGCCAACCCACTTTACCCGCCGGCGGAATGCACGACAATACTTTTCAATCGTGGGCGGCGTATTCGAGGGGTTTTCCGGCATTTTAATCGTCAAATCGAGAGGAATAAACGGCATGAGCAAGCAATCCCTACCGGCGGAGATGGACGTTTGGATTCTGGCCGGGCAATCGAACATGGAAGGTGTCGGCGAGCTCAAAGGCGTGCTGCCGCCGAGCGAGCAGGTGTGGAATTTCACGTCGGCCGGGAGTTGGGAGATCGCCGTTGAGCCGCTGCACCGGCTGTGGGAAAGTTTTACGCCGGTGAATCAGCAGATAATGCGCGCGGTAATGGTGCCGACGTCGGAGGCGGTGCATCAAACCGATGCCGAGCTGGCGGCGGCGGCGAAGAAGAATGGGAAGTTCGGCGCGGGGCTCGGCATGGCGTTCGCACAGTCAATGTTCGCGCGAACCGCCCGGCCGGTGGGATTAATCTCCGCAGCACACGGTGGCACGAGCCTGGCGCAGTGGGCGTGGAATAAAAAAGCCGAAGGCGGCAAAAGTCTCTATGGCGCGATGCTCGAGCGCGTCGCCCGCAGCGGCCGCAAGCCGAAAGGGCTGCTCTGGTACCAAGGTGAAAGCGAAGCGTGGAACCTGGAGGCGGCGCAAACGTACGGGCGCGATTTCGGCCGGTGGATCGAGCAGGTGCGAGCGGATTTGGGCGATCCGAACCTGCCGGTGCTGCTGGTGCAGATCGGCCGGACGATCGTGAACACCATCAACCCCGCCGGCTGGAACGCGGTGCAGCACCAGCAGTATCAGCTGCCGGATCTGGTGCCGAACACGGCCGTCACCAGCGCGGTCGACTTGCCGCTGGTGGACGGCATTCACATCAGCACGAGCGGGTTGAAGCGGCTGGGCATTCGCCTGGCGGGAATGGCCAGCTTGCTGCTGGCCGGCACGAAGGGCTCCGAGATCGGCCCGCGATTGACGAAGGTGACGCAGGATTTAGAAGCGCCGGGCCGGCTGAATGTCGACTTGAGTTTCACCGGCGTTACCCGCGCCTGGCTGCCGGCCGACCACATCGCCGGCTTCGACGTCCTCGGCAAAGACGGCCACCCGCACCCGAACAGCCACGTCGTCAACGCGTACCGCCACCCGACCATCCCCACGAGCATCCGCGTCATGGTCGAGGGCCCGCTGCTGGAGGAGGGCGAGAAAATCGTCTACGCCCACGGCGCCCGAACGTACTGCAACGCGGTGGATGAGGGGGATTTTCCGCTGTGTGCGATGACGATGAGCGTCAATTGATTTTGAAATGAAACTCGATGGCCTACTTCCGGATCAATTTCCTCACGCAGGGCAATACTCAAGAGTACCCTGAATCGAGCGGAAATTTCTACCGGCTGAATGACGGAAGGGAAATTCCGCTCTCGCGTCATCCGGTCTGGTGCGACGCTTGCGGCGAAGTCACCGACGGCGAGCGAATCGAGCCGATCGACGAGATCGAAGCAGGAATTCAAAAGTATGAACGTCTGGCCGTCGAGATTCGGCGAGAAATGGCGCTTCCGCCTACACCGTCTCCCAATGCTCCTGGCGAAAGGGCGGCGCTTAGCGAAATCGCGAAATTGCAATTCCGCGCCTCGTGGCGAAGGGAACGAAAATCTCCGCCGCGATGCCTTCGATGCGGATCGACGCAGATCATAAAGTTAAGTGAGGTGCCGATTGAGACGCGCGTGGGGAAGATTTCCATGACCTTCATCGGTTTCATCGACACGTTCAAGAGCTACGGAAAGTTCACGCCCGAGGGCGAACGTATTACAGATTGAAATGATGGCCCAAGGAGTACAGGGATGGCCTCTGCTTTTTCACACGCCGTCGTCGCGATCGCCCTTGGCGCGGCGTACCCGCGCAAGCTCATTACTTGGTCGGTGCTGGCGCTGGGCGCGGTGTGTGCCGTGGTCGAAGACCTCGACGTGATCGGCTTTCACTTCGGCATTCAGTACGGCGACCTGTGGGGCCATCGCGGCATGACGCACTCGCTGCTGTTCGCGGCCGTGATGAGTGCGGCGATCACGGCAATTGTCTACCTGCGCAAACCCACGCCGCGCAAACTCCAACTCTTTTCCTACCTGTTCCTGTGCGCTGCCTCGCACGGCCTGCTCGACGCAATGACCGACGGCGGGCTCGGCGTTGCGTTCTTTTCGCCGTTCAATACCACACGATACTACTTCGCCTTTCGCCCGATCGTCGTCTCACCGATCAGCCTGCACCGCTTTTTGTCCGGCCGGGGGATCGACGTGCTGCTCAGCGAATTCCGGTGGATCTGGCTGCCGTCGCTGGGTTTCTGGATCGCCTGCCTATTGTGGAGAAAATTGCGCCCCGCACGGAGCAGCGAGCCCAAACCGAGCCTATGACGGCTGCATTTCGAGAATGTTAGATTCCTCAATTCTGATTTGTTACGCTGTCGGCCGTTCTACGGCGGATGGAGCGTGTGAGGTGAGAAAATTATTTCAGTCGAGTGCTCGCCGGCCTTGTTGCGCTTCGCGCGCGGGCTGGGCCTGCGGCGTCGTCGTCGCGGGATTTCTCTTGTTCAACCTGGCCGCGTGTAGTCCCAAAGTCAGTACGGAAGAATCGCCCATGAATCCCAATCGATTATCCACGGCCGACTCGTTCCCTCGCAAAGTGATTGTCGCGACGGTGATGTCGAATTTCAGCGGCCCGGTCGAAGCGCGCCTGGCGCTCGCCGGGCAGTACATCGATCGCGCCGCGGCCGAGACGGCGGTGAAATATCCCGGCCGGCGGTTGGATCTGGTGGTGCTCCCCGAGCACGCGATTCAGTCCGCCATCCGCACCGAGGGCGCGAAGAAAAAGGCCGTGCCGCTTGAAGGCGCCGTGATGGAAGCCTTCGCCGCCAAGGCGCGGCAGCACGGCACGAACATCATTCTGCCGATGATTCGCGCCGAGGGCGACCGCTACACCAACATCGCCGTCGTGATCGATCGGCAGGGGAAGCAAGTGGGCATCTACAGCAAGGTGCACCCGGTTTCATCGCCGGACGGTTCGCTGGAAGGCGGCATCTCGCCCGGCGATCGATTCCCGGTTTTCAATTGCGATTTCGGCAAGCTCGGCGTGCAGATCTGCTGGGACATGTGCTACGAAGACGGGTTTGAAGCGCTCGCGAAACAGGGCGCGGAGATCGTCGCGATTCCCAGCGCCAGTCCGCAAACGGTTCGGCCTGCGTCGCACGCGCTGCGCGGGAAATATTACGTCGTCACCAGCACGCCGCGCGATAACGTGACGATTTTCAACCCCGCCGGCATGGTCGTGAGCCAGATGGAAACGCCCGGCGTGCTCGTTCAGCAGGTGGACCTTTCGTATGCTGTACTGCATTGGTCGCCGAACCTCCGCAACGGCCAATCGCTCACCGAAAAGTACGGCGAGAAAGTCGGCTACGATTATTCCGAGCGCGAAGACACCGGCGTCTTCTGGTCCAACGACCCGGCGATGAGCATCGGCAGCATGGTAAAGGAACTGAAGCTGCCGCAGATCGACGAGCATATTGAGCAGGATAGAGAAGCCCAGGACGCCGCCCGCGGCGGGGCGGTGGGAGCGCATCAGCCGTGAAGTGCATCGGCCGACGTAAATCCGCAGCCGATTGCAGTCAGGCACAGACGCGGAGCAGTCTGCGGTCGTCGATGCGATTGCGAAACAATTTTCATACCCGGGAGTAACGTTTGGCCTCGGAGACTGTCCCATGAAATACCTCTGCCTCTGCTACTACGACGCTCAAAAATTCACCACGCTCACGCCGGCGGAGGTGGCGGCGATCGGGCCGGAATGTCAGCCGTACGATGTGGCGCTGCGGGCGACCGGCAAGATGGTTTCGCTCGGGTCGCTCTCCCTGCCGGCCGAGTGGCGGACGATTAAGCCGGTCAACGGCAAGCCGGTGGTGACGCCGGGGCCGATCTCCGCGGCGGCCCAGCAGGCGGGAGCCTTTTTCATCATCGACGCCGCGAACATGGATGAAGCGATTGCCGTCGCCTCCAAGCACGCGACGGCGAATGTCGGTGAGAATCTGGGGTTTGCGCTGGAAGTCTGCGGATGTGAGATGTTCGAGTAAATTCTTGTCGAAGCCTTTCCGCGAAGGCGCAAGCGAGCGGCCGCCGGATCGGGCTGCCGCTCGCTTGCGCCTTCGCGGGGAAAATTCGCCGATGAGAGCGAGTGCACCTTGAACGAAACTGAAATCACCGAATACATCACGCACACTTTTCCCGACACGACGACGACCGTCGCGATGAACGCGACGTTCTTCTTCAACGATCCGGAAAAGAAATTTCCGTTCGCCACCATCGTGACGACTGACGAACACGACACCGCCTCTAACCTCGCGCGGCCGGGCGTGTTTCGGTTGAACGTCGGCGTGAGTAAGTCGACATTTCAATCGCTCGTCGGCGATGCGAAGCCGGAAGGGCACGACTTCACCGCGATCGATCGGATCCTGCCGCACCCGGTTTATGGGATGATGCACTGGGTGTGCGTGTTGAATCCGTCCGACGCGACGTTCGATCTCATCAAGCCGATGTTGCGCGAGGCGTATGACGTCTCGCGCAAGCGGTACGATCGCCGTTAGTCCTGGGTCAGGAGGTGCCGTGCCAAGAGCATTTCAACTTCACCTGTATCGCCGGACTTCCGTGATGTCTTGCTGAGGTACTCCGAAGGATCTAGCGTCCACGGCGAATCGGCTAGATCCTTCGGAGTACCTCAGGATGACGATACATTTGAAGTTGCTCTGCTCTAGCATGGTTTGATTGCTTAACAATTAACGTTCTCCTCACGCCCGCGCATCGCTCGGCTGCGCAATTTCTTCATGCCGGCCGGCAGTAAATACCGATGGCAGATTGAACCGGGGCCAGCGGTGCCGGATCGAGGATCGCATGAAGCAAATACGTAGCGCGAAGCGATTCCAGCGGATGGCATGGGCTGCCGCGTGGGGGCTGGGATTGTTGCCGGCGCTGGCATACTCTCAATCGACCCCGACGACCGCGCCCGCAAATCAGCCAACACTTACCCCGACCGTTCAGCAGTCTTCCTCCGTTCCGGCCGATCCTTACCTGGTCGCAAACAGCTCGATTATCGGAACCGATAGTTTCTCGCGCCGGGTGACGATTCTCCCGCACGGCCTGCTGTGGCAGCCGCCGCTGGCGAGTCCGAACGAGCCGCGGTGCTACATGAAGATCATGTCGCTGGAAGAATCCGACATGCCCAGCGTGAACGACTGCAACATCGGCGGAACGCTACCGCTGGTGCGCGTGTCTCGATTGGACAAGCCGAATGAAGGTGTTCAGACTGATATTTTCGCGACGGTGATGTCTCGTTTCGTCGACCGGCGTACGTTCGCCGCGGTGGATTACCGGTTCGGCGTTCCGTTTACGCTGGCCGAGGGGCCGTGGTCTTTTAAGATCGCTTACGAGCACACCAGCTGTCACCTCGGCGACGAGTTCCTGATCAAGCACAACCTACCCAGCCGCGATTCCACCCGCAATGAAGCGGTGTTCGGCATTTCGTATCGACCGATCGAACCGCTGCGGTTGTATGGCCAGTTCGGGTACGCGGTCGGGCAGAGCAGCTTCGTTGAGAACATCCACAAAGAGCGCTACACCTGCGGAGCCGAGTGGAGCAAGCCCGGCCCGACGGGCGATTTCGGCCAGCCCTATGCCGCGATCGACGTGGAATTCCGCGGCGACGAAGACTACACGCCCAACCTCACCGCCCAGATCGGCTGGCAGTGGCTGGGGCTGCAGGGGGCGCCGGGCTATCGTTTCGCGGTCGAATACTACGACGGCCGCTCGCCGTTCGGGCAGTTCATTGACCGACACGAATCGTGGGTGGCGCTCGGGTTTTACTTCGATTTCTAATTCGCCGAACAAGAAAGAATCGTCATCCTGAGGTACTCCGAAGGACCTGGCCGAACCGCCGTGGACGCCAGATCCTTCGGAGTACCTCAGGATGACGAATGCCGCCTTTAGCGGCATTATTCGACAATTCCGGCCACAATTCTTCGTCCCGCCTCGCGAGAAATAATTGACATCTCGCCGCCGTGGAACCACAACTAGTATTCCATGAAAAAGCGACTCATCCGATTCGGGGCGGCGGTTGTTCTTGCGCTGCTGGTGGCGGGCGGTTTGGTCTTCTGGTCGATCTCGGGGAAAGGGTCGGGCCGGGTTGAGAAATGGATCGAGTCGCAGGTGCTCACCATCGCCAACTCGTACCTCAATCCCAAGCTGAGTTTCTCCGATCTTGATTACACCTACCCGTACAGCGTCTCCCTGAAAAACATGCGCCTGACCGCTGACGACCCGGCCCATCCGGGCAAGAGCATCGACGTCATCGCCTGCGAAAGTGCGTCCATCACGCTGGCGGAAATTCCGTCGATCGGCAAGCCGATCGTGATCGAGAAAATCTCGCTGAACAAGCCGCTGATCTCGGCCGTCGCGGTGGCGACGGGGTCAAAGGAATTCGTAGGGTTTTCAAACCTGATCAAAGTGGGCGCAATGAGCGACAAGCCGGCAACCAAAGTCGAAGAGAAACCCGCCGGCGCGCCGAAAAAACTGAGCGAAGTCTTCCGCATGAAGCTCGTGCAGTTGGTCGACGGCAAGATCGTGTACGACCCGCGCATCCCCGGCACGCTGCCGATGGCGCTCGATCAGATCAACACCACGCTCACGATCGATACGACCGCCGACGGGTGGTACAAGGTCAACACGAACATCAGCCGCAAGCCGGTGTTCGATCTGGCGGTGGCGGGGGAGCTGAATCTCGATTCGTTCACGGTACGCGGGATCGACATCAAACTGCTGGCCGACCTCGGGCAGGAAAAACTCGATTACCTTCCGCCGGAGATTCAGGCGCTGCTCAAGCAGTACGAGGGCAAGGGAAAACTGAATGTGCAAATCACCGGCACGATGCCCGTGATGGACCCGATGAAAGGCGAAGTACAGGCCGACGTAAAACTCGACAGCGCGAACTTCGCCATGGGCGATCTTCACCTGCCGGTGGAGAATTTCGAGCTGCAGGCGAAGTTCGCGGACGGGAAAGTGTCGCTGCCGTCGATGAAAATCGCGGCGCTGGGCGGCACGGCGGATTTATCCGGATCGGCCACGCTGAACGATCGGCTGGACGCTGATCTGAAGCTCAAAGTCAGCGGCATGGTGCTGGAGAATCTGCTCAAGACCGGGCCGTCGGCGAATGCGGCCAAGCTTGATCTGGATTTTAAAGTGGCCGGCTCGCTGATGGCGATTATCGGCAAAGTCCCGCCCGCGGCCGGTCAGCCGCTGGGGGCGATCAGCCTGCAGAATTTCCGCCTGAGCGCGAACGATCCGGCCAATCCGGGGCAAACGGTAGACGTGGTGGCGGTGAAGAATCTCGACGTCGCGCTCGCGGAACCCGTGGTGGCGGGCAAGCCGATCGTGATCGAGAAGATCATTCTCGATTCACCGACGCTCTCCGCGATCGCGGTTGCGCCGAATTCGTTCCAGTTCGTCGGGGTTCCTACGCTCCCTCCGAGTTTGACCGCGCCGGTTGCGGGCGATGCTCCCACGGGCGACGGTGCGAAACCGCAAGCGGGCGGCGGTGCGGTCGCGCCGGCGCCGGTTGCTTCGTCTCAGAAACTGCTCAGCGAGTTGATCCGCGTTAAGACGTTTCAGCTCAACAACGCGAAGATCGTTTACGACCCGCGCATTCCCAACACGCAGCGGATGTGGCTCGACGGCATTAACACGTCGCTGAACGTCGCCCCGAAAGATCCAGGCGTGTACGTCCTCAGCACCGCCATCGGGCGCAAGCCGATTTTTGATCTGTCGATCGACGGCCGCATCAACATCGATCACCCCGGCGTGCAGGATTTCAAGCTCAACCTGCTGGCCGACCTCACGAAGAACCAGCTCGATTACCTGCCGCCGCAGTTGCAGGCGATTTTGAAGCAGACCGACGCCAAGGGCACGCTGAATGTCGCGGTGGCCGGCTCGATTCCCCTGGACGATCCGATGAAAGGGCAGATCACCGCCGACGTGAAGCTCGAGCACATCGAAGTCGCGACGGCCAACATGCGACTGCCGATCGAGCGTTTCAATCTCACCGCTAAAGTCGCCAACGGCAAGGTGGAAATTCCTGCGATGCAGATCGCGGCGCTGGGGAATTATTTCAATCTCCGCGGCACGGCGGCGCTGAACGATCGCATGGACACGGATCTCACGCTCATGGTGCACGGCGTGGTGCTGGAAGACCTCGTCGCCGCGCTTCGGCCGAACGATCCGCGGATGACGAGTGAAACGCGGCTCGATGCCGACGTCGAAATCCAAACCCCGGTGATGGCGGCGCTCGGCCTGATCCCCGCCAAGCCGGGCGAGCCGGTGGCGACCGTCACGCTGAAGGCAGTGCATCTGAACACCGACGATCCGCGGGCACGCGGCGCATCGCTGGATTTTGTCGCGTGCGATTCGCTGGCGATCAAGCTCTTATCGCTGCCGGTGGCTGGTAAGCCGATCGTCGTCGACAGCGTGGTGGTCACGCGACCGGCCATCCGCGCGGTGGCAATGGCGCCAGGTTCGAACGACTTCGCCGGCGTGGTGAGCCTTCAGAAGATGGCGGCCGCCTTCGTGCCGTCCGCGCAGCCCGAGGGCCCGGCGCCCGCGACCAAGCCCGCCGAACCCGCGGCCCCCAATGCCCCCGTCGCCGCGGCGAAATTGAGCGATTTGTTCCGCGCCGATCTCGTGCAGGTGAACGGCGCGATCCTCTATTACGACCCGCGCGTGAAAGACACCTTGCCGATGTCGCTCGATCAGATCGTCGTCAAAATCACGCCGACTACGCAGGCGGGCGACGTGTACGCGTTCCAGACGCTCATCCCGCACGCGCCGGATTTCAATCTCGACCTGGCCGGGCGGATGAACATCAACACGCTCGCGGTCGACGGGATGAAACTGACATTCGCGACGGATCTCGGCAAGAAAAACCCGACCTACCTGCCGCCGCAGCTTCAGCAGGTGCTGGCGCAGTACCAGGTGCAGGGCGTGCTGTCGGTGGAAGGAGTCGGCAGCGTGCCGCTGACCGACCCGATGGCCGCCGACCTGACGGCCGATGTCCGCATCGAGCAGGTGAAGGCGACCGCCAGCGGTTTCACCGGGCCGATCGCGCACGTGCGCCTGCCGGTGCATGTGAAGGATCACCTGCTGATGATCCTGCCGGCCGAGTCGATGGGCGGATCGATGGCGGACGTGTTCGACGGCACGGTCGACCTGGCCGGCACGGTGAAGCTTGATGAGTACTTCACGTCAACGCTCGATCTGACGGTGAAAAAGCTTCAGCTCAAGTACCTGGCAACCGCCAAGCAGCCGCCCGATCCGCAGATGAAGGATCTCGAAGGGCTGGTGGACGTAAATGTGCATCTGGAGAAAGCGCCGCTGCTGGTGATCGCCGCGCACGCCGCGCCGCCGACCACGCGCCCAAGCGATCCGCCTCCCTCGCCGCTGCGGCAGGTGCCGCTCACCGGCAAGTGGGCCACCGGAACGATCCACGTGACCGAGGCGCGACTGGCGGGCCTGGAGATGATCCAGAAGCTCGGCAACTTCGCCAAGTCCGCCGTGTTCGAAATCACCAAGCAGTTCGACAAGGAAAAGACGCTCACCGTCAAGCCGAAGGAGACGGCCACGCTCGTCTTCGATTGCGTCGATGACCGCGTGACGTTTTCAAAGGTGGAGTACGAAGGCGAGATCGTCGCCGTCGAAGGGACCGGAACGATCACGCTCGCCCAGGCGCTGGATTTCACGCTCAAGGGAGGGCCATGGGGCAAGCTCGGCGAGCTGGTGAAAAATAACGTCAACTCGCTGCTGACGTATCGCATCACCGGCACGGTACAGAATTACGATTTCAGTGTGACCACCGGCAACGGGAAAATCATCACCGACGAAGTCAAAGACCTTGCAGGCAAGGCCGGCGAAGGCATCGACAAGGGTTTGGATGCGACGAAGAAGGGCCTGGGCAAGGCGGGGGATTTACTGGGGAATATTTTCAATAAGAAGAAGGACGGGGAGTGAATCATAGAGAGGAATGAACGCGGAGGCGCGGAGATAGGAAAAGAAAAAGAATTAGGATTTTCTTCTCCCTATCTCCGCGCCTCCGCGTTCATTCCTTTTTGAGTTATCCGTTGTTCGAATCTTCCAAAGGCTGCGGCACGGTGTCTTCCATGTCGCCGGCGTCGGTGGAGTGTTCGAAATCCATCAGGAAATGAACCCGCGTCATCGCCTCTTCGCCCAGGCGTTTTTTCAGGATTGATTTCGCCTTGCGAATGCCCGTCCGCCGGCTGACGTGCGTGAGCACGATGTGCTGATTTTTCAGCTTCGGGAAGAGTTCGACGAAGTGGTCCACGTGCAAATGCCGGCCGGCCTTGGCTTTGGACTTGTGGGCGGGCTCGAAGAAGGTGCACTCGGTGATCAGCACCTCGGCGTTCTGCACGTCGGGTTGGTCGAAGACGTCGCCGATGGAGGTATCGCCGAGGCAGGCGACGAGGGGCACTTCGACGCGGTACTGGATTTCCACGCCGTCTTTTTTCATCTGCGCCAGTTCCGGGCCCGGCCGGCCGAGCAGTTCTGGCTTGAGCTTTTCTCGGATGCTGACGAGCGAGTAGCCCAGGCTCACCCCGCCGTGGTGGGTGGCGAAGGCCCGGATGCCGAAATCGCGCCGCGGCTCCCACATCTGGCCGGCGGAGATGGGGATCAAGTTGTACGGCGTGCCTTGGCGTTCGACTTCGCGCCAGCATTTGAGCATCGCATCAACAGGCCGCTCCAGTTCGCGCGGCAGCACGATCGTGCCCGGTTTCATCCCCTGAAAATACCGCTGAGACAGGTAATACGGCAACCCGGCGAGGTGATCCATGTGGCCGTGGCTGATGCAGATGACGTCGCTGGTCAGCGCGAAGTACGGGGTCCGGCCGATGTCGAAACAGACGTTCATTTCCGGAATCTGCGTGACGGTCTCTTCGCCGGCCACGCTGTAGCCGATGACGTGCAAGCTGCCGAGCTTGAGCTTGGCGAATTTCTGAACTAGGAACGACTTCTCGACCATGGCGGGAGACTACAGATAGGCGGGGGCAAAGTCGAGACGGAACCGCGCGCTCGGCAAACCGGATCGAAGTTCGCCATTTCAAGCGATTGATTTGAGGAGTCAGCCGGGGCAAAAACCCAGCAGGCTCATAAAATATCCCGGTAGGGTTCGGTACATTTCGCATGAGCCCGGCAGGGATGCCCCGATGCACTCCAGTTCAAAATGGCGAGATCATCCGTTGAGAAAAGGAGAGCTATATGGCGATGTCATTTACATTATGCCCGCATCTGATCCGGTCCAAAATGCACAGAGGCCGGCGTACCGTTCTTGTTACGGGCGCAGCCGGGAACATCGGTTCTTATTTTGCTGAACAAGCCCATCAGAAATACGACTTGCGTATGCTGGTCCATCACGAAGATGAGGCCGCTGCTTCGAGGAAATTCGGGAAGGTAATCGTCGGTGACCTGCTGAACCCGGCCGACCTGGCAAAAGCGTGTTCCGACGTCGATACGATCGTTCACCTCGCCGGCGATCCGTCGCCCAATGCGGGGTGGGAGAGCCTGGTGCAGACCAACATCACCGGCACGTACAACCTGTTTAAGGCCGCCAAGCATGCGTCGGCGCGGCGCGTGGTTTATGCCAGTTCGATCCACGCCGTCAGCGGATACCCGGCCGACATGCAGGTGAAAACGGGCGACCCGGTCAACCCCGGCGATCTCTACGGCGTGAGCAAATGCTTCGGCGAAGCTCTTGCGAGATACATGGCCGAGCAGGAGGGGCTCAGCAGCATCTGCATTCGCATCGGCGCGTTCCACCCGGCAGAGGTGGCGAAGCGGGCGGACTCGATCCGCATGCTCGATGCGTGGGTCAGCCCTCGCGATCTTCTTCACCTGATCGAAAAATGCATCGACGATGACCGAATCCAGTTCGCGATCTTCCACGGCCTGAGCGACAACCGCTTCAAGCGGCTGGACATCAGTTCAGCGCGCGAACTGCTCACCTATGCGCCTCAGGATGATCTGACTGAAATGAACCCGCAAATGGTCGCGGCAGGCCTGGACGGCCAAGTGCTCCAGCACAACCTGAAAGATCCGAATGAAAAATCCGGGCTGGATACGGAACGATGGAGGTAGATTTCGCGGCAGCGCTATCGCGGGATCAGCCAGAAAAGCATCCTGCGCTTAGTCATGTACCAGAGCGCGAGAAGCACGACTGTAGTTGTGATGGTGTTCACAAAGATGTTTTCGCCCTGGAACGGCTCCCACTGATAGAGCGCCTGGAGCAGGAAAACGTGCAGAATGTAAACGTAAAGCGAAGCCTGACCGATGGTCACGAAGAACCAGCCGACCGCTCGGTTCACCGGCTTCCAAAGGCGCTGTAGCACGACGTAGCACATCGTGAAGAGGCAGATGACGTTCAGCATTCGCCCGGGCCCGATGACTCGACGGCTGAAGTAGCCGTCGTAGATGCCCTTATACGTCGTGCTGGGAATCCAGTGGAGTCGCGCCTTTTCGGCCAGACCGAGGTCCTTGTCGGGGTTGTTCAGTGCAAAGAGGCAAAACGCGACGCACGCGGCCGCCATGATGTAGAGCAGAACTTTGCCGCGCGGTGAATAGATCAGATCGCGAATCTGCTGGCGGTAATAACCGGCCACGATGCCCAGGACGAACAGGAACTGCCAGCTCGCAACTCGGAAGACACTGTCAAACACAGTACCGATCAGCCGCGCCTGGAAGTACAGATTGATCGCCCAGGCCAACCCGCTAACCACCAAAAGTGTTCGAGCGTAACCTTTGTGCAAGATCCAGATCGCAATCGGAGCGCCCGCCATCAGAACGACATAGATTCCGATCACATTCATGCGGACAGGCCCGCACTTAAGCATCAGGGTGTGCGTGAGTACCTTAAAAAACCCAGCCACGTTAATGGCTTCGCGAAGGTTGTATCCTCCCCAAGGCGTAATGAGGCGGGTATCGACGTTCGGAATCAGCGAAAAAAGGAACACGCCGGCGACGATCGCAAGGCAAACCACGTATAGTTGCGCTGCCCGGCCGAGAAGTACCTTCGCTGCGACCAAAAATCCCAGCGAAGTAATCTTCTGCTTGTAAATGTGACCGATCAGCACGCCGGAAATGAGCACGAAGAATTCGGCCCCGGTGACCACGCCGATCCGTTCGCGGGTGAAATAGCTGTAGCCGGACACGATCAGGAGATGGTCGGTGACCATCATAAAAATCGCGACGCCGCGAAGGAAATCGAGCACCAGATCACGGCGTGAGCCGGACTTTTTTTCCCCGAGCACTTCCGGCGGGCGTGCGGGTTCGTACGACAGCGCATTATGCGTCGCCGATTTATCGGGAGCGGGCGGGAAGAATGATGTCGATAGCGAAGTCATTTCAGTTTTCGGCCCCGTCTCAATCAATCTGATGTGTTCCTACCGGACAGATCATCAGTATTTATGTGTTTAATCGGCTAAAATCAAGCCATGGTTTCTATCAGAATTTCAGGAGCGATGAAATTATTGCACACTGATGGATTTCACGGCCCTGCATTTTTTGCGTTTACGTCCGGTAATGGTTAATTTTTACCTTCCATGAAATGCCCGTTTTGCAAGGCGGAAAAAGAAAAACTGAAGGTGATTGACTCCCGTACCTGCGACGGCGATAAATCGATCCGCCGGCGGCGGGAGTGTCTGGCTTGCGGGAAGCGATTCACAACCTACGAGCGGGTGGAAGAAAATATCCGCATCACCGTCATCAAGAAGGACGGCCGGCGCGTGCCCTGGGATCGGACGAAAATACTGGCGGGCCTGGAACGGGCTTGCTTTAAAAGGCCGATCGCCGACAGCGAACTCAATCGAATCGCCGACGAGACCGAAGAAACCGTCTTCGCCAAATTCGATCGCGAAATTCCCAGCAACAGCATCGGCGAGATCGTCATCGACAAACTCCGCCGACTTGATCAGGTGGCGTACGTGCGGTTCGCCAGCGTGCACAAGCGATTCAAAACGCTTGAAGAACTGCTGGAAGAGGCCAGGACGGTCATCGATGCCCGCCGATTCGACGATCCCGGGCAGGGGCGACTATTCATTGAAGATGCCGCTCCCGCCGCTGCGGCAGAGGCTCCGGGCAACGGTTCGGGCAAGACGCGGACGAAAATCAAAGTTGCATCCTCGCCGCCTCCCACAGATGATAAAGAAGCGGGAAAAACCGCAAACGATTGAGAATTTCGGCGGTCTACCAGCTTGAGCGGGTGGGAAAGTCCGAGCAAGTATATGTTTGGCGAATTCCGAGAAGTAACCCCGCCGGTGTTTAAGCTTCCTGGCTGGTTCGTCCGATAATGTCTGGAGGTCTACTGATGCTTGCCCGGCAGAAATTTGTCCGCCTTTGCAGCGCCGTCCTGATCGGGTCGGCCTGCGCGCTCGCGTGCGTCACCGCAGGATGCGAAGACGACAACAAGCCCAAACCGGTCGCCCGGCCCACCTACCCCGACCTCGGTGCGAAAAAAGGCCCGTACTACCCCGAGTTTCTTGACGGAACGATCGACCAATACACCGAACTCCGCAACACCGGCCCGCTCGTCGTGACCGGCTTTGGTCTCGTCGTTAACGCCGACCCGCTGCCCAACTCCAAAATCGCGCCGGGCAATCAGATTTATCCGACGGCCGTTCGCGAATACATGCTCCGTGAAATGCTCAAGCACCGCGTCGGCAGCGTGAATCAGCCCGGGTGGGAAAACATTTCACCGTCGAAAATGCTGGCTGATCCGCGGAATTCCATCGTGCTGGTGCAGGGGCTGATTCCCCCCGGCGCGCGCGGCGGCACGACGATGGACATTCAGATCCGCGCCCTCCAGGCAAGCACCACGGTAAGTCTTTCACGCGGGTGGCTGTACCAGACCGATCTCGCCCCGGGCGGCGGAAATATCCGCGCGCCGGGCGTTGCGATCAACATCATGGGCAAGGCCGAAGGGCAGGTCTTCGTCAATCCGACGCTCGCGCTCAATTCTACCGCGGGCACGGAAGGGCAGCGCGCCTCGCTGCGTGAAGGGGTGATTCTTGACGGAGGGTACATCGCCAAGGATCGTCCACTAGTGCTGCAACTTCGCACGCCGCAGCTTTCGCTCGCACGCGCCATTCAACGCCGCATCGAACAGCGTTTCCCCGCTCCGCCCGGCCAGCGGACCAACGCCAGCGCAAAAGACGAAGGACTCGTCGAAGTCTTCGTCCCCGACGACTACGGCAATGACTGGGAACACTTCGCCGGCGTGATGAGGTATCTGTACCTCAACACGAACAACAACGCCGCCAAAATGAGAGAACTGGTGAACGCCGCGTTGAAGCCCGACGCGCCGCTGCAGGACATTTCCTATTGTTGGGAAGGATTCGGCAAGGACATCATCAACTACATCCAGCCGCTGTTTGTGAACCCGAACGACGACATCGCCTTCGCCGCCGCCCGCGCGGCGGCATTCGTCGGCGACATTTCCGCGCAGGACGTGCTGATGGCGATCGCGCAGAAGCCGCACAATCGGTTCCAGCTCAATGCAGTGCAGGTGCTCGGCGCACTGCCGCCATCGATTCAGATCAACAGCAAGGTTCGCACGCTGCTGGATTCGCCGGACGTCCTCGTCCGCGTCGAAGCGTACCGCATGCTCGCCAGCCACCATGATTCATCGATCTTCACCCGCGTGATCGCCAAGGGGAATGAAAAGTTCGTACTCGATATCGTGCCGAGCAAGGGCCCGCCGCTGATCTACGCCAGCCGCAGCGGCCAGCCGCGCATTGCGATCATCGGCGCAAAGCCTTCACTGCTTCTGCCGCTGCTTTACTCGGCGATGGATAACCGCCTGACGATTACCTCTGCGCCGCAGGAAGGGCTGATCACGATTTTCTATCGCGGCACGGAATTTCCGCGCCCGGTTCAAATACTGAGCCGGCCTGACCTCGGGGAAGTCATCTCGCGCCTTGGCGGCGAAGGGCCGCTCGAAGATGTAAAATTGGATTTTGGATACTGCGATGTCGTTGGTATGCTGCAATCGCTGTCGGATTCGCATAAACTCGTCGCCACGTACCAGGGCAAGCAGGTGGACACGACGTTCGTCCTGCAGAAACTTACCAGGACGCCCGACGACATCGAAAACGCGCCCCTGCTGCCAGGCGAAGCCCGCCCGCAACAGCAAGAGCCGTCCGGAGCGACGAGCTCGGCGAATTAGAATAGGACTTAGGACTAAGGACTTAGGACTGAGTGAAAACAGAAAATTGCAGGTCTTTACTGAGTCCTAAGTCCTTAGTCCTAAGTCCTGCTGTTAAACGGTCATGGAGGACCGACCCATCATGCGTCTGAAAAAACTCATTCTTCACGGTTTCAAATCGTTCGCCGATCGTACCGAATTCGCCTTTGACGCGCCGATCACCGGCATCGTCGGGCCTAACGGGTGCGGTAAATCCAACGTGGTTGACGGCTTCAAATGGGTGCTCGGCGAGCAGTCCGCCAAGTCCCTGCGCGGCGAAGCGATGATGGACGTCATCTTCAACGGCAGCGGCAACCGCAAGCCGGCCGGGATGGCGGAAGTGACACTCGTCTTCGACAACCCCAAGCGGGCCGACGACACGCGAATCCTGAACCTCGACGTCGACGAAGTCTCCGTCGGCCGCCGGCTATTCCGCGACGGCACGAGCGAATACACGATCAACAACGGCTCTTCGCGTCTGAAAGACATTCGCGAATTGTTCCTCGATACCGGCGTGGGCGTGGACGCGTACAGCGTCATCGAGCAAGGCCGAGTCGCGGCGCTGCTGGAAGCCAACCCCGAAGAGCGCCGCCTGATCTTCGAAGAGGCGGCCGGCATCAGCAAATTCAAGCAGCGCAAGAAAGAGTCGCAGCGCAAGCTGGAAAAAGTCGATCAGAATCTGCTGCGCGTGAACGACATCGTGGCCGAAGTGGAAAAGCAGCTCCGCAGCGTGAAAATCGCCGCGGGAAAAGCTCGCAATTATCAGGAATACAACGACAAACTCAGCGGCCTGCGACTGGGCTATTCGCTCCAGGAATACCACACGCTGGTGCTGCAGGTGACCGATCTCGATAAGCAGCGCGAAGACGCGCAGTTCCGCCTCGATGACGTCGCCGGTGATTTGGCGAAATCGCAGAACGAACTCGCCATCCAGCGGGAAAATTTCGACGCCCTCAGCCAGCGCCGCCAGCAGGTCGAGTACGAACTCGTGCAGGCCAAAGCGCAAATGCAGTCCGCGCAGCAGCGCCAGACGTACGCCAAGCAGCAGCTCGAGCAGATCGCCGAGCAACTCGCGAGTTTTGAAAAAGACCGCGTGGAGATCGCCCAGAAACTTGCGGACGTGACGGCCTCGCTCGAGACCGAGGCGGAATTGTTCGCTTCGCTCACCGCTGATTTGGCGGAGCACTCGCGACACATCGACGACCGCCAGAAGGCTTTCCGCGACGGGCAGCTCACGCTCAACCAGCTCAACCAGCAGATCGAGCAGAACAAATCGGCGATCCTGGAACTGATGCGCAAGCTCGCGAGCACGAACAGCCGGCTCGGCGCGATCGACATCGAGCGGAAAAACATCGGCGCCCAGCAAACGCGCTTGGCCGAGCGCCGCCGCGTGGTGCTGGCGGAGATCGAGCAGCTCGAGGCCGCCCGCGGCGAGCTGCAGATCAAGCTCGACGCCGCCGTCGCGCACATTGCCGATCAACAGGCGAAATTCGAAGCCAAGCGCTCCGAAGCCGCCGCCCTCGGCAAGCAGATCGCACAAGTCACCGAGCAAATGGGCGCCGCCCGCGAACACCGCAGCGGGCTGATTTCCCGACAGAAATTGCTCAGCGACCTCGAGTCCAAACGCGAAGGCGTGAGCGAAGGCGTGAAATCCGTCCTCCGCCAACGCGAAAAGTCCTTCCCGTTCATCAAGGGTTTGGTCGCCGACGTTCTGCGAGTCGACGTCGAGCACGCCCACGTGATCGAAGCGGCCCTCGACGGCCGCGATCAGTGGCTGATTTCCAACGACACCGCGGCGCTGATGGCTGCCAAAGAACACCTCGACAACATCGAAGGCCGCGTGAATATCATTCGACTGGACGAACTGACTTCACGCGGCACGGACCTCCGGTCCGTGAAGAACCCTTCCGAACTACACGGACCAGAGGTCCGTGCCACGGCATACGATTGGAACCAGCACGAAATCGGCGTCCGTCTCGGGGTGGATTTGGTCCGTTTTGAAGAGGCGGATGCTCCCGTCGCGAAACAGCTGCTCGGCAAAACCGTCATCGTCGAAAGTCTCTCCGACGCGATGGCCCTCCACCGTTTCGGCCCCGCGGGTTTCCGCTACGTCACGGCCGCCGGTGAAGTCATCGAAGAATCCGGCACGCTCCGCGCCGGTCCGTTGACGGCCGCCATGGGGCTGCTCTCGCGTCGATCGGAACTCGAAGCCATCGCGCAGCAGATCGCCGAAGTCGATGCCCGCATCGCCGGCCTTTCGCAGCAGATCGCCGAGGGCAACACGCAGGCGCGCCAGCTCGAAGAAGAAACCAACTCGCTCCGCAACGCGGTGTATCAGGCCAACACGGTGAAGGTCGAATTCACCAGCCAGATCAGCCAGAACGGCGACAAGCAAAGCCAGCTCCGCCGCGAGCAGCCGGTGCTCGATCGCGAGCTGCAAGTGCTGCTCGATCAGGCTGGCAAGCTCACGACAGAGGAATCGCGGCTCACTGAGCAGCGGCAATCGATGGAGGCCGACCAATCGCGCCGCCAGACGCTGGTGGAAGAATCCGCGTCGCGTCATCAGTCGCTGGCGGAAGAGCTCAAGCAGATCGGCGAGGCGTTGACCGCCGAGCGCGTGCTGCTCGGGCAGATCCAGGAAAAGCAGCTCGCCAGCCAGCAGGCCGTGCAACGGCAGACCGCCGCGAAGGCGGAGCTCGTGCTGCAGGCCGAGCGTATCGAAAAATCCGCCGCGTCCATTGCGGGGCGGCAGGGGAATGTTGAAAGCGAACTCGCAGACGCCGAGCGACAGGAGCAGTCACTGGCCGCCGCGTGCGAGGAATCGTCCGCCACGCTCGAGCGACTGACCGGCGAAGTGAAGACCGCACAGGAGGCCGTCGCCAAGCTCACGCGAGCGGTCGATCATTTCCGCGGCAGCCACGGAGAGATCGAATCCGACCTGCACCAGGTGCAGATGAAGCTCAGCGAGTTGAACGTGCGCGTGGAAAACCTTGTCACACGAACGCGCGATGAACTGCAGCTCGATCTGCCCAGCAAATACGCCGAAGGCTACACGCCCGAAGAAATGGACTGGGACGCCGTCGCCGCCGAGATCAAGGACCTTCGCGAGAAGATCCAGCGGCTGGGCAACGTGAATATCGAATCGATCGACCAGATGGCCGAGCTCGAAACGCGCAGCACGTTCCTCTCCACGCAACTAACCGACCTCGCCACCAGCAAGCAGCAGCTTGAAGAGTTGATCGACACGATCAACAAGGAATCCAGCGTGCGGTTCGAGCAGACGTTCATCGCCGTCCGCGATAATTTCCAGGGCATGTTCCGCAAGCTCTTCGGCGGCGGCAAGGCCGACCTGTTCCTCGAAACCGAACTGATGGAAACCAAGCCGAAGCTCGACGCCGACGGCCAGCCGCTCCCGCTGGAGATGCGGAAGATCGACCCGCTCGATGCCGGCATCGAAATCATCGCCCGCCCGCCGGGCAAGCAGCCGGTTTCGATTTCGCAGTTGTCGGGTGGCGAAAAAGCGATGACCTGCATCGCGCTGCTGATGAGCATCTTCAAGAGCAAGCCCAGCCCGTTCTGCATTTTGGACGAAGTCGATGCCCCGCTCGATGAGGCCAACAACCAGCGCTTCGGCCTGATCGTGCAGGAATTCCTCTCGACCAGCCACTTCATCATCATCACCCACCACAAGCGGACGATGCAAATCGCCGACGTGCTCTACGGCGTGACGATGCAGGAGCAGGGCGTGAGCAAACGCGTCGCGGTCAAGTTCGACCAGGTCGGCACCCAAGGCGAAATTGCCGAGCATGCGGCGGCTTAACGGCAGTGCTGAGTTAAAAGTGCTGAGTGCTGAGAGCTTTTACAACGCTCATCAGTCACGCCTGCGATAGCTATTTCACTGCACGCGTAGTGGGCTGCGAAGCTGGTTTCCCCTTCGTCCCAAGTAGTTCCCTGTACTTCTCACCCGCGTGAGGGTTGGTTCCGTCACTGAGCATCCCCTTGTACGCCGCATTGGAATTCCAGTAGCTGGCGTAGATGACGTGGTTGTCGTTGAACCATTTGTTCATCTGTTCAATGAAGTACGGATTGTCCCCCGCCTCGCTGCCGCCTGCGCCCCATTCTGAATAGGCCATCGGCTTGTTGTGCTTCTTTGCGAAATCGCGATGCCAGACCAGGCCGTGGGGGCCGTTGAGGTAAATGTCTTTCCACCGTTGTGCGGGGTCTTTGATTTTTCGGTATTTGAACTGGTCGTAGATATCCAGGCCGATGACGTCGACGTACTCATCGCCGGGCCATGCGTCTTCGACGTTCATGTCCATCTTGTCACCGCCGGCGGGGCACCAGTCGAAGCGGAATCGGTCGGAGACGGACCGGAAAGTGTCCACGAATTGCCGCCACGCGCCGATGAATTCTTTTTCCTTGCCGACGGCGCTGTAGTGGAACCATTTGCCGTTGAATTCCCAGCCGGTGCGGATGAAGAGGATCGGTTCTTCAGGCCGCCATTTGGCGAGCTTGGTGGCGACGGTCTTCCAGTGCTCGTTGTAGGCGCCCTTGGCCGCCTCGGCCAAGGTGGCGTTTTTGGGGATCAGCGAGACCGACCAGAGCACGCGCCGGTCGGTAGGCCCGAACAGGTGCATCCCCCAGCCGACGGAACCTTCGTAATCCGCCCAATCGCGGTCGCCGGTGTAGACGAGCAGGGCGTCGGCCGGCTTGCCGAGCCACTTCTCGTACTGCGCAACCGCTTCGACCTTGTTGCCGAGGTATACGCTATGGATCGTCGGCAAACCCAGCCAATCGGCAGGCTTTGATGCTGGGGATTTGCCCGTCGTCGGCCCAGCGGCGCCAGCGGCGATCAGGCAAAGCAATAGAGCCGGGATGGCTGCCCGATGAAACAGTCCGAGTGCTTTCATGCCTGCCAATATAGCTTCATTTTCGATCCAATCTCCAGATTTTGGAAAGTCCTCTGGCTCGAGCCGATCGATTGCAGGGGGATTTTACACGCCAGCCGGAACATGGCCGATAACCCGGGCCTCCCCGCGCGCCTGTCAGCAGTCGTTAAAGCACGTTTTGTTTGCAGGGCTTGGCGGGCTTCGTATAATAACGGTTGCCCTGTTTGCCGGGGTTGAATTGCACCCGTATGAAACGACCTCGCCGAAATCGCCCGCTGCTGTTCGCACTGTATTTGAATGCCGGCCTGCTCGCGTGCGTGCTTTTGGTGTTTGTCACCCGCAACGGTTCGCCGAGCTTGCTGCCGCAGGTGATGGCCGATCCGCCTCCCATCGCGGGCGGCGGCGGGGTGTACATCATGCCGGGGCAGTTGGCACCCAACACGTGGGGCGTTTACATGATGGACATTGACGCACAAACGCTTCAGGTCTACCAGTACACGCCCGGCGATAACCTGCTGAAGCTGAAGGCCTCGCGGTCGTACGCTTGGGACCGCAAACTGAAGAATTTCAACACCGGCCAGCCCACGCCCGACGAAGTCAGGCAGTTGGTCGAGCGCGAAGCACAGCCGGCCCGAGGAACGGGTTCAACAAACACCGTGCCGGGGGCCGATAAATAAGGACTGAGGTATGAGGACTGAGGACTGAGTGAAAACTCAGTCCTCAGTCCTCAGTCCTCAGAACTACTCAGGAGACCGCACCATGATGGCCAAGATGTTCTATACGTTGGAAGAGACCAAGGCGACCCTCGGCAAGAGCGAGGAAGAGGTCAAACAGTTTTCGCGCGAAGGGCGTTTGCGCGAGTTCCGTGACGGGCCGCGCCTGATGTTTAAGGCCGACCAGGTCGACGCGCTCAAGGCGGATCTCGGCGGCAGCGGCGTGGGCATGGACATCGGCGTCTCCGACACCGGCGCGCCCATCGGCCTGGCGGACAGCGGCATCGGCTCGGGCATCGGCAGCGGAATCGGTTCGGGCGTCGGCTCTGGCATCGGTTCCGGAATCGGCAGCGGCATGGGCACGGGCGTCGGCCTGACGCTCTCGGAAGATACCGGCCAAAGCTCGGGCACGGGCATGACGCTCAAAGACGACACCGCACTCGCGGCGGACCTGGGCCTCAGCGGTTCGATGGGCGGCATGCCCTCGCCGGGTCGGCCCAGCGGATCGGCCAGCATGCTGTCAGGCTCGGGCCTTTCCGGCTCGATGACCGGCAGCCGCCTCGGCGTGAACGTGCTCGGCGACGATGCCGAGCATCATGACCCGATGGCGCAAACCAACATCTCGCCCGCCATGGGCCGCGATCAAATCAATCTTGAAGGCGTCGGTTCCGGTTCAGGTCTGCTCGATCTCACGCGCGAGAGCGACGACACCAGCCTCGGCGCAGCGCTGCTCGACGAAATTCAGCCCGGCAGTGGCAAGCGATCGGCGGAAACCGTCGGCGGAAACAGCTTCGGCGATCTCGACAGCCCGCGCGGCGGCGTTCGGTCGGCCGGGCCGGTCTATGTCGAAGCTGAAGACGAAATGGCTCCCGCGTTCGGCGGGATGGCACTGGGCGGATTCGTTCTGCTCCTCGTCGCCACGCTCGTGCTCTCCTCGGGCGTCATCGGTGCGCAGTCCGATGTCGCCGTCAAGATGAAAGAGTACGGCCTTTGGACGATCTTCGGCATCGGCTTCGTAGTCGCCATCCTCTTCTTCGGCGGCGGCCTGATCATTGGCAAAGCGATGAAACGATAGAAAGTTTTCAATGCTGAGTTCTGAGTGCTGAGTTGCAGAAAAACTCAGCACTCAGAACCCGGCAATATAATTCCTCAGCACTCAGCACTCAGCACTCAGCACTCAGCACTCAGCACTCAGCACTCAGCACTCAGCACTCAGCACTCAGCACTCAG